>JADJUV010000038.1 GCA_016716885.1 Candidatus Trichofilum aggregatum | reverse complement strand
TGGGCCGTGCCGCCAATAACTACGCCATCACGCCGGGGAATGATGTAGGTAAGCCCTGAAGCTGTATGTTCGTCGAGGATGGTGGGTAGGGGGCCGTCGGCCTGGAGGCGGGTTATCTGGCCGCGAATGGGATAAAGTTCTGGGTCGCCAACAAGTTCTCGTGCGCCCAGGCCGGTGCAGTTGATGATAAGGCGTCGCGGCCGCGCCACCTCAGCCAGTGTTTTCACCTCACCTCTTTCGATAATTCCACCCCCGGACTGAAACCGTTGGCTCAGGTAATTCAAGTAGAGGGGCGTTTCGATAAGGGGCACATCGACAGCGTAACCATCGGCATAACCTGGGGGCAGGTCCGCGGCCGCGATGTGACTAAACCGGGGTACCGCTTCTTGCCACCAGGGATCAGCGACAACATGAGGAAATAGTTCCCAGAGGGTGACTAATTGGATACCGGCTTCGGGAACCTGGAATAGGGATTGGTAGATTTGGAATGAGTGGCGTCCCCAGGCCAGAACCCGTTCAACCGGATAGGCTTTGTAGGGATACCAGATCGCGGCCGCGACACTAGATGTTGTCTCTTCAGGTAGTTCACGGGTAATGATACGTACTTGATACCCGGCCTCTTGTAAGACTATTCCACTGGTTAAGCCCGATACCCCACAACCAATAATGACGGCTTCCATACGTTTCTCCGGCGTCAATTGACGATTGATGAGTGACGATTTAGGATTAGCGACCTTGACTTGATTTTACCCGGAAATGGGTTTCTCGTTGACAGATTTCAGCACACTACGAGTCAACTTCTTGTACAGATGGCAAGAAGTTTAACCGCAGATTTTGGGGATTAACGCAGATTCTTTAATCAGCGCAAATCTGCGTTAATCTGCGGATAAATATTCTGGCTTGTCCAGGTTAGGATCAATCTGAAAATCGAAATCTGGAACTTTTATGGATAGACTAAAACGTTGGTGTGGGCAGTGGGATTGGTGGGGTTACCTGGTGGTGATTGTGATTGCCCTGGTAGCATTGTGGCCGTTTTTGAGCCGGGCCGAGCTGCCTCAAGAGACAGACGCTGAACTGCATATTTTCCGTCTGGCTGAGCTATCTCGCCTGCTCCGGGGTGGTGAATGGTATCCTCGGTGGGCACCCAATTTTTATTATGGGTATGGCTACCCCATTTTTAATTATTACGCACCGCTGAGTTATTATGTGGGCGTTTTGGTTGAATGGATGCCGGGATTGGATGCTGTGGATGGGGTGAAGGCCGTGTTTGAGCTGGGTATGCTCGCGGCCGCGCTGGGGATGTATGGGTTTGTACGGGACAACTGGGGGCGAGAAGCGGGCTGGGTCGCGGCCGCGTGTTACCTGTATGCCCCGTATGTAGTCTACACCGACCCTCATGCCCGTGGGGTTCTGGCCGAATCATTCAGCTTTGGCCTGTTTCCCCTGGCGCTCTGGGCCGTTGATCGCTTGCACAAACAGGCAGAAAGGGGGAACCCGGGTGCGGCCGCGTGGCTCTTTTCCGTTCTGCTCGTCGCCGCCATCATGCTTACCCATAATCTCATGGCCATGGTGTTTATCCCTATCCTGACCCTGTGGCTCACGGTGATGACTGTGGCTGCGTGGCGCGCTTCCAAGGCGAACAAAGCCCTCGGCCCGGCCCCATTCAAGTTGCGGCTGGTGCCATTTTTCGCCCTTTTTCTGGGCATTACCCTGGCGGCATTCTTCTGGTTGCCCCTCCTTCTGGAGCGGGAAGCCGTCAACCTTACTACATTAATCGGCCAGAACGACAATTTTGATTTTCGTACCCATTTTCTCAGTTTGAAGCAACTGTTAGGCCCATCACCCTGGCTTGATTGGCGTGAATCAGGGGCCGTTTTTGCCTTTAACCTGGGCATTCCGCAGTGGCTTTTGGGTGGGGCTGGTATGTTGAGTGTGGTGGCACGTCGCGGCCGCGGCCGCTTACAGGAATGGTTTTTTGTAGGTGGGGCGCTGGGCCTTATCTTTCTCATGTCGCCTCACTCTACCTTTTTGTGGCAAAGCATTCCCGTTTTGCCTTATCTGCAATTTCCCTGGCGATTATTAGGCCCCGCGGCCGCGTTCCTGGCCATTCTGGCGGGCATCGGCGTTCATTACGGGTTGTCGGGACTACGATTCACCCGGATGCACACGTATCGGCCAGCCATCGTAGCCTTGCTTATCATCGCGCCCATTCTTTTGGCCTTGCCGCTAACTCAGCCCGTGCCCTGGCCCGAAGATTTTGGCGACACTGACCCGGCTCGGGTGTTGTCGATTGAGCGTTCCGGAAGCTGGTTGGGCACAACCTCTACAGCGGACTTTGTACCGGCAACGGTTGAGTTATTACCCAAACCGCAACCGACGATGGTGGAGGCGCTCCTTACTGGTCAGCCTGTGGATCGTGTAAACCGGGCTACTATGCCTGCGGGAACAACGGTAATAGGTGAAGAGGTGCGGCCGCTACATTTTCGTTACACCGTCACCAGCGCCGAAGTTTTTCGCTTGCGCCTCTTTTTGTTTGCGTTTCCGGGTTGGCAGGTACGGTTAGATGGGTCCCCGTTGTCCATTGAGTTGGGGCGACCCGAAGGGTTTATCACGATGGAGATTCCGGCGGGAACTCATCTGGTCGAGGTGGAATTTGGCTCGACCCCGCCCCGCACCTGGGCCTGGGTTTTGTCTGGTATGTCTGTGCTGATCGCGGCCGCGGCCGCATTGCGGTTTTGGCGACACCAATCACCGATTGCCGCAACGAATTGGCTCCAATCAACCCACGAAGATCGTCGCACATTGGCAGTGCCACTGGGAGCCGTGAGCCTTTTGTTTATCCTTTATATCGCTGTTTTGGAGCCAGGGGGGTGGTTACACCGTTATTCGGCCCCTTACACGGTTGAGGCTGCGCAGCAGAAGGTGCTGGTGGATTTTGGCGGACAGATTGCTTTGGTGGGTTACGATGTGGATCAGTCTGCGGCCGCGGTAGGCGACACGCTAGAATTAACCCTGTATTGGCAGTCCCAACAAGAAATAGATATTAGGTATCAGGTGTTTGTTCACCTGCTAAGAGCCGATGGCTCACTGGTCTCCGGGGCGCAATCCGATAAACTCAATCCTGGAGATTACCCTACTTCGCGCTGGCCTATCGACCAATATGTGCGTGATGTCCATCGCCTGACCATTCCCGCTGATACACCACCAGGGGAATATTGGCTATCTACCGGGTTGTGGGTGCAAAATGAAGGCTGGCGACTGCCGGTAGTAAATACCGACGGCGAACAGATCAATGATCATTACCGGTTACAAATGATCCGAGTTGAGTAATAACTTATGCGTGTGATTAGCGGCCGCGCCAAAGGGCGTAAACTGAAAGTTGTTCCAGGTAACACCACCCGACCCATTCCTGAAAAAGTGAAAGCCAGTTTGTTTAATGTGTTAGGCAATTCGGTGCCGGGAACGCGCTGGCTTGATTTGTTTGCGGGCACGGGGCAAGTCGGAATTGAAGCTTTGAGCCGGGGCGCGAGCGAGGTGGTCTTCATTGACACGGCTCATATGGCTATTCGCATTATTCATGATAATTTGCAAAGCACCCACCTGGAAGAAGGCACTCAGGTGATTCGGACGGATGCATTAACCTATTTACGTCAGCTCCCCGCCCCGGCCGCCAAATTTGATGTGATTTTTGTGGCCCCACCTCAGTACAAAGGTATTTGGATGGATGTATTGAGATTGTTGGACGCGCGGCCGCAGAGTTATCTGTTTGAAGGCGGCTTAATTGTGGTGCAGATTGACCCCCGTGAGTTCAGTGAGATTCCCTTATCCGGCCTGGTTTTGACCGATAAGCGGCGTTATGGGGATGCGTTGTTGTGTTACTATGAGATGAAAGAGGATGTGTAGGGAGGGAAGAGGGTAGAGTGGCAAAGTGGCGAGTGGCAGAGTGGCGAGTGGCGAGTGGCAGGTAGCAAAGTAAAATCATTTCTGCAACCTGCAACCTGCAACCTGCAACCTGCAACCTGCAACCTGCAACCTGCAACCTGCAACCTGCAACCCCCATTTCCGCCTTGTTACCCACTGACAAGGGCCACAATTACCGCACAACTGCCCACTTCGTTGCTGGTTTGATCAACCACCGTCAGGCGAATCGTGTAATCGCCAGAGGCCCAGCCCCCCAGACTGGCCGTGCCCAACGTGCCCCCGTTGACCGGTTGTTGTACCACGGTACTGAGCAATGAAGCCCAGGCTCCCCCTGTCTCTGGCCCACTAATCTCCAATTTATAGAAGAAAAAATCAGGAACGTTGGCGTTGCCCGCGATGGGGAAGGAGCTGGAGACGGTGGCCCCATTGGTTGGGCTGGTGATGTTGATGCCCGCGCCACAACCGGTATCAGGAATAGGGGTCGCGGCCGCGGGGCTACCATTCTGACTAGGAGCCGTGGCGTCGTTACTGTCTGGTGTGCCAGCGGTTAAAGGCGTCGTTTGGGGAGGGCGTGTCTGTGCTGACCCACCAGTAGCGGGCAAGATACCTGGGGGGAGCGTCGCGGTAGCGGCAAAAAACGGAGTGGTAGTTGGCCCAGCCGATAGGGGTGTAATCAGTGGGGTGGGGGATGACAGAGGCGTGGCAAAAATATCTGGGGTAAATGTGGGCGGAACCAACAGTTCAGGTGGCAAGGTAGGGCGTATGGCGGCGTTGACGTATATCACCATGCCGATAACGGCCACCAGAACCAGGAGCACAATCAGGGCTGTGTTTTGGGCACGGGTAGCGTTTTCCCGTTCAATGGAAAAAATGGCGCTGCGCAACGTGTTACGGGCGCGCCACAGGCTACTGGCAAACCAAAATAGACCTACGGCACAAAAAATGTAAATACCGATGCGATTTTCGATGAGAAAAACGTAGAGGCGATCCATAAACTCGGTGAGCAGTTAGCCGAAGATAGTGAACAGATTAGGATGCATGGTTCACTGGTAAACGGCGTAACACACCCATCAAGAGGGTGGTCAGACGGGGAACAACAAGTTTGCCCATTTCGATAACTTCGGTGTGTGATAATAAAGTTCCCGGCAAAGGATCGGGCAAAGCCAGATTGGTGATGGTGGAAATACCCAGCACCTCAATGCCCGCGTGTCGGGCCACAACCACTTCTGGGGCCGTAGACATCCCAACCGCATCACCGCCGATCAGGCGCAAGAAGCGGAGTTCAGCCGGAGTTTCGTAGCTGGGGCCTGATACACAGGTGTAAACACCTTCATGGATGGGGATGTCATGCTCTGCGGCGCGGACTTGGCTAGTTGGCGCAACCGGGCCGAATAGGGTTCAGTCATATCCGGGAAGCGTGGGCCAAAGGCATCCTCATTGGGGCCACGCAGCGGCGTGTTGCCGCTCATGCCTGGCAGGTTAATGTGATCCCGGATCAACATCAGGTCGCCCGGTTGGAAAGACGGATTCATGCCGCCCGCCGCATTGGTTACGATCAAGGTGCGAATGCCCAACAGTTGCATAACCCGTACTGGTAAGGTGATCTGCTGTGTGGAATATCCCTCATAAAAATGGGTTCGCCCCTGTAGGATGACAACCGTATGCCCCTCAAGCTGACCCACGATAAGCTGTCCCTGGTGTCCTTGTACGGTGGACGAAGGCCAGTGGGGAATCTGGTTGTAGGGGATAACATCAGGGTGGGGGATGGTATCACCCAGACTACTCAAGCCGGAGCCGAGGATAAGGCCAATGGTAGGCTGTTGGTGAGTGAGTTGGCGGACCGCGTTTGCGGCCGCGGTTACCTGAGCATAGGTTGACTCTGTCATAACGATTGTCCGCTATTTTATACGCCGTCGGCCTGGGGGGTTAGTTGGGTATAAATTTGGGTGGTTGAGATGTTAGCGTGGCCTAATAACTGTTGAATCTCGCCCAAATCCGTTCCATTTACCAGCTTATGGGCAGCAAAACTGTGCCGCAAGGTGTGGGGCGTCACCGCCGCACTTAGACGAACTTGCCGGGCATAGGTTTTGATAATGAGCCACAGCCCTTGCCGGGTCAATTGTTGGCCCCGATGATTGAGAAACAAAGATTTCTCAGAACGGTCTTTGATCAAATGGGGTCGGCCTGCCTCAAGGTACACTTCCAGCATGGCTTGCGTTTCTTGATTGATGGGCAAAGCACGTGTGTCCCCGTCTTTGCCAGGACATATAAGCCAGCCCCCTTCTAAATTAACATCAGAGATTTTCAAAGAAACCAGCTCTGTTACCCGCATACCGGTTGCATAAAGCAAGGCCAAAAGAGCAGAATCGCGCAAATTTTTAGGTGTTTTCTTTTGCCGAGGTGCGTGGAGCAAACGATCCACATCATCAAAGGTGAGGGTTTTGGGTAAGCGCTTTTTTACTTTGGGGGAATCAATATCAGTTGTGGGGTCCAGGCTAATTGCTTCATGGTCATACATGAAGTGGAAGAACGATTTTAGGGCAGCAACCTTGCGGGCCACCGATGATGAGGCGTATTCCCCTTGTTTCATGGATCGCACGTAGGCATCAATCATCATCTGTTCCACATCATCCCATGTTGTCACACCTGGATACTGCTGTAGGAACTGGGCTAATTGATTTAGATCGTTGCGATAAGCGACAAGGGTATTCGGGGAGTAATGCTTTTCCGCCTGTAAATAGGCCAGGAAAGCATTTAGTTGCTCATCCATCCTCTCCACTCCTGGTAGGGGCAACATGGCCCACACCATGAAACTGCGTATAGCAATTGTTCTTCGTTTTCTCTGCCTGCCACTTGATGCCTTTCCCAAAACAAAATTGTGAAAGTATGCCATCTTTACACAACTTTTTATTTAACTTTATGTTTTGAGATTATGTCACCAAATCTACTGGTCATTATAACAAGAGTTTTCATAAGATCAAGAATGAGTGAACATAACACACAAAAATTTGTAGTCCAAAATTCGCGTAGCCATTTTAGACATGTACAATGTACACTTTAACCCTCATGGTTTGGCCTGTGTTTAGCCTACGGATCGGGGTAGGGTGAGATTTGCTCTTTCCCGCCGGCGAAGGTGCAATAGCAGGGTGTGGCGGCATGACACCCTGCCTAGATACTGGTATGATCGGCTGCACCTACTATTATTGTTAGCCGAAGGTCTCATCCTTTTCTCTACGAGAGTTGGATGAAATATCGGCCAGAGCTTGGTCCTAAGGAGCATCCCATGACTGTTTTAGAACCTGAAAAAGTTTTGATTGTTGGTGCAGCGGGTCGTGATTTTCATGACTTTAATACCTGTTTTCGTGACAACCCGCGCTATCGGGTGATTGGTTTTACGGCTACACAGATTCCCAATATTGAAGGGCGCCTGTATCCGGCGGCGTTGGCTGGTTCGTTGTACCCGGACGGGATATCCATTTACCCGAAAATCAGCTCGAAGCTTTGATTGGGGAGCATCAAATTGATAGGGTTGTATTTTCGTATAGCGATGTGACGCATGAACACGTGATGCACCTGGGATCACGTGTGTTAGCGGCTGGTGCCAGCTTTGAGTTACTTGGCCCGCGACGCACGATGCTCAAATCGACAAAACCAGTTGTCTCAATTGGGGCGGTACGGACGGGTAGTGGTAAAAGTCAGACCTCACGCCGCGTGGTGCAAATTTTGCAGGAGATGGGATATGCCAGGGTTGTCGCGGTGCGGCATCCCATGCCTTATGGCAACCTGGAAGCCCAACGGGTGCAACGATTTGCCAGCTATGAAGACATGGAAAAACATGAGTGCACTATTGAGGAGCGTGAGGAATACGAGCCGTATGTGGAGCGAGGGGCTGTTATTTATGCCGGAGTAGATTATGAAGCTATTCTGCGCCAGGCTGAGGCTGAAGCGGATATTATTGTCTGGGATGGTGGTAATAATGATGTGCCGTTTTATCTCTCTAATTTTCATATTGTGGTGGTGGACCCGCACCGACCAGGCCATGAGTTGAAGTACCATCCGGGGGAGACGAATCTACGGCTCGCGGCCGCGGTGGTGATCAACAAAGTAGACACGGCCGATTACCGCAATGTTGTTCAAGTGCAACAGAATATCCGGGCAGCCAACCCCAATGCGATTATTGTGAAAGCGGCCTCTCCCATTTTCGTGGACGATCCGGCAGCGATTCGGGGGAAGCGAGTGCTTGTGGTTGAGGATGGCCCCACCTTAACTCATGGCGAAATGACGTATGGGGCAGGTGTCGTGGCTGCCGAATATTTCGATGCCGCCGAAATTGTTGATCCCCGCCCGTATGCCGTGCGTTCGATTAAGGCGACTTACGAAAAATACCCGGCAACAGGCAAGGTTCTACCAGCTATGGGTTATGGGGGTGATCAGATGGCTGATCTAGAGGAAACGATCAATAATGCCCCGGTTGACCTGGTTATTATTGCCACCCCTATTGATCTGGGGCGTATTATTAACATTAAACATCCCAGCCAACGGGTGCGCTACGAGCTTCAGGAAATAGGCCAACCAACCTTACAAGAGTTGCTGGTAGAGCGTTTCGGCACAAAGTAGGCCTTGCAACGATGGTCTGGCGGTTGCGTATTGGTTGGCGGTGTCCGTATCTTAGCACCAGATGCCGCCAACCAATATTATGGTGTGGCGAACTTTTCTACAGGAGACTGATATGCGGATTATTTTGTATCTAGGTAAGGGAGGCGTGGGTAAAACGACCGTCGCGGCCGCAACCGCCCTCCGCTCGGCCCAATTGGGCTACAAAACCCTTGTCGCCAGTACAGACATTGCTCACAGCCTGGCCGATTCACTCAATATTCCCCTGGAAGCAAAGCCTGTTGAAGTTGCCAAAAATCTATGGGCCCAAGAGATCAGCGTTGTAGCTGACATTCACAATTATTGGGATGTGTTGCAGGGGTTTGTCTCTGGTGTCATTAAGGGCCAGGGGATCAACAAGGTGGTAGCCGATGAGCTATCCGCCTTTCCAGGCATGGACGAGATTGTGAGCCTGCTCCACATCAACAAACAGGCCAAAGAACGTAACTTTGACCGGGTGATTATTGATGCCGCCCCCACTGGTGAAACCATTCGCTTATTAACTATGCCGGATACCTTCCGTTGGTATGCGGGCCACCTTTCCCGTTTTGAGGGGGGGGTAATGAAAGTGTTGAAGCCGTTTGCGGGCCGTTTGCTGAAGGCCCCCGCCGAGCTAATGGAAGCGGTGGCCAAGCTGGATGCAGCCACCGCAGCGTTGCGGGTGACGTTGAGTGATCCGGAAATTTCTAGCTATCGGGTGGTGTTACAGCCGGAAAAGATGGTGGTGCGGGAAGCCGAACGAGCGATTAGTTATCTGGGGCTATTTAGTTATCCCGTGGATGCGGTGGTAATTAATCGAATTTTGCCGGACGCGGCCGCGCAAGGGGAGTTCTATCAAAGTCGCCGGGAAATACAGGCCAAGTATCTGCAAATGATCGAAGACAATTTCCGGCCTTTACCCCTATTCCGCGCCCCTTACTACGCCCACGAAGTGGTCGGTTTAGAGGCGCTCTCTCAATTGGCCCTGGACTGTTTTGGCGAGCAAGACCCCACCCAGGTATTTTATAAGGGCGCACTGCAAGAAATCAGCGAAACGGCGGATGGCGGTTATATGTTACGATTGCCCCCGCCATCTGTGACCGGCGGACATCTTCGTTTGCGCAAGCGGGGTGATGAGCTGTTCATCACAGTGGGCAATTTCAAACGAGAAATGATCCTGCCGACCGTTTTGGCTAAACGAAGGGCTGCCGGTGGACGCCTCACCGATGGGGTTTTAGAAATTACATTCTTGGGCACAGATACCGAGCATCACGCTGAGCCTACGGCTTAACAAGCAGGCAAAGAGGGGAACCGGACCTGGGGAAAGCTGTATTAGTCAAGAAACGGTAAAGACAATGCGCCCAACATGACGGCGCCGAAGACGAGACAGAATAACATGATGGTCAACCCCAGGCCGATGGCCCCGGTGAGCATACCCCATCGGGCCAGATTATCGCCCCCTTCGTCGCGCTCTTTGATTTGCTGACGGGCCAGGTAGCCAAGCGGAAGCGAGGCGATCCAGGCTATCAGGCTTATCGATGTACAGCCCACCCCACTGAAACCACCGGTGAACGCGGCCGCGATAGGGCAAATGCCAATCACCGCCAATATCCATCCCCCCACACCAACTAAAAAACTAGCCAGCGCCAAATCATTGGTAGGTGGTTCCTGTGGTGAATCAATGTTGGCTAAATCGGTTGGTTCATCCATATGTCATTCTCCTTTGGACAATCTAATTCATCCCAAGCATATTATATAGCTTTCAAGAAAAAGGTTTTGTTTGTAGTGACCGCAAGGTGATTATTCGCAAGCTACCCGCTAATTCGTGAAATTCGTGGCAAAAACCTCTTTGATCTGTCTTAGCCAGGGTAGTGTTTTGGGGCCAAACGAAAAGGCCTGCCAGACTCGGGAGAATCTAACAGGCCTTTCCGTCAGGAGCGAAAGCTTGGATGCTATTCGATTAAGTCAGTGTTACCAAAAAAAGCGCACCTTTACTCAGCCACGACCAGGGCAATAACCATACCGAACATACCCCGGGCACTTTCGGCGTGGGACAGAATATGGCAATGGAAAGCCCAGGCCCCTAAGGTATGACAATCTACAAGGACATCATAACGCTCGCCAGGGGCAATATTGATTGTGTCAACCAGATAGGGCTGGGGCAAATTGTAACCATCTTTGCTGAACACAAGTTGCTCGATCCCATGTAAATGCATGGGGTGGATGAGTAACCCTTCGTTCATGTAGCGAATACGCAATTTGTCGCCTAATTTGGCGATAATGGGTTGCGTGTAGGGGAAAGATTTGCCATTGATGGTGAAACCAATACCCGTGTCATTAAGTACGATGATGTATTCAGCGTCATATTCGGGGTCTTGGCTTTTGTCGGCTGGCTCAATAATGAACGGGGCCATCATCCCTTTGGTTACCTGTTCGGCGGCATTGTGATGGGAATGGTACATATGTGAGCCAGGGTTCTTGGCTTCAAATTCGTAGGTGAAGGTTTCACCTGTTTTGATGGGGGGTTGGGTGATGTAGGGAACACCGTCCATGCTGTTGGGAACCAACACGCCGTGGAAATGAACACCGGTACTCTGACGCATCTCGTTGGTGACTTCAACCCGTACTTTGTCACCCTGGGTAACCCGAATTTCAGGGCCAGGGACGATACCATTGTATGTCATAGCTTTAATGATTCTGCCCGGCTCGACTTCCCAATCCACTTCCTGGCAAGTAACTTTGAATACTTTGGTGTCACCATCCATGGTGTGATCCAGTTTGGTGCCCCAGAATTCAGGGTGTTTGCCCGCATTTTCCAGGAAGATGTTGACACCGGCTTCATGGAGCGTATCCATTTCTTCGGCTGTTTCGCCCACGGGGGCGGCTGGGGCTGTCATGTTGTCATGACCGGCGTTGGCGGCATTGTTCGCGGCCGCGTTCTCGTTATTCGGAGCCTGACGGCAAGCCGCCAGGCCAACTCCAACACCGGCTACACCGGCTAGTTTAAGAAAATTGCGACGTGATAACTTATCTTGGCTTAACATTCTCGTTCTCCTCGTTTGTTTGTTAGTCCGTTTGTGAACAGGCCTAAATGTAACTTGTCCACAGTTTTTGTATCAGTGCGAATTGTCACGCGGTCAAAATGATAAATGTCACGGATATGATAAGAGAGGGGAGATGGAGACTAAGAGATTAAGAGATTGAGAGACTGAGTGATTTCTATAGGTTGTCCCAATTTTCGCCAAAGTGGAGATGATTGGTCGGTTTTGTGTTTGGGCCAGGAAGCGACAACAGTTGCTTGAGACATCCATTTTGGGCATACTGGCTGGCATGAACAAACCACACGATCATGATCCATTGCGGCCGCATTCTCACGACCCTAATCCCGCGCCCCCTTCCTCTGATCCGGCCTTTACCCTCACAACCGCCAAGGGACAGATCTATACACTTACACCAGCCGATTTAGCCCCCTTGCCACAAAGCCAGAGCCAACCCTTTGCCATTGTCACTACCAGCCACGGTACGACTGGCCCGTTTGTTTTTAGCGGGGTTACTTTGCTGGCGTTGTTGGAACATTACACAACCCTGCCAGACCAGTTTCAGGTTGAGGTGGTAAGTGGGGATGGTTTTGGCACGCGGTTAAACGGGGATGAACTACGCCAACCTCATGGCAATGGCCCCGTGTTACTGAGCACGCACCGCGATGGTCAACTGCTCAGCCGGGAACAGGGTTTGGTGCGTCTTATTGTGCCTAGTGAGACGGATGACGCTCTGCGCCAGGTGAAGTGGTTAGCTGAGTTACGTGTTGTGGGGCCGGGTGAGCGGAGCGTAACGGTAGACGACGAAACCAGCCAGCGCCAGGAATAGTCCACCCAGGCCAAAAATGGCGACGACATAGGATAAGGTTGTGCCCCATAACACAAGAAGCAGGGTTTGCCCCGCGGCCGCGACAACCAAAAGAATCACATAAACCAGCGGCCGCGTCGCCAGGAAAAAATTCAACCACATCGTCACCAGGCCATACCCCAACATCGTTAGCCCCATCCAACCCAACAAGGGCGCGGCCTGGGGATACTTGCCCGCAAAACTAACGGCGACCAGCCACTCACCCCCCACAAAATAGAGCAATGTAAGAAACAGGGTTGGCAAGGTAACAACCAGTGCCGTCAGCCAGAGTAACCGGCCTGGTGACTGACCCTGGGCCACTAAGGCGGCCGCGCGCGGGTACATGATAACGACCACAGCTGTGGGCAGTACCGCTAACAGCCGCCGGAACAATACGATGGAAGCAAACGCGGCCGCGTCATCCGGGGAAAATGTCCGGTTCACCCAAATGACGTCAATGCTCTGCAAAAACATGAAGGCACTGGTAGCGACCAGCGCTCCCAACGACAGCCGCCAGCCATCCCAGGCCACCTTAGGAGACAGCCGCGGCGCTTTTTGCCAGACCGATCGCCCCAACACCCCCAAACCGGCCAGCAAGGAGACCAATGCCGCCACCGGCAAGGTAAGCAGCGCCACATTAGCCTGCTTCAACCCCAGTCGGAAAAGAAGAGCAACCAACCCCAACCGCACCAGCGCAAAAAGCGCACGGGTCCAGCCAAACGCGGCAAACCGCTCTTGGGCCTGGAGCATTCCGGCCACCACCGGGCGCGTAAGAGATAACCAGGCCATCCCAGCTACCGCTATGATAGCGGCTGGTGGCACGTTGAGCCATTGCCCCACCCACGGATGCACAACCAGTGTCAACACGGTTAGGCCCAATCCCAACGTGGAGCTTTGCCAAAAAAAGGTCTGAAACAGCGACCGGGCCTGTTGTTCCTCATTGCTGGTAGCCACGAAGCGGGCAACAACCGGTTGCATCATGCCAAAGACGGTTATCACAATGAGTAAGGCCGAATTGACGGTCTGGACAATGGCAAAATCGGCCGGTAACAAGGTCCAACCCAGGTAAAAATGGAAGACGTAGTCCAGTCCATTGGTTACCATGTTGATGGCAAACAGAACCGTGGTATGCCACATGAGAGGGGTTATGAAACGGCGCAGGAAGAGGGGAACACCTGGCTGGAGTGAGCGACCGGTTGGCAGTGAGGACATGCAACAATGTTACTTCAAGATGCCATCAGGGGTAAATCGTCGTCGCCCCACCCTTGTTGGCCCCGCAAAGGCACAAAAGCCACGGCTCCCAGGTTAACCCGGCCAAAGTGAGTTTGATCCTCACGAATGACGCCAATCAGTTCCTGGCGACTGGGAACCTGGCCTACGGGAATAACCAGTCGCCCGCCAATGGCTAATTGATCCAGGAGAATACGTGGTACTTTTGGCCCCCAGCAGAGACAAGGATGCCATCATAGGGGGCGAATTCGGGCCAACCAGTTGAGCCATCACCCTGGTGGAGATAAATATTGGATAGGTTGAGTTGAGCAAACCGTTTTTGGGCGTACTCCACCAGGATGTGATACCACTCAATGGTATAGACTTCATGGACAATCTGACTAAGAACCGCGGCCGCGTAGCCTGATCCCGTGCCAATCTCCAACACGCGATAGTGGGGCTTTAGGTGCAGCGATTCGAGCATGTACGCCACGATGTAGGGCTGAGAGATAGTCTGTCCTTCAGGAATAGGCAGGGGTGAATCCACATAGGCTGAGTCCTGATAGTGCTCAGGAACAAAACATTCTCGGGGAATGGTTCCCATGGCTGATAGGACAGCCCGGTCGTGAATGTATCGCCGCTTGAGCTGGTTTTTGACCATGCGGCCGCGTTGTTCCGCCCAATCATTCGTGCCAAACATGGGTTCACCCCATCCAAATTATTACGTCATGATATCAACGTGGGTAAATCCAGGCTTCAAACAAGGTGGTCAAATCGCAGGCACAATGTTGTTCGGCCAGTGTACGGAAGCCGTCAGTGGTAGCAATACCCCACTTGAAACTCAGATAATATTCGCGCAAGAAAGCGGCAAATGTCTCCGCTCCCATCTCTTCTTGCAAGGTAGCAAAAAGAGGGGGCCACGCCCATAGATGATGCCACTATATTCCGGCCCCACATAACTGCTAACGGGCAAACCGATGGGAATGTCGGCATTATTTGAGCCTCGCTCCCAGCGCAGAATAAAGGTGCTATAAAACTGCTCCGCCCCCTCAGCCCCGTACCGATCCAAAAAATAGAGATAGGTGGCATATTGGGCCAGGGCCTCATCGAGCCAGGGTTCGTCGAGTTGATCATTGCCTACGACATTATAAAACCATTGGTGTGAGGTTTCATGGACGGTTGTAGATTCTATGTAGTAGCTGTCAGGTACACTAATCTCCTGTTCCGGGGTATAGAGGAACATGGAATTGACAAAGACGCCGGGATACTCAATGCCCAAGGCTTCGTTGGAGGTGCTGGCGAATTCTAGTTCGGTGTAGGGATAAGGACCAAACATTTCGGCGTAAAGATCCATGGCGTAAATGGCGTAATCTAACATTTCGCGGCCGCGCGCCGCATGTTCACCAAAGGCATAACTGATAACCGTGCTTTCTCCCGACTGTCCGGTCAGGGGCACAAAATAAGGACTACCCGCCAGGTAGAAATCACGCGCCGGCCCCGCTACCGCCGTCACAATCTGCTGATCGTCCACGGTTTGCTGCTCGATGATGTTCCCGGATGTGACCAGCACCAAATTCGCCGGAGCCGTAATGCGTACCTGGTAAAAGCTGGCTTCGGCATAAACCACATCACCGGCAGGGGGCGCGATCTCAATGTTCCAGCCTTCATCGTCGTAAACAGAAACCATGGGGTAAAAATGGGCCAGAGCCATAACATTGTTGATGGTGGCATAAGCCCCATAGTTGCCTGCGGGGGTGGTAGGAACGGTGAGGTCAAAGGTCAGACGAATGACGACCTGTTCACCAGGAGAAAGAGCCGGTTCCAGGGGAATACGCAAGGCACTGTCGTTGAGTTCCAGGGCTGGTGTAACAGGCTGGTCGTTGACCTGCACCTCGCTCACGGTAGATGAGCCGCCAAAAATGTTGGGGAAGAGGCGCAGGTAGATTTCATTTAACGAGACATCGGCGCGATTGGTGTAGAGCACAGCTTCGCGGCCGCGTAAGGCCAGCAAACTCTCATCAATTTCAATTTCCAGGTGGTAAACCGTAGCCCCTGGTAAACCAGAAAGAATATCTTGCTCGGAACCGATGAGGGTACTGGCATAAATGGAACGCTCTTCCCAGGCTCCGGTAAAAAAGGGTGATGGGGGCAGGTGGGAGTTGTCTGGAAGGCTGAGTGTCGCTTCGGGGAGAGGGGTTGCGGCCGCGCCGATGACCGGTGTAGGTGTGCTAACTACCTCGGCTGGGGCGGTTGGTGGGGGCACCGTGGCCGTAGTGGCAGGCGAAGGGGTTGCGGCAGCGTCTGGCTCACTCCCACACCCCACTAAAATGATCACGCTCAAACAGAGAAGCAGAAAACGGCTTTTCATAAAAAGGGACTCCTTCAAAGCATGGTGATTGGCCTTTTGCCTTTCGCACTTAAAACACAAATAACTATAACACACCTTGACCCAAAATGACCCCCGTTTGACACCAAGCCCCAGGGCGATTGCATACTCCCTAAAATGAACCCATTCCTCTAACCCCCCTCCGGGAAAATGATTTGGGCCGTTCGGGCGTTCGCCCGCGAAAACGGCCCTTAAAAAGTTCCCCGCCCCTGGGGGCGGGGTTAGGGGTGGGGGAAAACCCGGGTATGCAATCGCCCTATACCCAACAAAAAATTTGCCTCTTCTCTCAGGTGTGTGGTATTATTTCACCCGCTCTTACGCCTGAACTTATATAGTTCGCCGATAATTTATCGGATATTGGTTTTACAGATCTTCGGAGGATTAAGAAATTGGCTAACACAGCTTCTGCCAAGAAACGGATTCGTAGCTCAGAACGTCGCCGGGTGCATAATCGTACTTATCGTGCGGCTGGTCGTACCTATGTGAAGAAAGCACGCACTTTGATTGCCGCTGGCAAACTGCAAGAAGCAGAAGAAGCCGTGCGTCTGGCGTCTAGCACGCTAGACAAGTCGGCCACGAAAGGGGTTATTCATCCCCGCAACGCCGCTCGTCGCAAGGGTCGTCTCATGGCTGCGCTCGCGGCCGCAAGCAAAGCATAACAATTTTCCTGCCCGGATGGTTCCCCTCCGGCGTGAATATTCGTCATCGTTACTAAAAAAGCGCGACTATGTCGCGCTTTTTCTGTTTCATCTTAGGCGCTTACGCGCCAACATCGACAAAAAATTGTCGATCTTTTTGAAAAATGGAAGGCTTGGGAAATCTTGTCTACACAGACAGGAGAAACACCGATGGCTTTCGTGTTAATTCGTTTAATTCGTGGTAAAAACCTCTTTGGTGAGACCCTTACGAGCGATGGTTGCTTGCGGGGAAGGGAATAAGCGGGTGAAGGCCTGTCCGTAGAATGTAGCCTTTCCTTCTCACCGTCACCAGAAGTGTCGGATGGCTGGGATCCACTTCTATTAGTTCGCGAATCCAACGCACATGCACATCCAGGGTTCGGGTATCGCCCACATAACTGGTTTGCCACACGTTTTGCATTAATTGCACCCGGCTAATTAATTCATCCGGGTGGCGCAAAAACTCTTCTAACAAACGCACCAATTTCGGGGTGATATGTTTTTCGCCCCGACCATCTACTTCCACCGCTCCCCGGTCTACATACAGTTTAATATTGCCATAATGAACCATATGCTCTTCGGTTACATCGGGCGGCAGAAGGGCACGCACCCTGTTAAGGATTTTGCGTGGGGTAAATGGCCGTACCAAATGCGCTTCCACTTCCAGGCTAGAGTCGGTTCCCTGGTCCGCTGTGCGCGCATAAATGACCGGTACACCCGGCAAGCATTGGCGCAGGCGGCGGCAATTTCTGGCTCCGTTGGAGCGTAAAGTTGAAGCATCAAAGATGACGAGTTGGGGGGACTGTTTTTCTTCACACACCCAGTGATGGGCGGCCTGGCCGGTGGTGAGGTGTTTTACCCCAAAACCGGCTTTCTCTAGCGCGGGGCACCAGAGAAACGTTGCTGCTGCTTTTCCCCTCAATCAGTAAAATGAGTGATCGTTTCATGGCAACGGTGGGCACTGCAAAGTTAAAAGGAATCAAGACGAAAGCTGATTATAAGGGTAATCTTAAGTGGGGCAAAAAAACTGGTGGCAATTTGGGGATGGCTAATATTGTCGGTACTATCTCCATAGAATGATTTGATTGGGGTATTTACCAATGAACCGACGTCAATTTTTGATTTATATAATGACCGCGGCCGCGGCCTTATTTTTGCGTCGCTCTAAAACCCAGGCTGAGGGTGAGTTTGTGGTGTCGCTCTGGTCAGGCGCGCTGACGGCTTCATCTATCCGGGTGAAGGCCCGGCTTAATGGTAGTAGTAACACAGTGCGCCTGGTGGTCAGCACACAACCTGATTTGAGCAACCCGCTCTTTTCGGCTTGCGCGGCCGCGAACGTGGGCAACAACTATGTGGCTTCCCTTTCTCTGGCTGGCCTACAAGCCAACACCGCCTACCACTACACCATTGAGGCCAACGGTGAATGGAGTCAGCGACGCGGCCGCTTCCGTACACCCGCAGTTGGGCCATTTTCTTTCACGCTGGCTTGCGCCTCTTGTGCCGAAACGGGAAGCAGTCACGCCGTCTTCACCACCATTCGCCAACTCAACCCCCTCTTTTTCGTCCACCTGGGCGATTTTCACTACGAAAACATTGACGTTAATGAGGTGAACCTGTTCCGGCAAGCCTACAATACCGTGCTTGCCGCCCCCACCCAGGCCGATTTGTACAGTCAATTGCCGCTGGTTTACATCTGGGATGACCATGATTATGGTCCGAATGACAGTGATGCCACTTCACCGGGGCGGTTAGCGGCGCGTCTGACTTACCAGGAGTATGTGCCCCATTACCCATTGGTGGCTGGAAGCGGTGATAAACCCATTTACCAGGCGTTTACCATTGGCCGGGTGCGTTTCATCGTCACGGATAACCGCTCAGAGCGTACACCAAAGACCGCCCCCGATGACGCGGCAAAATCCATCCTGGGAGCGACCCAAAAGGCCTGGTTTAAGCAACAACTCTTGGCGGCCAGGGATGCCTATCCGTTGGTGGTGTGGGTGTGCGCCACGCCCTGGCATTGTGGGCCAGCCTTTGCCAACGGGGATGATTTCAGTGGTTATACAACGGAAAGGCAGGAGTTGGCCGATTTTATTTATCAGAACCACATACGTAACCTGTGCATCATCAGTGGGGATATTCACATGGTGGGGTTGGAAGATGGCTGGAATAATCATTACAACAGTGCAGATATTCCAGGGTTTCCGATTTTGCAAGCGGCCGCGCTCGATCATCCCTTACATACTTCTTATCCTAATGTGTCCTACAGCCACGGGCAGTTTCCCGATGGGGGGCAGTTTGGCCTGCTGGAAGTGACGGATACGGGTGGCCCGACGGTTCAGGTGAGGTTCAGCGGCCGCAAAGCCAACAATCAAACTATCACCAGTTTAGAGATGACCTTTCCGCCCCTGCCGCGCCTCTGGTTTGGGCCAGAGGAATTGGCGTTTTATCAGGTTGTGAATGGGGGGGCGCAGTTGTTGTCGCGGCCGCTGACTTTAGCCAATATCGGGCTGGGCGCTCTGAACTACATCGCTACCCCTTCGGCCAACTGGCTCACCATCAGCCCGGCTACGGGCTACATCCTCTATAACACCCCCCGAATCGTGACCGTAACCGTTGATCCAACTGACCTGCCCCTGGGTCAGCATACCGCTACCCTCACCCTCACCTCACCGGAAGCCATTAACTCCCCCCAGGTTATTCCCATCACATTCCTGAAAACAGATGCCCCCCCCCAGTTTTTACCGCTGATTCAGTAAAAAGAGGACATAGAGATTGCTGAGAAGACATGGAGTAAACCAGGAGTCGAGGCTTCAGCCGGTCAAGACTTTCCGACGAAAGTCTCCACTCCCCCAGAAATGTCTGTCTTTTTCTCTGTGAATCTCTGTGTCTTCCTCTCCGTGATCTCTGTGTCCCTTTTTTGGTTAAGCAATCTCCCCGGCCAGGGCCAGAGCCGGCTCCAAAGACGGCTCTTCATCAGGAATATGGTAATCCGGGCTTTGGTGACGGAAGTAGGTGTCGTATAACTCGGCGTAATGGCCGCGCTGGCGCATCAGGCTGGTGTGACTGCCTTCCTCAATAATGTTGCCCTGGCGCAAAACGATGATCCGGTCGGCGTGTTTAATGGTGGACAGGCGATGGGCAATGACGATGGCGGTGCGATTACTTAGCACCAGATCGAGGCTCTCCTGAATCTGAGCCTCGGCCAGCGGGTCTACGCTGGCAGTGGCTTCATCCAGGATGAGAATGGCCGGGTTTTGTAAGAGTACGCGCGCCAGGGCAATGAGTTGCCGTTGGCCCATGGAGAGGCCGCGGCCGCCTTCGCCCACCTGCGTCTCTAACCCTTGCGGCAACGTCTCTAGCCAATCCCCCTGGCCGATGGTCTGAGCCACCTGCACCACCTCGTCATCACTGGCGGTGGGCCGGGCGTAGCGAATGTTGTCGGCCACGGTTCCGGTAAACAGGAAAGGAACCTGGGGCACGATGCCGAGTTGCCGCCGGTAGCCAGGCAGGTCAAACGAGCGAATGTCGTGGTCGTCAATGAGGATTTGTCCGTCCTGGAACTCATAGAAACGGGCGATGAGTCGCCCCAGGCTGGATTTGCCCGCGCCGGTATGCCCCACCAGGGCGATGGTCTCACCCGCCTCGATGGTCAGGTTGAAGCCGTTGAGGACGTGTTCTTGTTCGGTGTAGCGAAAATGGACCTCCTGAAACTCGATGCGGCCGCGTAACGCCTCTGCCTTCTGGTTATCCGTTTGCACCACCCGGGCTTCGGCATCAATCAAGGCAAACACCCGTTCACTTGATGACAACCCCAACTGGAACTGGCTCCAGAACGAGGCAATCCCGGTCAGCGGGAACCAGAACAGGCCAATGGCCTGCACAAACAGATACCAGTCACCCGGGCTGATGTCACCGCGCAAGGCGGTGTTACCACCAAAGTAAACGATAACGGCGGTGCCCATACCCGCGATGAACACGAGCACTGGGAAGATGCCGCTGAAGACAAACCCCTGGCGCACTTGCACCTGATAGGCTTGTTCGTTCACATCCACAAACTCATCGTAGATGGTTTGCTCCTGGCGGAAGTTTTTAGCGATGGAGATGCCGCTGATGGTTTCTTGTACGGTGCTGTTGACGGTTGCCAGCAGGCGTTGGGCCTGTTGGGTGGTGCGGCGGGCGATGGTGCGGAAAGCGAGCGCGGCCGCGATGACAAACGGCGCAATCGCCAGCGCCATCCAGGCCAGTTGGGCGTTTATCGAAAACAGGTAGCCCACAATGAGGATGACCAGCAATACCTGGCTAATCAGGTTGAGGGTCAACGTCACCACATTGGCAAAATCCTGGGTGTCCGAAGTCACGCGGCTGACAATCTTGCCCGATGAGAACTCATCGTAGAAAGACATATCCCGATCCATCACCGCCGTAAAAGCATCGTCACGTAGTTGCAGAACCACATCACCCACGGTGCGGGCGGTAAACCGTTGGCGCATGAAGTTGAAGGTCCAGGACAGCACCGTTGAACCGAGGATAAAAAAGATCAGGGCGTTCATCACCGAGCTATTGTGATCCGCCGCTACCTGGTCTACGCCTCGGGCAATCAGCACCGGCAAAACCATATCCATCACCGAGTTCAGCACGATCAAACCACTGATAATGCCCACCCGATGCATCTGCGGCCCAAAATAACCGGCAATGCGGGCCAACAACTGCTTATCACTATAATTTCGGTCATACGCTTCGGCATCAATGCCATCCATAATAAAGCCCATGAGAGCCTCCTTTAAGTTCAGAGTTTCGAGTTCAAAGTTTCGAGTTTGGGGTTACTTGTATTTGGTGCCTCGTAAGGGAGTTTGGCGTAAGTAGTTACTTAGGCCACCCAGCATTTTGCCAATTTCGTCTAATTCTGCTGCCAGGGTAAGGGTTCCTGTGTAGTTCCGGTCGCCAATGAAGATGGTTGTCACTTCACCTGATGACCCTTTGGCCATGGCAAGAAGTGAAGAAACTCTTGTGCCATCTCGTTCAAAGCCTTCGGCGATATTTGCCATGATTGAAACAGAAGCCCGGCGTATCTGATCACATAAGGCAAAATCTTTCGAAAAAGTGCCTGATTTGTAGTCATACATTCTTGGCAAACTCTGGCCTTGCCAGCTTAATGTCTTCAAACTTCTGAATCGTACTCACGGTGCGCTCCTGAACTCGAAACTCAAAACTCGAAACCCGAAACTAAATATCGTATCGAGCGAAGATGCGTTGGTACAACTCTGAAGACGCCATCAGGTCGTTGTGGGTGCCTTGGGCCACAATTTCGCCCTGGCGGATGAGTAACACCCGGTCGGCGCGGCGAATTTGGGAGAGGCGATGGGTAATGAGTAAGGTAGTTCGCCCTTCCAGGATGCGTTTGATGGCTTTCTGAATTTCGTCTTCGGTGGCGGAGTCAATGGCGCTGGTGGCATCGTCGAGAATGAGGATGCGCGGGTTGGTCAGCAGGGCACGGGCGATAGCCAGCCGTTGCCGTTGCCCCCCGGAGAGGGTCACGCCGCGTTCACCAACGACGGTGTCGTAGCCGTCTTTGAAGTGCAGGATGAACTGGTGGGCCTGGGCTTCCTTGGCCGCCCGGATGATGTCTTCGCGGCTGACCTGTTGCCCCAGCCCAAAAGCGATGTTTTCGGCCACCGTGCGGGAGAAGAGGAAGATGTCCTGCTCGATGATGGAGATTTGCGAGCGCAGACTGTCCAGGTTCCATTCGCGCACATCCACACCGTCAATGACAATGCGGCCGCGATTCACATCATACGTCCGGTTCACCAGTTTGGTCAGGGTAGTTTTGCCGGAGCCGGTCTGACCGACCACGGCAATGGTCTCTCCCGGTTTAGCGTGGAAAGAGATGTTCTGGAGCAGATCGCGGCCGCTGTCTGAGTGGCGGAAACTGACATTCTCAAAAACAATGTCCCCTTGCATGGGCGCACTGTGCCCGGTGGCATTCTCATCCAGTTCCGTCTCAGCCTTGAGCAGTTCCAGGATACGCTCGGCCCCCGCCAGCCCCATCTGAATGAGGAAAAAGGTGAAGAAGGAGCTGAAGGCAGGCCAGCGCAGAACCCACATCAGCCCCATGTAACCGATGAGATCCCCAATGGAGAGTTCGCCCAGGCTAAGCAGATAAACCCCATGCATAAAGGCCCCGGCAATAGCCAGCCCAATGAGCAACGTAGGAATGTAACGGGCTTGCACATCCCCTTGTTTGACGAAGGCATCCCGGTAACGGCGAGCGTCGCGGATAAATTTACCGAGTTCTTGTTTTTCTTGCGCGGCCGCTTTCACCACCTCGATCCCCGATACGGCTTCGTTGAGGGTGGCATTCATATCGCCAAACCTGGCCCGCACCGCATCCGAAACCGGATCAAGCTGGCGCATGTAATGGCGAACGGCAAAGTAATAAAAGAAGACAAAGGCCAGGGGAGCCACCAGCAGGCGTGTATCAATGAAGCCGATAAAGATAACCGGCATCAGAATCGCCATCATGGAGTCGTATAAAAGGCTAAACCCTGGCATCATCATTTCATTGACGAAGCGCACATCGTTGGCGGCGCGGGCCATGATGTCTCCGACCCGTTGTTGGTTATGGAAGGTCTGACTTTTGCCCAGCAGGTTCAAATACAACTCGCCGCGCCCGTCCCGCTCCAGCCGTTTAGCCACCACTTCCATGCTAAACGAGGCCAGGGTGTCGCAGAAGAAACGGCCTACCGCCAGCCCTACCACGATCAAACCCAGGGTGGCGATGGCCTGAAAGGGTTCGCTGACCGGAGTTTCGCCGATGACGACATTGAAGGCCGCGCCAATCTGACGGGGGATAGCGGCGTTGAAGATGTTGGTGATGGTCATGCCTAAGAAGAAGGCCGCTAACCACCATTTGTAGCGCCCTAAATGAGCCAGAATCCAGCGCAGGGGGGTGGATTGGTCATACTGATGGGCCGAGGCAACATGGAACTCAGTTTTGGGGGAGATGGTTTGTACAGCCATAGGTCTCCTGGTGATAGGTTAACGCGTGAGGGGTGGATAATTAGGGACAAATGTGGGTCTTGGGTACTCCATTCTCAGCAGAACGCATATTCTAACACACAATGTTGACATCTGCTGTCATGTATTGGGCGCAAAGAGAAAGCGCTTCAGCATTTCAGCACTTCAGCTTTTTGGCTGACAAGCTGACCGGCTGACAAGCTAATTTCCGAGTAAGAATTACCGGCAAAAACTGGTCAGTATGGAATCACCGCCAATTGGCTATTGTGTGCCAATTGGCAAAGTGGTACATATAAACCAGCAAAAAATGCGCATAAAACCCCAGGCCAATTAACGCTGTTTTGCCTGTTGGCCTGGGGTTTCGTTTTGGAGATTGGTTCATTCTTCGGAGAATGAACCAATCTGAAGACAAGGTGAGGGTGGTATGAACAAAGGTATGTGGCTGGCGGTCGGGGCGTATGCAACGTGGGGCTTTTTTCCCCTTTATTTCAAGCTATTGAAGGGGGTCCCGGCCCTGGAGATTTTGAGTCACCGGGTAGTGTGGGCGCTGCTGTTTTTGGTGCTGGTGCTAACCTGGCGTGGGCAGTGGGGCTGGCTAAAAGAGGCCTTGAAGCAGAAGAAGGTGGTGCTGACGTTCGCGGCCGCGGGAACCCTCTTGGCTATCAACTGGCTCACCTACATCTGGGGGGTCAATAGTGGTTATGTGGTAGAGACCAGCCTGGGCTACTTCATTAACCCACTGGTGAGCGTCTTTTTGGGCATGATCTTCTTACGTGAACGACTGCGCCCCGGCCAATGGCTGGCCATCAGCATCGCCTTTTTGGGCGTGGTCTATCTGACCTTCACCTATGGTCGCCTGCCGTACATTGCTCTGGTGTTGGCCTTTACGTTTGGCACCTATGGCCTACTGCGCAAGATTGGCAAACTGAACTCGTTGGAAGGGCTGACGATGGAAACGGGGTTTATGTTTATACCGGCGTTGGGCTTTTTACTGTGGCAAGAGGGCAGTGGCGCGGCCGCGTTCGGTCATGCTGATTGGTCTACCACCGCCCTGTTGGCCTTTGCTGGTGTGGCTACGGCGATACCCTTGCTTATGTTTGGCGCGGCCGCGCGGCAAATACCGCTCACCGTCATGGGCATTCTGCAATATGTGGCTCCCACCATTCAGTTTTTGATTGGGGTTCTGGTCTTCCGCGAAGATTTTAGCCTGCACCAGCTTATTGGTTTCAGCTTTATCTGGGCCGCCCTGGTGTTTTATACCGTTGAGAGCCTCCTGCAAACCCGCCGTCGCCGCGCTCTGCAATACGCCGGAGACTGATTTTGGGTACACGGATGAGTGCACTGAAAGAAGCAACGAATTGCACGAATTAACACGAATTTTCCCCTGGTGACTTGGCGTTCTTGGCGCCTTTGCGTGCGTTATTTCAGTAGACTCATCCGTGTACCACCGCTATTCTTCCCACGGATTAACCATCGTCTGAATGAGAACCGGGGTGCCGATTTTGATGTTGGTGCGGCGGGAAAGAAGCCACATAGTCAGGTCGGCGATGTCTTCCGGGGTCAGGCATTGGCTCAAGTTCAGCCCCGGATCATTTTCGGTCATTTCGGAAACGACCATGCCGGGGCAAATGGTGTTGACGCGGATGTTGTAGGCCTGGTTTTCCTTCTGCATGAGCTGGCCAAGCGCGTTCAAGGCGTGTTTGGAGACGGCGTAGGCCCCATTATTCTCCTCATACTCAATCCCAGATTCGGAACTGATGTTGATGATGTGGCCTGATTTTTGTTGGCGCATGTGTGGCAACACCATCCGGGCCAGCAAGAACGGGGCACGCAGGTTGATCGCCATAATCCGATCCCAGGCTTCGATGGTGTGGTTATGGATGTAACCTGTGGCAAAAACACCGGCGTTGTTAATGAGGATGTCTATACGGCCCAATTGGGCCAGCGTCGTTTTGACCAGTTGCACCACTTCGGTTTCCTGGGCTACATCTATGGGGTAGGCGAGGGCGGTTCCCCCGTGGCCCTGGATGGTTTGCACCACTTCGTTGAGCGGGTCGGGCCTGCGGCCGCAAACCACCACCTTCACTCCCGCCTGACCTAACGCCAGGGCAATCCCTCGCCCAATCCCCGTTCCCCCGCCCGTCACAATCGCTACCTGTCCCTGTAATTTCGTCATAATACATCCCCTCACAAAGCCCCTATGCTTGTACACTGAGTAAGACTATCAGCCCTGAATTGACACCAAATCTCCCTATTCGTGTTAATTCGTTTAATTCGTGCAAAACCCTCTTTGGTCCTGATTCTTCCATGTTAGGCTGCCGGGCAAGGTCTACCCAACCCCGCTAACAGCCAGCAAGCCATGTTCTGCTCTGCCCAGGCCAGCCCATTCACCCACGTTCCCGCCACCAACAAATCCCAATGTAAATGGTTGCCGGTGGAAAGACCAGTTGTGCCCACGGCCCCCACCGGATCACCCGGCTGAACCATCTGCCCCACCTGGGCCGAGATGTCGGACAGGTGATACACCCCCGTGTAAATCCCCAGCCCGTGGTCAATGATGACCGTGCCCCCTCGCACATGGAGCAGTTCGGCGACCACTACCTGCCCGGTCGCGGCCGCGAACACCGGCGTGCCCCCATAAGCCGAAAAATCTACCCCTTCATGGTAGGTGTTGTAATCCCCCCCATTGTAGGCCCGGCGCACCCCGTACAGAGCGCTCAGGCTCAGGAAGTCGTTGATGGGCAACTGGAATGGTGCGTCCCAGTAGAGGGTGGGGGTGGCCTGATTCCACAAGGCAAACAGCCGCTCTCGCTCGGCGGTGATTTGTTCGGCGGTGATGGCCGCGGCCGCGCCCGTCAGCGTCAACTCCTGGTACTCCCACACCCCAGACCCCATGCGCCACGGCTGTGACCAGAGGGGTTCGCCCTCTACCTGCACTGCTAAAGGCCAATCACCAGCCCGGTGAAAGGCCCCAGTGCCGACAACGCCCACAAAATGGTTGTTTTCCACGAGAACATTGAACGCGGCCGCGTCCAGCGTAGCCGTGAGCGACCCATTTTCAGCCACCGTGCCCCGAATGGCTAAACCCCAACCCGGCTGTGCCAACAGGTGGGACACATCCAGGCTAGTCACCCCCACCGGCAAATCACGCGGGGGTTGTTCCCTGCCAGCAGCAAAAAGGGGGCGGTAAAAGGTGGGTAGGATGGGGTCTGACAGGCCATTGTCGCGGGCCAATTGGTACACATTTTGCCCACTTTGTAGGGCCAAATTGAACAAACTACCACGAGTACGGCTCATCTGACCGGGGCGATTAAGCGGTGGCTGACCCGGTAGGGTGAGGGCAGTGCCAATGACGGGTTGGCGTAGGGGATTGGGGTAGGGTGAGGTGGCCTGGAGCGCGGCCGCGTCGAAGCCGTAACGCCAGGCCAGCGCATCCCAGGTATCACCCGGTAGGACAGTATGGGTGGGTAACGATTGGGCTTGAAGGGGAGAGAAGGGTGGGGGGAGCGCGGCCGCGGCGAGAACAACTAACAAAACCGCAACCCGGCGCACATAAGACCAGATCATAAAAACACCGAGTGCATTAGTGCATTGGCAAATCCCAATACACTAATGCACCAATAGACAAACAGCTATTTCGCTCTACCCGGCTCAGCGGCAATGAGTTGGCTTAACAAGCCATTACTGCCATTACTGCCCGGTAGCAGCGTAATCTTGGCCTTGCTCTCTAATATCTTTTCTGTTTCCAGAAGCTCAAACAGAGAATGAGCCACATCGGCATCCTCGCTAATCTTTTGCAGGGCCGCGCCCACAATTTCCGGGCGTACGGCATTCGCTTGTGCGAAGGCCACCGCCGCCGTCTTTTCCGCCGTACTGGCAATAATCTTCACCCGGTTATCGCCATCCTGACGAATCGCCGATGTGACCTGACGTAGGCGGTTCACCACTTTTTCCTCAATCTGGCGGATCATGCCCACATCACGGAAATGCACTTTACGGATGTATACCGACCCCAGCTTATAACCCCATTCATGCGATTTGGGGGTTACTTCGCCGCGTACCGCCCGGCTCATCACATGGCGTGTTTCCAACATGCTATCCAATGGCATATTACTCAGTGTCCGCACTGTGGCGCTACTGACATTGGCCGCCAATGAACCCTTGGGGTCCGTATTGCGGAACAGGAAGGCCACCGGGTCACTAATAAACATCTCGTACCAGACACCAATACCCATTGGCGCACCTTCTTCTGAGTTGACCGGTAAACTACGCAGATATTGCTGATCCAGCCGCATATCGAGCACATGCCGCTTGCCAAACCAGTTCACGATCAAGGCCCGCCAGCCCAAATGCATCCAGAGGAAATTCAAGCCTGGCTCCTTCAGCGTGGCAATGACCTTACCAAAGAGCACATAAACATGGCATGTGCCTTCTTCTACCACAGCGTAAACGCCAAACATACGTAGAAGCGCCCGAATAATCGGTTCACCGATCAGGCAGGCAAAAAAGACGAACACCGCCGTGCCAAAAAATCCTGCTATTGCGTCCATTATTTCTTCTCCTCCAGGATTACCTGATGCGCCTGGCTATATAGGCGAAGTTTGACGTTCCGAATATACGCCTCTAACACATGGGCGCCACTGGCCTTTAGGGCGGTAAGTTGAGCCGCCATCTGCACCAATGGCTCTACCTCAGCCGATGCTTTCAGTTGTTCAATTTCCACAGCCCGTTTTGATTGGACAATTTTTTGGTCGGCAGAGGCCTGAGCCAGACTAATGTCCGAAGAGACCTGGTTGTGGGCGGTGTTAATAGCCGCTAAGGCCGACTCCACTTCTTCTGGCGGGTCAATTCCGGTGATCAAAGAAGCATCAAGCACCACACCATAACGAGATTCAGCCGAAAGGCATTCTTGCTCCATGTGTTCGTTGACGGCACTCAGGTTTTTACGCAGGTCATTGATAGAAATACCACCTAAAGCGCCATCCACCAATCCGGCAATTTGATCCGTATTGGGCGCTTCAAAGTTAGCTAATTTTTCGCGTAGAATAGCGACAAAATAGCCCATAACATGCACAATGGGCCGCTTCACGCCAAAGAGATAGGCGTAAATGTTACGTTCTGAGGGGCGGAACCGAATTTGACCGGTTAACCCCACGTTTAATTGGTCCTTTGTGACGGCATCCAACATGGTCCCGTTACGATTAGCCGTAGCGTTTTCCAGGTCTTGGGCCATGTTCATGGTCTGAGTGGCGATGGACACCTTATAGATTCGTTCCCAGGGCCAACGGAAATAAGGGCCACCCGGTTGAATCACACGCACCAGGGGGTAGATGTACCGTTCCCGGTCTTTTTCCGGTAGGTACTCCAATAAAGTCGGATCATCGTGGGTGGTACGATTTGCCAGTCGTTCGGCCCGGCCAAAACGGGTTTTTACGGCGCGTTCGTTTTGATTAACGGTGTAGAAACCGCTAATCACGTAGCGCAGAGAAAACCAGGCCAGAAAACCGATTAGCGCGCCAATCAAAGCTCCTGCGGCCATAGCTTGTCTCCTTTGAAATATGGGGGGTTTGTGAAGTGTGGCATGATTTGCCTTGAGTTCCTTTAGCACTCTGAGAGGATATGCTGTGGGTATTATAGTTTAGTACGTGCAATCTGGAAAAGAGGTGCAAGACAAAATGGGAACATGCGGCGCTTGCCCCACCTTTTTCCGCTCTATTTCCCACCCTATAGCTTATGATAATCTTTCTTAACACAAGCTATTTAGTAAAAATAAAAGGAGTGGGCTGAAAAACGCCTCACTCCTTACAGTTTAACTCACTTAAAGAATAGGATTACCAACCGCCCCAGAACAAGAAGCCCCACGCTCTGGCGTTTGTGGGCCTAAAACATAGGTCGCGAGAAATTGCTCCAGGCGTTCATCCTCAGGTGACTCCATTTCGAGCTGATAGCCCCAGGCTGTAGCCACCATGGGACTGTTCTGATCAGGATAAGGGCTTAGTACCGTGAAACCCCGACCTTCTGCTTTAATGAGCGCTTCTAAATCTTCAATTTGCTCTTCGGTCACAATGTTGGGGTCGTAAGTAATCCAAACGGCTCCATGCTCCAAGGAATGAACCACAAAGCGTGCTTCAAGTGGTTGGCGGTAGATACCACAGTTTTGCCAGGTAGGCGCATGAACCCCACCGGGCGGCGGCAACTGGTTATCAGGATAGACCGGGTTTTCGACGTGCTGGTTGGCTACCAGCCCCGTCGTCCGATTGACACCCTCAATACCCCCCAGGATAGCCTCTTCGCCTTCTGAATTGAGTGATACAACCAGTAGAGCAATAAGAACAATCACCCCAATGACCGCACCCGCAATAATGAACGGAATATTATTTCTCTTGGGTTCTGCTTGGGGTTTGCCTTGACGCTTTACAGCCTGTTTCTTGTACATAAAGAATCGTTTCCTCCAGATAATGGTATGGTTGTGGACTTGAGTCCGCCGATTTATAACCAGATTTAGGCAGAAAGGCCAATTTTGATTTTACACTCTCACTTTTTCCTCTAATGATTCCAGGTGACGGAATTGGGTTTCGTAGAGCGAGGCATATAAACCATTTTGATCCATTAGGTCATCATGGCGGCCGCGTTCTACCAACTGCCCCTCGTGCATAACCAAAATTTGGTCGGCGGCCAGGATGGTTGACAGGCGGTGGGCGATAACCAAACTGGTGCGGCCGCGCATGACTTTCTGCAACGCATCTTGAATCAGCGCTTCCGACAACGAATCCAGGTGGGATGTGGCTTCGTCCAAAACCAGGATATGCGGGTCTTTGAGGATGACACGGGCAATAGCAATACGTTGGCGCTCACCACCACTGAGGCGATAACCCCGCTCACCTACTACCGTATCATAACCATCGGGCAAGGACATGATGAAATCGTGGATATTGGCAGCTTTCGCGGCCGCGATCATTTCTTCATGAGTAGCACTTTCCCGCGCATACAATAAATTGGCCCGAATCGTGTCATAAAACAGGTACGTTTCCTGCGTTACCATACCAATATTGGCTGAAAGCGAGGCCAGGGTAACATCCTTGATATTGTGACCATCAATCAGGATGCGGCCGCTGGTTGGATCATACAAACGAGGAATCATATACGTAATGGTTGTTTTACCTGCGCCGCTGGGACCCACCAGAGCCACCAACTGACCTGGCTCAATCGTAAAATTAATGCCTTCTAAGGCCAAACGCAACTCTTTAACGGGTGCAGCCCCGTTGCTGCCTTCGGTCTCTTCGCCGTCTTTTTGTTTACCCCGCTTCAGATGGGCTTCGCTCCCGCCAAACCAGCTAAACCGGGCCACCTCCGTTAAACCGATAGGCCCCTCTTTCTTGATGTAACTGAAGGTAACATCCTCAAAAGCAATTCGTCCCTTAACATCACCCAGATTCACCGCCTGGGGTTTTTCCTTAATATCCACGGGCAAATCCAGAGCCTCAAAAACACGCTCAAAACTGACCATGCTCTGAGCAAATTCCACCGGAGCATTGGTGAGTGACATAAGCGGGCCATACAACTGCGCCAGATAACTACCAAAGGCCACAATCGTGCCGATGGTTAAGCCATTTTCACCCGTTAAATACAGATAACCACCCAACCAATAAATGGCCGCCGTCCCCATCGCGCCTGTAATACCTAACATCAAGAAAAACCATTGGCTGATGACCGCTGACTGCACGCCAATATCGCGCACACCACCCGCATCACGGGTAAACCGCTTAATTTCCATGCGTTCGCGGCCGAATAATTTCACCAACAAGGCGCCACTCACGTTCAGCGTCTCATTCATGGTGGCATTCATCTCCGCGCTTAGTTCCATAGATTTACGACGTAGTACCCGCAAGTACCGACCCACATAGCGCGCTGGTAACAGAAACAGCGGCACGATGAGCAAACTGAGCAAGGTCAGCCGCCATTCCAAAGCCAACATAATGCTGAGGGTAATCGCCAGCGAAATAACATTGGAGGTGATGGACATGAGGGTGCTGGTGACGGCGCTCTGTGCCCCGACTACGTCATTATTCAGGCGCGACATTAATTCCCCGGTGCGTGTCTCGGTGAAAAAACGCAGTGACATATGTTGCATATGTTCATAGAGGGTGCGGCGCAAATCATAAATGACCCCTTCGCCCACAGCCGCGCTAAGGCGTCGTTGGGCTACGCCGATGAGGCCGTTGATCAGGGGAATGGAGATGAGGCCCAGGGCGACCCGGTTTAATCGCGCCATGTCCCGGTTGGGCAAGGCGTTATCAATGAGATCACGCATGAGCAACGGGGTTATGGCCGAAACGCCGGAGATGAACAAAATGGTCAACAAGAGGAATCCCACCTGCCAGCGGTAAGGATGGGCAAAGGCCAATACCCGGCGTAACAATTGCCGACTCAGTTTAGGCCGCTCTTTTTCGTCTTGCCGTAGGTAGGCAAACCAACCACCACCATGAAACATAAACACCTCGATATAACGACGTTCGACCTCACCACACCACCATAAGGGAACACCGTAAGTTCTGTTCGTCTTCAATATTACTCGCCCCATCAGGATCAAGCCAGAATGACGGCCTATACCTTTGTTGAGGGTAATCTCCAATCACCCTTGCCACGACCTACAGAAACCACCTATACCAGCGATTTTACCGCTGGGCGGCCGGGCCGGGTTTTATTACCATGGACTACTGACGACTTTTTAGCATCACTGCTACAATAGAAACTATGTTGCACATTCATCTATTTGGGCATCTGCGGCTATTTATTGATGGGCGGCCGCATAAATTTTCCGCTCTGCCCAAGGCCACCCCCCTACTGGCTTTTCTCCTTCTCCACCGCCATAGCCATACCCCCCGTGATACGCTGGCTTACACGTTATGGCCCGATGTGTCCGAGAGCGAGTCGCGGGCTAACCTGCGTCGGCATTTGCACGAGCTACGCCGCAACCTGCCCCCCTGCCCCGGAAGGTGTTCCCTGGATTGTGGCAGAATCACAACTGGTGCAATGGAACCCCGCGGCCGCGGCCTGGGTAGATGTGGCCGATTTTGAACTCCTGAGTAAACAGCCCGACCGGTTAGCCGAAGCGGCCGCGCTCTACACCGGCGATCTTCTACAAAGCATTGACGAAGAATGGCTAGAACCAGACCGAGAACGGTTCCGTACTTTGCACTTGAATACCCTGGAACAGCTCATCGAGCGGTGTCACCAACGAGGCGATTTGTCTCAGGCCGCTAATTATTGCCAACAAGCCTTACATTATGATCCCTGGCGGGAAAACATCGTCCGCGAACTGATGCGGTTACGCCTGGAAGCGGGTGACCGGGCAGGTGCGTTGCAGGAATATCAACGGTTCAAACAACTCCTAAACGAGGAGCTTGGGGTCGCTCCCATGCCCGAAACCCGTCTGTTGCACCAGGAAATGGTGGAGAACCGGATCAAAACACCCGAACGGCCACGCCTGCCAGCCGCGGCCGCATCGCCACCCCCAGTCCAACCGCGGCAGAACCTGCCCGCCCCCCTCATGGCCTGCGTGGGCCGGGAAAACGAAATCGAAACGCTGGCTAACCTGTACGCGGCCGCGAGTCCCGTGCGGCTCGTCACCCTTACCGGCCCGGGCGGTATCGGCAAAACCCGGCTGGCCCTGGAAACGGCCACTCACCTCTGGCAGAAGCAACCCCCATTGTTCCCGGATGGCGTCTTTTTTGTACCGCTGGCCAATGTACAAGATACCAGCCTCATCGCCCCGGCCATTGCCGAAGCCGTAGGGCTGAAACTGGTAGGCACCCAGTCGCGCTGGGACCAGGTGAAGCAATATCTGCAAGACAAACAGCTCTTGCTCTGGCTAGACAACTTGGAGCAACTGGTCAGCGCCGCCGCCCAGTTGACCGATCTTCTGCGTGCGGCCGCGGCCGTTCGTCTGCTCGTTACCAGTCAGGCCCTATTGCATGTGTATGGCGAGCATGAGTTTGCCGTGCCCCCGCTGGCTCTGCCCCAAACCACAAGCAATCCGAGCAACACCGAAATCGGCCAGTCACCAGCCGTGGTATGGTTTGCTTCGGTAGCCCGCACCACCAACCCTAAATTTATGGTCACCGCTGAAACTGCGCCGATCATCGGCCAGATTTGTGCTCGCCTGGAAGGTCTACCTTTGGCTATTGAGTTAGCGGCCGCGCGGAGCAAGTTGTTCCCTCCCCACGTCATTCTGGCGCAACTCAACAGCCCGCTCAACTTTTTGACGGGCCGCTCACGTGATCTGCCCGCCCGTCAACGCACCCTGCGGGAAGCCATTACCTGGAGCTATAACCTGCTGAATGAGTCGGAAAAGCAGTTATTTGCCACCTTGTCCGTTTTTACGGGCAGTTTTTCTGGAAACAGCGGTGGCTCTCGCGGCCGCGCCCGGTGAGGAAGGCCAGGTATATAACGATTTGGAGTCCCTGCTGGACAAAAACATCTTGCGTCTGGCTAGCCGACCAGAAGAGGGTGAGCCTCGTTTTCGTATGTTGCTGGTTATTCGGGAGTATGCCCACGAGATGTTATCTCCTGAGGCAACTGTTATCTTACGCCTACGCCACGCCCGAATCTATCGTCAACTGGCAGAGTCAGCCCAGGCGGCCCTATTTGGCCCATCCCAGGCTGATTGGATCCGACGCCTGAAATGGGAAGAGGATAATTTCCGGGCCGCGCTCACTTTTCTTTTGACGGCTGATGTTTCGGCAGAAAAGGCCGAAATCGCTTGTGGTATTGCCTTCAGTCTGGCGCAACGTTACTGGCAGATGACCGGTCGCCTCAGCGAAGGCCGGGATTGGCTCAATCGCATTTTGCTCCACCGGGAGTTGTTATCCCCTTTCCAGGCGCTATTGTTACTTAATCACATTGGTTGGTTTGCCCAGATACAAGAAGATTACGCCACGGCGATTCCCCGGCATGAGGAGGCACTGGCGCTGGCCCGGCAACTGCAAGATCAGCTACGTTTGAGCCAGACGTTGCATTATCTGGGCGCGGCCGCGGGACGCACAGGCGATTATCCCCGTTCTGAAGAGATGTTAAGTGAATGTTTGCATCTCATGCGGCAAGACCCCACCACATCCGTTGCTTCCCTTTCTACCATTTTGAACAACCTGGGCATTGTGCAACGTCGCTTGAAAAAGTATAACGAGGCGGTTGCCACACTCACTGAATGCCGACGGCTCAAAGAGGAACAGGGCGATATTTCGGGGATGGCCTCGGTGTTATCGAATATGGGGATGGTCTGGATGGAACAGGGCGATTACGACGCGGCCGCGCTCCATCTCCGTGAGAGTTTACGCCTGCGCCAGGTTTCCAGCGATCGTATGGGCAGTATCTTTACCCTGAACAATCTGGCCTCACTGGCGTGTAAACAAAAACATTTCCTGCGAGCCGCCCGTTTGCATGGAGCCTCTAGCCACCTTCGCCAATCCATGAATATACCGGACCGGCTAGAAACTGTGGCCGAAATTCGGGCGGAAGTGGGGGAGATTCAACGAGCGCTGGGTGATTATGGGTTCGCGGCCGCGTACCAGGAAGGACAAAACATGTTCCTGGACGAAATCATCCAATATGCCCTCAGCCCCGAAACGCCTGGCGAAGCCCAGCCCACGCTTTATTATGGCACCACATCCAACCCGGTGATCACACCCACCTCTGGTTGGCAGCTACCTGAAACCACCCCCTTGCAAATCGTGCAACAAGAATTGCTGGCCGTGGGTGGCATGGGCGAAGTGTATCGGGCTGTTTTGGCCGAAAGTGGGCAGTCTATCGTGATTAAGCGGCTGAGACCTGATCTATTGGCCCATGATCCTGATTTGTTAGTGCGTTTTGCGCGTGAAGCCGAGGCGTTACGTCAGCTCAACCATCCCAATATCGTCAAAATTCTCGCGACCTTTATTGATTCGCAAAACCCGCGCATCATCATGGAATATGTGCCTGGTGGCTCACTGCGCGACTTGTTGGACAAAGAAGGCCAATTGCCGGTCGCCCAAATTTTGCGGTTGGGGCTGGAACTGGCTGATGCCCTTACCCGCGCCCATCACCTGAACATTATTCACCGCGATCTCAAACCGGCCAATATTTTATTGGCCGAAGATGGCTCTGTGCGCCTGACCGACTTTGGTATTGCCTATCTGGCTAACCATGAGCTACGGTTGACCCAAACCGGAGCGGTGATGGGCACAGCCGCTTATCTTAGCCCGGAAGCCTGTCTGGGTGAAGAGATAGATAGCCGCAGCGATATCTGGTCATTTGGCGTCATTCTGGCCGAAGTGCTGACGGGCAAGAACCCGTTTGTGGGTAGCAGCTTTACCACGACGGTAGCTGCGGTGATTCACAAAACCTTGCCTGACCTACGGCCGCATCGCCCCGACGCGCCCCCTGAATTAATTAGCCTGATTGAGCACATGCTGATGAAAAGTCGTGCTGAACGGATCAGTAGTTCACGCCAGGTCGCGGCCGCGTTAGACCGCATCAAGCCCTAAATACAAAAAAGCCAGGCCCCTTCCAGAACCTGGCTCTTCTTCCTTGTTTGTAGTCACGGCTTTAGCCGATTCCCCACGCTGCCGCCACTCGTACAGCTTCACACAAGTCCTTAAACAGCTTAGTCGGAAGACCCATCCCCCTAACCCCTTCCCCAAACTGCGTTTTTCCGGGGCTCGCCCCGAAAACCGCCCCCCCCGCCCTTGGGGGCGGGGTTAGGGGGATGGGGTTTCCGGCGACAAACTGATACAGGCACGTGTCAAAAAACAAACGTCCACCTTTCGTAAAACTGCATTAGCCACGACAAACCATCATCTACATCGTCAAGGCCATAGCCGCTTTTTGCACATGCAGACGGTTTTCGGCTTCATCATAGACCACACTGTTTGGCCCATCAATGACACCATCCGTCACTTCAATATTGCGATCAGCCGGTAAGCAGTGCATATAAATAGCATCCTCTTTGGCCATCGCCATCCGCCGCTCATCAGTGATCCAGTCGGTGTACTTCTTGCTAATGCGGGCCGATTCCTGATTATCCGAGGTGGTCATCAGGCAACCCCAGCTCTTGGCATAAACCACATCGGCATCCTTAAACCCGGCGTCAAAATTATCCATTATCTCAAACGAACCCCGGGCCCGGCGGGCATTTTCTTTGGCCTGCTCCACAATATCAGGCATCAGGTTAAATTCCGGCGGGTGAACCAGGCGCACGTTCATGCCAAAACGGGTCATCAGTAGGATCAGACTTTGGGGTACGCTAATCGGTTTCTGGTAGCTGCTGGCGTAGGCGTAGCTCACATTGATGGTTAGGCCACGCGGATTCCCCTTTTTCTCGATGATGGTCATCATGTCGGCCAAAATCTGGAACGGGTGGTACACATCACATTGCATATTGAGGACGGGCACACGGGACGCGGCCGCGACCTCACGAATATACTTATTGCCTTCCGCCCAATCACATTGGCGAATGGCCAGGCCATCATTGTACCGCCCCAGAATTTCACCAATTTCTTTGGCCGTGTCGCCGTGGCTGATTTGGGTGGTCGTGCTTTCAATGAATTGGGCATGTCCACCTAATTGGGCCATCCCCGCTTCAAAGCTGGCGCGGGTGCGGGTGCTAGAAAAGAAAAACAGCATCGCTAACACCTTATCGCGCAGATAAGCGTGGGGCTGGCCCAACGCCCGTTTGCGTTTCAGGTCAAAAGCAACATCTAACAGGGTATCAATTTCTTCTTTGGTCCATTCCTGAGTGGTGATCAGGTCGCGGCCGCGTAAATGGGTTTGCATGAGGGTCTCCTATCAGTTTCAAGTTTCAAGTTTTACGTTTCAGGTTAGAGGCGTTCGCGCAGGGTAGCGGGCAAGAGGGCATAGAATTTAGTTGCCTCGACCACATCTGCCAAGGGAACGTGTTCGTTGACGCTATGAGCATACACCTCATCCCCAGGGCCAAAGCCGATGCTGGGAATGTCTGCTTTACCGCGCCAATAATTGCCGTTCGTGGAAAAATCCCATTTGCCTGCTGGCCGTCGGTGCCCCCACAGCTCTTCAATAGCATCTTGTCCGGCCAGCACAAACGGGTCAACTTCATCTAGCGCCCAGGCGGGGAAATATTTTTCATACACGAAAACGGCACCCGTATGACTGGGTGTGTCATAAACCAACTCGTGTACGGTAAAGTCGGCAACTTTGTCGGCCGGGATGAGGGCCTTGATGGACTCAATAACCCCTTCTTTGGTTTCGCCAAAGGTGACACGACGGTCAATGAATATGCGACATTCGTCGGGCACAGCATTGTCGCTGGGGCTGATACTGCTAATACGGGTAACGGTGATGCGCCCTTGACCCAAGAACGGGTGGCTGGGCAGTTGATCATTCATGGCTTCGATACCAGCAATGAGCGGCAACATCTTGTAAATGGCATTGTCGCCCATGTGGTTGCTGGCGGCGTGAGCGCTTTTACCTTTGACAACGACTTCCAACTCTACCCGTCCTTTGTGACCGCGATACACCTGCATTTTGGTAGGTTCACCTATGACCACAAAATCAGGTTTGATTCCTTCCCACTCCACAAAGGCCTGGCAACCAATACCATCGCACCACTCTTCAATGTTACCGAGATAATAAGCGGTATACCCATCCAACAGTCCCAGATCATGGGCGATTTTCAGGCCGTAGACCATACCCGGCGTACTACCTTTTTCGTCTAACGCGCCACGGGCATAGAGCAGGCCATCTTCTACTTTGCCAGTGAAGGGGTCCCAGGGCCATTGGCCGGGGTCGCCAATGCCGACGGTGTCTATATGGCTGTCATAGAGCAGGATTTTGTCACCCGTGCCAATTTTGCCAACGATAGAGCCGAAGCGGTCTACATACACTTTGTCAAAGCCGAGTTTGACCATTTCCTGACCGATGCGCTGGCCTACTTTTTCAATATCGTTGTCCATGCTGGGAATAGCCACGATTTCACGGAAGAAGGTGAGGATGTCAGACTCCGCGGCCGCGACCCGGTCATTGATTTCTTGAATATGTTGTTCCATAGGATGCTCCTGGGAAAGTGAAAATAGTGAAGAAAAAAAAAGACCCCAATGTGAGGTCTTTGTTAAACGTGATAAATATCTGGTCAAAAGTGGGTTGTGGCAGAGCGGGCAACGGGAATCGAACCCGTACCTAAACTTTGGGAAAGTTTCATGATACCTTTTCACCATGCCCGCCTAGGTAGGCAAAATTATAAACGAATGACTGCAAATAAACAAACAAGACAGCCCCTACCCAAATCATTGTCTTGAAGTTTGTAGTGACGACTTTAGTCGGCTAGCCCGCTAAAGCGGTCACTACAAACCCAAGAGGTCTATTATTCTACGGGAGCCAAGTGGCCCACACATCACCGTGAGCATCTACCCAGGCCTGTGCCGCTTCAGCAATGGTACTGCCACCTTCAACCATCCCCAACATTTCAATTTGATCGGCATTGGTGTAGTTGAAGTTTTGCAGGAAAGTGTGAACTTCCGGTGACTTGCCTTGCAAATCGGTGGAGAAAATTTTCATGAGCACATCGTCGGGATAAGCACAATCCACGCCACCCGCGTCGATTTGGGCATAACAATCATCGCTGTAGGCTGGCAATTCAACCTGGGTCAGGTCAAATTTACTGAAAACGGCGTGGGGACTGTAGAAGTAGAAGAGAACAGGGTCTTGGCGCTCGTACGCGGCCGCGACCGCCGCCAACAACGCCTCTTCCGACCCGGTGGTAATCACCTGGAATGGCAACCCCAAATTGGCAATAATTTGTTCATCATACTGCGTCCAACCCGGTGAACCAGCCAGGAAGGCCCCCAATTCACCGGTCTCCGCGGTGGCGAACAAAGTTCCTATTTCGGCACTCTGAAAACCTTCCCAGGTCGCCAATTCCGGATTCGCTTCAAGCATATAGGTAGGGATAAACCAGCCAATCTCACCAACCGGCCCCAACGCTCCCCCATCTTCTACCACTTTCTGATCCGTGATATACTGGGCAATGTTAGCCCCATGACCAGAAGGCCATATTTCCAGGCTGGCATCCGCATCCCCAGAAGCTAAGGTCGTCCACTGTACACCTTCATCCAGAGTAACAAGTTCGACCGTATAGCCTAACTCCTGCTCCAGAATTATCTTAGCCACATTGACGTTTAATTCAGAAGCAGGCCAGGTATTCTGAATAAGGGTAATGGTTGGCTTGTCACCACTCTCTTCACCTGTTTCTTCATTGCTCTCGGTAGTGTTACTGTTAGCACCACCATCATTGTTATTAGCCGTATCAGTCGTATTCTCTTGACCGCCACAAGCGACCAAGAGCAACGTAAGCATCAACGCCAACAACAAAGCTAATTTTGACTTTTGCATGGGTTCTTCTCCTTGAATTAACTGAAAACAGATGGGCAAATATCCCAACGGGTTTCAGTATAACATGTGGCCGATCTGAGGCAAGGAATGCAAAACAGTTCCCAAACTTGATAGGGGGTCTTGTGCAACCTTTGCCGGAGCACCTCGTAATGTGCATGTATTTTGCCGGACAGGAGCACATCACCTGACGCAAATAAGCGAGAGGATAGAGCTAGAGCTAGAAAAGGCGCTGGCTCTCGCTCTCGCTCTAAACCCTCTACTTTTTACTGTGGATCAAACCATAGGAAGGAAAACAATGGACAAATATCAGGAATTACGTGATTCTTTAGCCACTCTCCCCCACATCAGCCCGGCGCAAATGGAGCAGTGGGTAGAACTGCAAAAAGGCATTGACGCCAGCCGGGATTACCTGATTCGGGCCGTGCCCCAGGCCAAACAAGGGATTGACGAAGCCCAAAAAATTCTGGCCCAACGTACCTACACCCTGGTTTTTTTCGGGGGAACGGGCGTGGGCAAAAGCACCCTCATTAATGCGCTCTTAGGGCGCAACCTGCTCCCCACCGGTGCGGTTACGGCTGTCACTGGAACCATCGTTTACATCGAGCAAGCCAACGCCGATGAAGCGGAATCCCTGGTTTTGACCTATTGGAATAAAGAAGAGTTTGCCCAACGGGTGCGCCGTCTCTGCCAATTGGCTGAGGTAGATGGTTTTGATATCACCAATGATGGCGAACGGGAACAGGCTAAGGAAAGCATCAAACAGATCATGGCGGGCAATGCCGATTCGGCCAAAACCGAGCGGGATGAATATCTGGAAATCCTGATTGACTGTGTTGAGACCTACGGCCACCACAAAGATTTGTACAAATCTGGCCCCCCTGCCCCACTGTCCCTACCTTTGGAAGGGGATGCCCTGATTCACCTACGCGAAGATGGGTACAAAGGGCACAACAAAAAACGACAAATTCGGCTGGTTCGGTCGGCTACGTTCCGCATTCACCCCCGCAATGATCAGAGTAACCTGTTGATGAATGGTTATCTGCGCATTGTGGACGTGCCTGGTTTGGGCGCGGGCATGAAACTGCATGAAGCCATCACCCTGGAAGAAATGAAGCGGGAAGACGCGATGATCGTTCTGGTAACAGATGCCGGGCGTCAGCGCGTGGATGAGATGAAATCGCTCCAGGCGGTAAACTGGGTAAAGGAAAACCGGCTCTTTGGGCTGACGGGACGTGATCTGGATGAAGCGGCCGCGAAAATTTTCCTGGTCATCAATGGTGGCAACGTGCGCCAGGCCTTCGACCGTCTAAATGCCGGTCTGCCCGAAAGCGAACTGGAAGTTAAAGAAGTCACGCGTTATATTGCACCTAACTACTGGGATCGCTACAAAGACCGGGGCCACAATCGTCCTTACTTCCTGGTCATGGCGCCACCTGCTTTGTACGTACAAGACCCGGAACATTCCCCCAAGGAGTTTTCCAGCGAAACCGAACGTATCGCCAAGGTGTTTGCTGACCAGTTAGGCCCAGTAGATGCTAAAGACCCATTGCACCCAGACACCGCGGCCGCGCTCTTGGAACTCAGCGAAATCCCGCTCCTGCGCGAACGGCTCACCGAGTTCATCAAAACCGAACGGGTACGGAGCCAGTTACGTGAAGCCGCCACCCGCATCCGCAATGCCCTGCAATCGTTGCGCTTCTACTACGAAAAACAGTTGTCGAGCCGGGGTGTGCAACCGCCCTTCACCACCAGTTGGGACAGCCTGCAAGAGCGTCGCTTTGAGAATGTCCTGGTACGGCAACGCAAAGAACTGCCTCGCGCCTTCCACGGTGCTTTGCTGGACATGAGCCAGCGCACCAACAGCGACAACCGCTTCCGCGACATGCTCCGCCCCACCTTGACCGGGGTACATGATCTGGTACGCAACAGCATCCAGCGCGAGGTAGAAAACTTGCTCGATAGTTACGGCACAGAACATTGGGACGACCGCGACGTGACCTTCGACAATCTGGTTTGGGGCACAAGCGGCATTGAAATTCCCATCAAACGCATTCTTTACCAGGTGGAATTAGTCATGCAGGACGCCGTTTCCCGGTTCATGCCTGAAATCGGCAATGTCATCAGTGATGAGTTACAACGCACGCTGGAAGCGCATGAAGTATTAGGCCGTCTGCAACGGGCTACTTACCAACAGGAATATGCCTACAGTCTGCCCGCGTCTGAGCCGATGCACTTGCAGGAAGCGTACCAAACCATCATCAACCGGGTGAGCGAGAGCTTCCGTCAGGTGTGCCAGCAAGCTACCATGTACGAGCTGATGAAACCGGAACGCTCCATTCATTATCGGCTGGATGCTGGTGAACGGGAATTACCGTTGGCGGACAACGAACGCCTGTTGGATATGGCTTTGCACGGGGTCGAGCGGGTGAAACATGAGGTTGTTTCCCAGGCTCAGGCGATTGTGGATAGTGCGGGTCAAGAACGGGCCAGGAACGCGGCCGCGGCCCCCGCGCCTGTCGCCGAAGACGATCTGGTTATCAATATTCTTGATCAAGCGGCCCCCAGCCAGTCCGCCAATGATTTCACCATTAACTTTCCTGGTGAGAGCAACGCGGCCGCGCCCACCACACCGGTTTACGAAGATGTGGAAGCCAGCTACGCCGAAAAACTGGACAGCATCGCCGCCAAGACCAACAAAGTATTCAGCGAAATCCTCAACGACCTGTTCAGCGATGATGATTTACTACCCCGTCTGCGCCGCCTCTTCTGGCTTGAAGCCACCAAAGCCGAGCGCGACTTTAACAACCACATCGTCAAACCGATGCTCCGGCAACATGACCGCAACATGCACCGCCCCGAACTCCGCAAAGCGATGGAAGTAGACCTGGAATCCATCTCTGACCTGGAAGAGTTGATGCGGGTGTGGGATGGTTTACACAAACTGGAGTTGGGTTTGCCAGTGTGAGGTAGGAACTCATAGGAACTCTGGGAACTCATAGGAACTTAACAAAAAGGCGACTCTAATCCTGAGTCGCCTTTTTCGTTGCTCTGCTCAATGTCAATTTGCGACTTTGTAAACAAGGTTGCGTAATGGGGTCATTGTGGGAACACAGATGTTGGTGCACGGGCTTCATTTGGCCCAACACGCATCCTGCCCTCAAGCACTCAAGCATTACGCATCATGTATCTCATCCCGGAGTTGCCCATGCAACCACAAGCAATTAAGCTCATTCAATCCCTGGAAAATCTCCCCCAACTGACCACCTTTGCCAGCCGTTTAGCGACCTGGCTCTTGTCTGATCTAAACCCCTCAGATAGCGAAGTCCGATTTACTGAATCCCGTGCCCGTGCGGTGCTTCAGACAGCCAATGTGCTGGATGAACCAACCTGGCATAGCTTTCAACGGTTAATGGAGACACCCCTATCCCTGCGTCTGGCGTTGTACGACCTGCTCACTGGAGCGGAACTGGCGGGGGAGAAAGAGGTGGAAGCGTTAGTGGTGGCGAGTACCGCGGCCGCAAACCCCACCCCTATCGAATGGTTGTTGTTGTCCGCGGCCGCGTTCGCCTGGAAACGGGGTTACTTCCTTGACCAGCTAGACCCATCCTCTCCCCCCCTGCCGGATAGCCCCGCCGGGCAAATTCTCAGCCGGGTCATGGCCTTCATTCGCCAACAGGTGCAACGGGGAGCTACCGAACGGGATAAACTAGCCAAAAAGCTGGAATATCACCCTGGGGGTGCTTTCTCACCGACGCTCGAAACCATGCCCCCGGCCCAAGAAACCATCGCCCCGTTGCCACCCTATTACCGCCCACCCATCCCGGTGCGTTACCCCGAAGTGGCCCGCGAAACCTTGCAGGTCAACCCGGCAGAACCGCCCACACCGCCTACGATATCTGCACCACCCACCGTAAATCGTGGCGCACCCATCGTCATCTCGCGGGAAGAAGTGGAACCAACACCTAACCCGCCCACCCGAATGCCACCGATTACGATTAGCCGGGAGCAGGTAGAAAGTTCGCGGCCGCCTAGCCCCCTACCCGCTTCGGCCGTCATCATGCCCAACTCAGCCGTAGAACCCAAACCCAGCCTGACCGTAGCTTTTCGGCAGATGTTCCGCAATGAGCCGATGAAAACGACAAAACTGCGCGTAATGGTGCAAGAGTACCCGGATGGACCGGGGCTGTATGGCCTACAAATACGCGTGACCTGCCCGGCTATTCGCAGTTATGTGGCGGGCACGACTGACCGCAACGGCAAATTCCTGTGTGAACTGCCCGTGCGCCTGACCAGCGGTCTGACCTACGATATAGACGTGACCTGGCCCCGTGAACACAGCGGCGAAACGGAACGTAAATCCATCACCCTGAACGCTGACCGGACCGAGTTTGCTCTACCGTTTTATCGCCGACTAACCCAATAAAAGGATGAATTATGAATAGGGGCACGCTTTCATAATTCATCCTTCATAATTCCCCCATGGAAGATTGGTTGCAATTGACGGAAGAAGATTTGGAAAGGGCGACGAAGCTGGCGCGTTCGCGGCCGCACACTCCTGGCGTTCTCACCATCAATGACAAACTCGTCATCACCGGTGATGACATCGCTCATGTTTCACCACCCCCGCGCCCTTCCAGCACCATCCTGACCATTACCCTGGATGATCTAAAAGCCCGGGAGCCAGACTTTCGCCCTACCGACCAGATCACTACCCTGGAACAAATCATGTTTGTCCTGGTCAATGAGGCCCGCACTAATGCCTTGCCCGGCTGGTTGGGTACAACAAAACTCCGTTGGCACGATGGCCTGGCCGCTGTTGCCAGAGGCCACTCTGCCGATATGCTCCGCCGCCAATATGTCTCGCACATCACCCCCGATGGTTTCAGCTCAGCCCAGCGCATTGAGCGACAGGGCATCAGCTATGTGGCTTGTGGCGAAAACATCGGCATTGTCTATGGCGAATCCAGCCACACCCAGCAAGGCGTGTACGACATCCACAACGCCTTTATGAACCAGCCCCGCAGCCTGACCAACCACCGGGGCAACCTGCTCAACCCCGTCTGGACCCACATCGGCATCGGCATCGCCTACAACCCGGATGGGGCATTGGTCGTCACCCAGAAGTTCATTTCCGCCCCTGCCACTCGCTTGCGCCAGAAATAAATCTGATGGTTTATAACCACCAGTTGGTCAGTCACAACTCTGACTCACCTCGTTAATTTGGTGTGCATCAAATCTGTGGACGACCAGAGAATAGCTGTGACCGGTTGCCCAACCGTGTCACTTCGTATCCACAAAAGTGGCGCGTGCCCACGAGAAATTATTTTCCACTATTGTTCAGACATACAAGTTTCCCTTATACTAAAACAGTAGTACTGTAGTACCTGCCTGGTTTAGTAAGTTCTACGGTTGAATCAATAAGGAGGAAAATCATGAAACGTTTTTGGTTGATGGCAATCTGTGCCCTGATTGGACTAAGTCTAGTTTCTGTCTCAATGGCATTGGCACAAGGGGGCAATGGAGAAGATGCGGAAACGCTACTCGAACAGAGTTTAGCCTTGTCGGCTGAAGCAGGAACTAACCCGTTACCCAGTAATCCATTTTCCAGTTACATGGCGGGCCTTACTTACCCATTGATTGCCGGAGTTGATGATACCGCTATTGGCGCTTATGAAATTGATCCGGTAACAAACGCATCTGTTCAGCTTTTTACTGGCGCGCAGGCTTGGGGGTTGGCTTATGATCCGACCAACAATACCGTTTATATTGTTTCTGGGAGTCAACTCTATTCGTGGCCTGCCTCAGGTGGAACCCCTACGCTAATCGGTACGATCACCGATCCGGGGGGAACCACATTGTCCATGGTGGCGTTGGCTTACTATAACGGCACGTTCTGGTCAACACGCAACATCGGCACCGAAGGGCTGTATACCATTAACCCCACCACCGCCGTAGCCACTTTTGTGGCTCCTTACTCCGTGCCTACAGCCAACATTGATATTGGTGGGATGGCTTTTAGCCCATCAGGGGTTTTATATGCAACCAATGACACCGCGACGCTTCCCGGCGGAGGGCGCGGCCTGGTACAAATTGCCCTGGATGGTACGGTGACATTTGTTGCCCCCTATCCGGCAGGCGAAACGGATATTGATGGGTTGGCAGTCGGTGATGATGGTCGGGCCTATCTGATCGAGGACGATCCTGGCCCGGCGATCCACGTTTATGATTTTGGAACCAATTCTTACGTGGGAACCCTGAATACACCCTGGGCAACCGCGGAAACTTTCTCAGCGGGTGCCTGGTTTCCCCAAGGCTTGCCAGCTATTACTTTAGATAAAACAGTTGGTACGGATCTTAACGCTTGTGCGGCTACGGATGAAATTACGGTTGTAGCCGGATCCACCGTCGCGTATTGCTACACCATTTTCAATACTGGCAACATCACTTTGACCTTACATGATCTAGCCGATAGTGAGCTAGGGTCAATACTCACCAATTTCCCGTATCAGTTAGCGCCAGGAGCAAGTGCCTTCTTGACTGCTTCGGTTCCCGTGACTGTCAATACGATAAACACTGCTCTCTGGACGGCGTATAACCCCGGCCCCACGGATGTGGTGACGGCAACGGATGTAGCTACCGTGACCGTAACGATTCCGCCCGCACCCTCTATCGTCTTTACAAAAACTGTTGGCCTGGATGCTTCAACCTGCGCCACGACCAACAGTGTGTCACTTCCCATTGGTGGTGCGGATGTGACCTATTGCTACGCCGTCGAAAACACAGGCAATGTCACCTTCACCACCCACACACTGGTGGATGATCAGCTAGGAACGATCTTACCAGGTGTGGCGCAGTTGTTAGCGCCAGGTGATACCTACTTCATAACGGTAACGGTATTTATCTCTCAGACGGTGGTGAACTCGGCGACCTGGACAGCGGATGATGATCGGGGCAATACGGCGTCGGCCAATGGGACGGCGACGGTGACGGCTCAACCCACGGATGTTACGCTGACGGCTGTTGGCGCGGCCGCGACCGTTCCCACTCTTGTATTGTTGGTTGGGCTGTTGCCCCTCTTGTTGCTAGGGGTGGCCCTCTGGCGACGTTCCCGGACAGCCTAAATTTTTGATGGTAGTATCTCGTTGACAAACTGGTCTGCGGCCGCTTGTGTGCGGCCGCAGACCAGTTTTTGTTTACCCGCCAGGGATGTTAGACAAAACCCGGACCCACTTTGGGCAACGGGTACTCCTGCAACATTTTTCCCCCTTGAGCGTACAGAGGGCAGTTCCGGCAGGCCCATTAGCGCCTGTCGGGTTCATCATCCAACACAAAACAGGAATACGGCATGAGTGACACCATCATCATTACCGATCCCGATACGGATCGTTATCATACCTTTGGTTATATCAGTTGGTGGCGGCAGGAAGTGGTACGGAATGCGACCATTCTCGTGGTGGGCGCGGGGGCGCTCGGCAATGAGGTCATCAAAAACTTAGCTCTGATGGGCATTGGCAACATTTTGATTGCCGATTTTGACACCATTGAAGACAGTAATTTGAGCCGGTCGGTCCTGTTCCGCGAGAAGGACAGGGGGCGGCGCAAGGTGGACGCGGCCGCGGACATGGTCAAAGAACTCAATCCTGATGTCAATGTGCTGGCCTGGCACGGCAACATCAACACCGACATGGGGCTGGGCGTCTTCCGTCACGTGGATGCCGTCGTTGGTTGCCTGGACAACCGGGAAGCCCGCCTCTCCATCAACCGGTTCTGCTGGAACGTGGGCAAACCGTGGGTAGATGGGGCCATTCAGGAGCTGATGGGCATCGTGCGCGTCTTCTGGCCCGGTGAAGGGGCCTGTTATGAATGCACCCTCACCGACCTGGATTATCAGATGATCAACCTGCGCTACTCTTGCCCCCTGCTGGCCCGACAGAATATTTTGCAGGGCAAAGTACCGACTACCCCCACCAGCGCCTCCATTGTGGCCGCTTTTCAGACCCAGGAAGCGTTGAAGCTGATTCATGGGCTGGAAGTGCAACCGGGCAAAGCCCTGATGATTAATGGTCTGACCAACGACATTTACATCACGGAATATCCGGTCAAAGAAGAGTGCATGAGCCACAATCGGCTGGATAACATCGTGGAATTGCCCCAGGTAACGGCTGAAGGTACAACTATCCGCGAACTACTGGAGATTGCGCGTGAGCAGTTAGGGCCAGAAGCAGTATTGGAGTTGGGGCTGGAACTGGTGGTGGCGATGACATGCCCGGATTGCGGCCGCGAAACCCCCGTTCTTCAACAAATGGGCAAACTGTACGACACGGCCTTCCTTTGCCCCGATTGTGGCGGGCGGCGGGAGATGCGCCTCAGCCATCGCATCAGCGGCGATGAGGATTTTCTGGACAAACCTCTGGCGGCGATTGATATACCACCCCTGGGGATTGTCCGCGGCCGCAATGGTTCCCAACGTCTGCACCTGGAACTCACCGGCGACAAAGCCACGTTCCTACAATTCACCTAGACCGCACCCCGCAATAATTACCGTTTACCCCCCAAGAGCCTGGCCCAAAACCAGGCTCTTGGCTGTTATTGCCCTCAAACACGTAATAAAACGAAAGTTAAGGTTCCTGTTGCCCGGCACTGGCTAAGAAAATTCACGCAAAGCCGCAAAGAACGCCAAGTGCCGCCGGCCGGGGCCCCCCCTTTTGGGGGCGCGTTCTTCAGCGGGGGCGGCGGGCTCGCGGGGGGTCCCGGGGGGAACCCACCGGTTCCACCAGAGGAAAATTCGGGTAATTCGTGGCTTCTTTCAGTGAAAGTGACGTTGGCTGGTTGCATCATGTTTCCATCAGGAGGTTTACCATGTCTCGGAAACGATATTGGCAGTTTGGTTGGTTTACTCTTTTATCAACGCTCCTTGTAGCCCTTTTCTTCTTCATTCAAACCCTGCCTTTACAGGCCACCAGTGACAAAGTCAACTCAACCTTCACCCACTTGCCCCTTATGGTAAGCCCGGTCACCATGAAGGGAGCAACCCAGACAACCCAAATTACCTTGCCGCATCCTCTCGCGGCCGCGACCGGGAGTTGGTGTACCTGGAGTGGTTGCCTCATCGGCCCACCCCTCTACCACGCCCCATTGACCGATGGCCGTACCCTGATTGGCTGGACGGACAACAGTGGCAACGGCCACGCCTCGTTCATCTCGGGCAGTGCCATTCAGACAACGATTGACTTTAGCGGCCGCGAAGTCCGGGGGTTATTCGCCCACAACGACAACTCCTTCGCCGTGCTCCTCTTTGATCCGGCTACCGACATCATGTGGTTATCCCGGCGGGCCAGCAACGGCAGTGAAACCTGGGCTACCAATCTGAACAATCCGGGTAACATTCCCGACTTTTGGCTCGGCGATGGTCGTCTGACCTACGGCAACGGCCAATACCTGGCCTACTACACCATCACCGGTGGTGGGCACTACGGCGACCAGCTTACCTACGTTAATGACAGCGGCGCGGTTCAGACCGGTGGCTGGGGCTGGGGTTGTTCCCACTCCATGGCCCAACTTGTCAGTTACCACCCTGGTCTGGACGACTTTATTGCCGTTTGCTCCAGTGATTGTTACGCTACCAAGGGCATTCTCATCAATGATAACCAGCGCATTTATGAAGCCGATGGCAACTGTGGCGGTCTCGCTTCCGCTCAACTCGGCCAGTTAGCCCTCAGCACCAACTCCTGGAAACTCGTCTTCAACGCCGTCGATCGGCCCTGCTGTAACGGCCAGGGGATCGCCTTCGCCACCATCCAGGCCAATTTGCAGAGCAGTTTTGTCTGGTTGACACAAACGGATGGCAGCACCGAGCGGGACCCGGTGATGGCCCGATTGGGCACAGGGGGTGGCCCGGAACGGTATCTAGTGGGTTGGATGACCACAAACAACAATGCCTACCACCTGGCGGTTGTAGACGGCAGTGGCAATTTCATCTTCCCCGCCGAGGAAGTCAGTTCGGCGGGTATCCGCTGGGGCAACCGGGACGACTCCTTCCGTACCCGCGCTGATGGCACGATTTCCTGGGTGCAAGGGGACGCCGAAAACACCCAACTGCGGCTCTACACCTTTGATGGGGGTAGTTTCCTGACCCAGTTGCCCATCTCTGATGAGAAGTAGCGGATGATGCGTGATGTGTGGTACATTAGGGCTCCCGTGTGCGCTCGGTCAGGACACCGGCCACAGTAAAGGTGTGGTGAAGGGTGGTAGGGGGGGGGGCGGGCGACGGGTTGTTGAACAGGAACCCTCGTCACAGAAGGTGTCTGCTGTAGGTGGTTCGTTATCTGGGTGGTTTCTTTGATCCCACCAAATTTTGAGAGGTGCTAAAGGCAGTGGTGGTGTCGAGAGCGGGCGGGATGAATGGTGATCGTTGGTAGGAGGCCAAAGGGGGGTGAGGGTCGCCTGGGGGTGTGGTGAACACCGACAACTGCGAGCCAAGGGGGACCAAATAACCCGGTGCGTTTAACGCTCAACTGTAACTTTCGTCATTTACTTTTCGGTTGCTTGCAGTTCAGGGCTATGTTATAGTTTTCGCCATGCTGAACCCCACACACCATTTCCACCATCATCACACCCCGCTTGCGAGGCCGTTTTGCCGTGGATTGGTGGCGCGTTAGGTTCAAACCAGAATTTTCGTAACAGACCAACACCCTTCCTGTGCAAAATAGGAAGGGTGTTTTTATTTACGCAATGAGCTCAGTCAGCATTTCAGCATTTTAGCTGACCGGCTGACTAGCCGACTTGCTGACCGCTCCAATCAATATGCGTACAGATATTCGTCTCGCTCTCCCCAGTAAAGGTCTTTTGGCCGATGAGGCCAACCAGTTTCTCGCCAATTGTGGCCTGAAAGTGTACCGTCCCAATCCGCGCCAGTACGCGGCCGCGATCCCCTCTCTGCCCGCTCTCACCATTCTCTTCCAACGCCCCGGCGACATCGTCACCAGTGTGCAACAGGGGAGTGTAGATTTTGGCATCACCGGGCTGGACATGCTGGCCGAAAAACGCAACGGCCACGACGCCATCCTCACCCTGCATGATGCCCTGGGTTTTGGCCCCTGCCGCCTGCAAATCGCTGTCCCTGAAGCGTGGGCGGTGGCCGACCTGGACGGTTTGCGCCAGAAAGCCAGCGACAAAGCTGATGACCCGTTGCGCGTGGCGACGAAGTTCCCCAACCTGACGAGCCGCTTCCTGGATGAACATGGCATCGCGCCATACCGGCTCATCAACGCCGAAGGCACACTGGAAATTGCCCCGGTCATTGGCACGGCCGATTTGATTGCTGACCTGGTATCGAGTGGCACGACACTGCGCGATAACCATCTGCGGCCGCTACCCGATGGCATCATTCTCCACTCACAAGCCTGCCTGATTGCCCATCGGGAGAGTTTGCAGAAGAGAAGTGAGGTGCTCGCGGCCGCGCGTGATCTTCTAGAATACATCGAAGCCCATCTACGTGCCCAAGAGTGCCACCTTGTTTTTGCCAACATGCGCGGCGATTCCCCCCAGACCATCGCCCAACGGCTAACCACTCAACCCCACCTCAGCGGCTTGCAAGGGCCAACCATCTCCCCGGTGTTTCCGCCCGGTGGTCAGGGGGAATCGGGTTGGTTTGCTATCAACATCGTGGTGCGGAAAAATCAGCTCACCCAAACCATCGCCGAACTCCGCGCCATTGGTGGTAGTGGCGTCATCGTTACCCCTGTAACCTACATTTTTGAGGAAGAACCGGAGCGGTATCAGCAGATGGTGGCGGCGTTAGGTCCTGACGAATCAACTACACAGAGAACACAGAGGTGAAGGCACAGAGGTTCACAGAGAAGCATTTACAAATCTCCGTGTATCTCTGTGTCTTCTCTGTGCCCTCTGTGTTCCTTCTTTTTGATTCTGGCTTGTCCAGGTTAGGAAGTGAGCAGTAAACGGCAAGCGACAAACGAGGCAAAGATTATGGCCTGGAGAAAGTGGGAAAGTGAAAAACGAAGCCGGATAGAAGGAGCAAAAACGGCGTTGGCACTATTTCTTTCGCTACATTGCGCCACCCATCGTGGCTCTTTTTCTGGCTTGGGCCATATTGCTTTACATGATTGACCAGATCCCATCGCGGCGTTTGTTCTATGCCCTGATCATTCCCCTTTTACTCTGCTTTATTCAGATAGTCCTCATCCTTTATAGCTGGTGGAAAAACCATAAGAAGCAGAGCGATGAACCTCTTGTCAAACTTGGTTCACTTTTCTTGTCGCTCTTTGTTTTATTGGGGTTTACAGTTGGCATTCACGATTCCCGCTATGAGGAAATCATTGTCAACCAATTTGGTATATCCACAACAGCTACCATTGTTGACATATATGTAACTCATAGCAGAAGGCATACAATCCATCATGTGGCATTGCAATATGTAGGAGAAGATCGTACATACCAAACCACACGAACCATCTCGGACACTATGTTCTATCGGCTGGAAAGAGGTGATCCAATGGCGATCCGTTATTGGCCGGACAATCCACAACGCACAGCCTGGGATGACGTATCACAGACAAGAGTCAATCTTGGGGTAATTGTCACCACCATTCAGGTTTATGCGCCTGGGACTGACGTGCACTCAAGCAGGATTAGACTCACAAGACAGTTTCAAAGGCATACACAGCGGAAATGAGTTCTGATACCTGAATAGATGCTTCAGAAAAAGGATGTTACGATGTTAACGATTTTGTCATGGCAAGAAGCACAAAAAACGATTTTGCGGCGGGACAGGGCGTTGGAGCCGGATGTGCCGCCAGCGGTGAAGGCGGGAATTTTGCGGGTGTTTAAGGAGCCGTTGTCACCGGAAGCGGCAGTGCGGCGCATTTTGCAGGACATCCGCCAGCGGGGGGATACGGCCCTGTGGGAGTGGACAGCCCGCATTGATGGCGTGCGGTTAGAGAGTTTGTTTGTGGACAAAGAGGCAATCAGCGCGGCCGCAACCCGACTCCCCACCGATCTCCTTTCCGCCCTGCGCCTCTCTGCCGAACGAGTATGCGCCTTCCACAGCCAGCAACCCATTCGCTCCTGGATGACCGCCGATGGGCAGTTGGGCCAACGCATCGTGCCGTTGCAACGGGTGGGCGTTTATGTGCCCGGCGGCACGGCCCCCCTGCCCTCATCCTTGCTCATGGGGGCGATTCCGGCCCAGGTGGCGGGTGTACCGGAGATTATCGTCGCCACGCCACCGGGCAAGGATGGACGTGTACCCGATGTGATTCTCGCGGCCGCGCACCTCATCGGCATCGAGACGGTCATTCCCTTGGGCGAAACACAGACGGTCGGGGCGTTGGCCTTCGGTACGGAGAGCATCTCCCGTGTGGACAAAATCGTGGGGCCGGGCAATCTGTTCGTTACCCTGGCCAAACAGCAGGTATATGGCCTCGTCGGCATTGATGGGCTGTACGGCCCCACCGAAACTGCCGTGGTCGCCGATGAGACGGCCAACCCGGCCTGGGTCGCGGCCGATTTGCTGGCCCAGGCGGAGCATGATTTGCTGGCGACGGCGATTTTGTTCACCCCGTCGCGGCCGCTGGCGGAAGCGGTACAGGCGGAAGTGGCCCGGCAGTTAGAAGAGTTACCGAGAGCCGAGGTGATCGCGGCCGCGTTGAGCCATCAAGGCGGCATCGTGCTGACCGAATCGGTGGCCCAGGCGGCGCAGTTGGCCTCGGAGTTTGCCCCGGAGCATCTGTGTATCGCCACCGCCAACCCGCAGGAATGGGTGGAGCATATCCACAACGCCGGGGGCATCTTCCTGGGCGAACGCTCCTTCGAGGTGTTGGGGGATTATGTGGCTGGCCCCAGCCATGTCATGCCTACCAGCGGTACGGCCCGCTTTGCCTCGCCCCTATCGGTGGTGGATTTCGTCAAAATTATCAGCCTCATCAACCTGAGTGACGCCACATCGGCTGAACTGTGCGGCCCGGCGGAGCGGCTGGCGCAGGCGGAAGGGTTGATGGGGCATGGGATGGCGGCGCGAAGAAGGAACTTGTAGGAACTGAGAGGAACTCTAGGAACTCTCGCATCTTCTTATCCGTTCCTAGAGTTCAATCCGCGTCCAGAGTCTTTTCCCGCCTGGTCCATAAGGATTCATTATGATTATTCGAGAGTTAGTGCCAGAGGACGCGGCCGCGTTTCGGGAATTGCGGCTGTTGGGGTTGCAATTACACCCGGAGGCGTTTGGTAGTTCGTATGAGGAAGAGAGCCAGCAGGATGTGTCGTTGGTGCGGGATATGCTGGCCGAGCGGCGGGTTCTGCCCAATAACATTACCCTGGGGGCGTTTATGGACGGGCAACTGGCTGGGGTGACGAGTTTGAATCATCGCGGCCGCAAAAAGACGGGTCATCAGGCGCAGGTTTGGGGAGTGATGGTGCATCCGCAATGGCGCGGCCGCGCCATTGCCCAGGCCCTCATGCGCGAAATTGTGCAATTTGCCCGTAACATTCCCCAGGTAGAACAGGTACAACTCAGTGTGGCGACGGGGAACGCGGCCGCGATCCGCCTCTATCAATCCTTCGGTTTCCAGATTTGGGCCGAGGAGAAAAAGGCGTTGAAGCTAGATGACCGGTATGTGGATGAGTACCACATGGTTTTGTACCTGTAAGAAATAGTTCCGAGTTTGGAGTTCAGAGTTTCGAGTTCCTGTTGAGCTAAATGTTTTTACAACCCCCCTTTTCGGCGGGATTCACCTTTTTACATACCGGATGCGGCTGGATTTGTGAGGTTTGACGAGGCCTCGATGAGATCTACAGAGCGATTCTACCTTTGTCTTGCTAACCACACCGCGCCCCGCGACCTTTCCCGCCGGCCCGGCAGGCAAACGACACCCCACTTGAGGGCCAACCACCCAGTGCCGTCCCACGGCGCGTTGCGGCCCGTCCCGCTCATGGGCCAGAGACGTGGATATGCAACAACTTTTAAGACCTGACATTGTGGCGATGGAGCCGTATACCCCGATTGTGCCGTTTGAGGTGTTGTCGGCGCGGCTGGGGCGTCCGGTGGAAGAAATCATCAAACTGGATGCCAACGAAAACCCGTATGGCCCTTCGCCGAAAGCATTGGCGGCCCTGGCGGAAGGGAAATTTTTCCACATTTACCCTGACCCGGAGTCGAACCAGTTGCGGGAAGCGTTGGTGGGGATGACAGGTGTGCCGAAGGAGTATCTGCTGGCGGGAGCCGGGGCGGATGAGCTGATTGACATCGTGGCGCGGGCGATTATCAACCCCGGTGATGGCATTATCAACTGCCCGCCCAGCTTTGGCATGTACCCGTTCACCGCCCATGTCAACAGTGCCCACCTGATCAACGTGCCCCGTCGGGCTGATTTTTCGCTGGATGTAGAGGGGATTATCGCGGCCGCGACCCACTCCCCCACCCCCAAACTCATCTACCTCTGCTCCCCCAACAACCCCGACGGCTCCACCATCAACGACACCGACCTGCGCCGCATCCTGGCACTGCCCCTGCTGGTGGTGTTGGATGAGGCGTATGTGGAGTTTCAAGTTTCGAGTTCTGAGTTTCGAGTTTCGAGTTTCGAGTCCCAGGTTTCAAGTTCCAGGTTTCAAGTTACAGAACAGCAGTCTCTCAATCTCTCAGTCTCTCAGTCTCTCAGTCTCTCAATCTCCCAATCTCTCTCCCCCGCCAGCCGCATCTCCTGGGTGCGCGATTACGATAACCTGGTGATACTCCGCACGTTTAGCAAGCTGGCAGGGTTGGCCGGGTTGCGCGTGGGGTATGGGGCGTTTCCGTTGTGGTTGATTGAGCAGTTGTGGAAGATCAAACAGCCGTACAACGTGAATGTGGCGGCGACGGTAACGGCATTGGTGTCGTTAGGAAGATAAAAAATGGCTACGCGAAAAGAGGGATTTGTTGGTAAAAGAACGGGAACGACTCGCGGCCGCGCTCCGCACCATCCCTTACCTCATCCCCACCCCCAGCCAGGCCAACTTCATCCTTTGCCGCGTGGTGGGCCGGGACGCCCTGGAACTGAAGCTGGCCCTGGAACGAGAAGGTATCCTGGTACGCTATTTTGCCAAACCGGGGCTGGAGAATTGTATAAGGGTAAGTGTAGCGCGGCCGCAAGACACAGATCGGCTGATCGAGGCATTGGGGATGATACATAATACGTGACACGTGGTGCGTGGTGCGTTTTAATCCGTTCCTTTCTCAATCCGTTGATGTCATTCTGGAATAGACCATGAACAAACGAACAGCAACCATTCACCGGCAAACCAAAGAAACTGATATTCACCTGACGATCAACCTGGACGGGACGGGACAGGCTGAAGTGACAACGGGCGTAGGTTTCCTCGACCACATGTTGACCGCCTTCGCCGTGCATGGGTTGTTTGATCTGACGGTGCAGGCGGTGGGCGATTTGCACATTGACAGCCATCACACCATCGAGGATGTAGGTATTGTTTTGGGGCAGGCGTTAGACAAGGCACTAGGCGACCGGAGCGGCATTCAGCGCATGGGGCACGCCTATGTGCCGATGGATGAGGCGTTGGGGTTTGTGGCGTTGGACATCAGCGGCCGCGCCTACACCATTTTTCAGGCTGAATGGAACACGCCCATGATCGGGCAGTTTCCCACCGATTTGGTACAACATTTCTTCGAGTCGGTGGCCGTTCACGCCCGGTTGACGTTACACGCCGAGGTGGTCCGCGGCCGCAACGACCACCACAAAGCCGAAGCCCTCTTCAAAGCCCTGGCCCGCGCCCTGAGAATGGCGGTGGCGGTGGATGAGCGGCGGGTGGGAGTGGCGTCGAGTAAGGGGAGATTGAGAGACTAAGAGACTGAGTAACTGAGAGACTGAACAGCTTAATCTCTCAGTCTCTTAGTCTCTTAGTCTCTCTTGAGGTTTTGCCAATGATCACCATGATAGACTACGGCGGTAGCAACCTGCGCTCGGTGCAGAAGGCGTTGGAGTTTGTGGGGGCGCAGGTGGAAGTGACAGATGATCCGGCGGGGGTGGCGCGGGCGGAGAAGCTGGTGTTGCCGGGGGTGGGGGCGTTTGGGGCGGGGATGAAGGCCCTACGCGAACGAGGGCTGGCTGAGGCGGTCAGCGCGGCCGCGCACCACGCCATTCCGCTCCTGGGTATCTGCCTGGGGATGCAATTCCTCTTTGAGACCAGTGAAGAGATGGGGGCGCATGAGGGGCTAGGGTTGGTACGCGGCCGCGTTGTCCGGTTCCCCCAAAATGGCCTCGTTGTGCCCCACATGGGCTGGAACCAGATTGAACCTATGCGAGAGCATCCCTTGTTAGCAGGCGTGGCCCCTGGCAGTTACAGCTACTTCGTCCATTCTTACTACTGTGTGCCCACAGACGCGGCCGCGACCCTCGCCACCACCGATTACGGCCACCCGTTCACCGCCATCGTCGCCCAGGACAACATCTACGGCATCCAGTTCCACCCGGAGAAGAGCCAGCAGGTGGGGCTACAGATTTTGCGGAATTTCGTTGGTTTATAACACGGATAGGAAGGAACACGGATGGTTTTAATTTATCCGTGTTCCTTCCTATCCGTGTTTTTTCCCAGAATATGTCTTTCATCCTCTACCCTGCGATTGATTTACGGCACGGCCAGGTGGTGCGGCTGAAATACGGCGACCCGGATCAGCAGACCACCTTTAGCGATGATCCGGTAGCGACGGCGCAACGATGGTTAGACGCCGGAGCGGAATGGCTCCATGTCGTCAACCTCGACGGCGCGTTTGATCAAGCTGGAGCGGCCAACTGGCAGGTGCTGCCCCGCCTCACCCCATTGGGGGCAAAGGTGCAATTTGGCGGCGGGGTGCGCTCCCTGGCCGACATCGAACGCGCCCTGAACGCCGGGGTGAGCCGGGTGGTGTTGGGCACGGTGGCGGTGGAAGAGCCGGAATTGGTCGCGGCCGCGCTCCGTCACTTCTCCCCTGCGGCCATCGCCATCGGCATAGACGCCCGTGAGGGGCTGGTCAAAACACGGGGCTGGCAGACGGAGACGCCCCTTACCGCCCTGGAACTGGCCCAACGCATGGCCGGGTTGGGCGTAGAAACGATCATACACACCGATATTGGCCGGGATGGGGTGCTGGTGGGGGTCAACGCGGCCGCGACCGCCCACCTGGCCCAGGCCACCGGCTTACAGTTCATCGCTTCCGGCGGCGTCGCCTCTCTGGTTGATGTTCAAGCCACACACGACGCCGGACTCAGCGGCCTCATCATTGGCCGCGCCCTGTACGAAGGGCAGGTAGATTTGCGGGAAGCACTTGAATGGATAGGAACTCAGGGGAACTCAGGGGAACTATAGGAACTCATTGGGTCAGAGTTCCCACGAGTTCCCACAGTTCCTACGAGTTCCTACACATCACATATCACACATCACGGAGCCGCCCATGCTCGCCAAACGCCTCATTCCTTGTTTAGATGTTCACAATGGCCGGGTGGTCAAGGGGATTAACTTCGTCAACCTGATTGATGCGGGTGATCCGGTGGCGCAGGCGCGAGTTTATGACGCCGAGGGGGCCGACGAACTGGTTTTCCTCGACATCACCGCCACCCACGAAGCCCGGCAGACCGTCCGGGCCATGGCCCGCGCCGTCGCCGATCAGGTATTCATCCCGTTCACCGTGGGTGGTGGCATCCGCACCGTAGACGATATGCGGGCCATGCTCCGCGCCGGGGCCGACAAAATCAGCCTCAACTCCGCCGCCGTCCGCTCCCCCGACCTCATCACCCAGGGAGCGGCAGAGTTTGGCAGTCAGGCGGTGGTGGTGGCGATTGATGCAAGGCGGAAGGGGTTTCAAGTTTCGAGTTCCGAGTTTCAAGTTTCGAGTTCAGAGTCTCCAGTCTCTCAGTCTCTCAGTCTCTCAGTCTCTCAATCTCCTGCCTGGGAAGTCGTCATCAACGGCGGCCGCGTCACCACCGGTCTGGATGTGGTGCAATGGGCGATTGAGGCGGAGCAGAGGGGGGCGGGGGAAATTTTGCTGACGAGCATGGACGCGGACGGCACGAAGGCGGGGTACGACATTGCCCTGACGCGGGCGGTGGCCGATGCGGTCAATATTCCGGTGATTGCGTCGGGGGGGGCGGGCCGGGTGGAACATTTTGCTGAGGCGTTGACGGATGGCGGCGCGGCCGCGGCCCTGGCGGCATCCCTCTTCCACTTCAACGAACTCCGTATTCGTGACGTAAAAGCCTATTTACGCGAGAAAGGGATCGCGGTGCGGGCTGGCCCTGTCGGTTGAGACAAAGAGAATAATTAATCGGTGAATTCGTGAATTGTTGAATGATTAACGAAGGGAGCCTCGACCGCCTCATTAACTATTCAACAATTCAACAGTTCAACCATTAATTATTCGACATTTAGGCAATTTTGGCGCGTTGCCAGGGCCAGGCCCCTACCGTCAAATCCCGTCGCTGGAAGAAAACCAGCGCCAGGGCAAACGCCACCAGGCCAATGACGATTAAGACAAGCATATCGCCAGCTTGTTGCCCTTCGGCCACCGCCTGACCGGTTGCATCCAGGTAGGTAAACAAGAAGAAGGGTTCAAACGACTCCAGCACGGGGGTCGAACCAGCCAGGTTACTGCCAAAATAGCTGATGATCAGGATTGCGGCCGCGATCATCGCCGCCACTCGTCGGCTAGAGCAAAAAGCGGCCAGGAACAAGCTAATCATCCCCATCGCAAAAACCAACGGCCAGGACAACATAACCGCCATAAACAAATCCATCCCCACCAACTCTGTTTCAATCTGGCTCTCGATACCCTGAAACACCAACAAAGAAACGACTGAAACCACAAGGAAGATAATGATGGACGAAATCGTCAGGGCAATCGCTTTAGCCGTAACAATTTGCCAGCGTGGCAGAGGCAATGTCACCATCATCTCCAAACGGCCATCTTCCTCTTCCCCGGCCAACGTGCCCGTGCCATTAATCACAGCGTAGATCGCCGCGATCAGGGGCATAAAAATGATGAGAATCGAGCCGACCCAGTCGCCAAACGTGCCCAGGCTCATGCCCATGGCCTTATAAATCTCCAAATCCGCGAAACCCGCCATTTGATCGGCTACGGATGGGTAGATGCCAATGTAAACGAGGGGGAAAAAGCACAGGCCTAAACCCCAGCCAATCATGGCGGTACGACGAAATTTTAACTCTTGCCAGATTAACCTAAACATGGCTACCTCCATTCCCTTTGCCATAATAATCCAGGAAAATTTCTTCCAGGCTGGTGCTTTGGGTTTCAATATCTTGAATGCCATACTGCGCGGCCGCGGCCAGAACCTGGGCCAAATTGTCACGCACTTCCAGCATAACCGTCTGCTCCGTGCGGGATAACTCCGTCACCCCTTCCTGCACAAACGTGCCCACAGGGGGCACACGGTCAAATGTCAACGTCAGCCGTTTTAACCGGGCGGCAATCAACGCTTCCACCCCTTGCGTCGCCACCAACTCCCCGGCCCGGATGATGCCCACCCGATCACAAACGGCCTGCACTTCCGGCAAGATGTGTGAGGAGAAGAAAACCGTGCGGCCATCCGCCTTAACCTCGCGCACCATCTCCATCACCGTTTGTTGCACCAGCGGGTCCAACCCGCCCGTCGGTTCATCCAGAATGAGCAGGTCTGGACGGCTCATAAACGCCGCCACGATGCCCACTTTTTGTTTATTACCCCGTGAGAAATTGCCGATTTTGCGACTGGTATCCAGATCAAGCCGTTTGGCACATTCACGCCAATACCCCTTGGCCCCATTCGCCCCCCGCAGATACTCATACATCTCAAAAAATTGATTGGCCCGCATGTCTTTGTAAAGGGCCAATTCCCCTGGCAAGTAACCCACACGCTGGCGTATGGCAACCCCCTGCGTCCGGCAATCCAGACCAAAAATGGTGGCGCGGCCCGCTGTAGGGCGAATCACATCCAGCAGAACCCGCTGGGTGGTCGTTTTGCCCGCTCCGTTTGGCCCCAGAAAACCGAACGCTTCCCCCTTCTCCACTGTCAAATTGACATTTTTGATGCCCAGGTGTTTGCCGTAATAGACGGTCAAATCCTGTGTTTCAATGACTTTCTCGCTCATTGGCTATTCCTTATCACCGCGCCTACTTTCCGCTTCCCAGCGATCCAGTAAGAGCGGTATTTCTTTCTCAAAAAACGCATAAAAATCACGCATTTCTTCTAAACGGTTGCGCCGTTCCGCAGGCTGTTCCGGCAGGAGGTTCAAGCCTTGCTCGGCCAACTGGCGCAACACCACCACCTGATTCTTTTGTTGGCGCACCGTCGTTTGCCACACACCTTCCGTCACCCGGTAATAATCCGGTCGCTCTCCTGGCAGGCTGAGGCGTTGAATGAGGCCAAGCTGTATCAGGTATTGGGTGGCGGTGCTGACAGAGCTTTTGCTCACCTGCAACCCATTAGCCAGGTCATTCATCGTCTGGTGGGGTGGCTCGGCAATCAGGAGCCAGCCCAAGATGCGACCCGCCGACCGGGATATGCCCAATCGTTCAAACTGAAGGGCTACCTCTTCCACATAATGTCTATGATCATCTTCAGTACTCAAATAGTCGCCTCCATTGTTAACCCGCACACGACAATTCGAGAATATTAGTACATCCCGTTTGTTCAGTCAATACCGAACAAACAGGAAGTTAAGATGTGAATACGGGTGGGCAAAGGCCATTCAACTCAAGCAATTGACGCCCCTCACCCGTCCCGCTACAATCCGCTTACTTTTATCGCCCCATCTTGTTTTCATTCACCGACGGGCCATTTACCCACATCGAGTCAAAAAGGTGGCCTGATATGAAACCGATCACCTTCTTCTTTTTAGCCGGATTCTGCCTCATTTTATTAACCGCCTGCCAGGAACCAGACGACGCTAACACCCCTGCCAACCAAACCCCGACCCAGGTTGCCTTGTTGCCAACCGCTACGCCATCGCTCACTCCGTCTTCAACTTTGACACCAAGCTACACACCTACACCTATACCACCCACCTTCACTCCTTCGCTTTTCGCCAACACACCATTCACACAAGATGATCCCGATCTGGATTACAGGCGCACACCCACGCCAGTACTCCCCACACCAAGACCTACACCATTCCCCGACATTTTGCTCACTCCCGATGCCCCGCTTGCCGATGTCACCTACCGCCTGGCTGACTGGTCGCCTGAAAAAGCCAATCATCAAGCGTTGCTCATGCAGGGTTATGAGCAGTTAATGGGTTATATTTTCTACTCGGCCATTACTGAAGAAACCTACTATAGCTCTTTCGTACACGAGGCACTGGCCTATCAGGAAGCTCTGCTTCGTTACCCTGATGATCCCCAGGCTCTCAAATGGCGTTTAGGCATGATCACCAATCTAGCCATCAGCGGCGATAGTTCAGCCGAACAACTTTATCGTGAGCTGATTGTAGATGCGCTCAACCGAGGGGAAGTATCCCTAGAGGAAAATGACTTACGCAACTGGTTCCAAACCTATCCTTCTGACTATGGAATCGAAGTAGAAACAATACCACCTCTTCCTGGTTATTTAAGTAGTCATATTGTCAGCATCCAGAGTGGATACAGCATCGGTGGAACTATTTTCTTGCTTCTGGAGACGAGTGATGGGTTTCTCTCCTACCCAATCCAGAACAACCTGGGCCACGTCTCTGCCTCTTTTACCAAAACCAATCTGGCTGACTTGACCGGTGACGGAATGCTGGATTTGGCTATTTACGAAGGGTTTCATAATGGAACTTTCATTGGTGGAGACATAAGCATTTATGATTTAAGGGTGCTCCTCTTACTCGTCTGAGTTTTGGCCCTGAACCAAGCTGGCTCCTTTCAATTTCACATGGCATTGACATCATTACAGAGGCATAACAGGAACCTCTATATTGCAAGTTTCAAGCTATGAGCCATCGTTGTGCTCGGCTGGGTTTCTGGCTACCTTTGCCTGGAACGGTCAGTGGTTTGAACAAACTCAATTAGAGATAAGTTACGAGGCAGGTAGCAATGATTGGCACTGCCTTCTTCTCCTAAATAACCGGGGGTGGATTCAGCCATCAGATATTGACAGAGCTGCCATCCTTGACTTGCAAGCTACAGAATTTCTGGATGTACGCCCCGTTGGGCGTGATTGGCGTACCGGTGAGGATTATTTACCCGACGCGAAGGATGAATTTCGGTATCTTACGGCTATGAGTTATGCCCTTCTTGGGCAAAATGCAGAAGCTATTGATTACCTGACACGTATCACCAATACACCAACTATTACCAATAGCCAATGGATTGAACCGGCCCAAACCTTTCTGGCTCATTATGAAACAGCGGAAGATATTTACCCGGCATGTAAAGTCGTAGGAAATTACTGCCATTGGCAGTCGGCATTAGAACGCACCATTGCCAGCCTGCCCCTCACCAGCTACGAATCCTATCTGACCGATTTGGCTGAACTAGATGTCACGATTTTAGCCCATGGAATTTTTGATTTTGACAATGATTTTGCCCATGAACACTGGTTTATCGTTCGTCACCAACCCGACGAAGAGGCGGAATTATGGGTTTTAGCACAATCCAGCAACGGGCTAAAAGCCATGGTTGTCGAGACAGTCCAAGACCTTAACCCCACTTTCCTTCTCCACAGTAGCGAATACGAATCACTCTACAGCTACCGCAATGGTTCAAGCTTTTTCACCATTGGGACAGACGATCTTTTCGTCTTTGTACGTCGCCTGCGGGATCGTGAACCTTACATCACAAAAATAAATAGCTGGGAACCCTGGTCATACGAACAAACGCCCTTATCCACTATCACGAATGCTTTACTAAACGGAGCGGAACCGGAACAGACCGTGATCGCACTTAACGAACTGGCCGCAGAAGCTGATTTTGAACCTTCTAGTGCATACTATTACTATCTTGGTCTGGCCTATGAACTCTCCGGAGATGAAGTAAACGCTTTGAACGCCTATTTGCAGGCGTGGCAAGCCTGTTGCGACACCTGGAATATTTTCGAAGAGATTACCCTGATCAGCCCTTACGCGATGTTGGCCCGCGGCCGCGTCGAACCCGTTCCTTAACCATTTGTTTCCTGTTACAATAAGTCCAAAGTCTCCTATGCTTCCATGTTGAGGAAAGAATGAAGATTCGTTTTTACATCGATCCCTCACCGTGAACTCCATCTACCTCATTTCTAACCAATCCCGGTGAGGATCGTAGCGGCCGCGATGGTTCACGTATCGCTTTAGGTCAAACCGAAAATGGTCGTTATCTTCGGGTTATCTATGTACCCGACCCTGAACCCAACAGTGTGTTTGTCATTACGGCGTATGATCTGACAGGAAAACCACTAACAGCATATCGCCGCCGTAAACGTCAGCGAGGCAAATAATGAAGAAAAATCAATTTCCCCCCGGCTGGAGCGAAAAGAAGGTACAGCAACTGCTTGCCTATTACGAAAAGCAAACGGAAGAAGAAGCGGTTGCTGAAGATGAAGCCGTTTTTGCTGACAACCAGGAAACCGTCATACAAATCCCCTGGGAGCTTTTGCCCAGAGTGCGCGAGATGTTGGCTAAGTACCAGCTAAACACGCAGACACATCCATAAACAAACCTATGCACCCCAACTTCCCCACCCCCGAACTCGAATCGTTCATCCAACAAACCCTGGAACAATGGCACGTCCCCGGCGTGGCCGTAGCTGTCATCAAAGACGGTCAGACCATCCTTTGCGACGGTTTTGGCTCCCGCAATCTGGCCCAAAACTTACCCGTCACCGCCGACACCCTGTTCCCCATCGCTTCCTGCACCAAAGCGTTCACCGCCACCTGCCTGGCCCTGCTGGTAGACGAGGGCAAGCTGGAATGGGACAAGCCGGTGCGGCATTACCTGCCCGCCTTCAAACTGCACGATCCCCACGCCACCGAACTGATGACGCCACGTGATCTGCTCTGCCACCGCTCCGGCCTGCCCCGGCACGATGTCATGTGGTACGCCGCCAACTTCTCCCGGCAAGCGGTGTTTGATCGCCTGCGCCACCTGGAAGCCAACGCCTCGTTCCGGGGCACGTGGCAGTACCAGAACATCATGTACATGGTCGCCGGGTTGGTGATCCAGGAAATTACCGGACAGACGTGGGAAACCTTTATCAAGGAACGCATCTTTGACGTGTTGAGCATGGGCCGCACGAACACATCCACCACCGTCAGCCAGGCGGATGAAAACCACAGCCGCCCCTATCTCTACCAGGACGAACTGTTGCGTGAAGTGCCTTTTTATGGCACGGATGAGAAAGAAGCGACTGGCCCGGCGGGCACGATCAACTCTTGTGTCAGCGAGATGGCCCATTGGCTGACGGTTCATCAAAACGGTGGGCAATGGGGGGATAAAGCACTTGTCTCGCGGCACAATCTAGCCGAGATGCACAAACCCCACGTTTTCATTGATGATCCCCAGGCGCGGGAGCGGCTTGGTTTTGATTTTTACAGCTACGGGTTGGGCTGGTTCATGTACAGTTACAAAGGGCAGATGCTCCTGGAACATGGCGGCAATCTGGACGGGTTCTCATCGCTGGTGTCGTTTATGCCTCGGCACAACGTGGGCGTCGTGGTGTTATCGAATGGGCAGGGGGTACATAATGCCATTCCCCATACGCTCTCCTTCACCATTTATGATCGGCTGGCCGGATTGGCGCCGACCGATTGGAATGGGAAGTATCTGGAGATGTATGGGGAGATGCACGCGGCGATGAAGCAGAGCAAAAGCAAAACGGCCGAGGAACGCCGCCCAGCCGCGCCATCCCATCCGCTTGAGGAGTATGTGGGCGAGTATGAACATGCGGGGTATGGGGTGTATGCGGTGCGGCCGCAAACCCCATTCCGACTCCCTCGCCCTCATCGCCAACAACAAAACGGTCATGCCCCTGACTCATTACCATTACGACATCTTCGAGGCCCGGTTTGAAGAGTTCGATATGTCCGTCAAGGTGTCCTTCCGCACCGATGAGAAGGGAAACATCAGCGGTTTTTATGCCCAGTTAGAGCCATCGGTCAAAGAGTTATTCTTCAGCCGCCGTCCGGAACAGCAGTTGAGTGATCCCGCTTTCCTGGCTCAGTTTACCGGCACGTATCTGCTCCAGGGATTACAACTGGTGGTGGAACTGAAGGGGAACACCCTGTTTGCCCGCCTGCCCGACCAGACAATGGTGCTGGTTCCCTACCGGGGGACAGAGTTCCAGGTGAAGGATCAGCCGGGGTTTAGCCTGACGTTTGAGCGGGATGAGGCGGGGCAGGTGAACCGGGTTTTGGTGAACCAACCGGGGTATGTGTACGCGGCCGCGCGCCATCGATATCAGAACACGGATCAAGAGGATAGACGGATCAAAATCCACCCATTCTCTTGATCCGTGTCAAACAAATTAACGGCTATTCTGCATAATATCCGCCAACCCATTCATCACCTGGGGCTTTGGGGTGATGTCCAGATTAGCCCAGCCCCATTCCTCTAAACCCGGCATCACATGATAAGCGGTCAAATCCATCTGCAATGGCGTCACGGAGACATGCCCACTCGCCAACGCCCCCACATCCGTGCCATCTTCAGGCACACCCGTAGGCGAATCACCGCCAATCCAGTAATAGGCGCGGCCGCGTGGGTCTTGCCGCTCGTCTAATCTATCGCGGTACACCCGCAGCCCTTGCCGGGTCAACTGCACCCTTGCAGCATCTCGACCGGCAAATATGGAATGTTTACGTTGAGGAAAACTCCTTTGGGCAGCCCTGTTTGATGATCATGCGAGTAATCAGGCGGGCCACACGCGCGGCCGCGCCGTAATCCACCGCCTCATGCCCATGCCGTCCCGCATCCAACGAGAACGCCACGCCGGGAATATTCCAGATAATGCTCTCCATCACCGCCGTCACCGTGCCGGAATAGGTCACATCATGGCCCAGGTTCGCCATCGGGTTAATGCCGGACACCACCAGATCAACCGGCTCATCAAGAAAACCCATTACCGCCAGCGCGACACAATCCGAGGGTGCGCCATCGCTGGCATAAGCGTTTGTACCATCCGCTAAGGCTACTTCCTGCACCCGCAGCGGGCGATCCAACGTTTTGACATGTCCGCGCCCCGACCAGTTACGGTCTGGGGCAACCACGGAGACGCGGCCGCATTGCCGCATCACCTGTACCAACGCCAACAAACCTGGGGCATGTACCCCATCATCATTCGTTACCAAATGTGCATCATTTTGTCCTTTTGTGTTTTTCCAACAAAACACGTTACTCCCCAAGCATTAAGAACTGTTTAGCGGCCAGTTATCATTCTTCTTAAGAACGCCCCCAAAATTCTCAACCAGGATTGGGCGAAATGGGTTTCAGCAATAACCATAACGAATACACCAATAACCGGTTGGGAAATCAAAAATGCCAGACCCGCTCTCACCAGCCTCTATGTTCGGTTGTCAACCAGGGGTTTTTGGGTATACTACCCATTGTCAGAATGTGCGGGGTATTACAACAAAACTTTGTTTATTGCATCACCAGTCGTGCTAAATGTCCGAGTCTGTGGTGAAGGCCATCAGGCAGCGGGGTCTGGAGAAGGGATCATGCGCTTATCATGTCTACAAGAAAATCTAGCCAAAGGTCTTAGCATTGTAGGGCGGGCGGTAAGTACCCGTTCTACCTTACCGGTGATAGGCAACGTCCTACTAGCCACCGACAATGGCCGCTTGAAACTATCGGCCACAAATCTGGAAATTGTGATTACCTGTTGGATTGGGGCCAAAGTGGAAACAGAAGGGGCGATTACCATTCCGGCCCGCACCTTCAGCGATTTAGTCAACTCACTCCCCCCGGAACGGGTTGATATAGAACTCAACAAGGCCACCCAAACGATACATTTGGCCTGCGCCCGCACCGAAGCCAACATCAAAGGCATTGATCATCAAGAGTTCCCGCTCGTACCGATGCCAATGGGCGGGATCGCATCAGCATTGCCGCGCCGTTGTTGAAGGAGATGATCCAACAGGTATCGTTCGCGGCCGCGACCGACGACGCCTCGCCCCGTTCTCACCGGTGTCAACACCCACATTGACAAAAACCAGATCACGATGGCCGCCACCGATGGCTTCCGCCTCTCTGTGCGTACTGGCGAACTCATCAACCACATTGAACGCCCCCTCTCTGTGGTCATCCCCGCCCGCACCCTCAGCGAAGTGGCCCGCGTGATGAATGACGACCTGGAAGCGGTACATATTTCTATGCCTGGCGGCCGCAACCAGATCATCTTCGACATGGAAAGTGTCGTTGTCGTCTCCCCAACTGGTAGATGGCAACTTCCCCGACTACCGCCCGTCGTGCCCTCTCGCCACCTTACCCGCACCGTCTTAGGGACCGCCGAATTCCGCAAAGCCTGCAAAACCGCCGACATTTTTGCCCGTGAAGCCAGTAACACCGCCCGCGTTCGCATCGAACCCGGCAACGAAATTATGCCCGGCTACGCCACCATCTCCGCCACCAGTGCCGAAACCGGTGACAACGTCGCGCAAATTGATCCCAACGTCCAGGGCGACACCATCGAAATCAACTTCAACGTGCGCTTCACGTCCGAAGTCCTCGGCGTTATTGACACCCCCCAGGTCGCTCTGGAAACCACCGCTTCCAACGAACCCGGCGTCATCAAACCAGTCGGCAAAGATGGTTTCCTGCACATCATCATGCCTATGCAATTCGGCCGCTAAGGATCGAAGATTAAATAACTTACGAAACTGCTGTGGCCGGTCTCCTGACCGTGCCACTTTCAGTAAGCAGGTTATTTAATTCTCATTCCTAAGTACGCTGTAAAGTAAGTTTCTTGGCCCTGACATTCCGACCCTTCGGATGCACTCAGGGCAGGCTTGTCTTCGAGGAGAAATCCTTCACGTTGACCAGCGGAAAGATTTCTCGCTCCGAAAACTGCGCTCGAAATGACAAAAAGTTGCTTTACACAGTAATGTAACCCAACTGAACACTTACCGGCTGCGGAACAAAAAAAGGTACTCATAAGAGTACCTTTTTTTAGCTCATAAAGGACAATTCACGCCATGCGGCCGCGATTGCCCCATTCAAAAGTTGTTCTTAGCGTAACACGAAGCGCCGCACCAAAAGGGCTGCCCCTGCCACAACGGCTGTCAACACGACCATCACCACCAACATCATAGCACCATTCGACTGCCCGGCAAAACCTGTCAAAGCAACATCCGTGGGCGGTTGTACGGTGACGGTTGTAGAACCGGTCGCTGTAGCCACACCGCCACCAGCCACAGAGGCTCCACAACGCACCGGCCGTAACAGTCTCCGTCACCGCCGCATGGGTGCTGGTGAAGGCAAAAGGTCGCACCGGGGCCAAATTATAAGAGGCATCCGGTCCTAGAACGGTTCCCAAGACATCATCAACAACGGTATGCGTGGTGAGGGTGACATTACCAGTGTTTTCTACACTATAGCAGTAATAAACGGTGGAACCATAAGGTACAGTGATGCTACTGCTCGCCGCACAAGAAGTCGCGTCAGTTCCTACCGTCTTAGTCATCGTAATGAAGATTGTCCGACCACCTCATTCCAATCACATTCATCACAACGTGACATATTCGGAAACCAATTGTACCCGTTGCCGTAGGTTGTGTGACACCACAGTCAGCGGCTCTCAAATAACTTGGGCCAGTCTGTCCCGCAGCATTAGAACCAATAAAGAAAGAATGACCAGCGGTTTGTCCATCAGGCGTAAAGACTTCTACGACCAAGACACCATTGGCAGGCTCACTCCACCTTCCAACGAGAAAATCGTCCCGATTGATCCGAAATGTTATCGGTTGTGCTGCCAATGGGCGTGAGATTAGCCAGGGTAAACGTACCATTTAGCGTGTACAGATTCACTTGCACGGGTTGCGTTGCCGCACCGGCCGTAGCCTGCTCGATTCCGTACTGGACCGCCGTTACATCGAATTGACCGGCGATGCCAAAAGTACTTAAGTCGAAGACACGATAGTAACTATTGTCGGAATGCAAACCCCCGGCATTACATGACACAGAATTAAGGGCAGTGATGGCTTGTGACGCGGAATGGGTAATCGTTATAGAACCACCAGTAGCAATCGCCGGGGACTGATTACTTGGACCACTTACGGGGCTGGCGTTTCTGGAAAGCTACTGCCACTATCCGCCATGACAACAGATATTGTTACCAATCCTAATGTCAGCAACAAAACGATAAACAGAAAAAAGGCACGGTTTTTCTTCACAGCAACTATCCTCCTATGGGTTTTTGACGTGCTAAGTAAATTGACTTGAAGGCCTTTTGGGAAAAGTTCGCTCAAAAATTGAACTTTTGACTATACTCAAGAAACAACACCTTGTTTTAGGACTTTAAGTCTGTCATTAGACAAAAATTATACATTTGTGAGAGAAATA
>JADJUV010000037.1 GCA_016716885.1 Candidatus Trichofilum aggregatum | reverse complement strand
TACGCGCCCCAGCCGGTAATCTGACCAAAGATGTGAGACATGGCGACACTCCGTGAAACAAAACGCCGTTTTGTTCCCGCACAAGAGGTATACAAATAAGGTTCGCGGCCGCGACATTGATGAGCAACACGATGGGAAAACCTTATCTACAATAACCCCTTATCGGGCCAACGGTGACAGTTATTTCAGGGTCGGAATACGGCATTACCTGACAAATTTTATCACCGGGTCAAATGTTCCGGGCCAAAATGATCGGGAAGAAGGCCGTGCAGACTGGTTTCACGAAAGTTGCCCTGGGCATCACCCAGCCAGACGGGAATATCCCCGGCAAACTCGCTGATGACCTGGCGACAGGCTCCACAGGGAGAACCCCCATTGTCGGTGATGACGACGATGGCTTGCACCTGCTGCACTCCTTCGGAGACAGCTTTGAAAATGGCGATGCGTTCGGCACACACGGTGAGACCATACGAGGAATTTTCCACATTGACACCGGTGAAGATACGGCCATCATCGGCCAAAATGGCGGCACTGACGGGGTAATGGGAGTAGGGGGCGTAGGCGTGATGGCGGGCCTGGCGCGCGGCCGCGACCAACATTGTTTTCATGGCTGACACATCCGTCGCCGAGGATGGCGTTTGACTGGGCAAACGTGCCGCATCCGCCCCCAAGCGTGAATCATCTACAACCTGTTGTTCCACCCGGCTCCCCCCTGGAATGGTGGCCTGCCGGATAATCACATTGGGACCAATGATACAATCTTCGCCAATGTGGGTCTGACCTTGCAAGTAACTGTTGGGCCAGATAACCGTATCCAGGCCAATGGTCACTTCAGTATCAATATAGGTGGTGGCTGGATCAATAATGGTCACACCAGCCTCTAACCATTTTTGCACGGTGCGGGCACGGAAAGCCCGTTCCACCTCAACCATTTCCGCTCGTGTGCCCGCCCCCAAACATTCCGTGTCATCATCGGTCATAATGGCCGTGACTCCTCGCTCCTGTTTGACGGCCAATTCCACCATATCGGTCAGGTAATATTCCGGGCCGGTACGAGCCTGACGTACAGGCAGTTTGTCCAGGTTTTCCCACAACCACTCGGCTTCAAAACAGTAAACACCCACGTTATGCTCGGTCAGGGAGAGGAGTTCAGCGGTGTTGGGGCGACGCCGGGCTTCGGCAACTTCGACAATTTCCTGCACTTGCCCTTGTTCATCACGCACGACGCGGCCAAAGGTTGAGATAAGCTTCCCTTTGACGGTCAGCATGGCGATGGCCGAGCCAGTCTGGGTTTGGGTCTGGGCCATCTGGCTGAGGGTGGCGGCTTTGAGGAGAGGCATATCGCCATAGGTGACGATGACTTGCTCGGCGCGGCCGCGTAACAACTCCCGCGCCATCAAGGTGGCATGACCGGTGCCCAACTGTTCCCGCTGAAACACGTAATTGGCGCGCTCTCCCAGGAGTTTCGAGACCCCATCATCGTCCGGGCTGATGACGAGAACCGGTGGGATGGTGGCTACGGTTGCGGCCGCGTCAAAGGCATGTTGCACCATCGGCTTGCCGCCCACTTCATGGAGAATCTTCTGCTTCTTGGAATTCATGCGGGTTCCCTTACCCGCCGCCAACAGAACAACAGCCACACTGTTCATGGTGAACGCCTCCTTAAAACGAGTACTGAGAGTTGAGTGCTAAGTAATCGTTCGGAAATAAGATGGGTGGCGCGGTCAGGAGACCGGCCACAGCAAACCGCTAAGTTAAAAACGAACGATTACTAAGTGCTGAGTGCCAAAGAATGCGCCCGCCCCCCAGTTTTTCCTTTTTTCTGTGAACCCCAAAAAGGTCTCTTTTCCAGACTTCGCTTCCTGCGGATAGAGAACCCGGTAAAAGCCAAAGCCATCGGTTTTCCCCCCCCCCCGGGAACAAATTTCCAAACCCCCCCCCTTTTCGGGGGGGAGCCACTTTTTTTTGGGGGTGGGGGCGAGTGCCTAGATAAAAAAAGGACTGAGTAAAAAGATTACTCAGTCCTCATGCCTCAGTCTTTACACCTGAGTGGTAGCTGAGGTGGTAGGATTCGAACCTACGGATGTCGGATTCAAAGTCCGATGCCTTAGCCACTTGGCGACACCTCAATAAGTGGGGGCTATCATAGCCGATTCAGGCGGTTTTGGCAACCATTTTCGCGGCCGCGAACCGGGCTTCACCTGTTCTTTGTTCGTCGTGACGACTTGAGTCAGTCAGCCCGCTAAAGCGGTCATACCAAACCAGGGGTGATTATTGCCGCTACATTTCCTGACGGCCATCCAGGGCACGGCTGAGCGTGAGTTCATCGGTGTATTCGAGGTCGCCACCCATGGGCAGGCCACGAGCCAACCGGCTCAACTTAAGCCCGGCCCGCGCCAGGCGTCGTTGCAGATAGAGGGCCGTGGAATCCCCTTCCAGGGTGACATTGGTAGCGATGATGATCTCACGAAATTCCCCTTTTTCTACCCGTTGGAGCAGTTCGGCCACTTTCAAATCTTCCGGGCCAATGCCTTCGATGGGGGAAATAGCTCCGTGCAGAACATGGTAGCGGCCGCGAAAAGCTCGTGTCTTTTCAATAGCCACCAGGTCGAGCGGCTCTTCCACCACACACAACAGGTTAGCGTCTCGGTTGGGGTCAGCACAGACGGGGCAAGGGTCCTCTTCTGTGATGTTCCAGCAGGTAGAACAGAGACGGGTGCTGGTTTTTAGCTCATTGAGCGCGGCCGCGAGGTCTGTCGCCAGCTCGTTACCCCCACGCAAGAGATAAAATGTCAGCCGGGAGGCCGTCTTCGGGCCAACACCGGGCAAACGGGCCAGTTCGTTAATCAGTCGGTTGACGGAACGGGGGAGAACGTTAATTGCCATAAGAATGGGGGATGAGACTGAGAGACTGAGAGATTAAGTGAGGTATTAAATCTCTCAGTCTCTTAGTCTCTCAATTACAGTCCGGCCAACAAGTCACCCAAACCCAGGCCACCGGTCAGCCCTTCCATTTTTTCTGCGGCCGCGGTCTGAGATTGCTCCATGGCCGTGTTGACCGCCGTCATGATCAGGTCTTGTAACATCTCCGGGTCTTCCGGATCAATCACTTCCGGGTTGATGACAATAGACTTAATACGCTGATGCCCGGTGACAACGAGGGTAATCGCCCCACCGCCGGTTGTAACCGTATATTCTTCCTGCTCCAGCGATTCACGTTGTTGCAACATATCCTGTTGCATCTTCTGCACCTGGGCCAGCATATTTTGTTGGTTGCCGCCCCCCCCTGGTGCTTTTTTCTTGGCGGGTTTACCGCGAAAATTAAACTTAGACATAATTCTCTCCTGCGAAAATAGGTTTCAAGTTCCAGGTTTCAGGTTTCAAGTTCCCCTGAGTTCCTAAAGTTCCGACGAGTTCCCCTACTCTACCACCTGACCCCCCAACTCTTTCGCCAGAGAGCCGAACTCTTCGCGGCTGATCGGTGGGGACGGGGGGGGGCTGTATTGGCCGGTAATGACCACACGTACCCGGTAATCGTGGCCGAACAGGGAACGCAATGCGTCGGCAACAATATCTAGGGCATTGGGCACGCCATCAAATTTCTCTTTAAGGATGGGAAAGTCAAAACCCAAGACCAGCGTTTTGCCTTCTGTAGCCAGGGGTTTGGCGGAGTTGAGAAGGGCGCCCAGGTTGCGATTCTGCCCTTTCGCCAGCTCAGCCAGTTCCCGCCAGCGGCCTTGCACCATCGGAATGGTAAACCCTTCGGTCGCACCAGATGAGGCTACGGGTGGGGGTGACGGGGCTTTCGTTGGTGCAGCTTTTTCTTTGGCGGGGGTAGAAACAGCCGGGGGAGTAAAGATGGGTGGTGGGGCTGTGGTTTGGGCCACCGGGCCAGCCGGAGCGACGGGTACGTCGGTGGGGTAGGCGACGGTAGGAATGACGGCATGGATGGGTTCGGTGGATGACGCGGCCGCGATAGATTCCACAAACGCCAATTCCAGCGGCAGTTGCGGTTGCCAGCTACTCACCGTAGTCAGAGCCGCCTCATTAAACCGTTTCAGTGTCTCCACCAGATGATGACGAGGCGCACGTCGTGCCTGTTCATCCATCTCCTGGCGCAATTCTACCGGGCTATCCAAAACGATATGGCCGCCAGCCGTCTGGATTAACAACACATCGCGCAGATATGACACCATCTGCCGGGCCATCTGGCGGGCATCAGCCCCGGAAGCCAACGCCCCATGCAAAATGTGCAACCCCTCGGCGCTGTCCCCATCCAACCAGGCCGTTGTCAGATCACACACCGCCCGGATGGGGGCCGTGCCCAGCACGGCCTGCGCCCGCTCCAGGGTAATGCGGTCATTAGGGCCGGTTACCAGCTGATCGAGCAAACTTTCCGCATCACGCAAACTACCCGCCCCATGTCGGGCCACCATTTCCAGGGCATCCCGGTCAATCTGCAACCCTTCTTGCTCCACCATCCAGTTCAACCGCTGGTTGATCTCCGTCAGCGTCAACAACCGGAAATGAAACACCTGACAACGGGATTTAATCGTTACCGGAACTTTGTGTTCTTCGGTGGTTGCCAGGACAAAAATGGCGTGGGGCGGTGGTTCTTCCAGCGTTTTAAGCAGAGCGTTAAAGGCGGCAGTTGAAAGCATGTGTACTTCGTCAATAATGTACACCTTGTACCGCCCTTCGCTGGGTGAAAAATTGATTTTGTCGCGCAGACTACGGATGTCATCTACACCGGTGTTGGAAGCGGCGTCAATTTCGATAAGGTCAAGAAAACGCCCTTCGCCGATGGCTTTGCAGATGGAGCAGGTATCATCCGGTCGCTCGGTGGGGTTGTCGTTGAGGCAATTAACTGCTTTCGCCAGGAGCCGGGCCGAGGTGGTTTTGCCGGTTCCCCGTGGCCCCGAAAACAGATAAGCATGACCAATCCGCCCGGCGGCAATAGCCTGGCGTAAGGTTCGGGTGATGTGTTCTTGCCCGACAACATCGTCAAATCGGGCGGGTCGCCACTTGCGATAAAGAGCCTGGGACATGGGGTTAGTTTAGCATTTAGACAGGTGAGGGGCAACTGGGTGCGGGGTCATTTCATTTGACAGTCCACCTGCCCAACCTATAATTACCACCAATTGTACTGGTTATTCCCCGGTTGCTGTTTATTAGAAATAACAGCATGTCCTTATGTGCTTGAGACACAAGGGCCGGGGCCACAAAAGTGAGTATTGGCCCATGCCTGTCCCCAACTCTGACCCCAAGCCACTCGATGATGCATATTGGCATTCTCTTTTTCAAGAAGAAGACGCTTTGAGTGCGCCTCCCTGGCCCGGCTACGAAGACGAAAAATCCACGGTTCCCCATTTAGCGACTTCTCAAAATCAATCGCCGAGGGATATGAGCTGGGCGGCCGCGGAAAAAGCCTTTCATGCCGACGAAGTGCTGGAATTGCTGGTTTTGAGTTTTAACAAAGGGGGGCTACTCGTCCAGTGGCAAGGGTTACAAGGGTTTATACCGGCCTCTCAGTTGAACCATTTGCCCCATCTGCACCATGAGGCCGAGCGGCTACGGGAGTTGGAACGTCGCCAGGGACAAAATTTGCGGCTGAAAATCATTGAACTGGATCGTTCTCGTAATCGGCTTATTTTGTCGGAGCGAATGGCGGTCAGCCGTTTTACTGAACGGGATCAACTGTTGCAGACGGTTCGCCCCGGAGATGTACTCCAGGGGCGGGTGACGAATTTTACCCAATTTGGGGTTTTTGTAGACCTGGGGGGGGTTGAGGGATTGTTGCATATCTCTGAGCTTTCCTGGAGCCGGGTGGAACATCCGGGCAATATTGTTCAGCCGGATCAACTGCTGACGGTGAAGGTGTTGACCGTGGATATCGTTGGTCAACGCATTGCCCTCAGTTTGAAGCAGATGCGCCCCGATCCCTGGCATGAGATAGAAAGGCGGTATCGTTCAGGCCAGCAAGTGACTGGGGTGGTGAGCCGAGTAGCCAGTTATGGGGCGTTTGTGCAACTGGAAGAGGAGTTAGAGGGGCTAGGTGCATACCTCGGAACTGGCGGATGGTTCTTTTTTGCACCCGCGAGATGTGATCCGGCAGGGAGAGCGGGTAACGGCGCGGGTGTTGCAGGTGGATGGCCGCGGCCGCAGACTGGCACTCTCCTTACGGGTAAATAACGATTAACTATGGCCCGTTCCAAAGCCAAACCCGACCCCTCAGCGACCCCGGAAACCCCCACCCCGGCCAAACCTTCACGCGAACCGGCACCCCCGCCACCCACCTGGGATGAACGCCTCATTGATGCCCTTAGCCCCTGGTGGGTAGAGATTTTGGGCGGTTTGCTGACCCTGTTGGCGGTCATCACGCTGATGGGGTTGGTGGCGTCGAATGAGGATAACCTGTTAGGGGTGTGGGTGCGCTGGAACCGGGAACTGGTTGGTTGGGGAGCCTATCCGCTATGGCTCTCGCTCGCGGCCGCGGGCCTGCACGTCGCTCTCCGTAACACTGCGCGCCCCTATCACATCGAACCACTCCAGGTTGTGGGGTTTGAGATGCTCCTGGTGGCCGCCTTGCCCCTCAGCTACATCCTGAGCGGAGCCACCCGCTTAGATGCGCTACAACTGGATGGCCGGGGTGGTGGTTTGTTGGGTTGGGCATTGGCCGCCCCCCTGGTTGATTTTTTTGGCCCCATTTTGACCCTTTTTTTTCACATCACCTTGCTCATTTGGGGCTTTGCCCTGCTGGTCAAATTTGGCTGGGATGATCTGTTGGTGACGTTGCAACGGTTGGCGACGGCCCTGCAACAGTGGGCGGAGCAGATTGATGTGGCGGATGGGGGGGAACGGCCTAAGACGCGGCCGCGCATCGCCCGCCCCACAACACCCCCAATCATGACCCCCGAACCAGCCGTTGTCGTTTCTGATCCGGTGGTGCGAAAGGCAACCGTTAGCGGCCGCGATCCTCGCCTGCCCCCCCTTGACTTGCTCCGCGAAGGCGTCACCTACCTCTCCCCCGTAGAAGAAATCGAGCGCAAAAAGCACATCATCGTGCAAACCCTGGCCGATTTTGGCCTACCCGCCGAAATCACCGAAGTCCGCCAGGGGCCAGCCATTACCCAGTTTGGCGTCTTGCCCGGTCATCTGGAACGCCCTGGTGCAGATGGAGAAATGAAGCCGGTCAAAGTGCGGGTCGGCCAGATCGCTTCCCTCAATAAAGATTTGGCTCTGGCCCTGGAAGTGCCCCGGCTACGCATCGAGGCCCCCGTACCCGGACGCGGCATCGTGGGCATCGAAGTGCCCAATGACGAAACCGGCGTGGTGCGTCTGCGCTCACTGCTCGAAACCAGACCGTTCCAACTGGGTAAATCCACCACCCTGGTAGCCCTGGGAGCCGACGTTTCCGGTGGCCCGGTCATCACTGAAATGACCAAACTGCCCCATCTGCTCATCGCCGGGACCACCGGTTCGGGTAAATCGGTCTGCCTGAACGCCACCATCGCCTGCCTGATCTGCAACAACACCCCAGAGCAGGTACGCCTGGTGATGATTGACCCCAAAAAGGTGGAACTCATCCGCTTCAATGGCCTGCCCCACCTGCTGGGCAAGGTGGAAGTAGAAGCCGAACGAGCCTTAGGCGTGCTGAAATGGCTGACGGCTGAGATGGATCGCCGTTATCAGGCTTTTGCCCAGGTGGGGGCACGTAATCTGATTACCTTTAACCAGAAAATCACCCGCCAGTCGCCCACTGTCAAACCGTTGCCCATCATTGCCGTCATCATTGACGAACTGGCCGACCTGATTGGGCTTTATCCCGCCGAGGTAGAACGGTCCCTCTGCCGCCTGGCCCAGATGGCCCGTGCTACCGGCATTCATCTGGTTGTGGCGACTCAGCGCCCTTCCACGGATGTGATCACCGGTTTGATCAAAGCCAATTTCCCGGCGCGTATCTCCTTTGCCGTGGCTTCGGGCATAGATTCACGGGTGGTGCTGGACTCCGTGGGGGCGGAAAACCTCTTGGGGCGGGGCGACATGCTCTTCCTGTCACCCGATGCCAGCACGCCGATGCGGGTGCAGGGCTGTTTCTTGGATGACACCGAGATTGATGATCTGGTAGGCCATTGGCGAGACACAACACCGAAGGCCCAGAGCCAGGATGCACCCTGGGAAAACCTGATCGAACGGCAAACGTTTGTGGATGATCGGGATGAAATGTTGGAGCAGGCGATTGAATTGGCCCAGAAGTATGACACCATTTCTACTTCGATGCTCCAGCGACGGTTGCGGGTGGGCTACCCTCGCGCCGCCCGGCTGATGGAGACGTTGCATGAGATGGGGCTGGTGGAAGACCCCAAACAAGGCGGCCGCACCCGTCGCTCCTTCACCCAAGAAGGGGAAGACCCAATTGGAGAGGCGTTATCATCGTCCGATGATTTGGAGTGATGGGGGGAGACACTTCACGCCAAGGGGCCAAGAACGCCAAGAAAAAAACTGAGTCAATCAGTGGAAGATGGGGTTAATGATCATTCATGTGGATGAACCTCAGCCCATTATCCCCTGACTAACTTCGTTATCTCGTGCCACCCGGCTATAATTAGCGCATGGTAGCGCCAATTCCTGCCCCCATTGCCCAAATTGCCCCTGATGGCAACCTATCGCCACGCCAAAACGGCGGGTGTTGATAAACATGAGTTTGCGCCGGGTGCGCCCTGGCACGGGAGTAGCCATGAATTTATGTTGCGGAGAACAGCTATGGTAGAGTGGCCTGATTTACGCGAAATTTTGCATGGTCTTGATTGGGTTATCGTTGGCGGTGTGGCGACACGGGCTTTTATGCCAGAGCGTGGGACAAAGGATATGGACATCCTAATTGTCCGCTTCGCGGCCGCAAGATGTAGCTGATATGTCGCGGATGCTCGGCTGGGCCGATGAGTCTACCCTGGAGCGGGTGCGGCAGGTGGTGGCCGAGTCCTCAAGATGCAGAAGATTTGGAATCGCTTATTTTCCTGGGCCAGCAAGAACGGCTTGACCCGGATAATCGTTTAAGCCCGTAACCTGGACAAGCCAGAACCAAAAGAAGTTACACAGAGAACACGGAGAGGAAGACACAGAGGTTCACAGAGAAAAACCCCAATCAATTTGAAACCTCTGTGGTTCTCTGTGCCTCCTCTGTGATCTCTGTGTCCTTTCTGACTATGTTGTGTTTGTATGCGTAAAAAACAGCCCATCTCATCGCTCCCATCCCCGCTAAACCGGGTGTTGTTATCGTTACTGGTGCCGCTCGCGGCCGCGACGTTTCTCTATAATTTTGCCGCCGGTGATAACCTCAATAGTCGGCCCGCTCTGGCCCTTTTCCTGGGGGTTCTGGGAGCAGCAAGCTGGATTTTGGGTCTGCGCTGGTATGGGTTGCCGGGGTTGGGCTTACGCGGTGGGCGACCCTTGTTTGCCAGCATTGGTTTTGCTGTATTGGCCTGGTTAGTGGTGTTCCCGGCCCGACTCTACTTTGTGGATAGCCAGGGGCTGGGGTCTACGGGCGCGGCCGCGGAATTTTTCCACCTGCTCGTTTTTGAGGCCTTTTGTACCCAGTTGTACGCCTTTGGCCCCTTCTTCCGTAGCGTCGCCGATTGGCGTGGCTCACTAACTGCCGCCATTGCCGGTGGGTTGTTGTTTGCTTTTGTGGGGCTATTTTATTTTGTCGAACCCCATGCCCTGAGTGCACAAGCCTTGTTTTACTTTGCCACCTGGGGCGTATTATATGGTCTCATCCGCCTACGTACCGGTAGCCTTTTAGGCAGTGTGCTAATTCAAGCCCTGCAAGGGTTTACCGTCTGGTTTGTTTTGCTTCCCCCAGAAACCCCGGATGTATATTGGCTCAATTGGTTGCATGTGGTAGCTGGGGGTTTATTCATCATCATCATCTGGCGCTTGTGGCCGAAAACAGAGGAAGATTATCGTGTCTGACGTGAAAGTAACTGTAGATAACCGGGTGCGCTTGGTCGCGGCCGCGCTCTCCGCCAGCGATTGGGTGGAAAAAGAACAAGAATTGGCTGGGCGACATGCGGTGCATCCCCACGCCAAACAAACGCGCCAATATGTCATTGATTTTGACGAACACCCGTTGATCCAAACCCTCAACGAAGCGATTACCACGGATCAGGTTTTAACTGACCTGTTTACCGTAGCGGTGCGTTGCAGTTGGCCCACCTTTACCGTGGAAGAGGCGCTGCCCGCCACGCAAAGCGAAGGCCCGTTGGCCGATCAGTTGGCCGATTTTTATGTGGACACCGCCATTGCCGCTTTTTTTTGGGCAGACCACGCGGCCGCGTGGCAAGAAGCCGAGCGCGACCTGCAAACGATTTTCCGCACCAACCTGCTGTCCACCTTTTTGGGCCAACTGCTGGGCCACCCCCTGGAGCAAGACATCGTCATTGTGCCTAATCTGTTGTATCCGGGACGCCGTTCATTGGTTGCCACAACCAGCAAAACGTATTACCTCATCCTCTGCCTGCCCCCAGCCTGGGGCGAATCTTCCCCCTGGCCGTTCCGCGATGGCGTGGATTGGACCTTGAGTGAAGCCTGCCGCACCCTTAGTGAGGTGATTTTGGCGGACACGTTGGCTCACCTGGATGAAAACCAAAGAATGTTGTTGTTGCACGCGGCCGCGACCCTGTTTCTGGAGCAGGCCATTGGTGAACCGGCGGCTTTGGCCTATCTGGTGCAGACCAAAAAGGCCCAAAAACTGCCCCAACTGCCTCAGGTGGTAGACACCCTGCGCGAACAGCTTCGTTTGAAGCGGGTTGATTTATTAGGCCTTTTTGCCACCGAATAAGCGTTATGCTGACATCTGAAGAACGCGACTTGCTGGAAAGTTATATCAGGCACCATATGCCCGATGCCCCTTATTGGGCCAGGGTGCAGATCGTCTTGCAAACAGCCGACAAAACCTCACAAGAGGATATTGCCGTCCAGGTGGGTGTGCCCATTACCCAGGTGCGCCTGTGGCAACGGGCCTTTAACAAACAACGAATGGCGGTTTTCCCCGAGACGTTATTCCTACCACCGGCTCTATTCACCCCGGATGATCCGGTGGCTGAGGCTGGACGGTGTTTGCTCCAGGAGATGCAGGACAAGATAGATGAACATTGGCCCGCGGCCGCGGCCGCAGCCGATCACACCGCCGTGCATGAAATCCGCAAAGCTATCCGCCAGACCTTTACCATTTACCGGTTGTTTGCGCCCTACTTTGTCCAGGGATCGTTACTCTCGTTCCGGCGGCAGTGGCGGCGGGTGATGCGCCATTTGGGGCGGTCTCGTGATATTGCCATTTTTCTGGAAAATCTGGGCGAGCAACTGGCCCAGGCACAGGTGAGCGAGGACGAACGAGCGGCCCTGATTGGTTTACAGGAGCAATGGGAACATGCGCTTGCGGCCGCGAACAAAGACCTCATCCATTACCTCAATCGCCGTAAAGTAACCCACCTACGCGCCGAATACCGTCGTTTTTTGCAAGACCCAGGCAGTAGCCTGTTCCCGCCCAAAGCACCAGCCTCACCGGTGCGGCTGGTCGCTCCCCTCATGATCGCCCAAAAATTAACGGTGGTGCGCCAGGATGAGCCTCTGATTGCCAGCGGCACGATGGCCGAACTGCACCAATTGCGCATTCATTTTAAGGAATTGCGCTACACCATTCGCTTCTTCGCCCCCTTGTTGGGTCTGCCCATTGTTTTTTGTCTCAATGGGTTAGAAGAAATCCAAAACCATTTGGGCTGGCTCAACGATGTGCGTATGGGGCTGGAGATGTTGGCCGAAAACCAAGACCCTGATGAGGCTTCTCGATGGTATCAGGCGCGGTTGCAAGCTCGGGCAAAGGAGCTTCAGTCTACGTTTGCCCCATTGTGGGCCAAATTCAACAGCCGGGAATGGCGGCAAAACCTCGGTTTAGCCCTGGCTCGCCTGTAACGTGGCCGAAAGATGACTCAGGCCACAAATGTTCAACTCGTACAGCTCTACACAACTCTTTGGTAGATTAAGTCTGAAGACCCATCCCCCTGCCCCTTGCTGACGGAAAGGGAGAACTTTTCTATACCTTGCGCCAGATGACTCACTTTTCGTTAACCCCGTTTTTACAGTTGCATCCGCCCCATGTGGAGGGCCAAACGGTCTGGTATTGGCGCGGGCATCAGTTAAACCTGCGCCTGACAGAGCATTTGAGTGATGAGGCTCCCCCGCTGGAGTGGGTGACATCGGCCCGTTGTGTGGTTTTCTGGCGCGGCCGCGTGCTGGTCGTACAAGCTCCCCACCATTATCACATCATGCCCGGTGGTCGCCGCGAACCCGGCGAATCCTTATTACAAACGGTCGAACGTGAGGTATTAGAAGAAACTGGCTGGGCGATTAACAATTTGCACCTGCTTGGCTTTCGCCATTTTCATCACCTGTCGCCCAAACCGCCGGGTTACCCGTTTTTATACCCTGACTTTCTCCAGGTTGTTTTTACCGGCTGGGCGGTGGAATTTCGGCCGGAAGCCAAAGAGGTAGATGGGTTTGAGCTTGGGTCCACCATGCGGCCGCTATCCGCATTGGCGGATCTCAACCTGACTCCCGGCGAACATTTTCACCTGCGGGCCAGTCTGCAAAAAAGACAGGCTCAGTTAAAGAGGTCAAAAACATGAGATGGTTCAATCCCATTACCCTATTGGTTCTGACGCTTCTGGCATTGGGAACGACCTTGATAGCGTTATCTATTCTGTTCTATCCAAATACTAACTTACCGGCTTATTACATCGAGCTTTCCCGTTCGTCTGGGATCGAATTTTACAGTGGCGCCTTACTCACCTATGTTTTTTGGCTAATTGAACGCCGCAGTCGCGCACAAGAAAACCAGGAACAGGAGAAGATCGTTTTTCAAGAGACGATTCGCCGCCTGCAACAACAGTTAGAGGATATCCAGAACAGCCAGGCTCGTCTGGAGAGCCAACTCGCTACCTTGCCAAAACAACCACAGTCAGGTCAGCGATTTCTACGGTGGTTCCGGCGCTAACTTCCCAACCAAGTTACTTCTATGAGAATTGCTTATGTGGGGACATTTGGTTTTCACCCCAACAAAACCATGCGGAGTCGTGCCTTGGGATTGGCGCGGCCGCTGGTCCAACAAGGGCATACCGTGCGCCTGTTTATGCCCCCCTGGCAAACCCCCCACGAAGCCGATAAAACCTGGACTGAAGATGGTGTAGAGATTCGCTATACTCCCCTGCGGGGCGGTTTCATGGGCATTACCCGCAACCTCATCCGCGAGGTGATGGCCTGGCAACCCGATGTTATCCACACGTTTAAACCCAAGGCGTATGCCGGGCTGTTGGCCTGGTGGGTGTGGTATCTGGCCCGCGGCCGCGTGCGCCTCTTCACCGATACCGACGATTGGGAAGGTTGGGGCGGCTGGAACGAGTTGGCCCCTTACTCCCCCCTACAGAAACGGTTCTTCGCCTGGCAAGAGCGCTGGGGACTGACCCACCATCATGGCCTTACCGTTGCCAGCCGTGCTCTGGAAACCATTGCCTTATCAATGGGTGTGTTGCCACAAAAGGTACTCTATTTGCCCAACGGCTCAGGCATTGGTACAGATACGGCTCCCGCTGTATCCAAACGAGCCAGCCTGCACCTGACGGATCGCCCCACCCTATTGCTGTATAGCCGCCTGTTTGAGTTTGATCCTATCTATTTGGTAGGCATTTTGAGCCGGGTGCAGGCTGAAATACCAGAGCTGGCCGTGTTGGGGGTGGGCACGGGGTTATATGATGAGGACGCGGCCGCGTTCCGGCAGCAGCTACAAACGCAGGGGCTAGATGAGGCGTTTATGAATGTGGGCTGGGTCGAGGAAACCGAATTACCCGCTGTTCTGGCTTGTGCCGATGTCGGACTTTACCTCATGGCTGATACCCTGCTCAACCGGACCAAATGCCCGGTGAAGCTGGCGGATATGCTCCAGGTGGGTGTGCCGGTGGTGGGCGAGGCTGTTGGTCAAGTGCCAGAATATGTGCGTCACGGTGAGACGGGTCTGTTATGTCAGAGTGGGGATGGCGCGGGGGTTGCGGCCGCGCTGGTGGATTTGTTGCAGGATAGGGAGAATAGGCAGAGGTTCGCGGCCGCGGGCCAGCAACATCTCAATGCCCATTTTGCCTGGCCCGTCCTGGCAGATAAGTTGCTAACCCTCTATACTCAATCGAAACAGTGAGCAAAATATGGCCCAACGAAACCGATTACCTGAAGATTTAACCCCCTACACGGGCGCACCCGATGAGGAAATTTTGGGGCTGGCCCCGTTAGCGGTGGGGTTCCTGCGCCGTAATGCCCCCCTTCCCCACAGGACAGACGCCCGCCCTGTTTCGGGCCAGGTTGCTGGATTACTGTCTGGCCGAGCACACGCTCCAGACCAGTTCTATGGCCGAAGCGTGTGGGTTGGGTTGCGGCCGCGTGCCCGCCTTCACCCTCAACGAACAAACCATCCAACTGGGGCAGGCCGAAATTCGTGTCCTCGGTGAAGATGACATCTTCGCCGCGCCGACCCTCATCTACCACTACGTCACCGCCCACAACTACCGCCCCCCCGAAGAATTCATCCAGGCCGTTCTAAAAGGTCCGGCCCCCGGCTCCCCTGAACACCGCGCCCTGCTCCGCACTTTGCGCACGACATAATACTTAAGGGCAAGTCGCCCGAGATGAGCTAGTTTTCTTATGAAAAGTTTTGTGCCTGTAGTAGAAATAGATGATTCGGCCTGGTATGCCCAGCGGGAATTGCCGCCGCTGAATGGGCAAGAGGCCCTGTATGCCCGGCTGATTATGGAGCTAGTAGCGGTGCGGCCGCTAACCGAAAAGCGGTATCGTCATCTCATGGGCAAATACGCCCGGTTGGGCCTGCCCTGGTTAGGCAAAGAAAAACTCCTGCGTATCTATCGCCACCTGTGTGAGCAGGGATTTCTCACCTTTGACGCTGCTGTGCCCCTCGGTCTACAAACCAAACCCACGCGCACCCAGGCTGGTGTGACTGTCGTCACCGTTCTGACCAAACCGTACCCCTGCCCCGGCCAATGTATCTTCTGCCCCACTGATGTGCGGATGCCCAAAAGTTATCTGCACGACGAACCAGGGGCGCAACGGGCCGAACGGCACGCCTTCGACCCCTACGAACAAACGGCCGCCCGCATCCGCGCCCTGGAGAAAATCGGCCACCCGGCGGAGAAGATTGAATTGTTGATTTTGGGGGGCACGTGGTCTAGCTACCGGCGGGATTATCAGGAATGGTTTGTGCAACGTTGTCTGGATGCCCTGAATGGGGTGGATTCGGGTACGTTGGGGGAAGCGCAGGCAAGGAACGCGGCCGCGACCCGGCGCAACGTTGGTTTAGTGGTAGAAACCCGGCAAGACCACATTGATGCGGATGAACTGCGCTGGATGCGCTACCTGGGCGTGACCAAAGTGCAGGTGGGCATTCAAAGTCTGGACGAACAGGTTTTGGCCCTCAACCGACGCGGCCACGATGTACAAAGCACCCGTGATGCCTTTCGTTTGCTTCGGTTAGCCGGGTTTAAGATTCATGGTCATTGGATGGCAAATCTGTTGGGAGCCACCCCTGAGAGCGACATCGAGGATTTTGGGCGGTTGTGGAGCGACTTAGCCATCCGCCCGGATGAGTTGAAGCTGTATCCCTGCATGTTGTTGGAACAGGCGGAGCTATACGAGTATTGGCAACGTGGGGAGTACCGCCCCTACAGCGAAGACGAAGTGGCCGAGGTGCTGGTAGCCTGCAAAGCCCAGGTTCCCCGCTATGTGCGCCTGAACCGGGTCATCCGCGACTTCCCTACCACCAATGTGGTCGAAGGCAACAAAAAGGCCAATCTGCGTGAGGTGGCCCAGCAAAAACTAAAAGAGCGCGGCTTGCGTTGTCAATGTATCCGTTGCCGCGAAATCCGGCGCGATCCGGTAGCCCCTGAAGATTTGCAACTGGTCACCACCACCTACGACACCGATGCCACCACCGAACATTTCCTCAGCTTTGAAACGGCAGACGAGCGTATTGCCGGGTTCTTGCGTCTCTCCTTCCCCCGCCAGGACATCACGCTGCCGTTACCGGAATTGGCTGGTCACGCCATGATCCGGGAAGTGCATGTGTACGGCCCGGCCCTTCTGCTGGGTGAAAACAGCGACGGCGAAGCCCAGCACATTGGCCTGGGGTCACGCCTCATCGCCCAGGCAAAACAGATGGCGCGTGAAGCCGGTTATGACCATCTGGCGGTCATTAGCGCCATCGGCACGCGGGAATATTACGCCCGGCATGGCTTTGTTCTAAATAATTTGTACATGACCTGTGGGTTGAAATAAAACAGGCTCTCAAGCTAAGTTACATGCTATTTTTTACTTCGATCAAAGAGCTGGAAAGTTGCCAGTATGTGTTCAAAAATGGATTCGGTGTCGTGATCTAATTGACCAGCGCGTAACTCGATTATGTAAGCTGAATCTTCATTATGCACATAATACACCTGTTTGAATAAATTCCGTGTTTGGTAGGTTTGTAACACCGCAGGGTAATGTTGCAAGCCTATTTGTACGTCTACTTGTTCGGAGATATTAAAGCCCTCATACTGTTCTATCTCTTCAGCCCCCCACATTGCCACCTGTTCCCTTGTTGGGTTATCCATAGGCATCCAATGAATACGTACCGATCTGTGTCCAGCGGTAAAAAAAAGCGTGTCCGTAAAGGCTGAAGCCTTGAGGTTGTGATAACTCCTAAAACCAGATTCACCATAGGTTTCAGCATCCCAATTTGCTGGATATTCAAATGAATAACCATATTGTTGGTCAATAAGTGTTTTCCAAGCGCCTGCATTAAGCAAAGAGCCAACATATAAAAACAACAGGTAACCGGCTAAACCTACCAAAGCAATAAATAAAGCTACCTGTTTGCCCAAAACCCTTATAGATTGTTTTCTTTTACGCTCCATGGGTCACCAATACATTTTGAAGTGCTTGAATAGTTTGGGGTCGTGTTTCTATGGTGTTATCACCCGTGTAGAGAGCTTTTCCTTTTTCGGCCCCCCCCGCGGCGTTCCGCGTGCCACCTTTACCCCCCCCCCCCCCCCCCCCCCCGAATGAAACAAATGAAACGTTCTGACCGGTACCTGAAAATTGTGGAATGGAGTGAGGAAGATGGGTGTTACGTGGGGCGGTGTCCGGAGTTAATGTTGGGTGGTGTTCACGGTATGGACGAGGTGGCTGTTTACCATGAATTGTGTGAGGTGGTCGAAGAGTGGCTAACAATAACGGGGTCGGCGAAAACGGTTGAGTAAGAACAGCCAGGGAAGGCTGTTCTACGGTTGACTCCATTCAGGCTTGCAAGCGGGCCACGAGTTGTTTGAGGGCCTGCTGGCGGGCCTTTTTTTGTTCCTGCTGAAGATGGAGTGTGGGCGGGGCAGCGCGGAGATGGCATTGTTCTTCGGTAAGGGGGCAGCGTTCACAGGTTTCGGAGATAATGGCGTGGTGGATGTGCGGGTCGTGCAAGAATTTGATGTTGTTTTCCAGGGCGGAATCTATGCGGAAGCCCAGGGTGACGCTACTGCTGAGGTGGGGGGAGAGAACCAGCGGCCGCGCAAAACCCAGGCAGATAAACTTCTCGTGTGAGTCCAGGTATTCGGAGATTTGCACATCAATGTGGAAGGTGTCGGGGAACGCGGCCGCGACATCTTGCCCCCCATCCGCTTCACGCAACAGCCGCACCGTCAGCCAGCGCCGACAATAATGCTCGTGCAAACTCAGGCCACTGGGCAAACGAATCTCGTTCAGGTTCAACTGTTTGGTCAGGCGGAACCTTCCGCCAATGTTGTGGATGCGCAAAAAGTGGATTTTCAGGCCAAAAAATTGAGGCACCAGTTCACTAAACCGGTACAGCAACATCTCCGGCGTCACTTCGAGTTGGGTGAGCATTTGCCGTAAGGGAGCGGGGGTCCAGTGGGGCAAGTTAAAAAAGGTGTGCAATTGGTGAATGATAGGGCCAGGGGGCATGAGGAGTGCGCCCGCAAAATAAGAAGCCTGAAAATCGTTATAGACCTGCGTAAATGACTCCACCTCATCCGGCGTAGAGACGGTGCTTCGTTCTTTGAGACCTAGATATTGATAACCGAGTTCACGGGCCAGCAGAAATTTTAGCTGCCAGGGGTGCAGAGATGGATTGAGCAGAAGGCGCGGCCGCTTCTTTTTGACGTAGATAGCCCGGTATCCAGCCAGGGCCGGGTTCTCATCCAGGTTGATGCGGTCCAGGCTATAGCCATACTTTTCATGCAAAATCCCCTCTAATTCAGCCAGGTGCAGGGGGTGGGCCGGGTTGATATGGTGCTCACGGGCAAAGGCCGCGGCCGCGTCTTCCAGGTCTTCAAAATAATTTTCGTGAATCTCCTGGTAGGAACGCAACATGGCCCGGAAAAAATGCTCCTGCTTCATGTCATATTGCCGCCCCATTTCCAGGGCCGCGTGGAGCAGGGCGCTGGCTTTATCCGGGGCGCGGGTCAGCAGGGAGACCAGATCACTGGCTTCCAGGCCAAACTCATCAAAGGGGAAACGCTGCATGAGCGGCGAGGCCAACGCTTGTTCCAGATAGTTGAGCGATGAGTCGAGTTTGATGGAAACCAGTTCGTCATACTCTTTACCCAGCACCTCGGCCATTTTGCGGATTTTGTTCGGGCGTGGGTATTTTTTCCCCTTCTCGATTTCGGTGACGTAGGAAGGGGAGAGTTCACACAGAGCGGCGTATTCTGTGAGGGTCAAAGCCGCTTCAGTGCGATACTGGCGTATTTTCATGCCAAAAATGATGTTGACGAGTTCAGTGCTCATGGAAGTTAGTAACCCGAGAGTAAGGATGAGTAAAGTCTACTAAAAAATCATGCCAGGTCACCAAGCCAGCAGAGAAAAATTCGTGCCATAGCTGTTCAGGTAATTATTTGGAGTTTTCGTTTGTAGTGACCGCTTTAGCGGGCTAACGTTAGCCCGCTAAAGCGGTCACTACAAACAATATCTTTTGCTTGAGCGCTATAATGCGTCTAATTCGCGGCTTTCTTTAGTGAAGATTCGCTAATAGTGAAAGATTATAGCACTGAAAGAGGTTTTTGCCCGAACGCGGCCGCGGCATCCGGGCATTGCCTACTCAATTTTTGCTACCCGAGCCGTGGATTGAAATCCACGACTGATAGAAAAAGTGCGTTGAAAACGCACTCAATCCGTTCAGCCAACACGTTTCAACGTGTTTTTGTTACCAGCGGGGCGTTTTAACGCCTCGCGTCAAGCGGACGAAACCGCGTAGGCCTGACACGAGGCAAGGTACATGTTACTCACGCTCACCTCTATCTGGGTTTTCCTCATTGTTTTTGTCGGAATTTTTGTTCAGGGGGTAGCCGGATTTGGGTTGGCCCTGGTGATGATGCCCCTTCTTTCACAGATGTTGGGTGTAACCGCGGCCGCGCCCCTGGTAGCTCTCATCGCCGCCGTCGCTGAACTCACCATCCTGCTGCGTTACCGACAAGCCGTGAATTTCTCCGCCATCTGGCGGCTGGCCCTGGCCTCGGTCATAGCAGCACCGCTGGGGGTATTTGGGTTACGCTGGTTACCAGCGGATGTGGCTCTCACCGGTTTGGGACTGGTGGTATCCGGGTATGCCGTTTATGCCCTGCTGCGTCTACATCTGCCCGAACTGGTTCACTCATCCTGGGCCTACATCTTCGGTTTTGCCGCGGGTTTGCTGAGTGGGGCGTATAACACATCGGGGCCAGCCTATGTGATTTATGGCAGTTGCCGCCGTTGGGAACCGGCTGAGTTCAAGGGTAATCTACAAGGGGTTTTTCTCACCAGTGGACTGACTACCATTCTCTCTCACGCCTTATCAGGTCACTACACCCCGCTGGTCTGGCAATATTGGCTATTGGCTTTACCGGCCGTGGCTCTAGGGCTATGGGCGGGAGCGCGGGTCGATAAGAAATTGAATCCGAAATTGTTCCGCCAACTGATTTTGTGGCTTTTGCTGATCATTGGGGCACGTTTGTTGTGGGCATAAAAAAAGACCGGTGCAAGCACCGGTCTTTTAATAATAATGGGGAGCCAACTAAGGGTGAACAGCGAATTGCTTATTGAGTAGCCATGATAGCTTGTACAGCGTACGCAGCAATCGGTAAGCAACAGCAGCATAACACAACCACGGCCACAATACCGCCGATGATCATGTTGCGGTTGGGGCCGTTGAGCATCCCACCAATGCCACCAGAACTGCCACCAGAGGATGACGCCGCACCGGAACCGCTATCAAAAGGTAAGGAGGAAGCGGTGGAGCCGGAATCAAACGTAGGTAAGGGGGCGGAACTGCCTTCATCAAAGGAAGGGATGGGTTGTGAATCAATGACGGGTTCCGGGTCGAAGGTGGGGAACGGTTCAGACGCGGGAACCGCAGGGGGTTCATAGAACATAGCCGTGGCATCAGCCGCCGGGGGCATCATCGGTTCTGGCTCAGGCATCGGCTCTGGTTCGGGCATGGCGGGGGGAAAAAAGGGCATTCCGGCCATACCGGCGGGGGCAACCATGGTAGCCATGGGGTCCGCGGCCGCGCTAATCACCTCATACAGAAGCGTTACATTGCTTCCCACCATCACAATTTGCCCATTACTGAGCGACACGGTCTCACCGCTCAACCGTTTACCATCGACATAGGTGCCATTGGTGCTACCCAAATCTTGAATCTGGTAGCCACTGTCGGTGAGGGTCAGGCGGGAATGTTGGCGTGAAATTTCCGGGTCATCAATGACAATATCAGCCAGGGGATCACGGCCAATGGTCATGGCCGAGCCGGTAAGGCTATAAACATGGCCTGGGCGTGGCCCTTTGCGGAGTACAAATTGATAGGTTTGATCGTTCATGTTATTGCCCCCATTCTGGTTTCGTTAAAACGGGATAAGTCGCTGGCATTTTACACGATTTGTCCAGGTTGACAAAACGGGAAATGGGGGAGGGAGTTTCGGGTTTCAAGTTTCGAGTTTCGGGTTTCGAGTTACTGCTCACTCCACCTTACTCTGTCGCCGAATGAGGCGGGGTAGGATTTGCAGTTCGGGGATGCGGAGCAGGTAAGCGAGGAGCAGGTAAAGGGGCAAGGCGAGGGTTCCCGCGGCCGCGACCTCTAACACCCAGCGCCATGTGCCGGTGATGGTGAGCCATCCACCCAGCACCGTAATTAGCCCAAACGCGGCCGCACCCATGAACGCGGCCGCGATTGTGGCCTTAACCAAGGCGCCCGTCACCGCCAGACCCTGCAAACTCCCCCACTCCCGTCGTAACAACCAGAGCATCAGCATCGTATGGGCCACATGTTTCACGGCATCGGCTACCATCAGGCTGAGTAGCCCCAGGGGGCGAATGAGCAGGAGCGCGGCCGCGGTGTACACCACCATGCTGATCACCCCCACCACCGCCGGGCGCAACGTGTCCTTGCGGGCATACGAGGCAAACACCAACATCTGATCCACCGCCGCAAAGGGCAACCCCAACAAATAGATGCGCAACACGTTGGCCGTGATGGTTGTATCGGCGCTGGTGAACGCGCCATGCTGAAACAAGAGAGCCACAATCGGCACGGCTAGAGCAAACAGCCCGGTCGTTGCCGGTAATATCAACACCAAAACCAGCCGAACGCCGCCCGCTAATGTCTCTTTAAACTCCACCAATTGCCCGGATGCCTGCCGCGACAAAGTCGGCAGAATAGCCACCGAGAGGGCCGTTACCACCAGCCCCATCGGAAACTGGATAAGCGTGGTGGCCCAACGCATGTAGGTCAAGTTCTCGTCGCCCGTGCTGATGGCCAGGTTGTAGCTGAGCACACGCACAAAAACATCCACGACCAGCCCGGCCACAATAGGAATGTACAGTTTGACGATACGGCGCAGGGCGGGATGCCGCCAATTAAGTTGCCAGCGCAGGCGGGCATCACGCAGGGCGGGCATTTGCAGAAGCATCTGCAAAAAAGCCCCGGCCAAGAGTCCCCACACCAGCCCATCAATGGTGCGCCACCAGAGGGCAAAAACGACAATGGTGCCGTTGAAAATGGCGGCGGTAAAAGCGGGTAAGGTAAACCGTTTCAGGGCCAATAAGACGCCAGTGAGCAGGCTGGACAGGCCGAGAAAGAGCAGGGCCGGGGTGGTCAGGCGCATGAGGCGCAGGCTGAGCACAGTCAGAGCGGGGTCGTCGAATTGCCCGGCCCCTACCAGCCAGGCCACCTGCGGCGTGAACAGTTCAACGATGCCCACGACGATCAGGAGTAAAACGGTGACGACGCTCAAAACGGCGCTGACCGCTTGCCACAGGGCTTCGCGTTGCTCTTTGCTGGCGTAGTCACTGAAAATGGGCACGAGGGCGGAGCTAACAATGCCGCCAATGATGAGGTCGAAGAGGGTGGTAGGTACGAGCGCGGCCGCTTCAAAAGCCGCCAAAGCACCGGATGCGCCAAACAGGTTGGCTTTAACGGCCTCGCGCACCATGCCGATGAGCCGACTGGTGATGTTGCCGACCGCCAGGATCGCGGCCGCGTTCATAACCCCCTGGTTCTGGCTCAGGTTTTTGGGGGGTGTGGGGGTAAGCAACGGCGCTTCAACCTGTGATTCGCCTGGCGGCAAGGGGGGTTTCACGCGGATAATTCACCCGTGGCGCGTAGACGCCGCAATGAAGATTCCAGTTCGGTGAACTGGGTTTGGCGGAAGCGCGAAGCACTTTCCAGCACGATTTTTTTGGGTGTGCCAGCAACGATGCGGCCGCTTCGCCCTTCAACGATAAGAACCCCAATGGTGCTTGAACTGCCTACAGCGGTATGGGTCAACACCATCGGCACGACCCAGGCCAATTTGTCACCATCATCCACCTGCCAGGGTATGCCCACCGTTACCTGATCGCCAATATGGGTGGCAATGAAATCATCGGCGATTGTTTGGGCCTGTTCGCTGGTTACACGGTGAGAGGGCATGGGGTTAGACATAAGTCCATCATTATCAAGAGATTTGGTGGCTTGTCAAACACGGGTTGCCTGCTTTTGTTATACGGTGGGGCGAGGGGCCGGGGGTGAGGGTCAGCCATTGCCTATGCTCATTCCACGCTCTTGTTGATTAAATTTTTAATCGGGTAATGAGTGGATTCTCCCATCCCCCTACCCCCTTCCCGCTGGGAAGGGGGAAATACCAGGCAGGAGTGCCGGTTTTCGAGCGCGTCGGCGCGCTCGAAAACCGGCACTTTAGAAAGTTCCCCGCCCCTGGGGGCGGGGTTAGGAGTAGGGGAAACCGGGTTACTATCTCCTCTGCTACCCATCCCTCTCCGTGGTAAGTATAATCACCTTACACAACACGCAACACGCAACACACACCCCACATCCCCTAGCAAATCCCACTCAAGGAGTAGACCCGTGTACGACAAACAAAAACTGGCCGAGATTGCTGATAATCACGACCGTTGGGAAGAAACCACCCTTTATAAAACGCTGGCGCGTTTTCCGGAACGTAAAGCCAAATTTATGACCACCTCCAGCGAACCCATCAAACGGCTGTATACGCCGTTGGATGTGGCTGACCTGGACTATGTGCGTGATCTGGGCAATCCCGGCGACTATCCCTATACGCGAGGGGTGCATTCCACCCTGTACCGGGGCAAACCCTGGACCATGCGTATGTTCGCTGGTTTTGGCTCCGCTGAGGAGACCAACGCCCGGTATAAATATTTGCTGGAACAAGGCAATGATGGCCTTTCGGTGGCCTTTGACCTGGCAACGCTCATGGGTTATGACACGGACGCGCCGGAAGCTCTGGGCGAGTTTGGCAAATGTGGCGTGGCTATTAGCAGTTTGCAGGATATGGAAATTTTGTTTGATGGCATCCCCCTGGATAAAGTCAGTACCAGCATGACCATCAACAGCCCGGCGGCCATTATTTGGGCCATGTACATCGCGGCCGCGGAGAAACAAGGTGTCCCCATGCACAAGTTACGCGGGACCCTGCAAAACGATATTTTGAAGGAGTACATCGCCCAAAAAGAGTACATCTTCCCGCCCGAACCATCCATGCGGCTGGTCATTGACACCATCGAATTTGGCACAAAGCACCTGCCGGAATGGAACACCATTTCCATCAGCGGTTACCACATCCGCGAGGCAGGCTCTACCGCCGCCCAAGAGTTGGCCTTCACCCTGGGCGACGGCCTGGAATATGTACGTTGGTCGCTGGAACGTGGGCTGGACATAGACGATTTTGCCCCCCGGCTCAGCTTCTTCTTCAACTCACATAACGATTTCTTTGAAGAGATCGCCAAATTCCGGGCCGCCCGCCGCATCTGGGCACGGGAGATGAAAGAGACATTTGGGGCCAAGAATCCGCGCTCCTGGTTGTGCCGTTTCCACACCCAGACAGCCGGGGTCTCCCTAACCGCCCAACAACCCGAAAACAACATCGTGCGGGTGGCGATTCAGGCCCTGGCGGCGGTTATCGGCGGCACCCAAAGTTTGCACACCAACAGCATGGATGAAGCCTGGGCCTTGCCTAGCGAAGAGGCCGTGACCATCGCCTTACGCACCCAACAGATTATTTCTGAGGAAAGTGGCGTGGTGAACACGGTTGATCCGTTGGCCGGGTCGTTTTTGTGGAGCATGAGACCAACAAGATTGAACAGCAGGTCTACGCTTACTGGAAACAGGTGGAAGATTTGGGGGGTTTGCTCCCGGCGATTGATCAGGGGTTTTTCCAGCAGGAAATTTCCAATGCCGCTTATGTATACCAGCGGGAAATTGATGCCAATGACCGGGTGATTGTGGGGGTGAATGGGTATAGCGACCCGGATGAGGATATTCGTATTCCCATTTTGGCGATGGACCCGCAGGGGTATGATCGGCAGATTGCCCGGTTGCAGGCGTTGAAACGGGACCGGGATAATGAGAAGGTGGCGGAGACGTTGGGGGCGTTAAGGAACGCGGCCGCGGGCACTGCCAACACCATGCCCTTCATCCTCGATGCTGTCCGAGCCTACGCCACCCTGGGCGAAATCACTGACGTATTCCGCGAAGTCTTCGGCACCTACGCCGAACCGAATTGGATTTAGGACAGAAAGAAGTTACACAGAGAGCGCAGAGGTGAAGACACAGAGATTCACGGAGAAAAAACAGGTTGGAGTTGACGCTTTAGCGGGTCAGCACTGACTGGCTAAAGCCTCGATTCCAGATTCGTTTTCACCTGTTTCTGAGTAAGTTGTAGCAAAAACTGACAGAGATGATGAACACAACAACCGTAGAGATTGTGCCGTATCAAGAGAGGTGGGGACAGGAATTTGCGGCGATTGGGCAGGCGTTGCGCGGGGCGCTAGGTGAACTGGCGTTGCGGATTGACCACATCGGCTCAACCTCAGTACCCGGATTAGCCGCGAAGGACATCATTGATATTCAGATCACGGTTGCCAGCCTGCTGCCGGTGGAACCGTTGGATGAGGCGTTGGCGACGATTGGGTTTTCCCGCCGCCTGGATGTGACCGGTGATCATCGGCCACCGGGAGATACAACCAGCCCGGATAGCGACTGGGCCAAATATTTAGGCAAACCCCCTGAGGGCCACCGGCTCACGAATGTGCATGTGCGGGTAGCAGGAGCGGCCAACCAGCGCTATGCCTTGTTGTTTCGCGATTATCTACGGACACATCCGGGGAGCGCGGCCGCATACGCTGAAACCAAACGCCGCCTGGCCCACTATTTACCGGACAATCGCCAGGCTTACGTCACCATTAAGGACCCGGTGTGTGATTTAATTATGGCGGCCGCGGAAACCTGGGCCGCCGTTACCTACTGGCAACCCGGCCCCAGCGACATCCCTTGAATGAGAAACCAGCCATAAGTAGTTCTGCTCTGACCTCTGGAGAATAAGAGACTGAGAGATTAAGAGATTTGACGCCAACGGAGCGAACAGGCTAAATAGGGGTCGCGGATTTAGTTGATGGGCTAAAACTGACCGGGTAATTCCCCGGCAAAAGGATAAAACCTTCAGCGTTATGGCCCAACCTCAGAGAGGAACTGATTATGAAACTATCTCGTTTAACAACGTTGTTTATTACCTTGATCGCCCTGTGGGGCGTTGCCTTGCTTTCTCTAGGCTCCGCAACCCAGGCGCAGAGCGGCAATTTGCTCACCAACCCGGGCTTCGATGGCCAATACACTGCCTTTATTCCCCAAACCCCAGAGCAACATGCCTCCTGCCCCGCGGGTATTTGTGGCACGGCTCAGATGCCTGTTGGCTGGACCCCCTTCTGGATAGGCCAGACAGCGGAAGATGAGTGGTGGGAAAACAAAATGCCGGAGTTTAAACCCGCTTGCCCTACCAGCCCCTTGCCCGTTTATCAACCGGGTGAAAGGGGGCGAACAGGCTTTACAATATTTTAATTTTGACGGTACAAATACCGCAGGTGTATGGCAAAGGGTGACCGTTCCGGCCAATGCTCGACTTACCTTTTCCGCATGAGGGCAGGCGTGGTCATCCAGCCAAAACGAACCTGTCTCCATCAATCCGACCAGTGTGAACATGCGGGTGGGCATTGATCCGGTGGGGGGAAATAGCCCCTTTTCAGCCAGTGTGGTTTGGTCTGCGCCCCAAAATCCCTATGATGCCTACTATTATTTTGAGGTTCAGGCGACGGCCCAAGGAGATACGGTAACTGTTTTCTTGTTGGCCCAGCCCGCGGAAAAGCGCAAACACAACGATTTTTATTGGGATGAAGCTTCGCTGGTCGTGGGTGGGGCTGGTAGCCCCGTTTCCGGGGGAAGTGGGAGTAGTAGCAGTGGGAACAGCGGCGCGGCCGCGCCATCCGCCGCCCTTGGCCCTACCCCTACACCCAATGCCGAAGGGCTGATCCTGGTGACGGTACAGCCAGGAGATACCATGTGGGCCATTGCCGCCCGTGCTGGCCTCACCCTGGATGAGTTCCTCGCCTTGAACCCGGGGCTGACCAATCAAACGTTTATCCAGGTTGGCGAAGAATACATTATTGGACAGGTAGCCGCCGCGGCCGCGACCGTAGCGCCCACCGCAACCGTGACCATAAGCACCACTGAATCAACTGAACCTACCATTGAACCGACGCTCGAACCATCCCCAGAACCAACCAGTGAACCAACCCCCGTGTCAGCAGGTGGCACAATCTGTCTGCTGGCCTTCAGCGATACGAATCAGGATGGGGTATTGAATGAGGCTGAATCCTTGCAAGAGGGGGTGTTTATCACCATCTCCGCCGAGGAGACGGTGGTGAGTAACTACCTCACCGATGGCGTCTCAGAACCGTATTGTATTGCAGGACTGCCCGCCGGGGATTACCGGGTCAGTCGGTCGTTGGCGGCCAGTGAAGTTGCCAGCAATGGCGCTGACCAGGAAATCACGCTGACAGATGGGGCGCAACTTAGTCTGGACCTGGGTGGTTACGTGGCCGAGACTGCGGCCGCGGCGGGAGAAGAAGTAGCGCTGACGGCCAATGAGGACACAGCCGCAACCTCAGCCGACCTGGGTGAAGTGGCGGAAACAACCGTTGAGGAAAGTGAGGCGAGTAACTGGTTGCCGTTGGTGTTGATTGGCCTCGCGGCCGCGGTGTTCCTGCTCATGGGTGTTATCGTCGTTATTTTGCGGGCACGGCGGGTGTAGTCGTGATGCGTGATGCGTAATGCGTCGTCACGCATTACACATCACGCCATTCCCAAGGTCAATATGCCCCAACGTGAGATAACCCTTCGTTTTCTAGCCGAACCCGACCACTGCCAACTTTGGCGGTAAGGTGCATGGCGGCACGGTGATGAAATGGATTGACCAGGCGGGATACACGTGCGCGGCCGCGTGGAGTGGTCAATATTGTGTTACCGTCTATGTAGGCGGCATCCGCTTCTACCAACCCATCCCCATTGGCAGTCTGGTAGAAGTGCAGGCCAAACTCATTTACACGGGCAACACCAGTATGCACATCGCCGTAGATGTGTTTGCCAGCGACCCCAAAACCGGCCACCCGGCCAAAACAACCCATTGCATTATTGTGTTTGTGGCGGTCAACGAGGCGGGGGAAAAGGTGGCGGTTCCCCATTGGCAACCGGTCAGCGAAGAGGATCAGGCGTTGGAGCAGTACGCCACCCGGCTCATGGAACTGCGCCAAGCGATTGAGCAGGAGATGAGTCGGTACGTGGGTTATTAGTGTATTGGGTACAGTTGCCCCCCGGCGGTCGAACCCCTTACCACGGCCAGGCCAACGGCCTTGGAGCCCGCCGTTTGGCCCATAAACTAATCCGACTGAACGCGTACTATCTGTGTATTGATTATTAGATGGTCAGGGCGATTTTTATTAAAGTGACAGCGGAAAAGGGAGTGGTTATGGGCAAATACGCAGGGCATAGGCTTTGTTACTGTTTTGTCCTTTTCTTATTGGGGTTAGTGGCTTGCCAGGGGACACCCACCCCGACGCCCACGATTGAGCCAACTGCGACGATGGTCGCGGCCGCGGCCACCCCTACCCTCACTCCTTCTCCCCACCCGGCCACGCCCACTTCTACCAACCCACCGACCAACACCCCCACCATTACCCCTATTCCCATTGCCTATGTGACGATGCCACCTTTCCCTACGGTAACTCCACCTGCCATTTATCAGGGGAAACAGGTGTTTATGCAATTCGGTTTATTTGGTGGTGATGGTGTACCACCTTTCAGGAATTATTATGGTGCCAATACACCTTACTTGGTGATCTACACAGATGGTCAAACCATCTTGAGCCGCGAAGATACTGATAGGGAAGGGTACTACTTCATGGAAACATCGCTACCACCAGAAGCGATGTGCCAAATAGTGGGACAGATTGAAGTTGGCGGCTTTTTTGAGCCGATTGATCCTATCTATGCCTTTGACGAAACAACGGTTTATAGTGATGGGGCCAGTAATTTTATCATTCAGATCAATGGCCCTCTGACGAAGACCGTAGACATTTATTTGCAATATACGGACTATCTGGTTGATGAGATTGACGTTGCTTACCACCTTTTCGCCACTTATGACCCGCCTGATCCCGTTCAACCCTACACACCTAAACAGATATTGCTTTGGATCACCCCCCCCTTTAACATGGAAGGCATCGTCTTAAATGAATGGCCTTCTGAATTACCATCCCTGTCAGAGATATGGCAAGACCCTGCTAATCCACAGGTGCTCATCGAGGGAGAGTTGGTTGCCTCCATCATGGACGTGTTTGCCGGGCGAATGACCGTGCAGAATTATTTGATCGGAGATGAGGTGTACAGTGTGGTAATGCGGCCGCTACTCCCCCATGAAACACCCGCTAATTTCTCTATCTATCCGGGTGAGCCAGTTTCGTTTAACTTACCGTTTGGATGTTCTAATCCTGAACTGGCCGAGCTGATTCCGGCATCTGCCCCAGCTCCCACGGCAACACCCACGCTCGTGGCTGCGGCTCAAACATTACGCGGCCGCATCGTTTTTTCCTCTGCCTATGATGGCAACGCCGAAATTTACCTCATGTATGCGGATGGTACACAATTGACCCGCCTCACAAACCACCCTGGCAATGACACCGAACCCGTCTGGTCACCGGATGGACAGAGGATCGCCTTCGTTTCGGATCGTTCTGGCAACAACGAAATTTATGTGATGAATCGTGATGGCACAGATGTAACGCGTTTGACTTTGGGCGCATCCGACAAGATTTCACCGGCCTGGTCACCCAATGGCCAACAGTTAGTCTTTGTAGACCTGCGAAATGAAACATTTGACCGTCGGGATTCGGGCATTTATCAGATCAATGCCGATGGTGGCAATCTGACCGGTATACCTGTGGGGGGAACCGATGAATTTAACCCTATTTGGTCACAGTATGGTGGGTACATCCTCTATCAAACTGGTGTTGAGTTGAGAGTCACCACCGTTGATGCGTCAGAAATCAGGACACTGGGTAATGGTTCCCAACCCGACTTATCGCCTGACGGCAAACAACTCGTTTATGTGATTTCTAATCGTGGCAATGGTCGCATTGTGGCCACGTTACTCACTGAAACGTTGGCTAAATTGACCAACCCTCTTGACCTTACCCCTGATAGCCCGAACGATTACACTCCAGCGTGGTCGCCGGATGGTCAGCAAATAGTCTTTATCTCAGAGCGGGACGGTAACGCCGAGCTTTATGTGATGAATGCCGATGGCTCTAACCCGATTCGATTAACTTACACTGCGGCCGCGGAAAAAAGCCCTGATTGGACGCCCTGATATGAAGAGAGACTGGGCATTAAATAGTCTCCAGTTCCCACAAGTTCCTATGAGTTCCTACGAGTTCCCATGAGTTTCCATCCCCGCTCCACCCTCACCACCCGCCTGCACCGCCGCGCCCCTGGCTGGTGGGATGTCCGCTCCGATTTGCTCCACTTCGCCCTCATCAACTACGCCCTGCCCAAGAGCCGCCTGGAAAAACATATCCCCGCCGACCGCTTCCTCATTCCGGAGTTCGACATCGGCGGGCAAAAGCTGGCCCTCATGAGTGCCGTGCCCTTTGTGGACAGCGACTTTCGCTTTGTGCGGCTGGCTCCCTGGTTCAAATTCTATTTTGGGCAGACCAACTACCGGGTGTATGTGATAGACCGGCAAACCGGGGAGCAGGTCGTCTGGTTTTTCGGCACGACCTTGGGGTCGCGGCTGGTGCATCCGGCCCAATGGTTGTGGCGCATTCCCTGGCATTATGCCCGCTACCAGATGAACTGTGTGTATGACGCGGCCGCAGCCCGTTACACCCACTTCCGCTACCAATCTACCTGTGCCTGGGCCTCGTCTGATATTGACCTTGAGGATACGGGCCAGCCTGTCACCTTGCAGGCTGGTTTTAACAGCCTGGACGAACAAACCCTCATCCTGACCCACCCCATTGGCGGGTTCTACCACCGCAGTGACGGCCAACCTGGCTCCTACAGCATCTGGCATGAAGAGATGAAGTTGACCGAAGCGCGGCCGCGACACCTCTACTTTTCCCTCTACGAACGGCTGGGTTTACTGACACGCGAGGAAATGGCGCGGCCGCATTCCATCTTCATCTGCCCCCGCATCACCTTCGACGTTCACCTACCGCCACGAAAGTTATGAAAGCGGAATAACTTATTCGACATTGGCGTTTTTTGTGCTGACCTCTGGAGACTAAGAGACTAAGAGACTGAGAGATTAAGAGATTTCCAGAGGTCGTCTAAATTTTCGCCAGAGCCGAGTAACTTATACGCTACAAGACCCAGTGCTTTCCTTTTGACTCACACTGGCGGTAAAATCCTCTCATGCCCTACCGTAGCCTCAACCCCACCTACATCGTCAAGACCGCCCAAATCTTGCACAAACGGATCAATGAACGGTTCCCCGAGCGTGGCCTGAGCCGGGTGTGTGAAGAACTGGCCCAAGTCGCTCAAAAAGGGGTGGAACAAGCCGAATGGATTTCGCGGCCGCTTTGGCCCATCCGTATTGCCGTCGCCACCCTCATCCTCAGCCTGTTCTATCTGCTCACACGCGCCCTTTTTCTCTTCAACCTGAACCACCCCCCTAACGACTTCGTAGAATTTGTTCAAGCTCTAGAAGCGGGCATCAATGATATTATCCTCATCGGTGCGGCCATCTATTTTTTGATCACCATCGAAACCCGGGTCAAACGGGAACGTATCCTTAAAGCCCTCCATGAGCTTCGTTCTCTGGCCCACATCATAGACATGCACCAACTCACCAAAGACCCGGAACGGCTACTCAATCGGGCCACCACCGCTTCATCCCCCAAAGAAGTAATGACCGCCTTTGAACTGACCCGTTATCTCGACTATTGCAGCGAAATGTTGTCCCTGATTGGCAAAATCGCCGCACTTTACATCCAGGATTTTGAAGAGCCAGTTGTCCTCTCCACCGTGAATGAAATTGAAAGCCTGACCAACGGCCTGGCCCGCAAAATTTGTCAAAAAATCATGATTCTGCAAACACTCCAGCCTGAATTGGAACGGCTGGAAACAGCGCTTGTCATGCAACCGCAAGATACACATGGGGAAGCAATCGCGCCTGAATGAACCTATCATCCTTACATCCCTACATCCCCCAACAGGGCTTTTCCAAAGTCACGGTTAGTTTACACGTCCTTTGCAGGTTAGTCGGAACCCCATTCCCCTAACCCTGCCTCCCAGGGAAGGGTTGTGTCGTTTTTGAGGGCGTATGCCCTCAAAAGCGACACGTCCCCCCCCGGGGGGGAAAATACCACCGCACCGCCCAGACTTGGGAAAAGCCACCCATCCCCCAATTGTTTACTTGACATATTACGGCCCCGTGCTAGACTGCCACGTATGCGCGCAAGATTATGGAAAGTTAGCCGGGGTTTTATCTGGCTCCTGCTTCTGCCTTTCCGCATTCTAATCTGGCCTTTTTGGCAGGCCGCTCTCCTGGGTGGGCGAGCCATTCGCTGGTTGGGCCAGCAACTTTGGGCTGTGCTTACAGCCATCGGTCATCTGCTGTGGGAGCTATGGGAGCCAATCCACGAGCTATTCGCTTACTATTTACTCACCCCACTAAAAGATGTGTGGCAAGGCATGGGCCGCACGGGTCTGGCCATACGCAAGCTCCTGGTAGCCTTTGTCTGGCAACCTTTGGTGTGGGTAACGGCACCATTGCGGTGGCTGGTACGGCAACTCTGGCGGCTGGGGCGATGGTTGGTACGACAGATGTGGCGTTTGGCGGTGCGGCTCTTTACCTTGCTGGTTCTGCGGCCGCAACGCTGGTTTATCGCCTTCATCCGGCAGAAATGGCAGGCCGGGCAACCAGCCCGTCACCGTTTGCGCCGCCGCCTCATCTCCCATTGGACCCTCTGGCGTGCCCGTATCTGGCTAACATTACGTCGGCCTCAACCCCCGGCTACCGCCATTGTCATCCCCTCAGCCCCCCGCCCACTGACACCCCAGGCTATGCGCCCAGCCCGGCTGGTGGCGACCTTACTCGCCATCAATGTGGTGCTGGTGGGCCTCAGCTTTATGGTTAACCAGCTCAATGCCCAGGGCACAGCCACCCCCAACCGCCTTTCGGCCATTACCGCCATACCCCCCACCCCTACCCCTATCGGCGTAACCCCGGCCGCGGCCGCGCCGGATCCGGACATGGCTATTGCCGCCAACCGCATCAAACCCACCGTCACTCCCTGGCCCCTACCCGATCCCCTGGCCTTGGGTGGTTCCATCGTCTTTACCCGGCGCAGTAACGGCAACAGCGACATCTACGCTATCACCATCGGCCAGCCTGACCTGATCCGGCTAACCAGTGACCCGGCCGAAGACCGAGACCCGGCCTGGAGTCCTGATGGGCGGCGCGTGGCGTTTGCTTCAAACCGCGGCCGCAATTGGGATATCTACATCATAGACCTGCAAGAAGGTAAACTCCTACGCCTCACCGACCACGCGGCCTTTGATGGCGGCCCAAACTGGTCACCCGATGGCGAATTTCTCGTTTTTGAATCCTACCGCAGCGGCAACCTGGACTTATTCATCGTCAAAGCCGATGGCTCCAGCGATCCCATCCGTCTGACGGAACACCCGGCCCCGGACTATTCCCCCATCTGGTCACCCGGTGGGCGTCACATCGCCTTTACCAGTTGGCGCGGCGGCAATAAGGACATCTACCTCATGTCGCTGGATGCCGTCTCCGATGCCAACGCGACGAATCTCACGCGCACCCCTGACAAACAAGAAGACAATCCTGCCTTTAGCCCGGATGGGGCGTTTGTCAGTTATGATGACAACAGCCCCGGCTTCGACCGTGTATCGGCCATCCCCCTCACCGATTACCGGCGCACGGGGGATCCGATTACGCTGGGGCAAGGTAAACATGCGGCCTGGTCGCCTCGCGGCCGCGATCTCCTTTACGTCCACCAGGAACCCACCGAGAGCTTCCTCATTGCCGGTTCGTTTGGTGGTTTTGGTGTAACCACCCAGGCCTATGCCCATGCCGGTTTATTAGACGATCCTGACTGGTCGGCCATTGTCTTGGCCCAACATCTGGAGCTAAAAGATTATCTCCGCGAGGTAGCCCAGGCCCAAGACGCGCCCCTGTATCTGGAAGCCGTAGCCGAATCCCCCACTGATGCCCCCGCCCATCTCCTCTACGAATTAGCCATTAATGCCCCCTCACCCTTCCTAAGCGACCGGGTAGACCAATCCTTCCTGGCCTTGCGCGAACGAGTCATCTCTGAAGGTGGCTGGGATTTTCTGGGGCAGGTGGATAATATGTTTGAGCCAATCAATACCCCGGCTCTGCCCGGCCTGACTGACCGCACCTGGAACAAAGCGGGACGGGCGTTTGATTTTCGTTACGCCTATGTGTTGACCTTTGATCCCCAAATCGAAATTATGCGGCAAGATGTGGGCGTGCAGGTGTATTGGCACGTTTACCTCAAAACCACGGCCCAAGATGGCACAATGGGTGAGCCACTGCGCGATATCCCCTGGGATTTTCGCGCCCGTTATGGGGCAGATCCACAATATTACGACCAGGGCGGGGTACTCAAAGAGACAATTCCTGGCGGGTATTATCTCGACTTTACGCTCATTGCCAGCGATTTTGGCTGGACACGCGTCTCCTCAGCCGATAATTGGCGGGCCTATTTCCCCGGTATTCGCTTCTGGCATTTTGAGAATTACCAGGGTCTCAATTGGGAACAAGCCATGTTAGAACTGTACACAGCCGAAGAGATTCTCTCTGTGTTTGCCAGGCGGTAGGCGTGTTGCGTAGACTGGTTGCGGGTTACTGGTTCCTATTAACCATTTTCGGTTTACTTCTGTTGATCGCCTGTACGCCTGATTTACCCGAGACGCCGCAGGTGACGCCAGAGGCCTTGTTAACCACGACCCCTGGCACACCAGAAACCCCTGACGCCACACCTACCCTCACTCCCCCCATTCTGGCAACCCCGGCCCTGCCCCTACCGGACGAAAATCCACCCCTGGCCTTCACCCCAGCCATCAACAACAACCTACCCCCGGCCAACCCCATTCGCCCGGCTCTGCCTACCTACACCCCCTTGCCTTACCCCACACCTGTCGTCGTGGGAACCGGGGTGCGCCCGGATGAGGTCGCCATTTATCGTGCGCCTGATTATGGGCCAACACCCTTGCCGGAATTGCGGCCGCCCCCCTATCCCGTCCCCCTGGCCCTGCACCCCGAAGATCATTACGTCCTCATTCGTCCTATCCCTTCGGGGTTTCGCAACTATGACCTGGAGTGGTATCCCTACGGCAACGACGTGCTCCTGGCCCAGTTTTACCCTTACCGGGTGCATCATGGCCTGGATTTCCCTAACGAAACCGGCACCCCGATTCTCGCCGCTGGTAGTGGCACGGTAATCTACGCTGGCCCCTTGCCTAGCCCCCGGGATGGTGTCAATTATTACGGCAACACCGTCATCATCCAGCATGATTGGCAATGGCATGATCAGGCCGTCTATACCCTGTATGCTCATACCCTGGAGCTGTTCGTCGCGGTGGGTGACACCGTGCGCCAGGGTGATTTAATCGCCGGGGTGGGATCATCGGGTGAAGTGAGCGGACCTCATTTACATCTGGAAGTACGCCTGGGCGAGAATAACTATTTTCGTAGTCGTAATCCTTCATTGTGGATTGCGCCCTACGAAGGCTGGGGGGTACTGGCCGGAACCTTGACCGATAACCGGGGGTTACCCATTCAGAATGGGGTTATTGTCGTCACACCTATGAACCTGGATTATCCGACGCGCGTCGTTCACACTTACTTGAGTGATGCCGTGACCCCAGATGATTACTGGCAGGAGAATTTTGTGGTGGCGGATTTGCCCCAGGGCCGCTACCGGGTCACCCTCTTTGTGGCTGACCGGAGCTACGAGCGCATTGTAGACCTGCTGCCGGGGCGCACAAACTACATCGCCGTTCAGGCCGATATTGCCTATAGCGCTCCTCCCACCCCCACCTTTGTCGCCACGGTGGGTCCCTCTGCGCCCATCACCAACACAGAAACCATCAGTAACACCGTGCCATAGACCAGACAAGATTGGTTCAATTTCCAAGATTGAGCCAATCTAATCGGCAAATTTTTTGGGGTTGGGCTGAATGAGTGTATACTGATACCGATTTTTTCAGAAAAAAGGATGGAATATGGCTAAGAAAAAACCTGTCAAACGTGCGCGAAGCACATCGGAAAAGGTGATGATCGTTCTCAGTATCATCATTGCCTTGAGCATGATTTTAGGGCTAGTTGTTGGTTTGAGTGGTGGACGTGGTGGCACAACGACCACAAATACCAGCCAATTGGTCCCTGATGAACCAACTCTGGTTAGCCGGGTTGTTTCTGTGGTGGTTGAACCAACCGTCGTGGCTGTGTTGGGTGAAGACCTGGCCCCTCCCGGTGGTCTGGCGTAAGTTATTCTCTCTGTTACGAAACAAAGAAAGGCTGGAGGTCACGCGTGACTTTCAGCCTTTCTTTAATTCAGGACTTACGTGCTGTGGTCGGTACCCTCATCGGCCATACGGAATAAAGACCCGCATGTTTTTAGATGCACATAAAGGGTGAGATGGTTTTATGTGGAACATTATTTTGGCGGTGATGGGTTTGTTGGTGGGTGGTGTGATTAATGTGCTGGCGGATGATTTGCCGGAGCGGGGTAGGGTTTCGCGGCCGCGGTGCCCTCATTGCCAAACCCCCTATCCTCTCACTGGCTGGCTGGCCCTCTCCCGTGCCTTGTTCCACCAGGGCAAATGCCCTACCTGCCACAAACCGGTTCATTGGCGCGGCCTGGCCGTCGAACTCAGCACCATCATCCTTTTCGCCCTTCTTCCCTTCTTCATCCCCCCAACCATTGTCCTGTTCATCACCGCCTTCTTCATCGCCGTACTACTGCTCGTCATCGTTATAGACCTGGAGCACCGGCTGATTTTGCATATTGTCACCTTCCCTGTAACCGGTATCGCCCTGTTGGTTACCTTCCTCTACGGTGACAACCAATTGCTACGGTTCGCGCTGGCCGTCACCGGCGCCATAGCCGGTTTCCTCATCTTTTATCTGTTTTACTGGTTGGGTCTGAAGATGTTTGGTGAAGGCGCGTTAGGCTTTGGTGATGTGACCCTGGCAATGACAATGGGCGCCATGCTGGGTCTGCAACATATCCTCTTTGCGCTCATCATTGGCATCGTTTTAGGCGGATTCATCAGCGCCCTTCTCCTGCTGACCCGCCGTTCTTCCTCCCGAAGCTACCTACCCTATGGACAATATTTGGCCATCGGTGGCATTATTATGCTCATCTGGGGTAATCAAATATTGGATTGGTACATCGGCCCGGCGGGTCAGTAAACAACGCCTACGAAATAAGTTTCGAGTTTCAGGTTTCAAGTTCTGAGTCGCCACTCGCAATTTGTGTCTTCACCTCTGTGCAACCTCTTTAATGATTCTCGCTTGTCGAAATGACGGACGAAACGAGTATGGCTATGACTGAATCGCTAAAACTCCTTTGTGTGTTTGCCCACCCGGATGATGAAACATTGGGTATGGGCAGTACGTTGGCGAAATATGGTCGGGAAGGGGTGGAAACTTATCTCATCACGGCTACACGGGGCGAACGGGGCTGGCCCACGGCTACCCACCCTGGTTTTGCTGAGGTAGCCCGTATCCGCACGAAGGAGCTAGAGGACGCGGCCGCGATCCTGGGTATTCGTCGTGTCACCTTTCTCAACTACATAGATGGCGACCTCGACAAAGCCGACCGGGATGAAGCCACCGGTCAAATTGTCAGCGAAGTGCGCCGGGTGCGGCCGCAAGTCGTCATCACCTTCGATCCCTTCGGCGGCTACGGCCACCCAGACCACATCGCTATCGCCCAATATACCCAGGCCGCCCTGGTTCTCGCCGCCGATGCCAGCTATACCGATCCGGCCAACCAGGCTCCCCACCGTGTGGCCAAACTTTACTATCTGGTAGATAACCAGCCCCTCCTCGATCTGTATCAGCAATTCTTTGGGGATATCACCTTTCTGGTAGATGATGTTATTCGCCAGGGGGTGGGCTGGCCTGATTGGGCCGTCACCACCCGAATTGATGGTGACGCCTATTGGGAAATGACCTGGTGGGCGATGGCCTCGCACACCTCACAGTTGGGTGATCTGAACCAGATAGCGGAAATAGTGCGCCAACATCATCCCTTGTTGGTGGGGCAGCGAACTTACTACCGTGCCTACAGCCTGGTCAACAGCGGCCGCGAACCAGAAACCGATTTATTTGCTGGCCTGCGCTAGAACCCACCCCTTACACATTTCTTAGCGGTGAAGAAATAGCTCCGCCTGTTCATCCTATGTCTGTTGTTGGCCGGATGTGCTCCAGGGGCGGCGTAGCCAATAACCAAGAACGCCTTACCTCGCCCCGCCAACCTTGCCCGCATCCTCAGTATCCATCACTCCTAAACAAGGTGATTTTTGCCCCTTTTTTCCCTATCCTTCACGTCTCCCCCAGAAATGAAACGGTATAGTAATGCGTGGTGCGGAACAATTCACCGTTCACCCATTACCCATGACCCTGCAAGCACTTCGTACTATTCACACAGATACTATCCTGGCTGGGCGGTATCGCATTGCCCAGCTATTAGGTTCGGGCAACATGGGCGAAGTGTACCGGGCAACTGACCTGGGGCAGGACAGAACGGTTGCCATTAAGCGCATTCATCCCCACCTGGTGGCCGACAAAGATGCGATCCAGCGTTTTCAGAGGGAAGCCAAAACCCTCAGCCGCCTTAATCATCCTGGTATTGTCAGATTTCATAATTTTTATGTGGAAGACGGGGTCTATTTTATTGTCCTCAACTATTTGGACGGTGAAACCCTGGATGAGCGATGTCTGGCCGTTAAACAGGCGGGCAACCATTTCCCCCTGGAAGAAGCTCAAACGATTGGTCTGCAATTATGTGAAGCTCTGGCTTATGCGCATCAGCGTAACGTCATTCATCGCGATCTAAAACCGACGAATGTGATGATAAGCCCCCAGGGTCATGCCATTCTGATGGATTTTGGCATTGCCAAACTCCTTGATGGCGACAATCTTACGGGTGATGGGTTATCTCCAGGCACGCCTGGTTATATGTCACCGGAGATGATCCGCGGCCGCGCCATAGACGCTCGCTCTGATCTTTACAGCCTGGGGGTTATTCTGTACGAAATGGTAGCCGGGCAACGCCCCTTTCAGGGTAATAGCCGCTACGACACACTCCACTGCCACCTATTTGATACCGCCGCCGATGTGCGTCAATTCAACCCTCATGCGCCCGCCAGTCTGGCCCACCTCATTACTCAACTCCTTGCCAAAGAGCCAGAAAAACGCCCTCAAACGGCCGAAATATTGGCTCAGTTTTTACGTCAGGTAGAAATTGCTCCCGTCGGTGAAGCCAGTCCGTTTATCCCACCGATCATAACGGAGAGTAACGCCCCCGCCCCGCCCACGATTGTTCTGCCTCGCCCGGATACTCCGGCCCATGAAAGCGCATCCCTGCCTGATATGGGACTGGCTGCCGTTGAGCCTGCGGCCGCGCGGCCGCAAGCCATCACCGCCACCGGCCAAAAAACATCACGGGCATTTCCTTATCGTCTTTCCTGGGGTTTACTCACATTGCTGGTGCTCAGCCTGGCCGTGTGGGGCCTTTCTCATGCTGTTTGGCCTACCACCGGGCCAGACAACCCAACCGGTACACCCACCACAACATCACCTTCATTCATCCAAACAGACGGCAGCGGCCTGTCGCCTATTTTGTCGCCAGATACCAGTTTGCCGCCTACTGGCATAGCCACCCGCTCCGCTCCTGGGGCAACACCTACATTGGCCCCAACCCAACCGGTCGCCACCGTTGCCACCACGTCTGCTCAACCTTCTGCAACTGACACCTCACCCGGCTCCCTCAGCGACCCGAGTAACCAGGGCGACCCCATCCGCGCTCCCCCCGTCCGCTACAGCGACACCCCAACCGACTATTGTCCCTACCCAAACCATAGCGCCCACCAAAACGGTAGCCCCCACCTTTACACCGGCTCCCTTACCTTCTCTCACCCCATCGACTACCCCCAAGCCCCAACCACAACGCACGCCCACCCCCAAAGCCGACGGGGACAAATAATCGCCTTACCCATGTATTCGTGAAGTTTTGCACATCCAGGCTGATTTGTTATAATCTTCCATCTGGCGACCAAAAAGGTCGCCTTTACTTTGTGTGAAATCATTATTCAGTACTAGAAAACCTTCTATCAAAACGGTACTGTGCAGATGAGGTGGAATGATGGCAAAATGTGAACTGTGCGGCAAACAACCCATGACTGGCAACAACGTCAGCTTTTCGCAAAAGAAAACCCGGCGGCAATTTCGCCCCAACATTCAACGGGCTTCGGTTTTGGAAAGCGGCCGCATGATCCGTCGGTATGTTTGTACCCGCTGCTTGAAGACGATTTCCAAGTAGTCAATGGCTCAGAAACAGATAACAAGCGTGACCTCGTAAGGGGCCACGCTTTTTTATTGCCTACTTACTTACCCATCCCCGTTATTTTTTGCGAATGATTGGCCCGCTCCACCCCAATTGATCAAACTGGGATTTGAGAAAATCCCGTTCCACTTCCTTACGACCTACTTTCTTTTCCAGGTCAGCCACCATTTCGGCCAATAAGTCACGCCCCTGGCGTTGGGCCAGCTTCATCTCCAGGCTCAGGCGTACACTGGCCCGTGAGGGAATTACCCGCTTTTCGTGTTCAATTTCGCGCAAGCGACGGCGAATGCGGTTTTGTTCTTCCTGCAAAACTTGAACGAGCTGAGTATCGGTCTGGCTGGTCTGATTGCGGCCGCGGATGGGTATCCCTTCCCCCTGGCGTTCCATCGCCAACAACTCCACCAGGCTACGCGCCGCGTAAGCACTATTAATAGCCGCCATCATCTCCGTGCGATAACTGCGATCCGCATCATCCGTAGCCAGGTCCGGGTGAAACCGCCGTGCCAATTGACGATACAGCTTTTTCACCTGGGCTTCGGTAGCGGGACTGGGTGGTTCAGGCGGGGGTTTGGGCGCACGAGGCGGGGGAACATCCCACATGCGCCGGTATTGCCGTTCCACGTTGGGCAGACTCGACCCCAAACGACGCTCATTCCGCAGACGTTCCATCTGCTCCTGGTAATATTCCAGGCTCTTTTCTACCTCAACCAATTTATCCAGCCAGGGGCCTAAACGCTCTTCCATCTGGCTCTCAAACGCATAAATCTCGGCCATCTGGTCAGCCAGATCAGCTTCCGCCTCAATCAAAGCGCTCTGAGCCTGCTCCAATTCCAGGCGCAGGCGGGCTAACTGTTCTTGTAAGGTTTCGTACATGAACACTCCCTCAGATTAGTGCTTGCCGTTCCTTTTGGCTAGCCCCATAAGCCACAATGAACACGGTAATAATTGAGGCATAGGCGACGATTTTTTGTCCGGTGACTTGAATCGCTAGCTCCTTGGGTCCATAAAAGAGAAGCCAGAGATATCCCCCGAGAATAACGGCAAAAACGACCAAAACAATGAGGTATCGCGCCACAAAAGCGGGTACCTTCAGCATCGCCGCCAGGAAAAACAAAATGGCGACGAAATAGGTGCCAAAGGCCCCAAAAACAAAGTTGACATGCGCCGCCAGAAGTAAATTAGCCGGAGTAAACGCCACGCCCACAAAACAAACTCCGGCGATAATGCCAAAAAATGCACCCAGGCGGGACAGGGCCAGACCCAGCCGATCTGATTGAAAAAAGCGGGGCATGAGGAGAAAAAACACGATAAGCGAGAGTCCAGCCAGACTGAGCGCCAGCGAAAAAAGTAAAAAGGAGATGGTATTAGGCTGACCATTGTGAGCGACAGTCATGCCCAGGTCACTGAAAAAGTTGGTGAAAAATTGATACCGCGCGGCCGCAGGATCGGCATCTGTGCCCCCGGCGTAAAAGAGCATTGCGACCAGTGTCAGAACGACGAACTGACCACAACCAACCATAATGAGGGGAAAAAGGCGGGATCGGCTGAGCATAGGGTCTCCTGGGAAAGAAAGTGGCAGGTTGCAGGTGGCAAGTGGCAAGTATAGCTTTCAAGAAAGGTTTTGTTTGTAGTGACCGCTTTAGCGGGCTAGCACCAGCCCGCTAAAGCGGTCACTACGAACCAAGACCCCAAATGATTATCTGAACAGCTATAGCAGGTTGCAAGTGGCAAGTTCCACCGAGTTCCCCTGAGTTCCATTCTTGGTACACCCGCTCATGAGGAACTCCTGGGTAGCAGAACCGTACCGCCTGCCGACCACAAGTTTACCACATGTTTCGGCATTGGAATGGACAGCCCACGGCTACAAATAGGGCAATTGCATAGTCGGGTTTTCCCCCACCCCTAACCCCGCCCCCAAGGGCGGGGAACTTTTAAAGGGCCGTTTTCGCGGGCGAACACCCGCGAAAAACGGCCCCAATTGATTTTTCCCCCTTCCTGGCGGAAGGGGATCAGGGGGATGCGATTACCTTATAAGTATAAAAAAAGTGCGCTGAGGTTATAAACCTCAGCGCACTTTTTATCAGACGAACCACCTAACTAACTTTTGCCGTTGGTAATTAGCCACCCGGATTGTAACCGGTGCTGATGGAACCATCCTGCAAACCGGCATCAATTTCGGCCAGACGGTCTTTGATTTCCTGGGAAATCTGGGAATCAAAGTCATGGAAGGGGGCCAGGCCCACGGCTCCCACAAAGTTACCACCAGGGAAAGACCCATCATTGGCAGAATTAATCAGGTCAAACACGCCAGGGGTGATGAGTTTCATGGCGCTAGAAACCAGGCAAGAATGGGCTTCCGGTACGGTTTCCCATTGATCGGAGTCTACACCAATGCAGTAAACGCCTTCACGGCTGGCGACTTCGATGAGCGCACCGTTGCCAGTTTTACCACCAGCGCCAAAAACTACGTCGGCATTGTTGGTGTCCACAGCCTGAGCGGCGGTGCTGGCGCCCCATTCGGGGTCGGTGAAGGCTACATCTAACCCACCGGGATGGTAGGTGGACACCAAATTGATGTCAGGATTGATGTAAAGCGCACCACCTTCGTAACCTTCTTTGAAGGCCACCACCGGGGGAACCAGGTCTGTACCCAGTACGGCGGCGATGGTTCCGGTTTCGCTTAACATGGCGGCCAAAGCCCCAGCCAGGAAGCCGGATTTGTCTTCAGGGAAGATCAAACCAGCGACGTTGGCGACGGTCTCGCCCTGGAACTGGTCAACCCCAATGAACTGAATGTCAGGATAGGTCGCGGCCGCTTCCAAAGTAGCCTGCCCCATCGCAAAACCAACGGTCACGATCACATCGTAATCTTTGTCCGCGAACAAGCCAATGTTGGTGGCATAATCTTTCGCGTCTTGAGTTTCGATGTATTCAACAGTGGCATCCAGTTCGTCTTGCGCCCGAACCGCACCTTCCCAGGCAGACTGGTTGAAGGATTTGTCATCAATCTCACCAACATCTGTTACCAGGCCGACGCAGAGAACGTCTTCGTCCGCACAATCAGCCTCGCCTGAACCACCACCACATGCTACCAGGAGCAGGATGAGCAGGCTAAGAAGCACAACTAAATTCGTTTTTTTCATGGTCTTCTTCCTCCGATTTCAACTGTAAAACGGGTTAATGGGCATTGGCTTCAAAAGAAGCCAGCACCCATTTTACTGTATTCAATAGGGGGTACAAATTTTCCTGTTACAATTAAGGAAACAATTCACCCAGGTATTCATTTTTTATGTCTGATCCTTCACCTACATCTAACAAACAACCTCATTTCTGGCTTATTATCGTTGTCTTGTGCCTGGTGGCCGGGCAATTTTTGTTTCAGCGGGGGTCTAGCAATGGGCAACCTCCCTGGTTAGCCTTGGGCGTCGCCGCTTTAGGTGTGGTGGCTTTGTTAGCCAGCCAGAGGCAGTATGGCTGGTTACTCTGGCTGGAGAATTGGCTAACTCGTTTAGGCCCGGTGGCCCAACCAGAAGAAGCTTCCACGGTTCCGGCTAACCGGGACTGGGGGATTGCGGTATCGGCTTTTCTGACTTTGTATGTGTTGGGGCAACTGCCCCGCCTGGCCGCCACGGATAATTACACTCTGGTAACGGTGTCGTGGCTCGCGGCCGCGGGCTTTTTTCTTTACGGCATCGCTCCTCATGATCTGGCCTGGCCTGATTGGCGTCGCTTATGGACAGAACACAAGACCCTCATTGGGGCGGTTCTGGCGTTGGTACTGGTAGCTTTTTTACTGCGCGTCTGGCAGATCGGAACCTTACCTAAAACGCTTAATGGGGATGAAGCCTCGCAAGGGCTGGAAGCCATTCGGGTGATCAATGGCGGCCTGCGAAATCCGTTTGGCACGGGTTGGCTGGGTGTGCCAAGTATGAGCTTCTTTTTTAATAGCCTGAGCATTCGTTTTATGGGGCGCACGGTAGTGGCGTTGCGTCTGCCCTGGGTTCTCATTGGCACGGCGACGGTATTGACCACCTTTTTGTTTGTGCGGCAACTGAAAGGGACAGCCTGGGGATTTGTCGCGGCCGCGCTGGTTGCCACTTACCATTACCACATTCACTACTCCCGCCTGGGTTCCAACCAGGTAGCCGACCCCTTTTTCCTGGTGACATCCCTCTGGCTGTTGTACCGGGGGCTAGATAAAAAAAGCGCCCTCAGTTTTGCCCTGAGTGGCATGGTTTGTGGTCTGGCTTTTTATTTCTACGCCGGGGCGCGGCTTACCCCATTGATCATATTAGCGACCCTGGTTTATCTGTTTATCCGTGAGCCACGGGCCTTCTGGAAAACCCATGGGGTTAATCTGCTCGTCATGGCCGGGGCTTTCCTCGTCGTCTTCGCTCCTATGGGTCAATATGCCACCCGCTTCCCTCAGGATTTTAATGCCCGTATCAATATGGTCGGCATCATTCAAAGCGGGTGGTTAGAGCAAGAAGTAGCCGCCGGACAACGCACTTTGCTGGCTATTCTCTGGGATCAGTTTCAGCGGGCCTTTCTCGCCTTTAACTTTTACCCAGACCGTACCGTCTGGTATGGCTTAAATCAGCCGTTGTTGGACCCATTTTTCGGCACCCTTTTTCTGGTGGGTTTGGGCTTCGCGACGGTACGCCTGCTGGGAAAAAACGCGGATACCCGCCTGGCGCCAATGGTGGCCTGGTGGTGGGGTGGCATGATTTTAGGGGGAATGCTCACAGAAAGTCCGCCATCCAGCCAACGCCTCATCACCCTGAGTGTACCCACCTGTTTTTTCATTGGTTTGTCCTTATGGGAGTTAGTGCGCCTGGGGCAACCTCTCTTCAATCAACGCTGGGGACGGCTGGTTCTAACGGCGGGTGTTCTCATTTTTAGTATCACTAGCATCTACAGTTACTTTGCCGTTTTTATACCCCAACGAACTTATGGCGGACCTCATGCTCTGCTGGCAACCGAAATTGCCCCACGCCTGAATGAACTGAAGGAAGATAATCACTTTTATTTTGTGGGGCCACCTGTTATGTATTGGGGCTTTTCCACGATTCCTTATCTGGCGGAAGGCGTACAAGGGGTCGATTTGCATGAGACTGTGACACCGGAAAATCTCGCGGCCGCGGTGTCATCGGCGGAAGGAGCCGTATTTATCATCTTACCAACCCGTGCTTCTGAGCTAATTACCATTCAAGAGACATTTCCTGATGGTCAGCTAGAAACCTATTTATCGCCTGTACATGGCGGCCCCATGGTCTCACTCTATGTCGTTCCTGAAGAAGAATAAAACAACCGTCTTGTTTGGCCTTTTTGTTATCACCTTGTTGGGTTGGCTGGCGATGCGCCTGGCGATTCAACGACTCAGCCCGCGCCCCGAAGATGTGGGGGTGCAAGCCGATCGGTTGAAGCTGTGTCCCGACTCACCTAATTGTGTGTCTACTTTTGACACGGACGAACTACATGGCATGGCTCCCATTCCTTATGCGGGCAACGCGGCCGCGGCCCAAGACCATCTACTCACCGTCCTGCAAAATACGCCCCGCACCCGCATCATCACCAACGAACCGGGTTATATCCGGGTGGAATTCCGTTCGTTGGTGTGGGGTTTTGTGGATGATGGGGAGTTTTATCTGGACGAAACGGCTGGGGTGATTCATTTCCGCTCAGCGTCCCGTCTGGGATACGGTGATAGTGGCGTCAACCGGGCACGCATGGAACAGTTACAAGCCGATTTTTTATCTTCGCGGTAGATGGGTTCCTGCTTAATGGGTGAACCCATCTGCCACGTGTGAGGCAAGTCAAACCATGAGGGGAATAAGGTTAATAAGAAAACGTTGGCTGGGGTTGTTTGCCGGGGCCGTGGTGTTGATCACGGCTCTAACGCTGCTCCTGGTGGTCAACGGGCAGGGGCTGCCGGAAACGCGGCCGCAAAATTTTAGCGTTACCTACAAAGCCTACATTCCTGAGGCGGATCTGTACGAAGAACTGGTCATTGCCCCGCTGGGAAGTCACTACCAATACACCTACAAAACCTCAGTCAGCCGTATTAACTTTACGCTATCTCAGGCTGAGCTAGATGCCGTGTATGATACATTTCGCGGTGCCCAATTTGACCGCATCCCCTCGGCAGATAATGATTTAACCACCGATGAGACAGGCACCTTGGTGGCATTGGAAGCGGGACGGCGAACCTATGTGGTGGTTGAATCGCCCGAGAACGCCATACCCGAAACATGGGCCGGATCATGGCAATTTGTGCGCCAGGCCATCTCATCCATACGCGGCCGCGAATTCCAAGACCAGATCATCCCCATCACCATTCAGCTAGATGGTTCTCTCATCGGCGCACCCTTGCGTCTCTACCTGAATCGCGAAGTCCTTTTTGATGGTGAGGTAGACAACGAAGCCATTCTTTTCGCCGTTAACCTGGATAAAATTCCCGGCAACTATCTGCTAGAAGCCGTCGTGGGGCAGGTGTATGCCCAAGAGCTAACCCTTAACGAAAGTAGTGCCAACACCCGCTACATCCTGGCTTTCGCCGGCAACCAGTTAACCCTGAACGGTGTGCCTATGGAGTTGGGGGAAGAGGAGCAAGGAGCGGCGAGTGGAGTGGCGAGTCAGCTAAAAAGCTGACCTGCTGACCCGCTGACCCGCTTCCCCCCCCCAGGAGTTCATAACCATGCAAAATCCCCGTCTTGAGCAAGACCCAACAGTCCGGTTTACGAATCGGGTAGAAAACTATGTCAAATACCGCCCTGGCTACCCCCAGGCACTATACCACCATCTGGCAACCCACTATGGCCTGACATCCACCTCGCGTATTGCCGATGTGGGGTCGGGCACGGGGTTGTTGGCTCAATTATTTCTGGCGCAGGGCAACCCGGTGTTGGGGATAGAACCCAATGAGGCGATGCGTCAGGCCGCGGAGCAATTCCTGGCCGATTACCCGGACTTTACCAGCGTCGCGGCCGCGGCCGAAGCCACAACCCTACCAGAAGCCAGCGTGGATTTTGTGACGGCCGGGCAGGCGTTTCACTGGTTTGATCCCGTACCTACAAAAGCCGAATTTAGACGGATTCTGCGGCCGCATGGCTTCATCGCCTTAATATGGAATACCCGCCACCCCGATTCACCCTTCATGGCTGAGTACGATCAGTTGCTCAGTCAGTGGGCCATCGAATATATGACCATACGCCATGATCGTTCCCGTGAGGAAGCCCTGGACTGGTTCCTGGATGCGCAACTAGACGCCGCTACCTTTGAGAATGAAACCTGGCTTGATGAAGTAGGACTGCGCGGCCGCGTGCTCTCCTCATCCTACGCCCCCTTGCCCGAACATCCGAACCACGCCCCACTCATGGCGGGCCTGGACGACCTCTTCACCCGTTACCAGCAAAACGGTCAGGTGCGCTTTCTCTACCAGACGGAACTATTCATTGGCCGGGCCAGTAAGCCATGATTCCCACCCTCGCCCAGGCGGAAGAACTGCTCGCGGCCGCGTCCCAACGCAACCCTGGCCCCTGGGTAGACCATTCCCGCTATGTGGCGGGCGCGGCCGCGATTATCGCCACGCACCATCCCAACCTCGACCCCGAAACCGCAACCATTTTGGGCTTGCTCCACGACATTGGGCGGCAGGAAGGGGTGACGGGGATGCGCCACATCATTGATGGGTACACCTTTCTGCTGAGTTTGGGCTACGACGCGGCCGCGCGTATCAGCCTGACCCACTCCTTTCCTGCCCAAAACATCCACGAAGCCTACGGCAACTGGGACTGTCTGCCCGCCGAAAAAACCCTGGTCGCTGATTTTCTCGCCACCCACCCTTATAATGATTACGACCGCCTTTTCCAGTTATGCGACGCCCTGGCCCTGCCCACCGGTTATTGCATTCTGGAAAAGCGGTTCGTAGATGTCACCCTGCGTTATGGCTGGAACGATTTCATCTTGGACAAATGGCGGGCTACCCTAAACCTCAAAACCTATTTCGAGGAAGCCATCGGCCAGCCCCTTTACCCCCTCCTGCCCGGCATCATCAACACCACTTTTGGCTGCGAGATGCCTGGAGAGCTCCGTAGGCGGATGAATCAGGAGTCGAGGCTTTAGCCGGAGACATTCCGACTAAAGTCTCCACTCCCCCGATAAACCGTTTTTCTTTTCTCCGCGCTCTCTGCGTCTCTGCGGTTCATTTCTATAAGGTTTCCCATGAAAGTTTTCACAATTGCGGAAATGGTAGCCGCCGAAAAAGAGGCCGACGCGGCCGCCCAAAACCACGCCCCCCACGGCATCACCTACGCGCAAATGATGGAAAACGCGGGCAAAACCACCGCCCAGGCCATCATGGAACGTCTGCTCGTCCAAGGCAAACGAGTGCTGGTGCTGGTGGGGCCGGGCAATAACGGCGGCGATGGCCTGGTCTGCGGCCGCGTCCTGGCCGATGCCGGAGCCGATGTCACTTTCTACCTCAGCAACCCCCGCGACCCGGAAAGTGACCCCAACCTGGCCCAAGTGCAAGAGATGGGGCTAAACATCTTACGCCTCGACTTTGATCAGCGGTATCGCCTGCTCCGTCTACAGCTAAACGGCGTAGACATCGTCGTGGATGCCCTGTTGGGCACGGGCGTCTCCCGCCCTATTAGCGGCGAGTTGGCGAAATTGCTGCGCCAGGTGCGGGCAGGCATTGACGAACGCGGCCAGATCATCGCCAGCCAACGGCGCACCCCCCTCACCCACCTGGGGCAAATCCAACCAGTCCCACCGGCCAATGGTCCGCTCATCGTGGCCATAGATTGTCCCAGCGGACTCAACTGTGACACCGGCGAACTGGATCCGCTGGCCCTACCCGCCCACCTGACCGTCACCTTCGCGGCCGCGAAACGGGGCCACTTCATCTTTCCCGGTGCTTCCGCCTGTGGCGAACTGGTCGTCGCCGATATTGGTATCGCCCCCGACCTGCCCACCCCCAAGGGCGTGACCCTGGAAGTGGCAACCGTGGCGATGGTGCGCCCCTGGCTCCCGGCGCGGCCGCGAGACGGCCACAAAGGCACCTTCGGCAAAGTTCTCATCGCCGCTGGCTCAGAACCGTACTGGGGCGCACCCCTGTTGGCGGGCAAAGCCGCATTCCGCGCTGGGGCTGGGCTGGTGGCCCTGCTCCTGCCCGACCAGATTCGCCCCACCGCCGTCGCCCACCTGCCCGAAGCCACCTACCCCTACCGCGCCACCGCTGACGTGCTCGATGCGGCCGCGGCCCACCACCTTCTCACCAGCCAGTCCGCGTACAAAGCCATCCTCATCGGCCCCGGTCTCAGCCCCGCCGCGACCGCGTTTATGGATACACTTTTTCCTGCCACGGATCAGCCACCCGTCACCAGTGACCACTCTCCACCCTCCACTCTCCACTCTCCACTCTCCTCCCCGCCCCCCCTCCTCCTCGACGCCGACGCCCTCAACATCCTCGCCACCTGGCCCGACTGGTGGAGCCGCCTGCCCGCCCACAGCATCCTCACCCCCCATCCCGGCGAGATGGCCCGGTTGATGGGTGTGTCGTTGGACAAGTTGAAGGGGATGGATAGGGTAACGGTCGCCAAACGGTTCGCGGCCGCGTGGGGGCACATCGTTCTGCTCAAAGGGGCTTACACCGTCGTGGCCGCCCCCGATGGGCGCTGCACCCTTCTGCCCTTCGCCAACCCCATTCTAGGTGTAGGTGGCAGTGGCGATGTGTTGGCCGGGGTGATTGTGGCCTTGTTGGGGCAGGGTGTGCCCAGGTACGCGGCCGCGGTGCTTGGTGGTTATCTGCATGGTCTGGCCGGGCAACTCGCCAGCCAGGAACATGGCGACAGCGGCCTTCTCGCCAGTGAACTGGCCGACTACCTGCCCGCCGCTCGTCGTATCCTCACCAACCTTCATTAGCTTTATTCAGCATCGGCAGTTCGCCCTTCAAAATGGTCTGCATATCTCGCCGCGTTTGGAACTGCCCCGGATTTGGATGGGAGTGGCTGCCCAATTTAGCAGCGCTAATTGTGTGGGGCGGGGGTGGGAGGCGGATGACCCCCCCCCCCCCCCCCCCCCCCCCCCCCGCCCCCCCCCCCCGGGGGGGGGGGGCGCCCCCCCCCAAAGAACGGCCCTCATGAACCCTCGCCCCCCTACCCTTGTTGGAGGGAAAATTGAGGATTGCGGCGGAATGATGCGAGTAATGGTTATATGAATGAACTATGATAAAATTCGACTCACTCTTAGTACCCTGGTGTTATCGTTTATAAGCTCGCAGGAGCCTGTGCCAACCATCTCACACCCTATTTCTATTTTTCATCAACCATCTGCGTCTGGCAATCGGTAACGATTGGCAGACCAAAATAGGTCTAAATAGCGGGTAATGAATGGGCGAGAAGAACCAGCTTGTTGTGAACAAAAAGCCCGGTTTTTTAGTCCCATTCATACCCTGTTATAGCTGACTTTGACCATGCTCCTTGTTTGTGGACGAGGCGAATCTTCACGCCCTCAAAAGAGGACTAAGAAGGCCCATTTCAGTTAATCATCGAATCGAATTTAGGAGGATCTTGTGAAAAAACAACGCTTTTACTTTCTTGCTTTTTTGATAGTACCCCTGTTGCTGATATTGCTGACCAGCCTGGGCGCGGCTGATTCAGGTAACAAAGAAGCCCCCGAGAATGGCCCTTCGGATGTGGCGGTAGAGTATGTGGGTGACGCGGCCGCGCCCGTACTCCCCGCTGGCCGTGTCATGATGGCCCAGACCATGACCAATGAAGTAGAGCCAAACAACACCACCGGCACCGCCAACGCCCTCGCGGGTAGTGCCGGGGTCATTCTAGGCAACGTCTACCCCAACGCCGATGAAGATTTCTTCGCCATCACCGCGGCCGCGGGCGACAAGCTCTACGTCTCCGCCATGACATCCTTCTCGGCTAGCGCCAGCACCGATAGTCAACTGTACGTCCTGGCCTCCGATGGCACCACCCAACTGGAATTTGATGACGACAATGGATCATTGGGCAGTTTATCTTCAACCATCGGTGGCGTGACGCTGCCAACGGCCGGTACGTACTACGTCCGCCTCAAACATTTCTCAGCCACGAACCAACTCCGCCCCTATCGCATGTATTACCGCCTACAGACCGGAACCCCCACCGCCGAAGTCGAACCGAACGACTCTAATGGCACGGCCCAACCGTTGCCTGCCTCTGGCTGGATCGCGGGTTCTACCAGCGCTACCACCGACCAGGACTGGTATTCTGTGGCGCTAAATGCCGGTGACACCCTCTATGCCAACCTGGATATGGATCCCGAGCGTGACACAGTGGAATGGAACGGCCAACTGGCTGTTGGCATTTTTGGTGGTTTTATCCTGACTATCAATGACGCCGGTACGGGCACCCCTGACTCCGAAGCTCATTTTATGACGGCTACGGCCGCCGGAACCTACTTTGTACGGGTGAATCTGCCCACCGGGGGCACGACGTTTGGAACCTATACCCTGAGTGTGGGGGTGATTCCCGCGGCCGCGCAAGGAAACTGCACCACCTACACCAGCACCAACGTGCCCCAGGCCATCCCCACCGGCCCCGGCCAGGTCTCCTCAACCATCACCGTCCCCGGCAATCCGCGCATCGCCGACCTGGATGTGACCATCAACCTGACCCATACCCTCATGGCCGACCTGGATGCCCAACTCGTTTCCCCAGCCGGTAACGACAATGGCCTCTTCACCGACGTGGGTACAGCGTCTGTCAATGCGTCGCTTCAGACCATGAATCTCCGCATAGACGACGAAGCGGCTCTGCCCTTGGGTACGTATACCGTGGTGGACGGCATGACCAATGCCCCGGAACTGGCCTATCGCCTGAGCTGGTTTGATGGCGAAGACGCCGGTGGCACCTGGACCCTGGTTCTGCGTGACGACCTGGCGGCCAATGGTGGCAACTTGCTGGGCTGGTCTATGACCATCTGCGAACCGGCCCCTCTGCCCACCTGCACCGGCAACAGTTTACCCGTCGTTGTGTACAGTAGCGACTTTGAAACCGGCGATGGTGGTTTTACCCACTCCGGTACCGCCGATGAATGGGAACGGGGTCTGCCCTCGTTTGCCCCCATCACGACCTGCAACAGTGGCACCAACTGCTGGGTAACTGACCTGGATAACACCTACGACGTCTCGTCTATCCAGGATTTGCTCTCCCCCAATATCAATCTCACCGGTCTGACCGGCCCGGTAATTCTCTCTTGGGCGCAACGGTATCAGATGGAATCTACCAACTTTGATCACGCCTTTGTAGACGTGCAACAGGTTGGTGGCAGTAATCCGACCCGCCTCTTTGAGTGGATGGATGCCACGATGACCAACGCTGTGGGCAACCCGGCGGTTACTATCCAGGAAAGTGCCGGTTGGGGTGTCTATAATGCGGACATCAGCAGTTATGCCGGGCAAAACATCGAAGCCCGCTTCCATGTGGACACCGATCCCAGCGTGCAATTGGCTGGTCTGGCTATTGATGATGTGACCGTGACCGCCTGCCAGCCTGTCGCCCCGGCTATTACCGTGGAGAAAACCGTAGGCACAGACCCCAACACCTGCGCCAGCACCGGTAACATCAGCGTTTTGGAAGGTACGGAAGTGACTTACTGCTACACGGTGCAAAACACCGGTGACATTACCCTCACCAACCACACGGTTGAGGATAGTGAACTGGGAACCTTGTTAGCCAACTTCCCCTTCTCTTTGGTGCCCAATGCCTCGGCCTTCTTCACGGCGTCGGTTACACCTTTAGCGACTGTGACCAATGTTGTTACCTGGACGGCCAATATTCCTAACACGCAAGTGAGTGCGGTGGGCACTGATACGGCGACGGTTACGGTTATCCCGGTTCAGTCAACCATCGCCGTTACCAAGACGGTTGGGACTGACCCCACCAGTTGTGCCACCAGTTCTACCATCGCTGTACCTTACGGCACGACGGTCTATTACTGCTACGCCATCGAAAATACGGGTAATGTGACTTATACCACGCACACGATTGATGACAGTGTGTTGGGTAATCTGGCGACTAATCTGCCCTATGCCCTGGCGCCATCGGCTACCTATTGGTTTACGGCTGAATATACGCTGGACACAACGGCTGTGACGAATATCGTTACCTGGACTGCTTCGACTGACTTGGGGCAGAGTGCGACGGGCACAGCCAGTGCGACGGTAACGGGTCAACCCACGGATGTGAATCTAAGTGGTGTCTCTGGTGGTTCGGTTAACCAGTCGGTGATGTGGGTTATGGCCGCGGCCGCGCTGATCATGGCCTTCACCCTCGGCTACCGTCGGCTGGTGACTCGTCGGTAAACCTTTACCGGCCTGAGTCAT
>JADJUV010000036.1 GCA_016716885.1 Candidatus Trichofilum aggregatum | reverse complement strand
AGGCTCTCCACGTTGCCCTGATGTGGTTCACGTTTGGCACTGTCTGCTCCAGTTAGCGTTCAATAGACGGGAACAATGTAGCAATTCTCATTTTAGAGTGAATATGTCGTAGGGGCGGGGCAGGTGGACCAGAATTGGGGAATAACGGGACGATTTGCTTCCCACCTGCCTCGCCCCGGTTAGAATGGCGGGCGAGGCAGGCGGGAACCACCCTGACCCGCCTGACCAACAGGGTTGCCCACCTGCCCCACCCCTGCACCATCATTGGATGCCAAATTGAGAATTGCGAGAACGATGGAATGGGTTTGCGGCCTCGTCCTCCCCTTTTGACGTAACCTCTCACTGCCTCTATCATCGTGAATGGAACCAGTCGCATAAAAACCAGACGTGAACAGGTCAGTCTTGGAGGTCAACATGCTAGATTCTCAAGGAACGGTGATCATCACTATCGTCAGCATTGGCTTAATTGTGTTGGGGTTATCGTCATCCGCGCAAGCCCTGGACAAAGGCACCTCCAGCTCATCAAAACTCCCCTCGAGAACCGAATAGCGCCCCTGTACAAACCAGAGCAGATCATCATGAAAGACCTGAAGGCCAATAGCTTTGGGCTGGAGTCGGCGGGTGTGTGGCAAGCCCGAGGCAACGGTGGTCTGGTACTTACCGGGAAGGAGCTACATTTCTTCATGCTTATACCAAACAAAGAGGTGCGTGTGCCTGGACACGATCACCGAACTCACGCTGACCAAAAGACATTTGGGCAAGGCCACGATCTACGATCTGCTGAAGGTGAGCTTCTCCGTAGATGGTAAGATGGACTCAATCGCCTGGTACTTAACCGATCCCCAGGCCTGGAAAACTCAAATTGAAGCCCTCAGGGCTAAGAATTAAATAATCGGGGTAGCTCGACCGGGGGACGCGGCCGCGTTCCCCGGTCGTCATTGCTATTTCCCCGCTTTGCCCTCAATCAAACTGCCCCCAGCCCACATTTTCTCCTCAGCTGCCCGCCCAACTCCAGATAAACGCTCTCCACGTTGCGTTGATGGGGCTGGGCGTTTTCTCAGGTTCCGGAAACCATATCGGCGCATAGAGTGACGGTTTCGGCGACGGTTTTGCCTGGGCGATGGCGTCGGTGACGCGGCTGCGTAACTCCCCTAAATACTCCCTATCCTCACGAATACGTTGCTCGATGTGCGGCCGCGACTTCGCCACATGCCCATGCCCTGGAACCAACACCTCAATCTCCTAGGTTGCCAGCATCGCCAGCGTGCGTTCATAGGCCGCCAGGTTATGGCTCACAAACGGAATCTCCACATCGCTGAGGATGTCCGATGACCACAACAGGCCACTCGACGGCTGATACACCCAACCGATCTCGGCGCGTGGCCGGGCGCCGAACAAACTGCAAGGTTTCATCACCCAGGCGCAGGCTCATCCGGTCGGTGAAGGTGTAGGTCGGTTGGGGCACGGCGAACGGCTCGTCCCGGTGAATCTTCTCTTTGGCAAACCAATAGGTCATGTACTGCCGCAGTCGGCCGTCATGCTCCCCCGCCGTGGCGGTCAAACCAGTCGGCCTGGGCGATGATGGGCACGGTGGGGTAATGCTCTGGCCCCAGGATATGATCCCAGTGGTGGTGGGTGAGGATGAGGTGGGAGAGATGGAGCAGGTGCGCGGCCGCGTATTCCCGCCAGACCAAAATCTCCGAGGGGTAGATGCAGGGGTCAATCAGCACCGCCTGATCCTCACTCACAAACAAACCAGCATTGGTCAAAAACAATGAACTCTGACGAATCCGCAGATGGGGCGTAAGTTGGGTGATGTGATGAGACATGGGAGGCTCTGGGTTTCAGGTTTCAAGTTTCGGGTCAGGTTGCGAATCTGCGCGTTCGGCTGACTGGGCTGATAGCTGACAAGCTGACTGGCTAAGACTAGCTCCGAGCGGAAAAATCTTGCCTGGATTCAAAATGCCATTCGGATCGAGTGTTTGTTTGATGGTGCGCATGACATCCAGGGCCGGGCCATGTTCACGAGGCATAAATTTGGCTTTGCCCACCCCCACGCCATGTTCACCGGTCGCTGTGCCCCCCAGGGCAATGGCCTGATAAACGATGGATTCGTTGACCTGCATTGCCCGGGCATACCCGGCCTCATCGGCAAAAGGCAAAATCAGGTGCAAGTTGCCATCCCCGGCATGGCCGATGAGATAACCAATGGCCCCGAATTCGAGCAACGCCCCTTCGCTATGGGCCACCAGCGACGGGTAGGCACTGATGGGCACGGCCACATCCATCACCAGCCACCGTTGGCCGGGGTGATTACGCACGGCAATCTCGAAGGCGGCGTGGCGGGCGTGCCAGAGCGACAGTCGTTGGGCGTTGTCGGTGGTAGAGCGGAAGGTAACGGCTCCCAACTCTTCACAAATTTCGCGTACCATTTCTAGCTCTGCCTGGAGCGTTTCGGGGTGGGTAGCGTGTAGTTCCATGAACAAAGTTGGTTGTTCGCCCAGGTCTACTCCTGGTTCCTGGCTGAGCATACGGGCGTGAGCGGCATCAATCAGTTCCAGGGCGGCCACGCCGACGCCACTGCCGCGCACAGCTACGACGGTGGCGACCGCGGCCGCGACCGTCGTAAACCCTGCCACCACCGCACTCATCAGGCTGGGAACCGGCGTGAGCTTGAGCGTCGCCTCGGTAATGACCCCTAGCGTGCCCTCACTGCCAATAAACAGGTGCAGCAAATCATAACCCGCCGACTGTTTGATGGAGCGGGAACCGACATGGATGAGACGCCCATCGGCCAGCGCCACCTGCATCCGCAAGGTGTTATCCTTGCTGGCCCCATAACGCACCGTGCGAATCCCGGCGGCATTGTTAGCCAGCATACCGCCGATGGTGGCATTGGCCCCCGGATCAGGCGGAAAAAACAGCCCATGCGGGGCCAGTCGCTGGTTCAAATCTTTGTAGGGCAGGCCCGGCTGAACCGTCACCTGAAAATCATCGGCATGAACGGCGATCAGCCGGTTCATGCGCTCCGTGGAAAGGGAGATACCGCCGTACAAGGGCACCGGGTTGCCTTCCAGCGAGGTGCCTACCCCCCACGGGGTCACGGGAACACAGTGGGCGTTGGCTAGTTGCAAGATGGCGGACACCTGCTCGGCGGTCTGCGGCCAGACAACCACTTCGGCCAGGCTGGGGGGCTGGTACGATTGGTCTTTGGCGCGGAGTTGGCGCTCGGCAATGGTGGTGCTCAAGCCATCCGGCCCAACGATGGCGGCTAATTGGGTCAATATATCGGGGGTGACGGGTTGAAAATTGGGCATGGGTATGATCCTAATCTGGAAAAGCCAGAAAAAATATCCGCAGATTAACGCCGATTTTCGCTGATTAAAGAATCTGCGTTAATCCCCAAAATCTGCGGTTAAACTTCTTGCCAACTGTACAAGAAGTTGACTCGTAAGGTACTGATCTGAAAAAGAGGAAAGAGGGAGAGAACCACAGAGTTTTAAGAAGGTTTTATCTTTTCTCTGTGAATCTCGGTGTCTTCACCTCTGCGCTCGCTGTGTTCCTTTTTTCTTAAACTCATTGGCCCAGAGCGGCTTCGATGGCTTCAGCAAAGACGGCGAACCGTTGTGCCCCAAACAGGAGCGTACCGTTGATATCAAAGGTGGGGCGGGTGAGAATGCCTTGTTGGCGACGAATGGCATCCAGTCGGGTGACGTTGGCCTGACCTACCCCGCTGTCGTAGCACTGCTCAAAGGTGGATTGATCGACGCCGACTGTCGCGGCCGCGTTGACAAAATAATCTCGGTCTGCATCCCACAACTCATTCTGGTCGGCAAAGAACTGGTCATGGATCAGCCAATAGGCGTCCACACTTTGTTGGCCGATACAGTCCGCGGCCGCGTGGCTGTTCAGGCTGGCCGTGGCATGATCCAACACATGCCAAAAGATAATTTTAACCTGACCGCTATTGACATAGGTGTCAATGATTTCTGGTTCTGCCCCTAACACGTAGGTGCGGCAACTGCCTCAAAGGAAGTCAGAATAATCAATGAGGGTGACGGGGGCATCGGCGCGGCCGCGGAAAAAGGTGCCATCCTCGTTTTTGCCATTGAAGGCCACCGGGGGTTCGGCCGTGGGCAGGCTGGCGGTAGCATCGGGCGCAATTTCGGCCGGGGCGGCGGTGGGATTCGCGGCGGTGGTGGCGGCTGGTTCCGTGGGAATCAGGGCGGCGAGTGTGTGGGGGGCGGGTAGGGTGGACGTGGACTGAACGGCGGCCGCGCTGAGAGCTATTTCGGCGGTAGGCGCGAGGGTGGGTGCGGCCGCGTTGGTGCTACAGGCCTGGCAAAATAAAAGGAGTAAAAGGAGCAGATTCCGCCAGTGAATATAACCACGGATGGAAGGAACACGGATAGGTAGAAACACGGATAAAGAATTGAAAATCGGCCTTAATCGGCGAAATCTGCGGTTTATTTTCATTCTTTCTGACGTTCCTTGTTCGTGTTGTCTCATTTTGCTACCTCAACCGGTGTCACCCACAGTGAGGTGTACCGCTGATCCAGCCCTTTCTCGGCAATTTTGAGGGCTTTTTTTACCTGGGCCACCCGTTGGCTAAAGGCGACGGGGTTAATCTGGTACGCGGCCGCGACCTCCGCTTCACTTGTCTGCACCATCTCCTGGTCAGCAATGAGGAACTCGACCACGGCGGCCCAGGCCAGCGGCACATCAATCACCGGTTTGGCTTTGGCCCGGAAATCCCGCCACAGCCGCCGGGCATTCACCAGGGCAAACACGCCGTGACCCTGACCCTGCAAGGTGGGCAGTAACAACCGCTCTACCTCATCAGCCAGCCCCGCTTCCCGCAGGGGCAAACGAATCGCCCCGGCCAACAAAGCCAGGGGCAAAACCCACGGATCGGAAGGCACACCCTGCCCCGATTTGATCAGTTCGTTGTCTAGCAAAATGCCTCTGGCGCGGGGCGGCGTCATGGGGGTGTCAATGCGGCCAGGGTAGGTGTCCAGGATGCGCCATTTTTCGCCCTGACGGCGCAGACGCACGTAGGCAAAATCATCTTCGCTGACCTCATTGTCCTGGGTGGTGTCGGGCCAGGCGTACTCAATGTACACATGCCGCCCTTTATCGGTCTGGACGGCGTAGGTGAGGGTGGCGTTGTCCCGGTCATAAACCGTTTTGAGGATCACATCCAGGGCCACGGGGCCAAAGAGAGAGAGGAGCGCGGCCGCGTTGCCACTGGCGACCAGCATCTTCTGGATGGTTTTTTCATCCTGGGCGACGGTAGCTTTCAGCAGGGCCGTCACGGTGGGCCAGATTTCGTTAAAAACGGTGTCTTGATTGATGGGTTGATTGGGCATAACCAGTTATCTATTTTCTTGAGCCATTTCTAAAACTTGATCAACTAATTTCGGGGCAAGATATAAACCAGCCTTCTCTAATTGTTGAATCAACAGAGCAACTGAAGGAATCATCTGTTGTTGTTTCGCCAAAAGTAATATTCCCAGGGTGCCGGTGACCGGTAGGCCCAGATGTCGAGCATATTGTCGTCCCTTACGCTCATCAATGACAACAAGCCGTGCTGCGCGTTCCGTAGCCAACGCAAGCACTTCCGCTTCACCCTTATCTAATCCCGTATAGGAACGGGCATGTCTTGGGTTGACCAATGATGTTGTCTGAATCCAAGGAGTGTTAGCTAAATCTTGCCTTCGTGGCGTCGAATGAGTAGCCAGAAATTCTGCTTCAACAGCAACAGGAATTAAAACATCGCCAAATAAATCTCTTAGCAAATCCCATTTTTGGAGCATCCACAAAGCAACCAGGGGTGTATTATTGAGAATGACGGGCGGCACGGTGGGCATTCAGTAAGTCTTCCTCTAGCTCATCGGGGGTTTCACCGAAAGGAGACAGGCCATATTGACCTAACAGGATAAAAAAACTATTGCGGGACACACCTGCTAATTTTGCCGCCAGCCCAGTTGTCAACTTGCCTGTTTCATACAGCTTTATGGCTAGGAGTAGACGTGCTTGCGTAGCGAACTCCTCTGGCTCTTGTTGTAAAGCCCAAAGCAGTTCGTCTGGATAGTCTATCGTCAGGCGATGGGTATGGGTAGGGCTGTTGGTTGTCATGGCGTTAATTGTAACACAAGCCTCTACAGAAGTGGCGGGATGATAAGGAAAATCTGCTTAAACGCACGGGGATGTTGTCGAGGTACGCGGCCGCGTCGTATTCCCCTTACCGGTAACGTATAATTTTCCCAGGCCATCCTCAAACAAGGGGCTAACTATGGCACCAGATGTGTGGGGTGACAACATGTGGCCGATCTCCTACCTCTTCCCATGAAATAATTGATGAAATTGGAAGGTACGATTGCGCTCCGCAAAGGTAATAATTAAAAGTATAGAGCACAGATTCCTCAGATTGCTGGACAAGGTGGAAAAATATTATGAATCAATCAAAGCAGATACGTATGGGTTTAGGAGTACTGGCTATATACCTGATTTTACCGGGCATCCTGTTCCAACCGACCGCAAGCCGAAGACCCGTTGAGGCTACTAACGAACGAGTGAGTAATGAACAAGTATACTTGCCACTTATTAGGAGACCTTTTGACTTTACAATTAACCTTGTTTCCCTCGCCGATGATGGAACTCAGGGGACGAAGATTCCAGGTCGCCTTCTATTTCCGCTGATGGTCGTTACGTGGCCTTTGATTCTTGGGCCAGCAATCTCGTCAGTAACGACACAAACAACACCCAAGATGTGTTTGTTCATGATCGGCAAACCGGACAAACCAGCCGTGTCTCTCTCGCTTCCGACGGAACAGAGGGAAATAATTGATCCAAAACTCCTGCTATTTCTGCCGATGGTCGTTATGTGGCTTTTATTCTTGGGCCGGTAATCTAGCTAGTAACGACACGAATAACACTTTGGATGTGTTCGTTCATGATCGACAAACAGGACAAACTTCTCGTGTGTCTGTCGCTTCTAACGGAACACAAGGAAATGGTCCTTCGTATTTGGGTGCATTTTCCACTGACGGTCGTTATGTAGCCTTTTTTTCTGATGCCAGCAACCTGGTCAGCGGCGACACGAATGGCTTTTCGGATGTCTTTGTTCATGATCGGCAGACAGGAAAAACTAAGCGCATCTCGGTTGCTTCTAACGGGACACAAGGAAATAATCATTCGTTTTCCTCTTCTATTTCAGCAGACGGTCGTTATGTGGCCTATGCTTCGTGGGCCAATAATCTGGTCAGCGGTGACATCAATGACTTCGCTGATGTGTTCGTCCATGATCGACAGACAGAACAGACCACTCGTGTCTCTATCGCTTCAAACGGCGCACAAGGCAATAATGATTCGTATTGGCCTTCCATTTCGACTGATGGACGTTACGTGACCTATGGCTCTTTGGCCACTAACCTGGTCAGCGGCGAGATCTATAGCTATTGGGATGTCTTCCTACATGACCAACAGACAGGCGAGACCATTCGTATCTCTATCGCTTCAAACGGAGTACAGGGGAATAACGATTCATATTGGCCTTCCATTTCGGCTGATAATCGTTATATAACCTTTTATTCTAATGCTAACAACTTGGTTGAGAATGACACCGGCGGTTACGCGGATGTTTTCATCCATGACCGACAGACAGGGCAGACCAGTCGCGTCTCTATCTCTTTTAACGGAATACAGGGAATAGCAACTCATATGGGTCTTCCATTTCGGCTGATGGCCGTTACATAGCGTTTTATTCTTTGGCCAGCAATTTAGTCAATGTAGATACGAATGGTTATTCGGATGTTTTTGTCCATGACCGAGGCGAATAGGTGGGAGCACTGTCGGGGCTAAGGCTGGCACTCTTTAACTCACCAGCCCCGTCAGCCCCAAGCGGCGGCGGTGTTCAACATGCGGCCGCTACCAATCTGCTCTACGTAATGGGATAACTCGGCACTGCGGGCCACAGGCTGTCAAGGTGGGTTCGTCCAGGCGGAGCAGGGTGACTTCGGTGGCGGCGCGGTAGGTGGCTTCGTAGGGGTGTCGGCAAAGAGGGCGTAATCACCAAAATGCTCGCCCGGCCCCAACTTTTTGCACCACCAAGCCCCATCCAACCCCCGGCGCACCGTTTCTACCGCCCGCCTGGATGATGTAGAGGTCGGTGCGGTGTTGCCCTGGCGCACAATCAGTTTCCAGGGGTGACCGTCAGCAGCCGCAACCGTCTATCCACCATCATCAACTCCTGCGGACTCAGCGTGCGGAACAAAGGCATACGCCGGAGCAACTGACGAGTCTCCGCCCCCGCACTCACCTGAGATGCCAGGGTGGTATCAGCCCGGAGCAGGGGGTCAAACTGATCACGGGCAATGGTCAGGGCCGTGACCTCGGACAGGGCACGGTAGGTGGCTGAGTAGACGCCTGTGTCGAGCAAGGCTTTTTCCCCGATGTACCCCCCGGCGGTTATCAAAGCCACATATTCACCCTCACGGTAAACCCCTACTTCCCCCGACTCGATGAGATAAAAGTGGGTGGCATCCTGGTTTTGTTCGGCCAGGGTGGTCCGCGGCCGCGCCCGGAACAGTTGCGCCACCTGAATGAGCGTCTCAATCCCCGGTCGTCAAACCCGGCGAACAGGTCAGCCTGCCGGAACAGGTCGGCCCGGCTGTCATGGGTGGTATCAAAGGTGCGGGGTCAATGTTTCGCCTAAGCCAATCTGGGACAACACACTTGGCGCACCAGGGTTTCGGCTTCCAGCCAGGGCAAACTGTCACAAGCCGCCTGCCCCCACCCGCGCCGTGAACGGCGTCCCGGCCAGATCGTCCAGCCGGTCAACGACTAACAGCAGCGCCGTGCGGCAAAATCAAGCCAGGGCAAACAGGGCGTTGTCATCTTCGAGTTGGCGATTATGTTGTAGAGCCACCACCTGGGCCTGAATTTCATCCAGGCGGCGGCCACCAAAAATCGGCTCGTAAACCCGGAACATGCCCTGCAAAAAATGGTTAAAGCCATGGGCTAACCGCTCACGTTCGCTCAAACTATCTTCGGTGACGAGCGTGTGCCGGTCAAATTCGGTAAGTGCGCCCCAGCAGAAGGTAGAGGCCAGTGGCATAGAGCCAGAGCAGGGCGATGACTAAATCGAGCAGGGGAAATGGTACAACCAGGGCAACTGAGTAGCGCCACGGCGTAAAACGTCCAGGGCAACCAGGCGGGAGGGGCGGAAATTGATCAGCAGGGCGACCAACGCCATCAGGCTGATGGTGGTAACCATCTGGATGAAGGCCGAAAAAACCCAGGCGAGGGTAGTTGCTTGGGGGCTAAGGCGGGGCAGGAGTAGGCCAGTTGCCAGGCTGAGGAGCAAAACGATGATCCAGCCCACCCGGTCGCCGGTTTGCCATTGGGCCGGGCGCACGGTGAACCAGGCGATGAGGCCGCTGGCGAGAACACGCGGCCGCGAACTCCAGCCACAGCCCCCACCACAGGGTGTTTCCGGGGCCAGTTGGGCCAGCGTCAGGCAGGCCATCCCCCGCCAGCGACCACATAACCCATTGAAGCGGCTGCCGGCCATTGGCGGCCACCTGGACCATGGTGATGACGGCGCCCACGTGCACCAGCCAGGTGATGATCCGCAAGACAAACGGGGCATTCCAGGAAACGCGGCCGCGCTGATCAACAACAGGGGCCCCACGAGCAGCAAGGCCAGGATTTCCACGCGTCCCAGCAGTTCTTGGTGGGACAACCACTCGACCCATGCTGAATCTGGTTCCAGGCTAGCAGAAACAGGTAGTACAAGCCGGGATGACGGTCGCATGGCGATGCCCAGCACGATCGGGTCGGCACAACCAGGCCATAGTCGAGCCAGAGGCTGGTCACCAGCGCCCGGAGGCGGGTCTGCCGAATGCCAGGCGGGACAAACAGCAGGGCGTAGGTGGAGTAAACCAGGGCTGCCAGACCAAACAGGGTGAAGATGCGCCCGGCGGCTCAGGGAAGTCCAGAAACGGCGGGCGGTGAGATGGGGTTTGAGCTTGCCCCATAATTCGTGCTGGATGAAGTGGAAGGCCCGCGGCCGCAAACCGGGCATATCCAGCCAATCCATCAAAATAAAATACCCGTCCAGCTCCAGCAAGGGGTTCAGATTGATGAACACGCTGAGAAAGGCCAGAAACCCCATCTGGTAGAAAAAGTTGGCGGCAATGGTTTGGGTGCTGGCGGAAACAGGAATTCCAGCAGGTGAGGCAAATCCAGCGTGGCCCGACGAACAACCCGGAATACGCAGGCCCAGCCCAGGAAACGGCGAGGCGGCTGCGGGCGGGTAAGGACAGCCAGATGTCTCGTGTATCCACAAAAAGGCCGGAAATCCCCAATAAAGCAGCAAACTGTCTGATCACATTCTCTGACCCAAATGTTAGTTTATCAGGCCGTGGGCCAGTTCCTAATGAAGATGACGATGAGGTTGGAAGGGGCGAGTAACCCGGCGCCGCGCCCACGCCCAACCCGGTCTCACCTGCTCAGGCATAAACGGTTCAGCCTGGATGAACAAGCGGCCATACAGGATAAAACCAATGACTACCCACAACCCGATTGGGCCATTGGCTCAACGGGTGGAAGAGCCAGCCGACGGCCTGGTAGAGTTGGTAAAGAAGGGATCAAGCCTGGCGGTGCTCCATTCACTGTGGAAAAAGCGTTATTTTATAAAGTGGCGGCCGCGGTTTTCCGCTGGGCGCAGGCGTGTAATTCTGGCTGATTCGTTCAAGCACCTGACCTGGGGAGTCTTCAAAAATAACCTGGCGCAAATCCGCTACCAGGCTATTCAGGCGGCCAAAGGGCAACGTCTTAAAGCGGCGCAGGCTGTAAAAAAGCAGGGGCTTCAACGAGCGGCGACCATCCATTTTCCATACCAGAGGGCATAATCTTTGGGGGACAGTCGGAGATA
>JADJUV010000035.1 GCA_016716885.1 Candidatus Trichofilum aggregatum | reverse complement strand
AGATAAATTAGCGAAAGCGCTGGCTTGCTGTCCACTTTCTTGGTCCTTGTTACCATTGCCATCGGCTTCTATATCGTCGTCGCCCGAGTCATCGTGTCGTGAAATCGGCGTTACCCTCTCATCCAACATCTTCATCGAAATTCCAGTGGTACTCTTCTCCTCAGTTTTTCTCCGAGTTTTGCTTGACGCGCTCAAACATAGTGTCACTGTACGGGTAGACTTTATTTTTCCTATTTTACCCCCCGAACGTAAAGCCTGGGTAGATTTCATCGGCCATCTGCTGTTTTTTTGATTCCCTTTGTTTGATCGGTATCTATGTGACCGTTAACCCTGTTCCCCTTTCCCGTGGGGACAATTACCTAATGGTTCCTCCTGGGGAAACCCGAAATCTCCCCTGACCCCAACGGTCTGCCCCGCGCCCCTATCAAGACCATGATTATCGTGGCTTTTGTCTTATTACTACTGCAAGCCATTGCCGAAGTCATCAAAAAAGTAGCCATTATTCGGGGAGATAGAGAAATCAAGGCCATCATAGAAGTAGATGAGCTAGACGCTAGACCAATTGAATAAGGGCTGACCGCCCAACACACCATTCCTTTGTAGGAGTTGCTTCATGGATTTTGAATGGTTAGCTCTGGTCATGTTTGTGTTTTTCTTCATCTTGATCCTCATCGGTTATCCGGTGGCGTTTTCTTTTGCCGGGACCGCCATTGCTTTTGGAACTTTGGGTTTACTTCTAGGCGCCTTTGACACCCGCCTCTTGCGCCTTTTGCCCAATCGTTGGTTCGGCACCATGTCGGACTTCACCCTGTTAGCCATTATTTTCTTTGTGTTTATGGGGGCAGTGTTTGAGAAATCGGGCTTGGCGGAGAAGTTGTTGGAGACGATTGGTATTTTGTTGGGGCCGTTGCGGGGTGGTTTGGCGCTGGCGGTGGTGATAGTGGGCACATTGCTCGCTGCCGCGACCGGGGTTGTGGCCGCCACTGTCATCACGATGGGCATGATCTCCCTGCCCATCATGATTCGTTACGGCTACGACCATAAACTCGCTACCGGGGCCATTACCGCCTCAGGCACATTGGCCCAATTGATTCCCCCCAGTCTGGTACTCGTGGTGTTGAGTGATCAAATCGGCGTTTCCGTGGGCGATCTTTTCCTTGGGGCCTTGGTTCCGGGGCTGATGTTAGCCGGTTTTTATGCCGCCTATGTGCTCATTATCGCCTTCTTCAAGCCCGAACTCGCTCCCGCTCTACCCCTGGAAGCCCGCAACATAAGTGGTCGGGCGCTTTTGAGCCGGGTCATTATTTCTGTTCTGCCCCCCATATTCCTCATCTTTGCTGTTTTAGGGAGCATCTTCACTGGCGTGGCCACCCCCACCGAAGCTGGCGCTGTCGGAGCCATGGGCGCCTGCATTCTAGCCGCCCTTAATCGCCAGCTTTCCTGGAACACCCTTAAAACCGCCGCCAATGCCACGGCCCGCATTACTGCCCTCGTCATTATGATCGTTTTCGCCTCATCGTTGTTCAGCCTGGTATTTGACGGGTTGGGTGGTCAAAATTACATCACCAACTTACTGACCGATCTTCCGGGTGGTGTCATTGGGTTCATGATTATTGCCAACATTGCCATTTTCTTGTTAGGCATAAATCTGGAGTTTTTGGAAATCTGTTTTATTGCCATGCCCCTCTTTGTGCCTGCGGCCAAAGCGTTAAACATTGACATGGTCTGGTTTGGAGTTGTGGCCGCCATCAACCTCAATATGGCGTTCATCTCCCCGCCGGTTGGGTTTTCCCTGTTTTACCTGCAAAGTGTCGCCCCCAAAGAAGTGGAGACGCTGGACATTCACAAAGGGGCCTTACCTTTTATGGGTTTACAGGGGTTGGCCCTGGTTCTCACCATTGCTTTCCCCCAGATTGTCCTTTGGCTGGTGGAGTTGGCACGTGCGGCTCAACAGGCCGCTCAGCAGGCTGGCTGAACCACAACCCAGTGGTGATTGTGATTAGCCCGCTAAAGCGGTCACTACAAACAGGGGATGCGCTTTGTTTGTAGTAACGGCTTTTGTAGTAACGGCTTTAGCCGGTTCTGCCCGCTAAAGCGGTCACTACAAACGCATAACCAATAAAAAAAGACGAGTCTGATTTCAGACTCGTCTTTTTTATTGCTTATAGCCGTTAGGCGTCAGAACCGGTTATTGGTTAACAAACGCATTGAAGCTACCTTCGTTGATATTGTTCCAGCCACGTACACGGGTACGGAAAGCATCCCATTGATCGTAGATGTTTTTGAAGTCGGGATTTGAGGCGGAGAATTCGCTGTATAGCTCTTCCGCGGCCGCGGCCGCGGCCGCCAAAATCTCATTACTGTAGACCCGCAACTTGGCCCCGCTGTCTACCAGCCGTTGCAAAGCCTCATTATTCCGTGAGTCATAACGGGCCAACATGATCAAGTTGGCTTCAAAAGCAGCCGTCTTGACAATCTCCTGATAGATGGGCGGCAGTGCGTTCCACTCATCCAGATTGATTTGTACTTCCAGCGTCGGGCCTGGTTCCCACCAACCTGGGTAGTAGTAAAACTCGGCCACCGTGTTTAAGCCCAACTTCTCATCATCATACGGCCCTACCCATTCGGCCGCATCAACGGCACCGGTTTCCAGGGCGGCAAAAATTTCCCCACCGGCCAAAACCTGCACCGTTACCCCTAGTTTGGCCATCACCTGTCCACCCAAACCAGGAATACGCATCTTCAACCCTTGCAGGTCAGCCACGGTGTTAATCTCTTTACGGAACCAGCCGCCCATCTGCGCCCCGGTGTTGCCAGCCGGAAACTGGATGACGTTGAACTGGCGGGCATAAAACTCCTGGAGTAACTCCAGACCACCGCCCTCATAGAGCCAGGCATTTTGCTGTTGGGCGGTCAGACCAAAGGGCAGGGATGTACCAAAAGCGGTCACGGGGCTTTTGCCTACATAATAATAAGAAGCGGTGTGTCCACACTGTACGGCTCCTTCCGAGACGACATCCAAAACCTGTGTGCCAGGGGCCAGTTCACCCGCGGCACGGGGAGAAATGACAAACTTTCCGCCTGTCATGGCCGAGACGCGTTGCGCAAAAACCTCGGCCCCACCAAAAATGGTGTCCAGGCTAACGGGCCAACTGGTGGCCATTTGCCATTCGATATTGGGTAAATCGGATGATTGAGCGGCTGTGGCGCTGGCGGTATTAGCGGCATTGTTGGCGGCAGTGTTAGCAGTGTTGTTGGCGACTGCGTTGCTACCGTTTGCTGTAGCATTCGGATCAACATCCTGACTACAGCCAACCAACCCGACAGCCGCACCGCCAATTGCTCCTTTAGCCATTAGCTCCAAAAATTCCCGTCGCTTCATTATCGTATCCTCCTCAAATAGGGTTAACAGGGGGTAAACGATCCTCCTGACCGCCACGGACAAGTGGATTACATTTTATTGTATTAGAACTTTGTTAGATCACCAAAGAGCAATACGACACGGCTTTTCCAAAGTCCGATTTCTTAGCGCTGTACCATCGTATCGGGCATTTTCCCCCACCCCTAACCCCGCCCCCAGGGGCGGGGAATTTTCTAAAGTGCCGGGTATTTCCCCCTTCCCGCCGGGAAGGGGGTTGGGGGGATGGGTCTTCCGACTAAATCGGCTAAGGAGTTGTGTAAAGCTGTACTCGTTGACTTTGGGAAAGCCCTGAGCCATATTACGGTTCAGGTGAAAGAATATGTTCTTGAACAAACGTTTCCAGATCGTACTCCGGCGCGGCCGCGACCGATTCCAACTCTGGGTAGCTTATATTCAATTCATCTTGTAACCGCTTTAGCTGTGTTTCAGGAATGAGGTGAGGTTGGGGTAGATGGGCGACAAAGGTCAGGCAAACCTGGGCCTTTTGCGGGCGGTTCGTTTTTAGCCATACGGCGGCTAACCCGACAATACTGGCTACCAGCACCGGCTCAGAGGCTATGATATGAGCCAGGGTGATTCCCTGGAGCAGATGGTTTTCCGCGGCCGCAAAATCACCACGCACCAGCAACAACTCCCCTAACCGTAACCAACAGCGGCTACTACCCAGCCGATCCCCAATGCTTTGATAAATCGCCAGCCCCCGTCGGAGTGATACTTCCGCTTTCGTCAGTTGACCACTGGCTACACTTACGCTGCCCAAATTTTGCCAGGCACTCGCCATCCCCCGCTGATCACCAATCGCCTGGCGGATGTCGAGACTTTCGCGAAACAGTTGTTGGGCTTCCGTAAACGCGCCTTGGGCCTCGGCTACGCGCCCCAGGTATGTCAGTGAATAAATCATGCCGCGCCGGTCGCCGATGGCGCGTTTCAAGCGTAAACCTTCCTGGCAGTGCAGGTAGGCGGTGGAATAATCGCCCTGTAGAAAGGCGATCTGCCCTAGCGTGTTGAACGATAAACTGGTCTGGTAAGGGTCGTTGGCTGTTTGGGCCAGTTGTAGTGCTTGTTGGAGCGGTTCGATGGCTTCCTGGTAGCGCCCCTGATGACGCAGAACCGCTCCCCAATAGTTAAGGCAAAACGCGGCTTCGGCGGCGTGACCTTCTTGATGGAGATAGGTGAGACTACGCTGTAGGAGACGGAGGCTCTCTTTGTGTTGGCCCAGGTGAAAGGTGAACCACCCCTGGCGAGCCTGGAGCCGGGCCAGGGTAATGACTTCGACCGGGTTTTCGGCATCCCAGGCCAGACGCAGGGCCGCTTCGCGAAATAATTCCTCGCCTTCCAGAAAACGGCTGCGGGTGTCAAAGAGGATGAATAAACCATTGAGCGCGGCCGCGATCAGCCCTATCTCGCGCCGGATTACCGCCCATTGCCAGGCTCGCCGGATATTCTCCAGGTCTCGTTCCAGGTCAGACAAGGCTTTCTCTTGCCCTGTGCCTTTTAACTCGGCTTCTCGTTGCTGAAGTAGGGTGCAGTAATAGTGGCAATGGCCTTGCACCACTTTCAGGGCCGTTGATGTGGCTTCCCCCATTTTTTGGGTGGTAAAACGGCGTAACAATTCGTGAATCTCGTAACGTTCCTGGGTGGCATCTAGTGTGACGAGCGATTTATGTACCAGATTAGCCAGCAAGCGGGGGTGAAGGGGGCGCTGGGTGATGGCCGCGGCCGCGGAACGGGTGAACCCCCCACGAAACACGGTCAAGGCGGCTAACAGGGATTGCTCTTCGGGGCTGAGTCGTTGCCAGGCATACTCAAAAATCTGTTGCAAACTTCGGTGGCGCTCCGCGACATTGTTCAAATTGGTGCTGAGCAGGCTCAAATCCTGTTCTAGCTCGGCCAGAATATCGGCCAGATTGAGAATGTCTACCCACGCGGCCGCGAGTTCTAGCGCCAGCGGCATACCATTGAGCAACACACACAGCCCCACCAATATCGGCCACTCCTCTGGACGGGGCTGAAAGGTGTGACGTACCCGCTGAGCCGCTTGCATAAATAATTGCACCGCTTCGGCCTGAATTAAGGTGGTCATCTGGGGCGAATTGCCTGGTCGTCGGGCGGATTCATTCGGGGTCAGTTCATTGAGTTGGGGAAGGGCCAGGCCTGTTAAGCGGAAAACCCGCTCTTCATACAAACTTAACCGCTCACGCGAGGTGACAATGATGCGGATAGCGGGGGAGGTTTGTAATAGTTCGGCTAACAAGAGGTGACCCTGTTGCAGATGTTCAAAATTGTCCAGGATTAATAAGAGGCGTCGCGGCCGCAGATAATCTAATAGTTGCTGTTTGGGGGAACCGGCTGAGAGACCACCCCATTCCGGCGTAAGCCCCAACCCCTGGTTTACCGCCAGGCTAATCTGGTCGGTTACCGCTATTTCGGGCGTGGGGTTTACATTGGTCAGAACCACAAAATACACACCGTCCGGGTAATACGTGGCCGACAAATCCAGGCATTTTTCGGCAAAGGCCAGACTAAAACGGGTTTTGCCCATCCCCCCCGGCCCAATGATGGTAATAAGCCGTGCGCCTTCCTGGTGACACAACTGGGCTAGTTCGGCTAATTCACGCTCGCGGCCAATGAAGGGGGTGGGTTGGGCGGGCAGGTTATGGGGGGATGGGGAGGCGGGGCTGGTGACTCGCGGCCGCGACCGGTTCACCTGACCCACCATAATCGCTTCATACAAAGCGATTGTTTCGGCTGAGGGGGCAACGCCTAGCTCCTCAGACAGCAGTTGCCGACAACGTTCATATTGTGCCAGGGCCGCCCCTATCTGGCCGTCACTCGCCAGGAGCCGCATCATCTGTTGATGAGACTCCTCCCGTAGTGGCTCCAGGGCCAATAACTGCCCGGCGTAAATGAGGCCAGTCCCCAACTCTTTTTGCCGGGTGAAATAATGGGCTAATTGATGAAAGGCTTGTAGGGCCAGTCCGCGCAGACGCTCTCGCTCTACCAGCATCCATTCTTCAAAGCCGGGGGTGTCGTCTAGATAGAAACCACTTAGAAAATCGCCCTGGTAACGGTCCGCGGCCGCACGTAAATCAGTCCAATGACCGGCCAGCCCCCGCGTGATCTCTTGTTGAAATAGCCAAACGTCTACTTCCGGCGCTCTATCATGGCTGAGGGCAATTGTTTCCCGGCTGGCATCTATCAAACCAGGCAATGTTTGGCGCAACTGGTACAGTGCCTGGCGCAAATTCATGCGGGCTTCGCCGTCACTTTTGTCAGGCCAGAGTAAACCACTGAGAGCTAGACGGGACTGAACGCGGCCGCGGCAAGCCAGATAAAACAGCAACGCCTGGCTTTTCGCTGCTGGTAAATTATCTATGGGTTGTTGATTGTGCGTGATTTGTGGTGTACCTAAAAGACGTAAGGCAAACATAAGAGCCTCTTCCCTGGCCAGATGCGTTTAATTATACCCGGTTTCAGTTTACTCACTTTTACCCCTTATTCACGCTGCGATCACGTTTCGATCACGATAGACCGGTATTGTAGTACCAGTACGTTAATTTGGAAGCCTCTGGTAGGCTGAGTGAGTATCTAAAAATAATCGCCCGATTTAGACCTGACAGATTTCTTAAAATCTGTCAGGTCTGGATGGGACTTATTTTGGAACGAATCCTAAGGATCAAGGATTAAATAACCGACGGAACTGAGATGAGAGACTCGACCAGCTTTACCTAAGCCCATCGTCAATTGAGTCGGAAGACCCATCCCCCTAACGCTTCCGGGGAAGAAGGGCCCGGGACAGCCGGAGGGGGGCCCCCCCCCCCAAAAACCCCCCCCCGCCCCCCCCCCCCCCCGGGCCGGCCCCCCCCCGGGGGTTTCCGGCGACAAACCCAGGGTGAGGCGTGTCATAAAAGCCTAAGGCTTACTTTCGTCATGACGGACTTGTCTGGGAGACAAGGTCATTTATGCTTAAGCCATTACCGCTACCCTATCATAGTTATATGCTCCGCTTCTGGCCTGAACAGCAAGAAAATGGGCAGGCAGTCTGGCGTTATACCCTTGTTGATCCCCAGTCTGGCCAGCGATATGTCTTCCTGTCACTCGAATCATTTGTGGCTTATCTCTCAGCCATAACTGATGAACTCTCACCCTCATCTGAAGTACCCAACGTGCCACTGTCCAGCCACTAACAGTGATTACCCATGGCTCTGCTTATTCACTCGACTTTGGCGAAAGTTAGTCCGACCTCTGGAAATCTCTTAATCTCTCAGTCTCTTGATCTCCAGAGGTCAGCCCAAAAACGCCAAACTTCAGGTATTCACCACTTTATGCCTCATACATCACGCTTTATAAGTTCGTTTCTCTGTGCCAGGGGAGTGAAAGGCCATAACCGGATTTCTGGACGTATTCCGGTTATGGCCTATTTCCCTTTTGCCAGAGTAGTAATCAGAAACTTAAGTTGAATCACCTACTCTTAAACTAGACCCCTTGTTTTTATCGCGTTTCTTGAGGAGGAAACCCATGTCCAGTAAGTTTCGCCGTCTTCTTACCCCTTTTCTCGCTCTTATCCTTTTTTCCTTTTTACTGCTGAACCCGTGGTCGCGGCCGCTACAAGCCGCCACCTTCACCGTCAACAGCACAGGCGACTTGGGTGATGCTACCCCTGGTGATGGCATCTGTTCCACTGAAGGGTTGGATTGCACCCTCCGTGCGGCCATTGAGGAAGCCAATGCCCTGTTTGGTGCCGATGCGATCAGCTTCAACATTCCCGGCGCAGGTGTGCACACCATTTCCCCTACCTCAGCGTACCCCTGGCTTACTGGCCCGGTTGTAATTGATGGCCTGACCCAGCCGGGCGCGAGTTGTGCGGCCTGGCCGCCTACGCTTCTCATTGAGTTGAATGGCGCAAGCGCCGGGGCTTCGACCGGATTGGACCTCAGTTTTGGTACTAACGGGAGCACCATACGGGGTCTAGTGGTTAATGGCTTTGCTGGTGCGGGTATTCAAATTGCAAACAGCAGTGATCACACCCTTGAGTGCAATTTCGTTGGCACGGACGCCACGGGTTCTCTGGCGATAGCCAATAACTATGGAATGTTTATCCAGCAAGATTCTCATGACAACACGGTTGGTGGATCTGCTGTTAGCCAGCGCAATTTGATTTCCGGGAATACGGTGCAACAGGTAACCTTGGGCAATTATGGTTCTACACCCTATGATAACGTTATTGAGAACAATTATGTCGGTACGGATGTCAATGGCACAATGAACTTGGGAGGGGGTTCTTTTGGCGGGATTGATATCTTTGGTGGGAATACCAATTCGATTTTGAACAATCTGATCTCCGGCAATGTTAGCGAAGCGATTTCCGTAACAGGGGATGGCAGTCGGGTTGCCGATGGTAATCTCATTCAGGGTAACCTGATTGGAACCGATGCGAACGGCACCAGTGCGCTACCGAATGTGGGCGGTATTGCCCTGGGATTAACCGGTAACACCAATGTGCAAAATACTGTTATCGGTACAGACGGTGATGGCGTGAATGATGCCGCCGAAGGGAATGTGATCTCGGGCAATCAAAATGCCATTACGATTGAAGGCGCCACCGCCAACGTGGTAGCCGGAAATTACATTGGTACGGATAGTACCGGGACGGCTGCGTTGGGCAATAGCAGTGAAACGTTGGTTCTCTATAACGGGGCGAACAACAACCGCATTGGCACAAATGGGGATGGGGTATCTGACGCTCTGGAGCGCAATATTATCGCCAACTCCGGCGCGGAAGCTATCTGGATTATCAGTGGCTCTAACAACAATGTGGTCGCCGGGAATTATATCGGTACGGATGTGACCGGTACGGTAGCGATGAACAACCCTGATGGCATTTCTATTGCTGATTCAGATAACAACCTCATTGGTACAGATGGCAGTAACGATGCCTTCAACGCCAATGAGCGTAACGTGATTGCCGGCAATCTCATGGGGGTGCGGTTATCTAATGCTACCAACACCGTTGTTGCAGGCAACTACATTGGCACGGACGCGACGGGTGCGCTAGCTCTGGGCAATGTCACAGGCATCGATCTGGGCAATGATGGGGTAACGGTCAACGACCTGGATGACGCGGATACCGGTTCTAACAATTTGCAAAATTTCCCGGTTCTGTTCTCAACCACGATGGCGGGGAATCTGGTTATTGATTACAGCCTGGATTCGACTCTGGTCAACACTGCCTACCCGGTCACGATTGAGTTTTTTGAGGCCGATAGTGTGGGCAGTGGGGAAGGCCGGGTTTACCTGGGCAGTGATACGCTGGCGGGGCCGGGTTCCGATAGTGTGGATTTGGGCAACGCGGCCGCGCTCGGCATTGTTTTCGGTGATCCCATCGTCGCTACCGCTACCGATGCCAACGGCAACAGTTCGGAATTTAGCCCGGTAGCCATTGCCACCGGTTTAATCTTCACCGTCAATAGCACCAGCGATGCGGTGGACGGCAACCCTGGTAACGGTGTGTGCGAGACAGCCACCCCTGGTGAATGTACCCTGCGGGCCGCCATCGAAGAAGCTAATTTAGTGGCTGGCACGGATTCCATTCACTTCAATATCCCTGGTGCCGGTGTTCACACCATCTCCCCGGCTTACGCCTTACCCACCATCAGCGACCCTGTCTTTATTGATGGCACGACCCAGCCCGGTGCCAGTTGCGCCGCCTGGCCGCCCACTCTCTGATCGAACTGGATGGTAGTGGGGCGGGGGCCTTTGCCAATGGTTTGGACTTGGCCGCCTTTAGTGCTGATGGCAGTACGATCCGGGGCCTGGTCATCAACCGCTTCTACATTGGCATTAATGGAGCTTATGCCAGTAACCACACCATTGCGTGCAATTTTATCGGCACGGACCCGACGGGTACCAGCGCTTTAGGCAATACCTCTTACGGGATCGAACTGCAACAGGACTCGGACAATAATGTCATCGGCGGCCCGGCAGATACCCAACGTAACCTGATTTCCGGCAATGGCACCAACCAGATCACGTTGCCTAACTTCAGCGACAACACGACATCTCCTTCCAATAATCTCATTCAAAATAACTATATTGGGACAGATGTAACGGGGCTGGTCGCTTTGGGCGGTGCGGCTTTCAGCGCGCTGGATCTTTTTGGGAGTAATAACAATCAGATACTGGATAACGTGATTTCCGGCAATACGGGGTATGGGATTTATTTAGCTGGCGACACCACCCGCCCGTCCGGCAATAACATTATCCAGGGTAACCATATTGGCGTGGATGCCACCGGAATCGGTAGCCTGGGGAATGGTTCACCCGGCGTTCCTTATGGTATTTCCATTGTCTCCAGCCAGAATGATGTCATTGGGGGGCTAGGTGCAGGCCAGGCCAATATTATCGCCAACAATTTCGGGGTTGGCGTTGGTGTCGGCACATTTGGTGGACCGGACTCACAAAACGTTATCGTTCGCGGCAATAACATCTACAACAACGGTGGGTTGGGGATTGACCTGATTGGGGAGGGGGTTACTCTCAACGACCCTGACGACGCTGATACTGGCCCCAACAACTTGCAAAATTATCCGGTTCTGACGACCGCCACGATAGCCGGGAATCTGACTATTGAGTATAGCCTCGATTCATTGGTGATGAATAGTGCCTATCCCGTAACAATAGACTTTTATGAAGCAGAGAGTGACGGAGCAGAGCTTATCGGCAATGACGAAGGCCGGATTTATCTGGGTAGTGACACGCTGGCGGGGCCGGGGGCAACGAGTGTGGATTTGGGCAACGCGGCCGCGCTTGATATTTTGGCGGGTGATACCATCATTGCTACAGCCACCGATGCCAATGGCAACACCTCTGAATTTAGCGATGTGGTCCCGGTGGCAGCCGCTAGCTTCAATTTTGTCGTTGATAAATTTGCGGACGGAGCTGACGATCTCCCTGGTGATGGCAGTTGTTCTTCCGGGGCTGTAGAAGGATGTAGTTTGCGGGCGGCTATTCAGGAAGCGAACGCCTTGACTGGTGCTCATACCATTACGCTCCCGACTGGCACTTATTCCTTGTCTGTTGTTGGCATGGGCGAGGACGCGGCCGCAACCGGCGACCTCGACATTAGCGCTAATTTGACCATTGTTGGAGCCGGGGCCAGTGTCACCCTCATTGACGCCAACGGACTGGACCGGGCTTTCCACGTTTCGGCGGGTTTCAGCCTTAATTTATCCGGTTTGACCATTCAGGAAGGTCTGGCGAATCCGGGCGGAGCCATTCTGGTGGATGGCGAGGCATTCATTAGCCAGGTGGCTTTCCTCAATAATGAGGCGCCCGATACTTCAATATTGGGTAGTGGCGGGGCCGTTTATCTCAGTGACGGGGCTTCAGCAACCATTACGCTGAGTCAGTTCGACAACAATTATGCTTATTTCGGCGGTGGTGCGATTGCTGACGCCTTTACCCCGTCCTTAACCGTCAACGATAGCACCTTTACCTCTAACAGCAGTGTGTTAGGGGGTGGGGCCATTTATCTCAATGGCACATCGGCCACCATCAACAACAGCACCTTCGTCAGCAATAGTTCTGATGTCGGGGGGGCCATTCATAGTAATGCCATAGCCGTTGCCATTAACAACAGCACCTTTGTCAACAATTCAGCGACGAATCATGGGGCTGTAGATGCTCGCGTCGGCACAATCACCATCAATAACAGCACCTTAAGTGGCAACTCAGCTTCAGGTTTGGGTGCTACGCTAGGGGGGCAGATTGGCACAGGTGGGACGGTGGAGGTAAGCAATTCCATCCTTTCCAGTGGTGATCCTGATAACTGTGACGGCACAGTAGTAGACCTGGGCAACAATCTGAGTTGGCCTGCCGGGAATAACTGCCCCGGTACACAGGCAGACCCGCTCCTGGGCAGTTTAGGCGACAATGGCGGCAACACGGAAACCGTGCCCCTTCTGATTGGCAGTCCGGCGATTGGGACGGGGAACAATGCCACTTGTGAAGCCACGGATCAGCGGGGAGTCGTGCGGCCGCAAGGCGCAACCTGCGACATCGGAGCCTATGAATTCACCACCGTCGTCATTGACTTCAACGGCTTAGCCGCCGAAAACGGGGCTTCGGCTGTCTTTCTACTGAACGGCACCTACGGTTCCGACGGGGTCAATTTCGACTTCTACATTCCCAACTACATACCCGGTGCTTCTCCCTACCTGGGCAGCGACTATCTCCGCGTAGAAACCCATCCGGCTGGGGCGGACAGTTTGCTGAACTTCGCCGTGGCGATGGAGTCGGTCAGCGTCAACTACCTCAACATCGGGGCCGCCCCCGCTGTTCTCACCGCCTACAACGATTTTAACGATGCCGCGGACAACGTTTTTGCCGGTACGATCGTGGATCAGGCCACCAGCAACAGCAACGGGGTTCTGGCCGTCTCCGGTTCTTGTATCCTCTCGGTACAAATCGAGGCGAGTGGGTTTGATTACATCATTGACGACCTGACCTTCACGCCGATGGTTGGCTCAGACAGCGACAACGATGGCCTGGTGGATCAATGTGACAACAGCTCCCGCGAAACCAGCCAGACTATGCAACCCGGCGTACCTGTCGAAGAAACCGCTCTCACCAATCAGGATGCCCAGTGGTTCCGCCTGGATGTGTCCGTGCCTGGCTCTGTGATTAGCGCCACCCTGACCAGCGACTACGATTACGACCTCTACCTGTTTGCGCCGCGTATTGACGAGGAATATGGTCAGCTTCGGGACATTGGCAACCTGGTTGATATTGCTCAACTCAGTAATATCGCCCAGTTAAGCAACATTGCTCAACTGAGCAACATTGCCCAGCTCAGTAACATTGCGCAGATTTACGATGTCGCCCAACTGAGTAACATTGCCCAACTCAGCAATATTGCCCAACTGAGTAACATTGCCCAGTTAAGCAATATCGCCCAACTGAGTAACATTGCCCAGTTAAGCAATATCGCCCAACTGAGTAACATTGCCCAACTAAGCAACATCGCCCAACTGAGTAACATTGCCCAGTTAAGTAACATCGCTCAACTCAGTAATATTGGTGAGGCGGGTGGCATTGAAACGCTGACCGGCATCTCGGCTCAGCCTTTGCCCCAAACCAGTGAACACATTGAAGTCAATGTGCATGAACTGGTTGGCCCCTGGTTCCTGGTGGTCATTCCCCATAATGCTGCGGCCGTGGGGCAGCCCTTTACCCTGACCAGTGAAGCCCTTGTGCCTGATGAACCCGTCCCGGTTGATACCAACCTGGTGCCCACGTTTGCCCCGCCGCCAGCCGCTCCTGCGGTAGAAACGTTGATTCTGTTCAACGAGAGCCGCATGAATCAGTTCTACACCGGTTCGGATACCGTGGCGTCGGCCAACCTGGTCAACCGGCTGAATGCCCTGGCCGCTGATCCGAATGTTAATGGTGAGATCATCAACCTGGATAGTTATCCTGAGATTATGGCCGCCTACCAGAATTGGGATGCCAATCTGGAGAATCCACAGGCGGCCAATTATGTGGCCCGGACGATCAAATCGTTGATCTATAGTTTGTTAGAATCCTACCCTGACGTGAAATACATTGTGATTGTGGGTGGTGATGAGATCATCCCGCAGCGGCGTGTGATTGATGCCACGCTGGTGTCCAACGAGCGCACTTACCTGTACTATGATGCTCCATCACTGGCCGCGGCCGCGAAGTATCGCTACTACCTCAGTGACGACTACTACGCCGCCAGCCTGCCCATCGCCGCCGATGGCCGCGAAATCTATATCCCGCAGTACGGCCTGGGGCGTCTGGTCGAAGCCCCCAGCGAAATCGCTGTCATGGTTGACACCTTCCTGGCCGCGCCCGTCCTCTCCCCGCAAAATGCGCTCGTCACAGGGTACGACTTCCTGATCGATCAGGCCAACGCGGTTAATAGCACACTGGATGGTCAGGGGATTCAGGTAGATACCCTGATTGACAACACCTGGACGGCGCAAGATTTCCGCGACATGGCCTTTGATGCCACAGCTTATGACCTGATCTCCCTCAACTCCCACTTCGATCACTTCCGCTTCTTCCCCAACGATCCCACCGATGTGTTGTCTACGGAATTTGACGGAACCAGCAACTTTGATGGCCGCCTGATCTTCTCCGTAGGCTGTCATGCCGGTTTGAACTTGTTTGATGATGGCACAACGCTTGGTTTTACTGGCGCGGACTTTGCCCAAATCTTTGCCCGCCACGGCGCCACCTTCATTGGCAACACCGGGTTTGGTTACGGCGATGGTGATCTGTTGGCTTACTCCGAGCAGTTGATGCTCAACTTCACCGAAAACCTGAGCTACAACCCCAACCCCGGCCAGAACAGCACCCTGCCCACCACGGGTCAGGCGCTCATGTTAGCCAAACAACGTTATCTCAACAGCCTGGGTAATGGTGGTCTGACATCCTACGATGAAAAAGTGCTGGCTGAATTGACCCTCTACGGTCTGCCCATGCTCAAGGTCAATATGCCGGTGCAGACCAACGCGGTTCCTGGTGGGGCTTCCGTTTACACGACGACACCACCCATCTCGACCGGTGGCCCGATTGGAGCCACGGCCTGGGAGCAAAATCTGAACTTCACTTATACCCCCCACACGATCAACGATCCGGTGCGGAGCGGTACTTACTACACAGTGAATGGTGAAAATGGGGTACAGTCTACCGGCAACCGCCCCATTCTGCCCCAAACGGATGTCAACTTCAGTTCGGCCACCGAGATTGCCCGTGGTGTACTGATGGAAGGGGGTTCCTTCACCGATATGCCCTTCTTTGACCCGGTCATCACGCAGATTATCACGCAAGAAGTGACTCTGCCTGGAGAAGGGGTGTACCTCTCCCAGACGCTCTATCCGTTCAGCCCTGTCACCATTAACCGCTTCTTGACGGTGGACGGTACAGCTCAACAACGGTTGGTCGTTGTGCCTGGGCAATTCCAGGCGACCAGTGTAACGGCGGATTCGATAGGCATCATGCGCCTGTATAACAGTTTGGACCTGTTGGTATTCACGGCCCCCTTCACCGAGACGGACTTCACTTCACCCAATGTCTGGTCAGTAGAGGCTGGGGTGAACGCCGGGAATCTCGAATTTGCGGTTGATGTGAGTGACAGTGAGACAGGTATCCATCGGGTACTGGTTCTCTATCGAGATATGACCGACACAAGTTGGAGCGCGGTTGATCTCACCTACAATCCCAGCACGGGTCAGGCGACGGGTTCCGCACCAGCTCCGGCGGGCACAGTGGAATACTTTGTGCAGGCGGTAGACGATGTCGGGAATGTGGCCCTGGTGCTGGATCATGGTGTACCGTTCCGGGTGCTCTCCGCGGCCGCGGACACCGACAGTGACACCATCTCTGATATAACCGATAACTGCCTGCTAGTCGCCAACAGTGACCAGGCCGACTATGACGGTGATGGCCTGGGCGACGCCTGCGACATCAACGCCGACAACGACCCCATCGTGGACGCCTTCGATGCCTTCTTGAACAATACCAACGAATGGTTTGACCTGGATAACGACGGTACAGGGGACAACGCCGATACCGACGCCGACAATGACACCATTCTGGACGAGAACGACAACTGCGCCGTAGAAGCCAACACCGATCAGGCCGATTTCGACAATGATGGTTTAGGCAATGTCTGTGACAGTGATGATGACAACGATACGGTTCCTGATGGGGGAGATGCGTTCCCGTTTGACCCCACGCGCTGGTCAGATTATGATGGGGATGGCATTGATGATAGTGCCGACAATTGCCCCTTCGTGCCCAATCCTGATCAGACGGATGCCAACAACAACGGCATTGGTGATGCTTGTGACAATACAACACCGGTCAATCATCCGCCCGTACTGCAAGCCATTGGCGATCAAACCGTGGCGGCGGATGCCCTCTTGACCTTCACGGCCCTGGCAACCGATATGGACACGCCGACCCAAACCTTGAGCTTCTATCTGACAGGTGAACCGATGGGCGCGACTATCACCAGCGAAGGAGTGTTCACCTGGACACCCACGCAGGCGCAAGGCCCCGCCGGCTACCCCTTTGATGTGTGTGTTACGGATGGGATTGACGTGGTTTGTGAGACGATCACCGTGACAGTGACTGTTAATACGGCTCCCGTCTTGAACCCCATTGGCAACCAGAGTGTGAATGAAGAGGTGTTATTGACCTTCACTGCGGCCGCGAACGATAATGACCTGCCCGCGAACACCCTCACCTTCGCCTTAACGGGCATCGTGCCGGTAGGGGCCAGCATCACCCCGGCTGGTGTCTTCACCTGGACACCCGATGAAGCCCAAGGCCCCAACAGCTATGCCGTTACCATTCAGGTCTGTGATGACGGTACGCCGGTTCTGTGCGCTGAGGAAACGATTACCGTCACTGTGCATGAGGTTAATGTAGCTCCGGTTGCCAATAACCAATCTGTCACCAGCGACGAAGACACTTCCGTCAACATCACGCTGAGCGGCAGTGACACCGATATCCCGGCTAACACGCTCACCTTCACCGTTGTGAACGGCCCAACAAATGGTACATTAAGCGGTACGGCTCCCTATCTGGTCTACACGCCAGCCCCAGGCTACAACGGCAGTGACAGCTTTACCTTCCAGATCCATGACGGTATGGTCAATTCGCCCCTGGCGACAGTCAACCTCTCCATCACAGCTACCCTGACCTGCAACGGCTTGGCTGTTACCATCATGGGGACAAATGCCTCTGAAACCATTAATGGCACCAATGGCAACGATGTCATTCTGGGCTTAGGCGGCAACGATATCATCAACGGTGGCAATGGTAACGATGTCATCTGTGGCAGCAGCGGCAATGATCTGTTGGATGGTGGCAACGGCCACGATACGCTGATCGGTGGTTACGGCCATGACTTCCTGTACGGTGGTAATGGTAACGACATGCTGGATGGTGGGAGTGGCATCGATCTACTCGGTGGTGGTAACGGAGATGACATCATTTCCGGTGGCCCTGGTATCGACCTTCTGTTTGGTGAGAATGGTAATGACACCCTGAATGGTGGTGAGGATGAAGATTTTCTTGAGGGTGGCAATGGCAACGATGTGATGATGGGTGGATCGGATGCCGATAAACTCTACGGGGATAACGGCAACGACATCATGGACGGTGGTGACGGTAATGACCTGATTATCGGAGCTAATGGCAATGATACCCTGATTGGTGGTCTGGGCGCTGATAAACTGTATGGCGAGAGCGGCAATGACCTGTTCTACGCCGGGCAGTCCAATTGTGCGGGAGATGGTTCCATTGATCGGCTTGAAGGTGGCAGCGGAACCGACACGGCCAAAGGTGTCTTGTCCGACCCGGATATCACCATCAGCATCGAACATAAAAACTGCTAGTATGCTAATTCGGAACTCTCTGGTAGGCTAAGGCTTAAGACCCTCACCCCCTTCTCTTTGGGAAGGGGGTGAGCCAGGCGGTGCGGTTTTTCGGGGTGTTCGCCCCGAAAAACCGCACCGAGAAAAATTCCCCGCCCCTGGGGGCGAGGTTAAGCGTGGAGGTTCCGGCGGCAAACCCCGTGAGATTTATCCTAAACACACAAGTCCACTTTTTGCCCTGTCGCCCCTCGCTACGTCGCCGCGTCGGGTATATGACAAACCTGGTACGGATTTCCGTATGACTTACTTTTACCAAACCGAGAAGATATGGAAACACCACTTGCTTACATACCTATAGACCGCCGGTTCGCGTTGGCTGAAGGGCGCGATTTACCAGAGCGAACCAGAGGGGCAGCTCTCTTTGCCGATATTTCCGGCTTTACGCCGCTTACGGAGATGCTGGCCCGGCAACTTGGCCCCCGGCGTGGGGCTGAAGAGTTAACCCGGCAGTTAAACCGGGTGTATGATGCGCTGATTACGGTTTTGCACCGCTATGGGGGCAGTGTCATTGGGTTCAGTGGGGATGCCATTACCTGTTGGTTGGATGGGGATGAGGGGCAAAGAGGAACCGCGGCCGCGGCCGCGATGCAAACGGCAATGCTGCAATTCAGCAATATCCACTTTGGCGACGAAGTCGTCTCACTCGCCCTCAAAATAGCCGTCGTTGTAGGCCCCGTTCGCCGTTTCATCGTGGGTGATCCCAATTACCTGCTCATGGATGTCCTGGGTGGAGAGACACTAAGCCGTCTGGCTGGCGCTGAACATCAGGCCGAGAAAGGTGATGTCATTATTGATGAACAGGCCGTGGCAGCACTAGGCGACGGCGTGCAAATCAAAGAGTGGCGCACCGATCATGAAAGTCACGAACGGTATGCCGTGGTCATGAGCCTTAACCTAAATGTGCCCGATAAACCCTGGCCTTTCCTATCACCGACTAGTTTATCAGATGAACAAGCACGTAGCTGGCTTCTGCCCGCCGTTTATCGTCGTTTACAAGGAGCACAGGGGGCGTTCCTGGCCGAACTCCGTCCTTCTTCGGCCCTTTTCTTGCGCTTCGGAGGCATTGATTACGACAATGACGAAGAAGCACCTCAGAAACTGAATGTCTTTATCCAGGGTGTAGAGAGAATCCTGGCTCGTTATGAAGGCAGTTTGTTACAACTCACCATCGGTGACAAGGGTAGCTATCTCTATGCCTCAATGGGCGCACCCATTGCCCACGAAGATAATGTGGACCGGAACTTACGGGTGGCCTGGGAACTCGTTACACTACAGAAGCAACTTGATTTTATAGAACCATTGCAGATTGGCGTGACCTATGGCCGCATGTATGCCGGAGCTTACGGGGGTACAGCCCGGCGCACTTATGGGGTATTAGGCGATGCGGTCAATCTTTCGGCTCGACTCATGCAAGCGGCCCAACCCGGCCAAATTCTTGTTAGCGAGTCAGCTTATAACAAAGCCAGTGATGTTTTTGCCTGGGAAACGTTGACCTCTATTCGGGTCAAAGGCAAAAGTGAACCCATTGAACTAAAACGATTGGTGGATGTCAAAGCTCACCGTGCCCTGCGCTCTCTGGATGCGCTTTACCCCCAACCGCCCATTGGGCGAGAGGAAATCTTAACGCTCCTGGATAAGCGGTTGAGTTGGCTGACACAAGGAAAAGGACAGGTCATTCGGTTAATTGGCGAAGCCGGTATGGGTAAAACCCACGTAACTGCCGAATTTAGTCGGCAGGCCAGGACAAAAGGGGTTCGTTTGGCTGTTGGTACGTGTCATAGTCTCACGCGCAACAGCCTTTACCAGCCCTGGCGTGATATTTTTTACGCCCTGCTAGACCTGGATGACACCAATGAAGCCAATGCGGTGGTTCAATTGACATCCTATCTCGAACAGGCATATCCCGATTGGACACTCCGTTTACCCCTACTGAGCGATCTTTTAGGTTTGCCCATCCCCGATAACCCGACGACAGCCGCTTTAGATAGTGCCTTACGCCAAAAAGCCCTTTTCTCCTTATTAGTAGAAATGATACAAACCTGGGCACAGGCACAGCCCCTCATCCTCATTCTTGAAAACGCCCACTGGATGGACGAAGCCTCAGAGGCTCTCACCCAGATTTTGGCGCAACAGGCGGCAGGCACATCACCGCTGATGATTCTTCTCCTGCATCGGCCAGAGTTAATAGGAGGGGTAATTCCCTTACCGGAATTGGTTCGGCTCCCTTATTTCACGGCGCTGGTGCTTGATGAAATGCGCAATGAGCAAATGCAAGCTTTCCTGACCTACCAACTGGGGGATGCACCTTCACCTTTGCTTCTGGCAGTTGTGCAGACAATCGGTCAAGGTAACCCATTTTTTGCCCATGAACTGGTGAATGCGATGCGTCAGGCAGGCAAAATTTTAAAGGAGGACGATGTCTGGCAGATTTCCTCGGAGTTGGTGCACCTGTTGCAGCGAGCAGATTATGTGACTCAGGTAGATGGCACCTGGCTATTAAAACCCAATGTGGATCTGTCTACGGTTAAGCTAGGACTCCCAGACTCTATTCATGGTCTGGTTCTCGCTCATTTAGATCGTTTGCCGGAAAGTCATAAATTGACCCTGAAAGTTAGCAGTGTGTTGGGTTATTACATTGATTTGGTGCTGGTTAAGGACGTGCATCCAGAGGAAAAGGACGTCGCTCAGATTGAGGCGGAAGCGGCGTATATGGAAGCCGAAGAAGTGGTCCATCAAGAGATGCCGGATCGCAAGATATATGCCTTCCGCCAGCAAACGACGCAAGAGGTCGCCTACCAGACCTTGCTCCATGCCCAACGCCAACAGTTACACCAGACCGTCGCTGAAACATTAGTCCAACAACAACCAGACGCGACGATAGTTATTGCCCACCATGCCTTTCTGGCGGAGTTGTGGTCATTGGCGTTGCCGTATAACTTGCTGGCTGGTGAGTGGGCCAAAAAGTTGTATGCCAATCAACAAGCCATTGCTTTTTTGCAGAAGGCCTGGCATAGCGCTCAAGCCTTACCGGAAACAGAGACGAGGGAACCGTTAAAGCGGATTCATTTAGCTTTAGGAGAACTTTTTGTAACGACAGGGCAATATGATACGGCTCAAAATCATTTGGCAGAGGCGTTAGCTTTAGCCCAACGGCAACAGGATTGGGAAGCCGAAGCGACTTGTTATCGTTGGTATGGTCGTTCTCATGAGTTACGGGGTGAGTACACATTAGCTTTAAGCTGGCTTGAGCAAGGGTTTGCTGTTTTGAGCGGCCGCGTTTCCTCTGAAGATGCGGAAATCTCTTTGATTGCCGGGCTGATCAATTATCGGCAGGGTCATTTTGACGAGGCTTTGCAGTTGTGCCAACGGGGCCTGCGGGTAGGTGAGACGTTAGATAATGCGGCTATTCGTGCCCGTACCTATAATTTGATGGGCATTGTGGAGTTGCGTCAGAATAGTCTGGCCGCCATTGAACGGTTTCAACAATCCCTGGCTCAATATGAACAATTAGAGAATGTGTATGGTCAGGCCATTTCTCACAATCTCATTGCGAATGGTCAATTTGCCCTGGGCCAGTGGGTGCAGGCTGATATTCACTATCGCCGGTCATTGGATTTATTTGTACAGATAGGCGATCTTTATAATCAGGTGTTGGGCAACAATAACCTGGGTGGTATTGCCCTTAAACAGGGGCGACTAGACGCGGCTCTGGGTTATTACCAGCGGGCGGTGCGGCTTTTGGAGCAGACGGGCGGCTCGTTGTGGGTGTTGGGTGCGTTGCATATGAACATGGGACACACTTACATTCGTCTTCGGTTGTTGGACCGAGCCGCTATTGAATTACAAATGGCCCAAGTTTATTTTGAGCGAACCCAATTGCGGGATTTGCTGCCCGAATTATTTGGCCTATTAGCAGAGGTGACGTGGTTGCAAGGGGATCTGATTACGGCTGAACGACATGGTCAACATTCTATTGACCTGGCCCGTGAGTTGTCTATGCCGCGTGAGGAAGGTTACAACCTGCGCATTTTGGGTGAGATTGCTCGGGCCAGGGAGCAATTTGAGGTTGCGGAACAGTTTTTCCTGGAGAGTTATGGGACGCTTCACCAGGCGGGTGATGAGTATGAGGAGGGGCGTACCCAACTTTCATTGGCTCAACTTTATGCGGCTCAACAACAAAAAGAACGGGCGGAGATGGCCTTGGAATTATGTGTGGGGGTGTTTGAACGGTTGGACGCGCAACTTGATCTCGCGGCCGCGCACACCATTCGGCAAACGTTAGATTTACTCGGCACATCATGAGCCGTTTCGGCCAGGTCTTGAATCTCCAGGGGGTACATTCCTATGAGCTTCCAATCTTTTTTTGACTACCCAACCCAGTCCGGCAATGATAGTAGCGAAGATCTGGTCTTCTTGCCCCACTGGGATGAGGCCCGATGGAGTAAATTGCTTAGCTATACGGCCAATCTCCGTTTTCGCCTGGGGGACAGCCTGATCAAGTTAGGTGATACGGACAGCGCCATTTACATTATTACCGAAGGGCAAGTGGAAATTTTGGTCCCCTACAAAGGGGAGCAACAACTGCGGCGCACCCAAATCCGCGAATCCGGTTCGGTTATTGGTGAGCAGGCATTTATTGATGGAAAGCCTCGGTCGGCAACAGCCAGAGCGATTAGTGATGGTTCGATGGTACGCCTAAACCGGAATGCTTTTGAGGTGTTTGCGGCCCGTGAACCAGACCTGGCCCGTGATGTTCTATTTGATTTAGCACGACTTCTCTCGGTCAAACTACGCCAGGCGAATCAGTTTATTTCTAACTGGGTAAAGTGAGTTTGGCGTTTTTGAGGCGTAGCTCTGGAAACTGAGAGATTAAGAGACTGAGAGACTTTGTAACACATGGATTCACTACCTGTTTTTCCCAACTATATGCAGTTACGGGAGCGATCCCGTGTGCCGCAAAGGGTATGGCACATCACTAGAGTGGGGAGTGTGCTGGTGGCACTGGCTCTGGTGGTGGTGTTGTTTGTGCAACCGGCTCTGGGGTTGAAGCTATTTTGGGGCATCTTGGTACCTGTGTTGCCGGTTATGTTTCTGGTAGCACCAGGGCTGTGGCGGAATATTTGCCCGCTCGCGGCCGCGAACCAAACCCCGCGCCTCTTCAAATTTACCCGCGCCCTCACCCTGCCTACCTGGATGCAAGAGTACAGCTATGTTATCGGCTTCAGCCTGTTTTTTCTGCTGGCAACTAGCCGCAAATGGCTGTTTAACCAGAGCGGCCCGGCTACGGCCTTGTTGATTGTGGGTTTGATCGCGGCCGCGTTCCTGGGTGGTATTTTCTTCAAAGGCAAAAGTGGTTGGTGCAGCAGTATTTGCCCCTTATTGCCCGTGCAACGGATGTACAACCAGACCCCATTCATCCTCATCGGCAACGCACATTGTGCGCCGTGTGTTGGTTGCACCAAAAACTGTTACGACTTTAACCCCGGTGTGGCAAACCTGGCCGATATGTACGACAACGATCGTTATTACAGCGGTTACCGGCAGTTTTTCATCGGGGCATTTCCCGGGTTTATCCTGGCGTTTTTTCTCACTCCAAGCTCCCCTGAGATTTCTATTCCAGCGTTATACCTCTCCTTTTTCACCTACATGGCGGTTAGTTTAGGCTCGTTTTTGTCCTTACGCACTTTTGTGAAAGTGACGGACACGAAACTGATAACGTTATATGGCGCGGCCGCGTTGAACCTTTTTTACTGGTTCATTTTGCCTATCTGGTTAGACAATGTGATGGGCAGCGCCCCCCTGGCGGTGGTCTGGGGCGGACGGGCGGTGTTGTTGGGGTTAACCCTGGCCTGGATTATCCAGACGTATCGCAAAGAACCTAAGTTTGTGGCCCAGCTCATGCCCCATCAGGCAACCCGAGTCACGGGCGCGGCCGCGAAGGCGCTCAAACAAGCTATCAGTCAGGCCGGCCAACATGAAGTAACCTACATGCCCAACGAATTGCGGCTGATGGTTGAGGAAGGGCGCACCCTGTTAGAAACAGCCGAACAAAACGATTTACCCATTGAGCCGGGTTGTCGTATGGGCGTCTGTGGGGCGGATCCCATCGTCATTTTGGGCGGCATGGAAAACTTGTCTAGCCTGCGCGGCGACGAACATTCTACCCTGGATCGGTTGGGATTAGCCGATGGCAATGTGCGGCTGGCCTGTGTCGCCCGTGTGAACGGCCCCGTTTCCTTCAGCCTGGATTTAGCCATGGCCCGCCAGGTCAACGCCGAACTGGCTCAGAAACAGTTCGACGAAAACATCAAACATGTGGTCATTGTGGGCAACGGTATTGCCGGGGTCACAGCCGCGGATCATATCCGCCGCCGCCACCCCCATTGTGAGATTCACCTCATTGGTAAGGAGAGCCACCACCTGTATAACCGCATGGCCATTACCCGGCTCATTTATGGCCGTTCGGCGATGAATGGGTTGTACTTGCAGCCCGATCAATGGTACGACGAGAAGAAGATCACACCCTGGCTCAATACGATGGTCTCTCATATAGAAAGCGAGACGCAACAGGTGAAACTGGCAACCGGGGAATCCATCCCTTATGACAGGCTCATTCTGGCGACGGGTAGCCGCAGTTTTGTGCCGCCGATTACCGGCTTCGGTGTTCCGGGTACGTATGTCTTGCGCGAGGCGGAAGATGCCATCCAGATACGCGCTTTTGTACAGAAGCACCAATGTCGGCAGGCCACGGTGGCGGGTGGGGGGCTGTTAGGGCTAGAAGCGGCCTATGCTCTGTACAAACTAGGGCTGAAGGTGACGGTATTGGAGCGTGGCCCCTGGTTGTTGCGACGGCAGTTGGATGAGCGGGGGGCCGATTTTCTGCGGCAATATCTCGAAGGGTTGGGATTGGATATTATTTTTGGGGTGGAGTGCGCGGCCGCGCAGGGCACAGAACGCCTTGAGCAAGTCATGTTAAACGACGACCGCTCCCTAAAAAGCGATATTTTGGTCGTATGTGCTGGTATCAGTTCCAATATCGAGTTGGCGCAGCGGCTGGGATTGAGCACCAAACGGGGCATTGTTGTAGACAATCAGATGCGTACTGACAACCCCCATATTTTTGCTGTGGGTGATGCCTGTGAGCACAATGGGCAAGTAACAGGCTTATGGCCGGTCGCCGTGGAGCAGGCCAAAATTGCGGCCATCAATGCCCTGGGCGGCACGGATCAGTACCAGGGAATTATTCCTGTAACCCATCTGAAAGTGGTAGGGGTGGAGTTGACCTCGGTGGGACAGATAGAGGCAAAATCACCAGACGATATGATAATTGTGCAAGAAGATGTAGAATTGCATCGTTATCGCAAGCTTATTATCGCTCAAGGGAAAGTGGTAGGGGCCATTCTGCTGGGGTATCCGTTGGATGCACCTGCCGTCACTGAAGTGATTAAGCAAGCGATAGATGTGACGCCCTATGTGGAGATGTTGCAAGCTGGAGTATGGGACACGTTACACGGTTTGGCGGTTTAGGACGTATGTTGACTTGCTCCGGTTTCATTTCGGCTCTATATGTTTCGTGGCGTTATCTGGAATGCCTACTTTTACCGGGTGTGATATTCACCACAGCGCATAACGCTTAAAATTAACTCTGCAAGGGTTCACTGGCTTCAGGTAACGTTGCTCTCACCCATTGGGCTGTCATCAAGGGTCTCGGCGCGATGTTGTCTTAAGGGTGAACAAGCTACGGAAACCACATGGAACAACCCCAGCCAGATTTTGCTCAAGCCATTGCCTATGCCATTCAGCGTTTAGAGACCGAGTTACCCCCCCATTTGACTTATCATAATTGTTGGCATACCCAAGGGGATGTGTTGCCAGCGGCGAGTCGCCTGGCTCATCTGAATGGGTTCCCCGAAGCAGATGTGCGTTTGATTGAGGTCGCGGCCGCGTACCATGACATTGATTTTCTTTATACCCTGGTGGAGCATGAAATGGTAGGCGCTAGCGTCGCGGCCCAGGTTTTACCCGAATACGGCTTTACCTGGCCCCAGATTGAGCGCATTATCAACCTCATTATGGCTACACGGTTGCCGCAGTCGCCGGGTGATCTGTTAGAAGAATGCCTGGCCGATGCCGACCTGGATGCTCTGGGTCGCGAAGATTTTCTGGAGCGCAGTGAAGCACTCCGCCTGGAAACAGCCGCCTTAGGGCAGCCGCTTGATCTGGTAGCCTGGGATGAACGGCAACTCCCTTTTTTGCAAAGCCACCAATATTTTACCGCGGCCGCACGTTCCCTCCGCGAAGCCGCCAAACAAGAACACATCGCCTTGCTGAAAGCCAGAATCGCGCAAGGCTCATCATCGTAGTCTCACAACGTACAAGTCGAAAGATTATCGTGAAGCCAGCCTCGGGTGAAAGTGGGGTTGGATGCTTCGGAATTTCTTGTTACCTGACGCGGGTCAAGGAATGTCGCCATGTCCGAGATATTTTTGCCGGTTGCTGAGATCCGCCGCGATCTGCACCCGAAACGACTCATTCCGGCTCTATCGGCTGGCCTGGTGACCGGCATATTGGCAACTATCATGTCTGTTTCGATGGCCGCCTTGATTTTTTCTGGCCCGTTGACCACGTTTATTCCCTTGGGGCTGGGTTTGTTCTTGGTGGGCAATGCCATCATGACCATCCTGATCGCTTCGTTTAGTTCTCATGCCAGTATTCAATTCAACTTGCAGGATGCACCGACCGCCATTTTGGTGATAACGATTGCGGCCGCGGTGATAGCCATGCCCGCATCCCTAACAAGCGAAACCAGGTATTACACCGTCGTGATGATCATCATCCTGGCGACCATCCTCACTGGCCTTCTTTTTATTCTGCTGGGACATTATCAGCTAGGTAGCCTGATTCGGTTTTTGCCCTATCCGGTGGTGGGCGGATTCCTGGCGGGAACGGGTTGGCTTCTTACCATCGGTGCGGTGAGCGTCATGACCCAATCTGGCCTCAGTTGGAGCCTGCTCCAACCGGCTCTGCTCGTGCGCTGGTTGCCTGGATTAGGGTTTGCGTTTACCTTGCGTTGGCTGTTAAACCGGTCAAATCATCCCCTGGTGGTCCCGGGTATGTTCCTAACGGGCACGGCCCTCTTTTATCTGCTGATACGCCTGCTCGGTCTGTCAACCACAGAGATGAGCCGTGAAGGGTGGTTGTTGGGGCCGTTTTTAGAGAGGGGGGGGTGGCAATTTCCGCTTACGCCGGATCATATCTCCCTGATATATTGGCCCGTCATTATTAGCAATTTGACGACGCTCCTGCCCGTTTTTATTGTGGCTGTGATTGCTTTTCTGTTTAATATCAGCGGCTTGGAACTGATGTTGAAACAAGATTTGGATTTGAATCGGGAGATGAAGATTTTTGGCCTGACGAATCTGGTCAGTGGGTTGTTCGGTTCGGTCATAGGGTTTCATCTCTCGGTCTGTCGGGTTTAAATGACCGGTTGGCGCGAGCAGCCGGCTGGCGTCGCTGGTCGCAGCCGCGTTCCTGATCCGTTATCCTCTTTCTGGGCATCTCTATCCTGTCTTATGTACCACGCCTGGTGCTCGGTGGGATGCTCATGTACCTGGGCATCTCTTTTATCATTGAATGGGTCATTAAGGCACGCACTCGTTTTTCCCCATTTGAATATGGGGTCATCTGGCTCATTTTGGTGGTGATTGCCGGGGTGGGTTTTCTGGAAGGGGTGGCGGTGGGCCTGGCGGCGGCGGTGGCCCTGTTTGTGGTCAACTACAGCCGTATCAACGTGGTGAAACATAGCCTGACCGGGGTGAGCTATAGGAGTCGGGTGACTCGCGGCCGCGAACAACGCCAACTTCTTGATCAGCAAGGAGAGCAGACCCAAATTCTGCAATTGCAGGGGTTTATCTTTTTTGGCACGGCCCAGCGGCTGATCGAACAGGTCAAAGAACGGCTCCTGATGCCTGGTTTACCGCCGCTGCTTTTCCTGGTACTTGATTTTCGTCAGGTGACAGGGTTGGATTCCACGGCTTTGTTGGGTTTTGCCAAGATGAATCAATTGGCCCAAGAGCGCAACATTTTGCTGGTATTGACCCAACTTAATGCTAATCTACAAAAACAGTTTGAACGCCAGGGGTTAGGTGATGGCAGTGGCGCGGTGCGCTTTTTTGCCGATCTGGATCGCGGCGTGGAGTGGTGTGAGGCTAACATTTTGCAGATTCATGGGGTGACAACGGTGGGAAAACCGTTAGCCGACGAGTTTGCCGAAATTTTGCCCCAGGCCGAAAAGGCCGGGGTGCTGATTCCTTATCTGGAGCGGCAAGAGGTGGAGCCGGGCTTTTATCTCATTCGCCAGGGTGATGCGCCGGATGACATCTTTTTTGTGGAGCAGGGGCAAGTGACGGCCCAACTGGAGCGGGAGGGGCAGATGCCGGTGCGTCTGGAGACGATGCGTGGCGGCCGCGTTGTGGGCGAAATTGGGTTTTATCTGGGAGCGCAACGCACGGCGGCTGTCCGAGCCGATGAACCAACGACGATTTATCGCCTGTCGCTGGCAAAATTGGCGGTGATGGAGAAGGATGACCCGGTCGCGGCCGCGACCTTCCATCGCCTCATCGCCCATTTATTGGCTGAGCGGGCTGTCCACCTCATCCGTGCGGTGGATGCCTTGTTGCAATAAAGGTAACTATCGCTGTTCAGACAATCATTTGGGGTCTTTGTTTGTAGTGACCGCTTTGGCGGCTGATGCTAGCCCGCTAAAGCGGTCACTACAAACGAAATCCTTTTCTTGAAAGCCATAATAAGTAATCGTTCGTGAATAAGTTCGCTAGATTGCGGCAGTCTTTAAGACTGCCGCAATCTAAAAACCGCCAAGTTAATTCCGAACGTTCACTAAGCCTGTTGCCTGAGCTGCCAGGGCACGGGGCTCGACGGCCCACAGATGTTAGTCGTTACCAATAAAGGGAGTACACAGAAGATTTACCATGATCACCATCGAAAGAGTTGCTTTTTTGCGCACGGTTCCGCTCTTCGCCAGCATTCCTGATTATGTGTTGGCATCCGTGGCCCAGATTGCCGAAGAGGTGGAACTGCCTGCGGGTGAAATGTTCATCCGTGAAGGGGATGTCGAAGATTGTATGTATATTGTGGTGGATGGCTCGGTACGGGTGCATAGCCAGGAAAAGACGATTATCACCCTGGGGGAAGGCAAAAGTGTGGGTGAACTGGCGGTATTAGACCCAGAACCACGCGCGGCCGCGGTGTCTACCCTGGAACCCACCCACCTGTTCCGCATCGCCAAACCCCCCTTCGATGAAGCCATGGCCGACCGCCCCGAAATTGCCCAGGGCGTCATTCGTGCCCTCTGTGAGCGTGTCCGCGAACAAGGCCGGTTAATGACCGCGGCGCGGTCTGAGTCATAACTGCCTCTTAATCTCCAGCTTATTACTCTTCCCATGACAACCTTCACTCACCTCCTCCCTGATATTGGTCAACCGGTGCGGTCCCGGTTGGTGCTGTTAATAGGACAGGCATTTGCCTTGGGGTTGACGTTGGCCCTCTTAGTGGTGATTGGCAATGCCTTGTTTTTGTCTGATTATGGCGCGGCCGCGTTGCCCTACACCTACATCACCGTGGCCCTGACCGGAACCTTGCTCTCCTATGGGTTTGCCGCCCTGCAAAGCCGCTACACCATCCCCCAACTGACCATCACCACCATCAGCGGGCTGGTTCTGTTTTATCTGCTCTGTTGGCTGGGTGTCACCGTCGTCACCGTGCGTGGTGTCTCCTTTGCCCTGGTTGTCTCCTTTGCCTTGTTGCTGCAATTGGGGTTTGTTTTTCTGGGCGGGCAGGCGGGGCGGCTGTTTGATGTGCGCCAGATTCGGCAACTGTTCCCGTTCATTGTGGCCGGGTTTGTGATGGGGTTTATTGTGGGGGCGCTGATTGTGCCGCCCCTGGTAAGCTGGTTAGGGAGTACCGCTAACGCCACGATCGGGTTGGTGGGTACGTCCTTGCTCTGGCTACTGTTGTTGATCATCACCAGTAACCTCTATCGGTCAGAGTTGAGCCAGGTGGATGATCGCGGCCGCGGCCCGGCCCGTCAATCTCTGCCCAAACTCCTACAAAACCGTTTCGTCCTCTACATCTTCCTCTACCAGATGTTGGCAATTACTGTCAACCAACTGACAGATTTTATTATGATGACCCAGGTGGGGGCGCGTTATACCACCAGTGAAAGTACCGCCCAATTTTTTAGCCGCTTCACCGCCATTATGAATGGCACGGATCTCATCTTTACTACCCTGTTCGCCGGGTTTTTCCTCAGCCGGTTTGGGTTGAATGCCGGGTTATTGGCGAATCCCGTCGCGGCCGCGATCATTCTTCTCATCATGGGCCTCACCTATCTCATTCTTGGTCCCTCCAGCACGTTGTTCTTCCTGTTCGCCGTCGGCATCCGCATTGCCATTATCACTTTGACCGATGGCACCACCCGCACCTCCACCAATACCACCTACCAGGCCCTATCAGCGCAGGATCGTAGTCCGGCCCAGGCGGGTGTCGAAGGTATTGGTGGCCCCATCGCTTTGGGCATTACGGGCGTGTTATTGCTCATCTTCAACCGCATTGAGGGTCTCACCGTGGGTCATCTAGTCTTCTTGACGCTGGGTTTGGCCGGAGCCTGGGCCGGGTTAGGGCATCTGGTGTACCGCAATTACACGGGTGCGCTGTTGCGTACCCTGCGTCAACGTGCGTTGGGTGAAGCTCAAATCTCTCTGACTGATAGTTCCAGCATGGCGGTGGTGGAGCGTCTGGTAAAAAGTGAACGGCTCTCTGATGTGCAGTTAGCCCTCGATGTCATGGATCGCTCTGATCGCCCGGCGCTGGAGCGGGTTTTGGTGCGTTTGTTGACCCACCCCGATGAAGCGATGCAGCTCGAAGCCCTGCACCGGTTAGAGACCCGGCAAACACCAGCCGCCCAATCGGTGATCGAAGGGCGCTGGCGGCAATCTCCCGCAACCCAGGTGAGAGGGCTGGCCTTGCGGGTGTTGTGTGCTTATCAGGGGGCAGAATCGGTGGAGTGGGTCGCCCCGTTGATGGATGATCCGGAAGCCATCATTCGGTTGAATGCCCTGGTGGGTCTGTTGCGTTATGGCGGTATTTCTGGGGCGATGCTGGCTGGGGAGCGGTTGATGACACTGACCCATTCGCCCGTGACGGCGGAGCGGGTCATGGCGGGCCAGGTGATTGAAACGGTGAAACAGAACAATTTTTATCAGCCGCTTTTGGTTTTGCTGGCTGATAAACAGGCTGAGGTGCGGCAGGCGGCTTTGCTCGCGGCCGCACAGACACCCCATCCCCACTTGCTCCCCCTGATAGTAGATAACCTTAACGAATCGGCGACCCGGTCGGCGGCCGCGGCCGCGCTCCTGACCTTATGGCCCCGCGCTCCTGCCTGTCACAAAACAGGCATTGACCGGAAATATGCCTCTGCCACAGCGCCAACTCATTCGTATGATACGCGTTTGTGGTCAGATAAAGGGCGAAGCCACGATTGATTTGCTCAAACAGTACGTTGATCACCCAGACCGTGAGGTGCGCGGCCACATTTTGGTGGCTTTGAATAATTGTGGTTATCAGGCCAGTGCGGCCGATGTGCCAGCCCTGATGGCCGTGATGCACAATGAAGTGGCCCATGCCGTTTATGCCATGGCGGCCCGTCAAGATGTCGGTGAAGGGGCGGCCATGCTCTCCTTGCAACGAGCGTTAGATGATGAGTGGCAACAAACCCGGAAACATCTTTTTTCTCTTTTGGCCTGTCTGTATGACAGCCGGGCTATGTTGCGGGTGGGCGAGCAGTTGGTGCGCGGCTCCGGCGCGGGGACGGCGTTGGCCCTGGAACTGCTCGATGTGACGTTGACCACAGAGCAAAAGGGGTTGCTGTTTCCTTTGGTGCGGCCGCAACTGACACCCGCCCAACGCCTGCAACAACTCGCCACTCGTTTCCCCGTTTCGGCACTGAGCCAGGAAGAGCGTCTGCGCCAACTCATTTTGGGCGGAGAGGGCACTGCCCTGAGGCTGTGGACTCAGGTGTGTGCGGTTTATGTGGCCGGACAATTGGGTTTGCACCCCCTGGTTGGGGCCATCACCACGATTCATCACCTGGCTGATTCTCTCCTGCACGAAACCACCACCTGGGCTTTGGCCCGCCTTTCGCTATAACCCCACTCTTAGGGTTCGTAAAAACATAACTTCCCAGTTTAGACCCTAACCTGCACAAGCCAGAAGCAAGAGAGGAACACAGAGGGCACAGAGAAGGCACAGAGATACACAGAGTTTTAAGAAAAGCCTGGATTTTCTCTGTGAATCTCTGTGTCTTCACCTCTGTGTTCTCTGTGTAACTGTTTTCTGGCTAGCTGGTCAAGAAGTTAACTCGGAAGGTGCTTGACGGAACTTGTTGTTTTACAGACCCTTGCTCTATTGCTTCAAATTGAGAATAACCGCGAGTTTTTTTAGAACACTTGTTTTTATTTTGTGGATATGTTAAACTTGTAACCAATCGGTTACGCATTATGAGACGAGATGTTTTTCAGGCTATCGCTGATCCGACGCGGCGAGCCATCCTAGATTTGTTGGCCCAACAGAGCCTCACGCTGAATGGCGTGGCGGAACATTTTGCTATTAGTCGGCCCGCTATTTCCAAACACATTAAGATTCTTACCGAATGTGGACTGGTGGTGATCCATCAACGCGGCCGCGAACGCATCTGTGAGGTCCAACTAGATAAGCTAAACGAAGTGTCAGATTGGGTTGAACAATACCGTCTCACCTGGGAACGCCGATTTGATCGTCTTGATGAACTTTTACAAGAATTGCAAAAAAAGGAGAAATAATATGTCCACCCAAAAGAATCAGACCGCCATTACGGCCGAGCCTGGTCGGCAAGAGGTGTTCGTCATCCGTGAGTTTGATGCGCCGCGTGAACTGGTTTTCAAGGCCCACACCGACCCGAATCTTTTTGTTCAGTGGATTGGTCCGCGTGATCTTAGCACAACTATTGAAGCATTCGAGCCGGTGAGTGGGGGCAACTGGCGATTTACGCAAAAGGATCAAGATGGCAACGAATACAGCTTTCACGGGGTATTCCATGAAGTTTCACCAGAGCGTGTGATCCAAACCTTCGAGTTTGACGGACTGCCTGAAAGCGGCCATGTCGCGCTCGAAACAATGACGCTCGAAGCCTTGCCCAATGGCCGAACCAAGTTAACGAATCAATCCATCTTTCAATCGGTGGCTGATCGAGATGGCATGATCCAATCCGGCATGGAACAAGGCGTCAACGAAGGTTATGAACGTCTTGACGAGGTGCTGGCTGGCCAACAAGCGTAGACAGTCGTAACTATTTTATCGAGACGGTGGCCGTCTCTACGATTGCCACCCTCATGACGAGACTCACCGCCCCGTGCCAGGCACTACTGCGAAAAACACACCCACTGATTAAACAAACTTCTACCCATCAAGGAGCGTGACATGCAAAAAATTACCCCGTATTTATGGTTCGATAATCAGGCCGAAGAGGCGATGACGTTCTACACGTCCATTTTCCCTGACTCAAAAATTAAGGACGTGATGCGCCCTGACCCCAATGGCCCCATCATGATGGCCACGTTTGAACTTCACGGACAGGAATTCATGGTATTGAACGGTGGCCCTCAATTCAATTTTACCGAAGCGATCTCGTTTTTTGTCAAATGCGAGACCCAGGAAGAAGTGGACGAATTATGGGGCAAACTCACGGCCGATGGGGGTGAAGAAAGCATGTGTGGCTGGCTTAAGGATAAATATGGCTTGTCGTGGCAAATCGTTCCTAACCTTTTGGGCGAACTCTTGGGTGATCCGGATGCCGAAAAAGCGAAACGAGTCATGGAAGCCATGTTGCAAATGAAGAAAATCGACACAAACGTGCTCCGGCAAGCGTATGAACAGTCATAGCTCCACCCCGGAACGCGCGCTCGTTGTCAAACGTATCTTTGCCGCGCCCGTAGCCCTGGTTTGGCAAGCCTGGACAGACCCCAACCATCTGATGAAGTGGTGGGGACCAGACCACTTTACCTCGCCCAGTGCCCAAATGGATGTGCGTGAAGGTGGAACGTCTCTTGTCTGTGTGCCCGGATGGTGGTCAGGACATGTACAGCACCTGGACTTACACGAAAATCGTACCGTTTCAGCGTATCGAATTCATCCAGAACCTGGCTGACATGAATGGTAATGGGGTTGATCCTGCTGTGTTGGGTTTGCCCCCGGAGTTTCCCTCGGATGTGCACACGGTTGTAACTTTCAAAGACCTGGGCAATGGTCAGACAAAGACGGTACGGAGTTGGTATGCCAGATGCCAGCAGGATTGGGCAGAAATGCGGTGCTTGGTTTGAACCAAAGTCTTGATAAGATGGCGGCAACTTTTGTTCTAGCGTTAGGGTAAATTATTCTGGGCGCAGGCGAAGGCCTCGAAAACCGCGCCCTTAACCTTACTCTCACCAACGGACATTTCTTGTTGCCAGAGGTAGTACACCAGACGAGGGGTGCCGTCGGGTTCAAGCAGGCTGTAACCACTCATTTCATCTTCGGGGGAGCGGCCATAAACCAGGTTCCAGACGGTGAACAGGCTAACCCAGGGCCACTCATTGGCGACCCGTTGGCGTGCGCCCAGCAGATATTCGGCCTGGCGCTCGGCGGTGACGGCGGGATGGTTGCCGGGGGTAATGGTGTAACCTAGCTCGGTTATCCAGATAGGTTTGTTGACCTGGTGCGCCTGTAAAATATCGTGCAGATAGGTGATGCGGGCCAGGTTGAGACCATCCTGGGTCGTGCGGCCGCTGTCCGGGCTGAGACCATAACCGTAATCATGCACAGCCAGAACGTCCAAACACGCGGCCGCGCCCCCCGCCATCATTGCCTGCAAAAATAGTCGGTCATCCATCGCTCGTGGCGAATTTTCATTCGTGGGAGCCAGCCCACCCCCAGCCACTATCGCCTGCGGGTCAGCCAGGCGTAAGCGTTGATACGCTACCCCCAACACCCCCACATAATCGGCTGGCTCAGCCACCCAACCCTCAAACCGGTTGTAATGGTCGGGCAGGTTACCCCCGGAATGGCTCCATTCGGCGGCCAGGTTGGGTTCATTCCAGATGATGTACCCCCGAATGAGGCCCCGGTAGCGGCTGGCGACAGCCGTGACGAATTCGGCGTAGGCGGGCAGATCAAAGGGAACCCCGCCGGAAACATCCCGTTTGGCCCAATCGGGGGGCATGTCTAGCCGCACCACCAGGTTGAGGCCGTACCGTTGGGCGTTGTGCATCATATCATCGGCGGCCCGCCAGATGTAGCGGCCGCGTTCCGGGTTGAGGTCGCGCCAGGGAAACACCTGCACAATGGTGTCGAAACCAGCCTCGGCGGCCAAGCGGGCGATTCGGTCGTCCAGGTACAGGGTATGGGCGGCATAACGGAAGGATGAAGGATGAATTGTAAAGGATGAAGGGGGAACGTAGGTGGGGGAATCGTGATAGGTTTTGCCTGGCCTGAGAGCGAGAGGGAGAAACCGTTGACAGCCGGTGCCGGTCGCGGCCGCGTTCCAGGCCCTATCGGCGCCGTGGCCCAGCCCATTCACCCGCCCAATGAACCAGACGAGACAGATCGCGGCCGCGAATAGGCTGAGGAGCCAGAGGAAACGGTGGGTGGGGGAGAGAGTCATGGGAGGAGATGGGGAGAATAATTAATGGGTGAATGGGTGAATGGTTAATGACGGCGGGAATTAGTGATCCTGAGTGGTTAATTGGAAATGGGCGACTTCGTGGGGCGCGGCCGCGATGTCGAGGGTAAAGAGGTACATCCCGTCCTGTGGTGACAGGGCCGCCAATAAACGATCGTCCAGAGCGATATGGGTCAGGAGCACGTTGGGGAGTAGTTGGTCCACTTTTTGGGGCTGGTCTGGCTGACTGAGGTCAACCGTCAGCAAGCCGGTTCCCGTGGCGGCATAAAGCCAATTATCGGCCAATACCGCGTCAAAAATATATTCCGGTACGGGTAATTCCCCAACGGGTTGGGGCGTTTCTGGTTGGGTCAGGTTGAGGGTGAGGATAGCCGTACCCGCCAGGGTGACAAACGGGGGATGCACGAGAAGGGTGCGGAAACTCCCATGATGGGAGAACTGGCTGATTGGTTGCAGTTGTTGGGGTTGAGACGCATCAAAAATAGTGAGGGTGCTGTTGCAGGTGCGAAAACAGGAAGCGGATTCGACCAGAAGATAATGGTCATAGAGGGCCAGGGCCATGACATTGCCATCAAAGCCAGTGAGGGGAGCCAGGGTACGCGGCGCGGCCGCGTCCGTCACGTCCAACATGGGTAATTCTGGTGTGCCTCTGGTCAGGTAGGCGGTGTTCTTGTAAGTAAGAACCTGGTACAGCAGAAAAGGGGCATCAAAGAAGGTGGTCAGTCGCGGCCGCGAAGGTTCACTCAAATCTACCTGTTGCCAGCCATCCGCCAGGGTGGGCGCATTAAAATCAGGCACGGCGATGATGAGATGAGCCTGATCCCCTTCCAGGTGAATGCTGGTAATGGGGTTGGGTATCGTCAGGCTATCCTGCAAGATGGGGTGAGTGGGGTCTTGCACATCCAGCCAAAAAAGTTCCCCACCATACCCAAAATAAACCTGACCACCCCAGGCGGCTATACCGCTGTAATAGGGTGGATTCTGGCCTTCGCGGATGGCTTGTATAGTGAGATTGGGTGTGGGAGCGGGGGTAAGGGTGGGCAGGCCTACCGGTTTGTTCTGACAGGCGACACCCAACCACATGAACAGTAAGCAGGAGAGAAGAGGGTTTATGGATGATTTCATCCCAGGAGCATATACCCGGTCGGGTATGAATGATGGACGATTCGCGGCCGCTTACCTGACGATTGATTGGCGAAGCTCTATGGGATAAAGGTTTGTAGTGACCGCTTTAGCGGGCCAGCCGCTCAACTATATACGATTCCACATCGTCGTGATCCTCATCCCAATAGGTTTTGCGGCCGCGGTGTTTGTAAATCCACTCGTTTACCCCTTCATCCTCATCAGAGAAACCACTATCCAGCGTAATGTCCCAAATGGCTTCGGCCAGAGCATCCGTCACCAATGAAGAATCCTCATCGGCCAGATTGTCCAGGCTTGCCAGTTCGTTCTGCAAAATATCCCGTTCGATCAGTGTCTGCATGATCTTTTCTTTGAGATCACGGGTGATTTCGGCGATGAGGTCACGCCCTTCGCTGACGGCTTTTTCGACCCGGCGCATGAGGCGGCTACTGCGATGTTGCCCCAGATGTTTAAGCTCGGAGTGGATTTCTTGGAGTCGTTTTTCCAGCCGTTGAATTTCGCGCAGAAGGGCTACGGCTTGTTGTTGCAGGCTATCGTAATGACTTGCGCCGGTGATGGAGTCCGGTTCTGAGGCCAATTGTTCTAGACGAGCCAGATCCGCGGCCGCGTAAGCCGCATTGATCGCCATCATCAGGGTGGTGCGGTGTTGGCGGTCCGTGTCATTTTCTGCCAGGTCGGGGTGGAAACGGCGGGCCAGTTGCCGATATAGCTTCTTGAGGTTAGCCGCCTCATCCGGGCTGACTGCTTTAGGGGCCGTGCGTTGGGCCGGGTCACGATACCGATAGGAGTCGGCGGCTTCGGCCCCTTCTTCTTCATCAACCACTTCCCACAAATCGCCCCATTCGCCCACGATGGCATCATACCCATTACGCTCCAGCCATTCTTCACGGCGGCGGCGAATGAGGGTGCGGTAATCGGCAATTTCGGCTTCCAGGCTTTCTAGCTCATGCGTCAAATGACCGACGCGTGCCCGTAAGTCAAACTCAAAGCGATTAATGGCGGCCAGACGGTCGGCCAGTTCAGCTTCGGCGGTAATAAGTTGCGGCCGCAGTTCAGCCAGGATCACCTGTAGCTCCCGTACTTTGGCCTGCCAATCGGTCTCGGTAAGGATGATTTCAGCAGTCATAAGTTTGATTGTACAGGTAACAAGCCGGGGGGAAAAGAGCTTTTATGATGGAGGAATTACGCCTAACTGGGCCAGAGCCGCTGGTACGTCAATGCCGGGTTGGTAATGGAGAACGTGCATACCCACGGCTTTGGCTCCGGCGATATTGTGAGGAAAGTCGTCTACAAACACCGTTTCCTGCGGTTCTCGTCCCAGGCGGGCCAGGGCGCGTTGAAAAATCACCGGATCAGGTTTCATCACTTTTTCGTAGGCAGAACCAACAATCAGATCAAAGGCATCGGCCATGGGGTAGTGGGTGGTGAGCACCTCGGTGAGGTTGTCCAGGGCATTGCTGATGATGGCGGTCTGGTATTGCGGCCGCAATCGCCGAATCCAGGCGATCAACGCCGTGTCCATCTGGTCGCCGCCCCAGAACAGCCGCTGAAAATCTTGAACCGCGGCCGCGTCCAGGCGCAAATGTTCCCCTACCCATTGCCACAATTGGGCGGTGGTGATTTCGCCCCGCTGGGCTTTTTGGCCCATGTCGCTGTTGAAAACGATCTGTTCAGACACACTCGCTTGCAACCCCAACCGACCTTCCAGGGTATTGCGGCCGCGTCTATCCATCGTGCGCACCAGCACCCCACCCACATCAAAAATGACAGCTTTGATCATTGTTTAACTCCTGGGGAATAGCGATTTAGCAATTCAGCAGTTCAGCAATTCAGCCAATTTGCTGTTTCAGCCCTTTAGCTGCACCACGCTGGCCGTCTGGCTGACAAGCTGACTGGCTGACAAGCTGACAAGCTGACAAGCTGCTGCCCTTCTCACTCCTGTGAGCCTTAAAAAATCCACTTGACTTTCAGTTGGTGATAGGCTATTCTTTACTGAATTAGAACAAGTGTTCTGATTAATTTAGAACACAGATAGAAAAGGAAAAATAAGACCCCACCTATCTGGTTGTTTTTGTTTCTCTGTAGTTATAGCCTGAACGGGAGGAAACGCCATCAGGAATGAGGGAATGGGAGATGAGTTACACGAACTATTTTGAGGGACAGAATCCAGGAACGTTGCGGCCGCGAAAACAGTCACCAGCAGAAGCAAACTGGCTGGATGAAGTGTGGAAAGTGGTGCCGCGCCGCGTGGTTATTGCCGGGCTTTTGGCGTTAGCCTTACTGGCATTTGAGATTTTTAATTTTGATACCACTCGTTATGCCTTAACCAGTTTTCTGGGTGACATACGCTTTTTAGGCATTGGCTGGGCTTCCATCCTGGCTATCGCCTTCTGTGCCATAGACTTTGCGGGCTTAGTCCGCGTTTTCACCCCTGAAACCGGCCGTGAGGAACCGAAGGAAGTGTGGTATTTGATGGGCGCCTGGCTGTTAGGCGCCACGTTGAATGCGATTATGACCTGGTGGGCCGTCAATCTGGCGTTGCTCAACCACACCTTTGGTAATGAGGTGTTAGGGCGGGAGCAGTTGCTCCGTTATGTGCCAATTTTTGTGGCGGTGTTGGTCTGGCTCACACGCATCCTGTTTATTGGCTCCCTTTCCGTAGCCGGAGAAAAATTGTTAGGTCAGCGTGATGAGGTACAGGTACCTCAACCGGTGGCTACTGCAGCCGCATCCCAGCCCACCACCCAGCCCCGCGCCCCCAACCGGCAGCCCGGCCCATCACCGTAAACCAACCCACGCCCCCGGTGCGGCGCAACGCCCCCAACATTCCCCCCATGCCACTAACCGATGATGTGCCCGACTTTTTGCGGCACAGCCGCCCCATTATGCCTGTTCGTGCGCCAGAGGAGTTTGTGTTAGGAGATGAAGAGTTAGTACAACCGGCGCGGCCGCAGCCCCAGCCCCCCCAAACCGCACCCGCCAGCACCCACCCAACCGGGTAGGCGCAAACCCCCGCCAGCAAGCTAAGCAAGAGAATTAAATCAACACAGGAGACCGGGACGAGCCAGTACGAAAGCAGACCCGCCCTCCCCCCGGGGGGAGCCCCCCGACCGCGCCCCCCGGTCCGGGGCAACAAATTAAACCGCTATTGCCCCCACTGCCGCCTGGGACTTGCGCACGCGGCCCCCCCCCCACCCGGATTCGAAATCTCAAGCGGGCTGACCTCAGCCCGCTAAAGCGGTCACTACGAACCGAATAATCTGAATATCTTATAGAAAGACCGCACTTACTTAGCTTTGCCTTATATGGGCCGTCGGCGAGGCTTAATTGAATGATAGTTACCATCTAAAATGTGTATTGCCTGAGAATGTTTTACGCCTAAAACAGACTGTGCCGCCCACTCCCCCTTTCAATGACGAAAAAATTGCCTGAGTTTTTATCCTCTTAAACACCCCCATTCTCACCACTAAATTCCGTATAAACAAATAGAATCAGGCATGTGGACAAATTCGTCACCTTTGTTCGTTGTTTTTTCGTGATGAAACGGTATAATGTGTTTTGTATTACTCATTACCTTCTAGCGGAAACTGTCCTATGAACAATCAACCTAACCTCCTTCTTGTAGATGACGATAAAACATTGTCCGAATTATTGACGACGCAACTGCGTAAACAAGGTTATAGCGTCTTTGCTGCTTCCACGGGTAAAGATGCCCTAGAAATTCTAGGTAAAAACGATATTGATGTCGTTTTAGCCGACATTAGTATGCCCGAAATGAATGGTTATCAACTTTTTCAGGCCATGCTGGAAAAACCAGAATGGGCCATCATCCCATTCGTGCTCATTACTGCGCGTGGTTTTGATAGTGATGTGCGCTATGGTAAAGAGTTGGGTGTAGACGATTATCTGGTCAAGCCATTTACGGTCGCTGACCTGGTCGCTACTATTCAAGGGCGCATGAAGCGGTTGCAAATCTTGTCTCAGGCATTTGCCATTTTAGGCCCCCAGACCGAAGTGCCCTCACCACAAATCGCTATTGGTGATTTGATTGTGGACATGAACCGGCGCTCAGTGAATTACCGGGGTGAACATATTCATCTGACCGGTAATGAATATCGCCTTTTGCTCCACCTGGCCCAACGACCCAATACGGCGGTGTCGGCTGAGGATTTGGTAGACGCCACTCACGGCCACAAAAACAAGAAACCCAAGGCCACTAAGACACAACCTGGGTTAATTTTGCGGCCGCTCGTCCGGGCGCTACGTCAGAAACTCACCGTTCCTGAAGGGGACCCTGGCTATATCGAAACCGTGCGTGGTGTGGGCTATCTGCTGCTCGGTGCCTAGTACAGCTTTACACAAGTCCTTAGCCGGTTGAGTCGGAAGACCCATCCCCCTGACCCCCTTCCCGGGGGAAGGGGGCTACGCGTGTTTTCGGGGCCTGCCGAAAACCGCGCGCCCGCCGAAAAAAAGACGTCGTGTGATTGTCAATAATCACACGACGTCTTTTTTGTTTTGGGGAAGATAGGTCAAGAGAAGCCCCGAGGCTTGACCCCAATGAAGCGGTCTTTTATTCGTCGAGTAAAACGACCGGCTCCTGATAGTAGCGGTGCTGACTACGGGTCAATTTGCCTTTGAGAAACTCATTAAACCAGGCCCGTTTGAGCGCCAGCGGCTCATCAGCCTTCAGCCGTTTCAGGTCAGCGTTGAGCCGTAAAATCCGTCCCGGTATGACGAAACGGGTTAACCCTGCGGGTAGGAAATCACCCCGGCTGGCTACGGCAAACACTGTCTCTGGGGTGAATTGGGGGAAAATGGCGACGGCTACCATCTGGGGAAATTGCCCTAGCAGGCGGCTGGTGTCTGTGAGTAAGGTGCGTTCCACCTGCCCCCAGTTGGTGTAACGAGCCACCAGCTCGTTCATGACGACGAGTTTGTTCCCTGAGGATTTAACCTGGGCAACGGTGGCCTGCCCTTGTCCATCTAGAAAGTAGCATAATACGTCCTCTTGTTTAAATACGTTGGCAATGGCTTCGGTGGGCAGGTGGGTGAGAGACAAATGCTCGATCTGGCGTAGGTGCTCAAATAAGGTGGTGACAGGTTTATCAGCCGAGATGGCATGATACCAGGTGTGCAAGGCAAACCCTTCCCGCGTGGTATCAGCGATTTGGACAATAACGGTGGGGAAGCCTAGTCGTTTCATGGCCGTGAAGCGGGTGGCGCCATCGAGAATAATGTAACGCCCTTCCCAGTACACGGTAATGGGGGGATTGACAAGCCGATCATCTTTTTCCAGGCTCTGCATGAGCCGGGCTACGCGCTTATCGTCTATTTGCTCGTGGGGGGTTACTTGCTCGGTGGGCACGACTTCCAGGGAGAGGGTTTCGCTGGGGGGTTTGACCTTGAAGAGGCTGGCAAGTTGATGGCTCACGGCCGCGGCCGCGTCCTGGCGATTTCCCTTCATAAACTCTGTCACATGGCGGGCGGGGATAACTCGGGGGTGCTGTTGCAAGGGCACAATGGGGCGTTGGCGGGTTTCACCTATGCGTGGCTCAAACGAACCCAGGGCTGCTCCCGCCAGATGCCCCGATTCTAGAGCTTCCAAAAGGGCTTCATCATGAATGAGTTCGGTGTGGGCGGTGTTGATGAGATAGGCCGTCGGTTTCATCAAGGCCAGCTCCCTGGCGCCGATGAGGGTTTGAGTTTCCAGCTTGAACGGAACATGCAAGGTCACAAAATCGGCCTCGCGCAGGAGATCAACCAGGTCGGTGGCGGTCACGCCTGCTTCTAGAGCCAGCTCCGGGGTCAGGCGAGGTTGGTTGACAATGACCCGCATCTCGAAGGCGAGGGCGCGTTGGGCGACTTGCCGTCCAATACGGCCAAAACCGACGATGCCGAGGGTTTTGCCTGCTAGACTGCTCCCTAACTCATCGTCCCGACTGGCCAGGGTCAACATGCGGCTAAGGGTGTGTTCGGCTACGGCCACGGCATTGCTACTGGGGTGATAACAGAGGGTCAGCCCAAAGGCGCGAGCCGAACTGACATCCACGTTATCCAGGCTGGTTCCGGTACAGCCGATGGCACGTAGTTTATAGGCTTGCTCAATGACGCGGCCGCTAACCCGGGTCTTTTCGCCCACGATGAGCGCCTCATACTGGCCGATCTCATTTTGCAGGGTCTCACGGTCGGGTTCCAGCAAAACATCTACCTCAGCGAATTGACGTAAGGAAGCCAGGGCTTCAGGGCCAATTTGATCACAAACCAGGATGCGTGGCTGGCTGCTGGCTGCTGGCGGTTGACTGTTGGCGGCTGGCCGTTGGCTGGTGGTTGTGCTGACGGCTAACGGCTCAGGGTTCGCGGCCGCAAAGGGTAGGTGGTTTACATCGACGTTGCCGCCACTGAGCAGGATGCCGACCCGTTGGCCTGCGCCCGCGTAGCTGCCCGTGAAGAGGGGGCCAGAGCGACCGCCGAACTGGGTTCAACGATGATTTTTAGCCGTGTCCAGAGAAAGTACATCGTTTCTATGATGGCTTCTTCGCTGACGGTGAGCATATCGTGGACGTGTTGGCGCATGATGGCTAGATTGCGCTGGCCGATGAAACGGGTGCGCAGACCATCGGCCAGGGTGGCGGGTACGGTGGGCAGGGTATGGATGTGCCCCTCGCGCCAGGAGAGGCCCGCATCGTTGCCGCTGACCGGTTCAACGCCGATGACGCGGCAATTGGGGGAGAGGCGTGCGGCCGCGAGGGCACTGCCACTAATCAACCCACCACCGCCTACCGGTACAAAAAGCAAATCCAGTGGGCCAGTTGCCTCAAAAAGTTCCCAGGCCGCCGTACCCGCTCCGGCAATGATCTGGTCATTGTCGTAGGGGTGGATGAGGGTATAGCCTTTTTCTTCGGCCAGTTGCGCCGAGATTTTTTCCCGATCCGCGGCCGCGCAAGTGACAATGCTGGCGCCGTAACCAGCGGTAGCCTCCCGTTTGACGGCAGGGGCATCTTCGGGCATCACGATGACCGCTGGCACACCCAACAATTTGGCCGCCAAAGCCAACCCTTGGGCATGGTTGCCACTGGAGTGGGTGATAACGCCTCGTTTTTTTTGTTCTTCGCTGAGTTGGCTGACGGCGTTGTAGGCGCCCCGAAATTTGAAGGCCCCTACGCGCTGGAAGTTTTCACATTTGAGGAACAGGTCGCGGCCGCAGACCTGGTTCAGGGTGTGGGCGGTGAGAACGGGGGTGCGGTGGGCGATGTGGTGAAGGCGCTGCGTTGCGGCCGCGACATCGTCTGAAGTAACGGGTAGGCTCATGGGGTAGGGGTCTCCTGAACGGTGATCGGCTAACGTTATCTAAAAATGTTTAACCATTTCCACCCGCCGAAACGTCTCGAAGTAGCCCATTTTTTGAAAACCAGGCCACTTAGGATCATCTGCTGGAATGTTTTCGGCCAGGGCATCTTGAGTGGGGTGAAGTCGGTGTAGGGTGTGCAGAACAGCGGTGGTTACTTCAACGGGATCACCCACCAACACATCCACGATAATCCGTGTCAGGCGTAACAAACTGGCATGGTACGCCACCCAGCCCACACTACCATCCTTCAATTGTATCTCGATCAAAGTGAGATTGGGCACGTTGGCTAACGACTCGGTTTGATTTGTCCAGGCCGGCCACTCCTGGCGTTGCTGTAAAAATTCCAGGGCCACATCCAGATTGTGGGTGCGCAGGTGCAACAGGTCACTGGGATTGAAGATGGCGTTATCCTGGTGGCGGGTAGGCGGACGGCGGGTGACCATTAATTCCCGAGTCTCTACAAAACCACAGCGACGAAACAAATTATGGGCCGGGTCATTTCCTTTGATCACTTCAAGCCAGACGGTGGGTACACCACACTCTCGGGATGCCGCCAGCATGAAATCCATTAAGGCACGACCTAAACCGTGTTGACGCCCGGAAGGCAAGACACCCAGGCGCGTGATCCAGCTTCGTTGCTCGCGTAGACCTAACATGCCTAGCCCGATTATTTCTTCTTCATGGGTGGCCACACATGATCCGGTCAACGAAATGTCGTATACCCGGTTGTATTCCCGGAGCGTATCCACATTCATGGGCATGGGCACGATGTAATCTACCCGTGTCTGGTTATATACCTCGGTCAATTGCTCCAGGGTGAATTGGTCAGCGGGTAAGATTTCCATGAACCGGAAAAAAGAATAGGGTGGGATTCATGGGTTTTATCAGTCGTGTGACAGGCACGCTGTGACAGAAAATAATCAAAACGTACTTCACGAGTTATTCCCTGAAATCCTGGTCAGTGGTACTGGTTTTCTTAAGTTGGAGAAACTTTTGGATCAGTGCAGGAAAGGTTTTGACATCAATGGGCTTGGTAATGCACCCATCATAACCATATCGTTCACACATTTCTCTGGCTTTGTCGGCAGGCCAGGCAGTAATGGCAACAAAAGGTGTAAGAGATAAATCGGGGATTTGTCGCAGGAGACTTAGCACCGTATGACCGTCGTAATCTGGCAGGCCTATGTCAATGAGAATGAGGTCTGGCTGATTTTCGATGGCCATCTCAATTCCCCGTTCACCTGTGTCGGCTTGTATGAGGTGATAACCATGCGGGTTCAGCACGCGTTCCGTGAGAACCCGATTAGCCAGATTATCTTCGATTTGCAGGATGGTAGTCATAGGTAGAATCCTGCTTTCACAGGAACAACAAAGAATGGTTTTTTAGGTTGAGCCTGCGGTCTGTCTCGACTTTTGGGGAGTGACGGTGAGCGTTTAGGCTGAAGGGGGTGGAACCGGGAGATCCGCTTCGGCGGTATCTTTCCATTTCTGCCCTTCTTCGATGAGCATAACGGGGATGCCTTCACGAATAGGGTATTTGAGGCCGCTATCGTCACTGACGAGCCAACTGTTTTTGACTAGACGTAGCCGCCCGGGATCGTCGCCGTATTCTGGGGATTGTACGGCCAGGGGGCAGCGCAAAATTTCTAGTAGTTCGGGGCTGATGGGCATGTCATTCGACTGACTCATGGGTGTCTCCTGTAGCAAATTCAGGGCGTTTGGGTCAAACGGCCTGGTTATGGTATTGGTAGATTCTTTTGTTTAAGGTGATGGTGTTTTTAGCAGGCGGTGATCATACGTGGAATGGGGTGGATGGGCAAATTGGGCCTGGTGGCTAACCGGCAGAGGTGGAGTGCCGGGTTGTAGGTGAGGGCTGGATGGTTTTAGTTCTCTTGCTGGGCATTGGCGTTTTTGGCACTGACCTCTGGAGACCAAGAGACTAAGAGACTAAGAGATTGAGAGATTTCTTGAGGTCGTGCTAATTTTCGCCAGACGCCAGTTTCTTTAAATGAGTTCGACGAGAACGGCCGCGGCCGCGCCAGGGTCTATCTCCCGGGTCTCTTCTTTAATGGTAAACGTAACCGGTTCTGTCGCGGCTGTGTGGTGAGTTCGGCTGATTTCTGCCCCGGGTGTTAGGCCCAAATCGGCTAAAAGGCGAAGCATTTCACTGTTGTCGTCGTGCAAGATACGGCTTACGCGTGCGGCGCCCGGATTAAGCTGGGTTAAGGGAATCAAATCAGCTTGCACAAATTTGCCTTCTTTACTGGGAATGGGATCGCCGTGGGGGTCTAGGGTGGGATACCCTAACGCGGCCGCGATGCGTTCTTCTAGCTTTTCGCTGATCACATGCTCCAAAATATCGGCCTGCTCGTGCACTTCATCCCAGGAAAAACCTAATGCTTCAATGAGGTATAGCTCAATCAGGCGGTGGTGGCGAATAACTTCCAGGGCGATTTTATGGCCGTTATCAGTGAGGGTGACACCGTAATGTTTTTCATAATTGACCAGTTGCAGATTCTCTAGCCGTTGCAACATGCCTGTGACAGAAGCGGGTTTGACATTGCGTGCGGCCGCGATACGAGACGTGCTAACCGGGCTTTCTTCTTCAGCCAGCATATAAATCGTCTTAAGATAATCTTCAATGGCCTGGTGGTTTAGGCCACCCCGTTGGGTAGAGGAACCAGGGGGGAGAGAGGTGATTTCGGGCATGATTGGTTATGCGAGCGGCGTAAGCTTTGGGTGCAACATGATGAACGAAAAACGTTAACCACAGATTTCACAGATGAGTCTACTGAAAGAAGCCACGAATCAACACAAATTTTTCTCTGGTGTCTTGGCGCCCTTTTCGCCTCGGCGTGCGTTTTTGCCGTAGACTCACAGATTGGCACAGATTTTCTCTGTGAATCTCCCTGTTTTTCCCTCTGTGCCCTCTGTGTAACTTCTTTTTGCTGATGAGTAAAAAATTGATTTACAGGTACGGTTATGGCGACAATGTAGCCGATGGATCATGGATTGTCAAATGTTTTTCGCGGGGTATGATTAACCTGTATGAGACAAATTTGGATCAGTAAAGCAGGATCACCCGAGGTACTGGTTTTGCGCCAGGGGCAGGAGCCGCCCGTACGCAGTGGCGAAGTCAAGATTAGGGTTGAGGCCAGCGGCGTCAATTTTGCCGACGTGTTGGGCCGTCTGGGCATCTACCCGGATGCGCCGGGCATCCCTTATGTGCCCGGTTATGAAGTGGCAGGTGTCGTTATTGATGTGGGGCAAGGAGTCACAGAGCTAAAAGAGGGGGACAAGGTATTCGCTTTGACCCGTTTTAATGGTTACAGCGAAATCGTTTGTGTGCCCCATAAGCAGGTGTTTAAGCGGCTAGAGTGGATGAGTGTGGAGCACGCGGCCGCGTTGCCGGTCAACTATCTCACTGCCTACCAATGCCTTATTGTGATGGGGTCACTTAGAGCGGGGGATAAGGTATTGATTCATAATGCCTCTGGTGGAGTGGGACTGGCGGCGCTAGACATCTGTAAAATAATCGGCGCAGACACTTTTGGCACGGCTTCACCGGGCAAACATGAGTTTTTACGCCAGCGGGGGTTACACCACGCCATTGATTATCGCAATGAGGATTATGAGCGGGTGGTACGGGAGCATACCGGGGGCAAAGGGGTTCAACTGATTTTGGACCCGCTGGGGGGAGCACATTGGCAGAAAAATTATCGCCTGCTTCAGCCAACCGGGCGGTTGGTGGAATTTGGGGCCAGCGCGGCCGCGACGGGCAAACGACGTTCCTGGCTTAGCTTATTGGGTATGTTAGGTAATATGACCTTCTACAGCCCGTTAAAACTTATGAATGACAACAAGGCCATTATTGGCGTCAATATTGGTCATTTGTGGGATCACACGGAACTGATTCGGCCCTGGATGCGCCAGATTGTTGAGTGGTACGACGAGGCCCTGTTTCGCCCCCATGTGGATAAGGTGTTTGCGTTTAGCGACGCGGCCGCGGCTCACCATTATCTGCAAGACCGCCAAAACAGGGGCAAACTGCTGCTTATCCCTTGATCGCCATGTGTAGATTGGTTCAGACTCAAAGACTGAACCAATCCTTTAACGTTATTAGTTCATCCAGCGGCGACGCCCTTCCATCACCAGCCCGGTCATCAAAAACAGAATACCCGTGGTCACGCTTATAACCATGCCGGTGGGCAGTGCAGACCCCGACTGTGGCAGGATCGTTGTTCCTGAACCCGTGACGGCTGAGGTCTTACGAACACAAAAACTCACATTAAGAACCACGGGCTGTTCATCGCTGATAACCGGTTTAAGGCTTTTGGCCGATGTAACGACCCAATCAGCCGCCGGTTTGGCCGTTACAGTCCAGGTTCCATCCCCCACGGCGACCAGACCATACGAACCGTCGTCACCCGTGTACAGAACGTGCGACCATTGCCCGTCGTTGCTAACAAACTCAATGGGCACACCCGTAATGGTGGCTCCGTCACTACATTTGCCGTCCCCATCCTTATCTTCACGTACCGAGCCGCGAATAGATTTGTTGACACCTTGGGCCGAGGTGATGGGGGCGATCAGCCATAAAGCCAACCCTAACAATACGAGAATACCGAACCATTTTTTTGCCATGCGAAACCTCCTGATTGGTAACAATTATCGGAATACGGTAATTGATTATTGACGATAGCGGTTTTAATTATTGGGCAGGTGTGGCAACGACAACGAGCCGATGGGTGTTGCCCACATAAGGCCAACAACTAATCAAGGTAATCCGTTCATCATTGGTGGGATCAATCCATTTGGCATTTTCTAGCCGCAGGGCCAGAGGCTGACCTTGCTCCGGGAACAACTCAATACGGTCTACCCGGTACTGATATTCCCGTTCAATATCATATAGGCTGATCATGTCACCCACTTCCAGATCCGCCAGGTCACGAAAAATCTCGCCCAGGGTGTTGTTGTGACCGTTAATGACGGTATTACCCGGTTCACCCAACAGGGCTGAGGAGCCGTGCCAACCCGCTTCGTAGCCCGACGGAACTTCCCATTGATACAGCAACTGCCCGTCGTATTCAACCGTTTGTAAGCTAACGGGTTGGACATCGGCGTCCAGGTTGAGGTCTGGGATGGTTAGGCGGATGGGCTGACCGGGTTTGGGTACGTAATAAATGCTTTGTGGGGCTTCATCCACGGAAGCAAAAGAGGGGAATTTGCTGCTGTCTACGGGTGTTTCTGGGAGCAGAATGGGAATGACATTGGCATTATCCGGGGTGGGAGCCAGGTCAATAGAGGCGTTGCGCGTAGAAATGATAATGCTGGCGTATTCCCGAGTGGGAAACAGAGCGATGGCGGGTGATTCGCCTGGTTTTTGGCTGTAGGAAAGCAGGATAATGCCACCAACGGTCAGCAGAATGAGCAGGCCAATAGCGATGAAAACAACGCCCCAGGGGACAACAATTTCGGTTTGGGGATCATCACGTTGGGATGACACGATGAAGCTCCAGTGATAGTGAACGGTAACTATAGATGTTCAGATAATCATTTGGGGTTTTAGTTCGTAGTGACCGCTTTAGCTAATGTGTCAGCCCGCTAAGCGGTCACTACCAACAAAATCTTTTCTTGACAACTATAGATAGTGACCAGGACTTTTGCCGGTTAGTATAAACGAGAAATTTGTTTATGGAAAGTAGATTGAGGGCAAGGTTGGGGTGATTAAGGCAGGGCAAGATGGCCCGCGGCCGCGACCAGTTGGGGCAATATCTCCCCCGATGCCCCGGCCAAATGGTAATTCATCGAGGCGGTTAGCGGTGTGGCCTGCGGGTTGATCTCCACGGTGATGGCTCCCGCCTGCTGAGCCATGAGCGGTAGCGAGGCGGCCGGTTGCACGAGGCCAGACGTGCCAATGGTGAAAAATAGATCGGCTGTGGCCGCGGCCGCGATAGCTCTCTCTAGCACATCCGTGACAGTGACTCCCCAAACCAGACCACATCCGGCCGCAGAGGGCCACCACAATGGGGGCAGGGCGGTGGCTCCTCTTCACTTTCCGGCCATGACGCAATAAGCACGTTTTCCCGAAAACATTTACTGCGAAAAATATTGCCGTGCAGTTCCAAAACGTCCGTACTGCCCGCATCCTGGTGCAGATTGTCAACGTTCTGGGTGATGAGGGTAAAGCGCGGCACCATACCAGCCATCTCCACCAGAGCCAGGTGTCCGGGGTTGGGCTGGGCCGCTCCAATCAGTTGCCGCCGCCAGGTGTACCATTGCCAGACCAGGCGGGGGTTGCGGGCAAAGGCTTCTGGCGTTGCCAGCTCCTGGGGATCATATTGTGCCCATAAACCGGTTTGAGCCTCGCGGAAGGTAGGAATGCCACTTTCGGCGGAAATGCCCGCCCCGGTTAAGACAACGACGTGCTGGGCCTGGCCGAGAGCCTGGCTGAGAGAAGCGGGAATAAGGCTGGTCATAATTCGGTTTCTCCTCGGTTCTGGCGGATAATGAAAGCGATGAAGACAGCTTCTATTTTACTCCTGACCCCCCAATTGCCCTATCCCCCGCACCAGGGGACCAGTCTGCGAAACTGGCATATTTTACGTGGTCTGGCTTTGTCCCACCCGGTTAGTTTGCTGAGTTTTGTCGAACCCAATCAGGTGACGGATGCGGCCGCGATTCAACCCTTGTTGGCTGTGTGTCCCTCGGTTCGCACCGTGCCCGTGCCCCAACGTTCTCTGGCTTTACGCCTGCGCCAACTCCTGACGACCGGTTTGCCAGACATGGCCCACCGGCTTGATGCGCCCGCTTTTACCCTGGCGCTCAGACAGTGGCTCACGGAAACCCACTTCGATATTGTGCAGGTGGAAGGGATCGAATTGGCTCGTTACATTGGCATCATTCGTGCGGTTAGCCCATCCAGCCGCATCCTTTTTGATAACCACAACGCCGAGGCGGAGTTACAGCGACGTAATTTTCTGACGGATGTGAGACGACCGGGGCGCTGGCCCGCGGCCGCGTACTCTTTTGTGCAAACCCACCGTCTACGCCGCTTTGAAAGCTGGGCTATGCGCCAGGCCGATTGGGTAGTCGCGGTTAGCGATGAGGATGCCCGGCAGTTGCGCCCGCTGGCCCGGGAAAAACAGGTCACGGTCATTCCCAACAGCATTGACACAGAAGCCTATTCGTTGCCTACAAACCCCCAACAAGTACCAGCCAATCAATCGTTTGACCTGGTTTTTACGGGCAAGATGGATTATCGGCCCAATGTGGATGCCGTACTTTGGTTTGTTGAGGCGATATGGCCGCAGATACGGGCGGCGCGGCCGCAGACCACCCTGGCGATTGTGGGTCAAAAGCCCCATGAACGGCTCCAGTCGCTCAACCAACAGCCGGGCATCACCCTGACCGGGTGGGTGGACACTGTTCAGCCTTATCTGGCTGGGGCTGGCCTGTGCCTGATGCCTTTTCGCGTAGGCAGTGGCACGCGACTCAAGTTGATCGAGGCGATGGCCGCGGGCAAAGCCATCGTCAGCACCACCGTCGGCGCGGAAGGGTTTCCGGTGCAGTCGGGTCGCGAGGCTGTGCTGGCCGACAGCCCTGGCGAATTTGCCCAGGCGGTGTTGGCCTTGTTGTCCAATGAAGGTGAAAGAGAGCGTTTGGGCGCGGCCGCGTGCCAGTTTGCCCGTCAGTATGATTGGCGGGTGGTTGTGCCTTTGTTCAGCCAGGTTTATGAGAGTGAAGTCAGCGGTCGTTAAGATGTTCAAAATCATTGGTGCTAGTGACCGCTTTAGGGTCAGCCGGTCAGCCCCAATAAGTCAGCCGGTAGCCGGAAGCTGACAAGCTGAAATGCTGAAACGCTGAAACGCTAAAAAGGTAGCCCGAGTGAAACGTCGTTTACTGGTGGTGGGGTTAATTTTGGCCGCGGCCGCGTTGAGCTTACTCACGCTCGGCCATAAAAGCCTCTGGTTGGACGAGGCTTTTTCTGCCTGGCAGGCCAGCCAGCGTATCACCGACATCTGGATAACCAACCCGGATACCGCCCATCCGCCCCTTTATTACACCCTGTTGCATGGCTGGTTGCCGGTCACTTCCAGCGAGATAGGTCTGCGCCTGCCCTCGGCCTGGGCGTTTCTGCTGACGACCGCCGCTGTTTTTGTTTTGGGGCGCAAGGTGGGGGGGTATGAGGTGGGCTGGTTCGCGGCCGCGATGTGGGCCGTCTCGCCGCTGGCGGTCTGGTACGCCCAGGAAGCCCGCATGTACGCCATCGCTGCCCTGGTCGCCACTTTCCTGGCGTTGGGGCTTGTCTGGCAAAGTCGTAAAGGGTGGTTGTTGTTTGCGTTGGCCCTGGTTGTGGGGTTATATCTAGATTTTACGCTGGTGTTTTTGTGGGCTGGGCTGAGTGGTATCTGGTTGGGCTGGTGGTGGCAGCGCGGCCGCGAACGTCAACCGGTGAGTCACTGGTTTGTGGCCTCACTGGCAGGATGGGTTGCCTTTTGGCCGGGCCGTTTTTTTTTACCGGGCCTGCTGGAGCCGTTGCAATCGGTAGCCAACCGCCTGCCTCTGCCGCTACCTGTGATAACGTTGGCCTGGTTGCCGGGATTGTTACTCCTGGTGATAGGTGGGGGCGTCATCGTTTATTATCTCTTCATTCAGCCGCGCACGCGGCCGCTGTTTACCGGGCTGATCATCCCGTTCTGCCTGCTTTTGACCTTGCTCATGTTGGTGCCCGACCTTTTTTACTCAAGCGGGTGCTTTTAACCCTTTGGCCTTTGCTCCTTTGTGGGGTAGCCTGGACCGTTCGTCAGTTAAAGAAACCGTGGTTACGCCCCAGTTTGATGGGGTTTTCCTTGGCGGTGACGTTGCTAATGCTGGTGTTGGTGCCGAAGGATGATTGGCGGGGGGTGGTGGCCTATGTTAACCACGCGGCCGCGCCCGGTGATCTCATCTGGTTGGCTTCGGCCGCGGATCCGCTGGTTTACGATTATTATCGGCCAGAACATCCGGCTCGAATTGGCTCGGTGGCGGATCTGGCGGCCGCGGCCGCCACAACCCGCACCGTCTGGCTCATCAGCGGCCCGGCTCCTTATCCGCCTCTGCAAGCCTGGTTAGAACAAAACAGTCGCCTGGTCGCCCATGTCCCTTTTTATCGCGTAGACATTTGGCAATACCACCTCAGCCAACCATAAGTGGCTGAAAATGTCCGCCAGGGCGCAAAGGACGCCAGGCCACCAGAGAAAAATTCGTATAATTCGTGGCCTGTTCCTGTGGATTGAACCATGACCTTGTTGCAATTGGAGAATCTGAGCAAATCTTTTAACGACCATACGGTGGTCGATGATTTCTCGTTGAGCATAGACGAGGGGCAGACGGTGGTGCTGTTGGGGCCGAGTGGCTGTGGCAAAACCACCCTGTTGCGTCTGGTGGCAGGGCTAGAAACGCCCGACCGCGGCCGCATTACTTTTGCCGGGCAGGATTTGCGGCCGCAACCCGTGCATCAACGCGGTTTCGGTTATGTGTTTCAGGATTACGCCCTTTTCCCCCACAAAAACGTGGCCGACAATGTCACCTTTGGCCTGAAAATGCAAAACTGGCCCGTAGAACGGCAGGCCCAGCGCGTCGCCGACGTATTAGAACTGGTGGGGCTGGCTGGTTTTGCCCGCCGCGCCATCCACGAGCTGTCCGGGGGGGAACAGCAGCGGGTCGCTCTGGCCCGCGCCCTGGCCCCGGCCCCTCGTTTACTCCTGTTAGATGAGCCGTTGGGAGCGTTAGATCGGGCGTTGCGTGAGCGGCTGATGGATGAGCTACGCACCATTCTTAAACAGGCGGGGGATCATTTGGAGCAGGCGGTCACGGCCATTTATGTGACCCACGATCAGGCTGAGGCGTTCGCCCTGGCTGATGAGCTGGTGGTGATGAATCGCGGCCGCATTGAGCAACAAGGTCCCCCCTTGGCGATTTATCAGCGGCCGCAAACGGTGTTTGTGGCCGGGTTTTTGGGTATGACCAATGTGGTTGCTGGGGTGTGGCAGGCAGATGGCCGGGTGCAGACGCCACTAGGAACCCTGGTGGTAGCTACAACTGGCCCGGCGGGTGAGCCGGTGTCTTTACTGATTCGCCCGGAAGCGGCGCAACTGCCAATTGAGGGGGATGTGAATGTGATTCGCGGCCGCGTGGTAGATGTCTCCTTTCGCGGCCGCCAGCAACGCCTCACCCTGGCCGTTGCCGGGCAAGATTCCCCTCTCCAGTTTGAACTAGACGCCACCGTCCCTTTACCACCCCCGGAATCCGTTCTCGCCCTTTCGCTTAACCCGCAGGCGTGTTGGCCGCTGGAAGGTGGCCGTTAGCTGTTGGCCATTAGCCCTGAGCTGCTTCTTAATCATCCGTAAGAAACCGCTTTTACAGTTGCCCCATCCCTGGCGAGGCGCGTATAATGCCTTGTGGTGATCCTATTCGGTTGTTCGTGGGGTTAAAGGGCAAAAAAAAAAGCGAAGGAAAAAAAAAAGGATTACGGGGAAAAAAAAAACCCCCCCCGGGGGCCGCCCGGCGCCCCGGGAAAAACCCCTGGCCCCCCCGCGGAAAAAAAGTTTTTTCCGAAAAAGTCCAATAGCGCGGGGAAACAAAACAATTTCCCACAAAAGGGAACCGTCAATTTGTTACCTTAACTGAACTATCCAGCCTCTGTGAAGAAGGAAGCGTTATGACTATTGGTTGGTGGATTGGCGCATTTGTTGTTGTTTTGACTCCCATCATTTTGGCCCATGAGTTGGGTCATTTTGTGGCCGCCCGTTTGTGCGGCATCAAAGTCGAAGAGTTTGGTATGGGTTTCCCCCCGCGGGCACTCAAGTTATTTGAGTGGAAAGGCACCCTCTTCTCTCTCAACTGGATTCCCATTGGTGGGTTTGTACGCCCTGCGGGTGAGGATGATCCTAATGTGCCGGGTGGGTTGGCCTCAGCCTCGAAACGGGCACGCTTTTTTGTATTAATTGCAGGAGCCGGGGCAAATTTTCTCATGGCTCTGGTGATTTACTGGTTAGCCTATTCGGTGATTGGTTTGCCCATCTTTGATGAGACGTCCATCACGGTAGGTGAGGTGGTGGCTAATTCCCCTTCCGCCGAAGCCGGGTTGCAAAATGGAGATATATTACGCGAGGCAAATGGGACGCCCATTGACGATGTGGAAGACCTTTACGCCGCCGTTGATAACTCAAATGGCGAACCCATCAGCTTTTTGGTCGAGCGGGATAGTGAGCCGGTGACCGTTGTGGTCACGCCCCGTGAGATGGAGTTGAACGGTGGCACGCAGATGGGCATTGGTTTGCGGCCCGGTTATTTGGAAACGGGTGAGCGAGAACGGGCTAACCCGATTGCGGGTGTTGGTCTGGCGGTGCAGGAGATTTGGAATGTGATCTACACCACTTTACGAACCCCTTTGATGTTGATACGGGGTGAAGTCAGTGCCAATGAAGCCCGTTTTGTGGGGCCAGTAGGCATTAGCCAGATTGCCGGGAACACGGCCCAGATGACGGTTGAAACAGGGGAATGGTCGCCGTTGTTGCGGTTAGTGGCCTTGATTAACGTGGCCCTGGGTTTTACCAACTTGTTGCCCATTCCGGCTTTGGACGGCGGCCGCATCTTTTTTGTGTTGGTGGAAGCCATTCGCGGCCGCAGAATTGAGCCAGAACGAGAAGGGTTGGTTCACATGGTAGGCATGATGCTCTTGCTGGCCCTGATTGTGGTCATATTCATTCAGGATATTATCAACCCCATTATCCCCTTTTAGACACCCGGCTGTGTTCGCACAACTGGTTTTATCTAGACTTAAAAACGTGAAGTGTGACCCACACTTCACGTTTTCTTTTGTACAAACCGGGTGAGCGAGTGGGAACTTGAAACCTGAAACCTGAAACCTGAAACCTGAAACCTTTTTTCTTAGGAGTATGACATGACTACAAACAAACGTCCTATCGAATCATTACTGGATGAACTGACCTCAGACAAGCCCCTGGTTGTGGCTTCGCTTTTTCGCCTGTCCGATTTGACCCCCAAGGAGATCAAGGCGGTGACGGATCGTTGGCCGAAACTGCCAGAGGATCGCCGTTATGCCATTATGCAACATCTGGCGGATCTGACCGAGGAGAATTTCCAGGTCTACTTTGAGCCACTGTTTGCTTTTGGTTTACAGGACGCGGCCGCATCCGTGCGCCGCGCTGCTTTAGAAGGGTTGTGGGACACCGATAACACCGATCTCATTGCGCCTATTCTTAAGCTACTGGCTGATGATCCCGATGTGGCGGTGCGCGCGGCCGCGGCCGGGCACTAGGTCACTTTGTCCTCTTCACCGAATGGGGCCAATTCCCCGAATCAGTGATGGCCCCCATCGTGGCTGGCCTCATTGCCCAGCTAGAAAACCACCAGAATCCCATCCCGGTGCGCCGGGCCGCCCTGGAAGCTGTTTCTAGCGCCGCTCATGAACGGATTCCCGCCTTCATTGAGTCTGCTTATAACGATGATGACGAACAGATGCAAGCGGCCGCGATTTATGCCATGGGCAATCAGGCGGATCGCCGTTGGCTCAATGAGGTGCGCATAGAACTTGCCAGTGATTCACCGCTCTTACGCGAAGAGGCCGTGCGGGCCGCCGGTAACATTGGCAGCAGTGAACTGGTGGATGAGATCATTGACCTGTTGCACAATGATGACGACATTGCCGTAAAGCTGGCGGCGGTTAATGCGCTGGGGCAGATTGGCAGTGACATAGCGCGTGAGGCTTTGAGCGACCTGTTAGAAGACGCCGAGGCTGAAGACCTGCACGAGACCATTGAGGAAGCCCTGGAAGAGATGGATATTTTGGGGCAGATGGCTCTGTTGGAATATAACCCGGATGAAGAAGAATAGAGATTAGCCCGTTACAAGCGATAGTTTTCAGAGGGACCGCGGGCGACAGCCCGCTAAAGCGGTCACCAACAAAACGAACGGCTTTGGTGCGGGGCGCCGCCCCGGATCCCGGGCTCCCCCTTCCCTCGGGAGGGGGGGGGGGGTGGGGCTTCCGACCCACTCTCCCAAAAGTTCTGTAAAGGCGGGCTAGTTTTTTCGCCATGGATGAGAAGATCGCCCACGAGTTTCCCGAATGGACACCAATTTTCTCTTCATTCGTGAAATTCGTGGCAAAAATCCTTTAAACGATCAAGACAAACCTGTTTCACTGTTACCCATTCCCTAAACCCCCCCGTGTCTGAAATAACCGACGTTCTTGTCAACAACATACTGCCCATCTTTATCGTGGCGGCTATTGGTTTTGCCTTGCGCCAATCCTTGGGGCTGGATGTCAAAACCGTGGCTCGCGTCACCTTTAATGGGTTTAGCCCCTGCCTGGTGTTTTATTCCCTGGTGACGGCCAAACTGAATGGCGGTGAACTGCTCCTGTTGGGCGGTTATTCCCTGCTTACCATCCTATTAATGGGGTTGTTGGGCTGGTTGGTGGGGCGGCTGTTTCGGCTATCCCGCCTGGACACCGTGGCTCTGGTGCTGGCCCTGATGTTTGTTAATTCAGGTAACTATGGCCTGACCTTGTTGGAGTTACGGTATGGCGATGAGGGAGTGGTACGGGGCATTGCCTACTTTGTGGTCAGCACCATTTTGGCCTACTCGGTAGGGATTTTGGTGGCTTCAGCGGGACAACGAACAGTGCGGCAGGCGTTGGCCCAACTGGTGCGTGTACCGGCGGTGTATGCGGTTGTTTTGGCACTGCTGGTCTATGGGTTTGATCTAACGGTACCCGCCCCTTTGCTCAAAGGGATACAAATTGCCGCCGAAGGCTCTATTCCGGTTATGTTGCTGGTGCTGGGGATGCAACTGGCTGATTTGCGGGCGATGGAAGGGTTGAAGGTGGCCTGGCTGGCGACTGGTTTGCGGCTGGTGGTAGCCCCGCTGATGGCCCTGTGGCTGGCCGATAGGATGCACCTGGAAGGGTTGAATCGTTCGGCCATGTTGTTGGAAGCCAGTATGCCCACGGCGGTGTTGGTGACGGTGTTGGCGACGGAGTATGATGTGCGGCCGCGGCTTCTCACCACCATCGTTGTCCTCTCCACCTTACTCAGCCCCTTCTCTTTGGCGGTTTTTATTACCTGGGCGGGATTGTGAGGAAAAACTCGTAGGAACTCTGGGAACTTGTGGGAACTGGGTTTTGCTTATTGTTAACCATTCACCCATTCACCCATTCACCAATTAATTATTTTCCCCCTCTTATTAAACAGACTGTTTAACGAGCAGATTCAGCCCATCGTGTAGGGCATGTCGGGCTTGCCAGCCGGTTAGAGCCTGGGCTTCGTGGATGTTGGCCTGTTGGCGGCTGTCTTCGCCGGGCCGCCGAGGGAGCGCCCCCACCAATGGTCTTCCCCCCTGATTCACCAGTTCGTAAATGAGATGCACGACCTCGGCTACGCTGTAGCTTTGGCCCGTGCCCAATTCGATGGTGTCGCCAGGGGACAGTTCGGCTTGCACGATGGCCTGAAAACCGCTCACTACATCCTCGACATGAATCCAATCGCGCTGTTGTTGGCCGCTGGTCATGGGGAAATCGTGTCCGGCGCACGCGGCCGCAACCGCTGACGGAACCAAGGCCCGTTTGTCTTGCCCCGGCCCATACGCCTGGTAGACCATTCCCCCCACGATGGGCCAGCCCTGCGTCCGCACATACATCTGGCAAAATTGCCAGGCGGCCGCTTTGCTGGCGGCGTACACATTCATGGCCGTGCGCTCGCCTGGGGTGCGGGCCATGACAAACCGGGTCACATTGCCCTGTTTTTCAAAGCAGGCTCGTAGTAAGGTTCAATGTGCCATCCAGGTTATGGCTCAGGGCGGGATTGACGGGCAGAAATGGCTCGCTGACCCCCACTGCCGCCAGATGAATCACCTGCTCCGGCGCGGCGTCCCGAATGGCGCGGGAGGTCAGGTTGAAGTTGCGTAAATCGGCGTAAACGAGGTGGAGTTGCGGCCGCAACGGGTTCAGCAGTCCCGGTAACGGGGTGCCCGAATACCCCTCGCGTAACAAAACGGCGACTTCGGCGCCTGCCTGAACCAGTTGGGCGGCCAGATGTTGACCAATAAAACCCGTGGCCCCGGTTAACAACCTCCTTCATTTAAGCCCGGGGGCCCGGGGGCGGGGGGGGGGGGCCCCGAGGTCCGAGAACCTCCGTGTGCCCTGCGCCCGCTCCCCCCGCCCCGTAATCCATATCACCACACTTTCCAGGGCGCACCCTCTTGCCACAGCTGCTCTAGCTCAATGTTATCTTTCATGGTGTTCATGGATTTCCAGAAACCGGTGTGGCGATACACCATGAGTTGGCCCGCGGCCGCGAGTTGGGGCAACACCTGGGTTTCCAGGTTGACATCGTCACCCTGGCGCATGAGGTCTAACGCGGCCGCTTCAAACAACATGTAACCCCCGTTAATCCAATAAGGCAGACGCGGCCGCTCGACAAATCCTTGCACCTGCCCCACCTCATCTGCCTCCACCACGCCATAATCCAGGTTCACCTGAATACCTGTCAAAGTGGCTAACTTGCCATGTGCCCGGTGAAAAGCCACCAGTGCGTCAATCCACATCACTCACATCATCGCCATAACTGACAAAAAACCGTTCCGCCTGAATATGCTCGGCAACCTGGGCGATGCGGCTGGCCTTTTCCGTGTGCAGGCCGGTATCGGCCAGCGTGACCTGCCAGTGGGGATGATCACGCCGGTTGTGAAACTCGATGGTAGGATGGCCTTCTTCGCCTAGATGCAGGGAAAAATCGCGGGTCAGACTGTCATAATCGAGAAAATAACGTTTGATCTGTTCGCCCATGTGCCCCAGGCAGATGACGAAGCGGTTGAAGCCGTGCGCGGAAAAACTGCGCAGAACATGCCACAGAATCGGCCGTCCCCCTACGGGAACCAGCTCTTTTTTGACCGGGCTTTCGCCGGTTTGCATTCGGCTGCCTTGTCCACCAGCGAGGATAATGACGGGGATGTTGTGCATGGTGCGTGGTGTGGGGTGCGTGGTGCGTATTTCACGCACCACGGAGCTATTTTTGTTTACGTTGCGTCCAGACTCAACCGCTACCCGTAGATTTTTCACAAAGGGCGGATAAACGATGCCTGCTTCAGTGACGATGCCGGTCACGTAGCGGTGGGGCGTGACATCGAAGGCGGGGTTGCGGGCGCTGCTACCGACCGGAGCGATGGGTGTGCCCCACACCGATGTCACTTCGTCGGCCCCCCGTTCTTCAATGGGGATGAGATCGCCGTGGGCCAGGTTTAGATCAATGGTGCTGGTAGGCACAACGGGATAAAAGGGCACGCCGTTTTCTTTGGCTAGAACGGCCACCTGGTAAGTGCCAATTTTGTTAGCCACATCACCATTGGCGGCGGTGCGATCACTGCCTACCAGCACCAGATTAACCTCACCGCGCCGCATGAAATGACCGGCGGCATTGTCGGCGATGAGGTCGTAGGGGATGCCCCTCTGCTGGAGTTCCCAGGCGGTGAGACGTGCGCCTGGAGCCGCGGCCGCGTTTCATCCACCAACACCTGCACCTTCTTGCCCTGTTCATGGGCGGCAAAGATAACCCCCAGGGCCGTGCCCCAATCCACCGTGGCTAAGGCCCCGGTGTTGCAATGGTGCAAAATCGTATCCCCATCGCTGATCAGTTCGGCCCCGTGGAAACCCATACGCCGGTTGAGGGCCACATCTTCATCGGCCAGGTTTTGGGCTTCCTGAAGTAATGCCCGGCGCAAATCGTCGGCGGTGTCTATCTCTTCGTTGGCGGCCACGCGCAGGAGCCGTTGTAAGGCCCATTGCAGGTTGACGGCGGTGGGGCGGGCGGCGTTGAGGGTGGTCGCGGCCGCTTCCACATCCTTGAGCAAGGTCAGCCGGTCGGTGGCCCGGCTCTGGAAGGCCGCCAGGGCTAAACCAAAAGCCGCGGCCGCGCCAATCGCCGGTGCGCCACGGACGACCATCTCTTGAATGGCCTGCCCCACCGCCTGATAATCGCTGTAGGCGATGACTTCTAGTGACCAGGGAATGGCCCGTTGGTCAATCATATTGACAGTTCCACGCTCAAAATCCCAAAAAACAGTTCTCATCATTTTCCTCTTGTAGCATTTCAGCTTGTCAGCATGTTAGCCGGTCAAATCTTAGCTTAACCGTCAGCGTTCAGTCACGCTCAAACAAACTCAAAACTCGAAACTGAAACAAACCTGAAACCTTGAAACTGAAACCTGAAACTCAAACCAAAGATAACACAGCCTAGCCACGCACCAAAACCAATTCGGTTAGCTCTGGGGGGCAGTTAAAACGGAAAGGTACATTGGTTAGCGTACCAATGCCACGGGTCGTGTATAGGTGCAGATGTTCGATCTGGTAATGGCCCTGGTCATATTTTTGGCCGAGGGCGGGCAAAATGAGGGGGCCGATGCCGGGCAGGCGTATTTGGCCGCCGTGGGAATGGCCGGATAGTTGCAGATGGATTTGGTGGTATTGGCTGAGCCTGTCGGCCAGGTCGGGTTCGTGGGCCAGCATGATGTTGGTGGTATGGGCGGGCAGGCCATCCAGAGCGGTGCTGATTTGCGGCCGCCCCCTCAGCCAGTCATCCAACCCAACCAGACTGAGCGCGGCCGCGTCACCCGTCAGCGTCACATTTTCATTCCACAACACCTTGATCCCTACCTCTTCCAACGCCCAACGCACTTCGGACGCCCCCTGACGATGATCATGGTTGCCTAAAACGGCATAACTGCCCCAGGGTGCGTTCAATTCTGCCAAAATTTCCGCAATGACCGATACACCCTCTAAGCTGTTGTCCACAAAATCCCCGGTCAGGGCAATCAGGTCTGGCTGTAACGCGTTGGTCTGGCTGACCACTTGCTGGAGATGGGCCAGATTATTTTGTTCCGGGTTGTAGTGAAAGTCACTCAGGTGAACCAGGCGGAATCCTTCTAACTGGGATGTAGGCCCGGTAAGGGAATGATGTGTCGTTCGTGGACGAGTTGGTTAGGCTCGATATAGGCGGCATAGGTGTAACCGGTCGCGGCCGCGAGGCCCCCCGCCGCCATCGTTCCCCCCATCATCTGTAAAAAACGGCGTCGGCTCATCTTCATCGGCCTAACAGTTCCAATAATAAGTCGGGCCGATTGGTAATAATCCCATCCACCCCCCACTCGATGAGCCGTGCCATATCGGCCAGCTCATCCACCGTCCACACATGTACCTGGATATTCTGCTGGTGCGCTGTCCGCACAAACCGTTCTGTCAACACATGAATACCGCCGGAATATTCGGGAACCTGGAAGGCTTCCATGCGTGGTTGATACGTTGCCCCCAGGAAGACGGTGTTAAGGCCGAAAAACAGGCGCATTTCGTTTGCGGTCGCGCCCTGTGGCCACCGTCGGGACAGGCTCCGAACGAAAGGCCGTAATTGTTCATCGTCAAAGGAGACCACCAGGACCTCATCTTCTTTGTCATGCGTTTGAATCAGTTGGCACAAGGGTTCAACGATGGGTGGCTCGGTTTGTTTAATCTCAATATTGACGCGCATACCAGGAAACGCGGCAAATACCTCGTCCAGCGTGGGAATGGTGATTCCCTGATCCCGGTAGGGAAATTCGCTGGGATTTTCTACGTTATGAGGCCAACGGTAAGCGGCATCTAGCTGTTGAATCTCGGCCAGGGTCAGTTCATTTACCAGCCCGGAGCCATCAGTGGTCCGGTCTACGGTATTATCATGAATAACCACCAGTTGGCCGTCGCTGGTGCTGTGGATGTCTAGTTCTAGCACATCTACGCCCAGGTCATAGGCATATTGGAAAGCGGCCATCGTGTTGTCCGGGCGGAGATGTTCACCCCCCTGATGCGCAATGACCAGCACATCAGGGGCATTGGCAAAAAAACGATGCTCAGGGCGGGGTTGGGCAATTAAGGCCAGAATGAGGTAAATAACGAGAAAGGTCCCTACGAAGCCAGCGATAATCTGCAATATTTTTCGACGCATGGGTAAAATCCTTTAAATCATGTTTCGTTTTATTCGTGTCGGCCCCATTTTACCTCAATTGAGAGGTAGCAGTTACCATGCCTGATTAGGCCGAAATTCTAAATTTGAAACCATTTGTAGGGGTGGGACAGATGGGCCAGATCATTTTGGTCTTCAGGAACAGCCTTTCCCCACCTGTCTCGCCCTTCTGAGCCGCAATCGTAAGAGGGCGAGACGACGCGGAAGGATCGTTGTCCGGATCATCCCCATTGAACCCGCGTCGTCCCGCCCCTACCATCATTAGTTAAACGATCAGTGCCTGGCACGGGGCGGAAAGTTGCGTTATGACCAGGTGCGTCTGCCCCGTGCCAGGCACTGATTGCTCAGCTTGTTTTGCCCCGCCCCAATGGGCAATGGTTCATTTTGAGGCATATATAATGGGTCTGAGGGCGTGATTTTGTTTATTGGGGCAGGTGTGGGCGAACAATTTGTTAGTTGTTTGTCTAATATGGTTGCTATACGCCTTCCTTGCCGTATAATTTCGGGGCACAATATTATGCTTCCAGGCCGGTGAATAAAAACCGTCAAAGACAGAAGCCCTATCTGTAATGAATTTACTGGAGAAATTTATGAGTCGCAGCCACGCAGTTTATCCTTTTACCGCCATCGTTGGTCAAGAACGTATGAAACGCGCCCTGATCTTGAATGCTGTTAGCCCCCGTATTGGGGGGGTGTTGATTCGGGGTGAACGGGGGACGGCCAAATCTACGGCGGCCCGTGCCCTGGCGTCACTTTTGCCCCAATTGCCGGTGATTGCCGGTTGCCATTTTGGCTGTGATCCGAAACGGCCAGATGAGTGGTGTGATGATTGCCGCACCCGCTTTCGGGATGAAGGTGAGGAGTTGCACGTCACCAACTGGCGGACGCCTTTTGTGGATTTGCCAGTCAGCGCCACCGAAGACCGTGTAGTGGGGACGTTGGATATTGAAAAGGCGATTCAGAAAGGGGAAAAACATTTTGAGCCAGGGGTGTTGGCTTCGGCGAACCGGGGTTTGTTGTATGTGGATGAAGTGAATCTCCTGGATGACCATGTGGTGGATTTGCTGTTGGACTCGGCGGCGATGGGGGTGAATGTGGTGGAGCGGGAAGGGATTAGTTTTACCCACCCGGCCAAGTTTATTTTGGTGGGTACCATGAACCCGGAAGAGGGGGAACTGCGGCCGCAACTCCTCGACCGTTTCGCCTTCTGTGTCAACATCCAGAGCCTGCGTGATCCCAAAGATCGGGTGGCTATCATGGAGCGGCGGGTCGCCTTTGAGGTAGAGCCGGAGAAGTTCCGTGAGCAATGGCTGGGCGAAGAACACAAACTCTCGGAACGCATTGCCCACGCCCGTGAGATTGTGCGCGAAGTTAAATATACCCGGCGTGATCTGGGCGCTATCGCGACCCTGACATCCTCCATGAATGTGGATGGACACCGGGCCGATCTGGTTATTTTGCGGGGGCGCAGGCTCATGCCGCCTTTCACAGCCGCACCCAGATCAACGAAATGGATATTTTGCAAGCCGCCGAACTGGCCTTGCCTCACCGGGTCAAGGTTCGAGCCTTCCAGGATGCGGCCGTGTCTATGCAAGATATGCAGGAGCGACTATCGCAGGTTCCCAGTGATTTTGAGAGTGATGAGATGGGCCAACCCACCGAACAAGAGGTGGCGGACCCCAGTGCGGTAAAAAAAAACAGGCCTTAGATTCGGAGGCGTCTGAGGGAGCGGAGACCCGGCAAACGGAAGCCGCCCCCCAGATGGTTCCCCAGACCCCGCAGGATAGTCAGTGGTGGGAAGGGGGCCAGAAAATCCAGTCCAAACAAGAGTTCACGACCCGGCGACTGGATACGCAACTGGATAAATTGACCCGCAACCAGGCGGGTCGTCGGTCTCGTACCAAGACGGACCGCAAACGCGGCCGCTACATTCAAGCCCGTCTTCCCGCAAAAGTAAAGTCACCGACCTGGCCTTTGACGCGACCTTGCGCGCGGCCGCGCCCTACCAACTCCAACGCGATCACACCCATATGGCCCTGGCCCTGGAAAAAAGCGACCTGCGCGAAAAAGTGCGCGTGCGCCGCTCGGCTAACCTCATCATGTTTGTGGTGGATGCCAGTTGGAGCATGGCCGTGGCCGAACGGATGGAAGCCACCAAGGGGGCCATCATGTCCCTGCTGACCGATGCGTATCAGCGGCGTGACCGGGTGGGGCTTATCGTCTTCAACAAAAACCAGGCCAACCTGGTGCTTCCCCCCACGAACTCCGTGCAACTGGCGAAAAAAGCCCTGGCGGATATTGCCGTGGGTGGCAAAACGCCCCTCTCGGCTGGTTTGCTCATGGCCTTTGAGGTATTCCGCCAGGAATCACACTCTCACCCGGATGTGATGCCGCTGATGATTTTGTTGACCGATGGGGCGGGTAATGTCAGCCTGAGTGATATGCCCCCCCAAGAAGAGGCGCACCGGATTGCTGACCTTATTTCTGATTCTGAGGTGCGTTCGTTGGTCATCAATATGGAACATGCCGCTTTTGATCAAGGGTTGGCGCGGCTGTTGGCGGATCGGCTTAAGTGCCCTTGTTTCAGTCTGGCTGATTTGCGGGCGGATACGTTGTACCGGACGGTGTTGGAGCAGTTGGAGTAGACAGCGGTTATGGTTTGTCTGGTTTGGGTGTTGACAAGATCGCGGCCGCGACCTGCACCCATTTTTCCCCTTCGCCATCTCCAGCCCCTGGCAAGGGCAATGAGGCCCGCCCCACTTGCACAAAACTCGCCCATTGGGGTTGCAAACAGAGGGTGTGGTACAGCTTATATACCCGCACCAATTCGTTATATTCCTCCATGCGATTGTTCGCGGCCGCGTGCAAATGTTCCGCCTCAATGCGTGGGGGCAAGGTGATGTCCCGCAGGCGCACATGGTAACGCAAACTGTTCATGGTCGTTTCCATGCGGCGCAGGCGCGTGGCGGTCAGCGTGGGCAGGAGCAAATCACCCGCCGGAAAATAGCAGGCTCCCGTGCGCACAATCTCGGGAATGGCGTGCAAGGTCTGGTAAATGGCTTCGATGGTGTATTTGACCAGTTGGTTTTCCGGGGTGTCGTAGCGGCGCAGGACTTCGCGGCAGACAAAACGGTAGGGATTAATGTCGCCACTGGTGCGGGCCTTGAGGGTGGATGACCAGAGCACGCGGCCGCGGACCTGCCCCGAATAGGCGACCTCTTTCTGTTCCGTGTACCGGCTTAACTGTTGCACAATCCGGCCCAGGTGATAGGTCACAAACCGCTCCACTCCCCCAGTTCTATCCATCGCCAACAAAAAATAGGCGGGCGACAGGCCACTAATCGCGCCCTGCTCCACTTCCTTCTCCATGTCCTTTTGTAACTGAGGCGAAGGGGGGGCCAGGGTCAGGCGCAACAGTTGGCGCAAAACGCTGGCTTCACCACTGAATAAGTCGGTAGACATAG
>JADJUV010000034.1 GCA_016716885.1 Candidatus Trichofilum aggregatum | reverse complement strand
CATGGCGGATTTTAGTCAGGGGCAAAAGGCGCGTCAATACGCTTGTGAAATATGAACTTATGTTCTATAATACCGACTATGGACACCCTCATTAAGCTGCAAGATATTGCGGTCAACATGCACCTGGAACCGGCGGAAGAGGTGCAAACCTCACCAGCGGTGGCCCCGTGTGGGCAGGTGTTGCAGAGGGAACGTCAACCCCAAAAAGAGTTAGGCATTTTCCACGCGGCCGCGGGCGGCCGCACCGTCCCCATCCTCAAAACCATGCTCACCACCGCCTGTGAGCGCAACTGCTTCTACTGCCCGTTCCGTGCCGGGCGCAACAGCTACCGCCGCACCACCGTCAAGCCGGAAGAGATGGCTAAGGTCACGATGGATATGGTGCGAGCCGGATTGGTTCGGGGATTATTTCTGAGTTCTGGCATCATCGGCGGGGGCGTTAAAACGCAGGACAGGCTCATCAAGACGGTGGAAATTTTGCGCCAGCAGTACGGTTTTCGCGGCTACATCCATCTGAAGATTATGCCGGGGGCGGAGCAGGCGCAGGTGGAGCGGGCGGCGCAACTGGCGGATCGCCTTTCTATTAACCTGGAAGCCCCCAACGACCGGCGGCTCCATCTCCTGGCCCCGATGAAGCAGTTTGGTGAGGAGTTGGTGCGGCCGCTGCAATGGGTGCAGCAGTTACGGGCCAGCCAGCAACCCAGCCAGACCTGGAACGGCAAATGGCCTTCCACGGTTACCCAGTTTGTCGTTGGGGCGGTGGGGGAGTCGGATGTGGAAATTCTCAGCACGTCGGAGCACCTGTACCGGCAGGAACGGCTCACCCGCACCTACTTCTCCGCCTTTAGTCCCATCGAAGACACCCCATTAGAAAATGTCGCGGCCGCGTCCCCCCTGCGTGAACATCGCCTGTACCAGGCGTCCTTCCTCTTCCGCGATTATGGGTTTAGCCTGGAAGAAATGCCCTTCAGCGACAGCGGGTTCCTGCCCCTGGATGAAGACCCCAAACTGGCCTGGGCCAAACTGAACCTGTTTGAGTCGCCGGTGGAGTTGAATCGGGCCTCACGGGATGAATTGCTCCGTGTACCCGGTATCGGCCCGAAAAGTGCGACCAGTATTCTAACCGCCAGACGCAAAGGGACGCTGCGCGAGCTACGTGACCTGCAACAGATTGGCGTGCGGACGGGGCGGCTGGAAAATTATGTGACGTTGGCCGGTTCGCGGCCGCGACGCTTGACGCAGAGAAGTCTTAATATTTAGGGGGGAAGAGTTGCAGGGTTGCAAAGTTGCAGAGTTGCACGAAACGATCTTACTTTGCCACTTTGCCACTTTGCCACTTTGCCACTTTGCTCCCCCTCCCAGGTGCAACATGAAACTTACCTCAGAAAAATTTGCCCTCGCGGCCGCGTTTATTCGTGCTAATGGCCGAGAACTTGAGCAGCGGTTGTTTGACTTTCATTTTAATGACGGGTCGGCTGAGGCGGTGTTGGCTGCGTTAGCCGCGTACCAGAACGAGGATGGTGGTTTTGGCAACGCCCTGGAGCCGGACTTCCGCCTGCCGGGTTCTTCACCGATGGCCACGTCGGTGGCGTTGCAGGTGATGGGGGCGGTGGACGCGGCCGCAGACCACCCCATGGTACAGCGTGCCGTACAATATTTGTTAGCTACTTACAATAAAGAAGCTGGCTACTGGCCCAAAACCTTCACCGATGTCAACGACTATCCCCACGCCCCCTGGTGGCATGTGTACGACGAAGGTGTTCCCAGTGCCGAAGAGTGGCCCAACCCCACCATTGAACTCACCGGCTACCTGTACCGCTACGATGCCCTGGTCTCTGATGAAATGATGGCGCGGGTGACGGAACAGGCGCAGCACAACCTGAAACACGGGGCGACCATCGAGGATCGTTATGGTCTGCTCTGCTGGCTCCGTGCTATCCCGGAACTGCCCAACCTGCTCCGCCATCAGGCCGAAGCCAAAATCCGCCAGACCTACATCGGCTGGTACCCGTTTGATCCGGATAAGCTGCATGAGTTGAACCTGTTGGCCTTTGCACCCGCCCCGGATGCGATTTTGGGGTTGATGTATGCGTCTGAACTGCGGCCGCAGCTTGACGCTCTAGTAGAATCGCAAGAAGAAGATGGGGGCTGGTCGCCTGGCTGGGCGTGGGGCCAGTACGAGGATGTATGGCCCGTGGCTAAGAAGGAATGGCGCGGCCGCATCACTCTAGATAATTTGTTGGTACTCCAGGCATGGAATCACATTGAAGGATGAACCAATCAAGCCGTCATTTGCGCGTATCATAAAGTGTTTGGGCTACTGTCACTTCGGCAATATGTTCCTCAGCCCAATGGCGAATCGCGGTAATGGGTGTACACAAGGTTTCTCCCAGTGGCGTTAGTACATACTCCACACGAGGTGGAACTTCTGGGTAGAGAGTGCGTTGTACAAGGCCATCCCGCTCCAGGTTGCGTAACGTTTGTGTGAGCATCTTGTGGGAAATGCCCACAATACTGCGCTGAAGTTCAGAAAATCGCTTGGGTCTGCCGTCAAGCATGCCAATGATAAGAGCGGTCCACTTGTCGCCAATGCGGTCAAGTACCTGCCGGGTTGGGCAGTCTCCGTTATACACATCCCCTTTCATTTCCAACATTGCAATTGTTTCCATTAAGTAACCCCCTCACTTCAAAGTGCGTACTTCCTAATATAGAGTAAATCTCTTATAGTTACTATTATAAATTCTAGCGTAACTTTAGGAGATAAACCATGTCAGAAAACCATCCACCGGTCCTGTTAGTCACAGGGGCATCCGGTCATTTAGGTCGCCACGTTATTGAGTTGTTGCTTGAAGCACGAGCGGGAACCATCATTGCTGCCACGCGAACGCCGGAGAAATTAGCGGATTTTAGCGCACAGGGTGTGCTGGTGCGTCAGGCTGATTTTAACGATCCTGCTTCGCTATCTGAAGCTTTTGCCGGTGTGGATCGTCTGTTGTTGATCAGTACCGATGTTTTGGGCGAACCAGGGCTGCGTCTACGACAGCACCGCGCAGCTATCAAAGCCGCCCAGGAAGCAGGTGTCAGTCATGTGGTCTACACATCGTTGGTTGGCCCTGGCCCGGATTCACCAGTGCTTTTTGCTCCTGACCATTACGGGACAGAAACGGCCTTAGCCGACAGTACGCTCGATTGGACTGTCTTACGCAATAACATTTATGCTGAGATTCTCCTTGGTTCTCTTGGCCAGGCGATGCAGACGGGTCAGCTATTCAGCGCGGCCGCACAGGGGAAAACGGCTTATGTGACTCGTGAAGATTGTGCTAGAGCCGCGGCCGCGGCTCTAACCTCATCGTTTAATGGCCGTCGTACCCTGGACATTACCGGGCCAGAGGCTCTTTCGCAGGCCGACCTGGCCGCGCTTGCGACCCAGATCGCTGGAAAACCGATCACATATGTACCGCTGGAACTGGAGCAGTTGATTCAGGGAATGGTCGGTGCGGGGTTGCCTCAGCCTATAGCTGAAACCTATGCTTCGATTGATACGGCGATGGCACAAGGCCAATTCGATGTTGTGTCCAAGGGGGTTGAGGAACTGACGGGAACTAAACCGGCTTCCGTGATTGAGTTTCTGACTGCCCAACTGAGTGTTGCCTTGCCTTAACAACTAGAATTAAATAACGGGTTAGCTCCAGCTTCAGTTGGCCGCAACCGCGTTGGCCTGTTTGCCGGCGGACCAGTTGCAAACGATTGAATAGCGTCCGCGGCCGCGTCCTCTCCCCGACAAACTTACTCACCCGCGCAAACAACTGAGCCTGCTCCACATCTTCCGTCACCAGATGGCCGCTGTTCTGGAGAATAAACTTCTCTTTCTGTGCGGAACCAATCTCCCGGTAAATGGTGTCAAAATTAGAGAGGGGAATCATCTCATCGGCCAGGGAATGGATGATGAGGGCGGGGGCGGTGATGCTGGCGAGGCGCGGCCGCAACTCCACCAACATATCACGCAGTTCAGCAATGGCGTGCACCGGTTGTACCGAGTAGCGGGCATTCAACTTCTGGGCCGGGTCGAACCCCTGTTTGGGAATGTAAGGATAAACGCGGGCAATCGTGCGGGCGTAATTCATACGCCAATCGGTCAGGTGAATAGGGGCTTCCATGGTAATGAGAGCCGTAACGGGTTGCTCCGTGGCTAACATCAGCGCCAGGCTCCCACCCATAGACAGCCCAATGACAACCACTTCCTGGCATTGTTGGCGCAACAGATGGTAACCATCTAAAACCGAATAGTACCAATCATGCCAGTGGGTGCGGGTCATATCTTCGGCGGTTGTGCCGTGATGGGCCAGCCGGGGGCCATAAACGGTGTACCCTTCACGAGCCAAATGTTGCCCCACACTCAACATTTCCTGGGGTGAAGCGGTAAACCCATGCACCAGAAGACAGCCCACGTCGCGGCCGCGGAAAAAGAAGGGTTCTGCCTGGGGTATAAAGAGGTGGTCTGGCATAGGCACACGCCAGGTTATAGCCGGTCCTGCAATTGCAACCAGGCTTCCGTCCGTTCAGCGATGGGGGCCGGGCGGCGCAGTTCGCTGAGAACATCTTCGACATAGCTCAGGCGGCGCATCCCCACCAGCACACTGCTCACCCCCTGAGTTGTGCGTAAGGCGCGGATAGCTAGTTGGCTCAAGGTCGCGGCCGCGGCCCAATCCGGATCAATCGCTTTGACCGCTTGTTTTAGCTGTTCCGCCTCATCCAAAGCCTGCTCCTGATAATAAGCGGTAATGGCGGCAAACGTATAATTGGCCGCTTCAATATACGCTTCAATCCATCCATCCAACCCCTCTGGCTGTTTCTTGAGCATCTCCAAAAACCGCAGCGCACTGGTAATACGAGGAATCAGATACCCGGAGCGGGTTTCCAGCCAGCGTTGATAACTATTAATCCCTAACCAATAGCCATCCAGAGCCTGCCCCACAGAAAGCATCTGGCCCAACTGATCTTGCACCTCGGCGGTCACTTCCAGCGTGGGCATGAGGTCGCGGTGCAAAACAACTTCCTGGGCCACCAAATTAGCAATGCGGGCATCCACGGCCGCGGGCGACACATAATCTGGTTCGTCTAAATCGGCCAGGCGGGTGAGGTTGTTCTTGTGGTAAGCGTTGAGGGGGCGGTTGATGAGAACGCCCAGTCCTTGTTGGCAGGCAAATTCCAGCACGGTTTGCCCTTTGGGTTGGTTCAGTTGGGTGGCCGCACCGGTTTCCAACAGGTTCATGGGCAGTTGGATAACGCGGAAATGGTGTTGGCTGCGGGTTTGCCGGGCCATCTCCCAGCAGGTAGCCAGGCTGGTGAATTCAGGGTGCGCGGCCGCGTAAGGAAAGCTGTTGGAGCTAATGCCATAATATTGGATGCGGCCGCGTTCCACTTCCTTCTCTAAATATTGAAAGGCCAGGCGGATGCGTCGGTAATATTCGTTGCGGGCTTCATCTAAAGGCAAATGCTGATTCTTGGCCCAACTCAAATAATATTCCGGGTTGTGGAGCAAATAGACATCTATCGTTTCTACATCCAGCCGCTGTAAACTGCGGGTAATTTGGTCGGCCAGGAACTCAGGGTGAATACAATGCTCCAGATCGGCCATGTATTCCACGAGATCGGGAAATGGCTGACCTGTGGCTTTACGCTCCTGGCTTAACTCAAAGTTACTTCCCTGTAAGTAGCCCCCTTTTGTCACCAGGATAACTTCTTCTCGTTGTAACTGCCCCTGGCGGATGAGGGCGTTAAGGGTTTGTCCGATTAATTCTTCGGAGCCACCGTCGGCATAGTTGGCGCTGGTATCAATGAGGTTGATACCCTGGTCGAGGGCATAAACTAAAGCTTCGTGAAAGGGGGGTACGCCAGTATCTACTCGGTAACCCCCAAAACCGGCCTGGCTGCTCATAAGTCCGGTGTTGCCGATTTCATTAAATGTGAGGGAAGGGTGCGCGGCCGCGTGTTGGTGGGTGGCTTCCCTGGTTGCATAGCCTTTAAGCATAGTTGACTCCACATGAATAATTGCCAAACTTTATTGTACCCTATTCAAGGCTCGTTATAATGAACCTGTGGATTGATGAAGTGATTGATGTGGCAATAGATTGGTTAAGAACGATCACATCATTCGTTTAATAAAAACAGTCTATTGTTATATCAGGAAAGGGAAATGATGTCAGAATTGGTAAAAGCAGTTGCGGCCGCGCTCCCACAAAGCATATTGCTCGGTATCATTGTTGGTGCATTGGTGTATTCTCTCCGTGGTCCTAAGGGATTTACGGCCCTGGCCCAATTTTTCTTGGGGCTGGTGCTAGGCATTATTGTCGGTTGCTTGTTTAACCTTCAAGAAGTACTCAGTGTGGCCAATTCAGCTCAGGCATCAATGGGTATGAACGGACCTGGAGTTCTTGATTGGGGTTTGGCTCCACAACAGATGCGTGTTTTAGTGCAACGCCTCTTGATCTGGGGTGGGGTGGGTGGTGTACTGGGTCTCTTACGCGCCCAACCCGGTGAATTAGCCAATGGGGCTTATATGGGTGGGTTGATGGGGCTGGTTGCAGGCGTCATTGTTGGTGTGGGGCTTTACCTGTTGGATTTTGAAATGGATGGTCTTTACCGGGTAGGGGTAACGACCCTGCTCATCTCGATTCTACTTGTTTTTGCCAGCATACAGGCCGATCGGCGGCGCACATTTACCCGTTAATATTCTTCGCTGACAAAGGATCACATGCTCAAAATTGAAAAACCGACATTGTTGCTTGATGAACAGAAGGCAAAGCGCAATATTAGCCGAATGGTGGAGAAGGCAAATCGGTGTGGGGTTCGTCTGCGGCCGCATTTCAAAACCCACCAATCAGCCATCATTGGCGAATGGTTCCGCGCTCAAGGTGTCACCGACATCACTGTTTCCTCTGTAGACATGGCCCGCTACTTTGCCCAACATGGTTGGGATGACATCACCATTGCTTTTCCCGTCAACTGGCTAGAAATAGATAAGATCAACCATCTGGCTGAAACCATTCAGCTTAATTTATTAGTTGAGTCTGTGGAAACAGTGCAATTTTTGACAGCTAATCTTCTGCACCCGGTTTCCATTTGGCTCAAAGTAGATACGGGTTATGGTCGGACCGGGATTCATTGGTTAGCCCAAGAGCAGTTTGTGGAAGTGGCGAACGCCGTTGCGGCCGCGAGTCAGCTTACTCTGGTGGGTCTTCTTACCCATGCTGGACACGCTTATGGGCCAACAACAAAGGACGCGGCCGCGAGCATTTACCAGGAAACCATCTCTCGCTTGCAATCCGTTCGCGATATGCTGCCCTATCCCCATTTATTGCTTTCTCTGGGCGATACTCCCACCACGACTCTAGTTGAGGACCTTTTCTCCATAGATGAAATTCGCCCTGGCAACTTTGTTTTCTATGATTACATGCAGGCTCATAATGGGGTCTGTTCCATTGATGACATAGCAATTGCTTTAGCCTGTCCCGTTGTAGCTCGCCACCCCGAGCGCCAGGAACTTGTTATCTACGGGGGGGCTGTTCATTTATCTAAAGAACATCTTACCCTGCCCGATGGCCGCCTTCATTTTGGCGCTATCGCTTTGCTTAACGACAACGGCTGGAGCCAGCCTATCGCTAACGCTTTCATTCACCGCTTAAGTCAGGAACACGGCCTTGTCTGCGCCGACATGCCCTTCATTAATCAAGTTCATGTCGGAGATCTACTGGTGGTGTTGCCTATTCACTCTTGCCTTACCGCCAATCTACGTCAGTCTTACCTCACCCTAAACGGCGAAACGATTTCTATGGCGGGTATTCTCTGAAACAAAAAGGCCCCAGCTATTGTTAGCTGCGGGCCTTTGTTACAAGAAACTTCGTTTACAGGTCAGTCCTTTTCCCGATCTCCAAAAACGCTTACGCCGTGACGCATCACTAGCTCTCCACCAAACCATCCCCCAACTGTCAAAAGCAATGTTGTCAGCAAGGACAAAAGCAGTCCCCCAAAAACAATGTACTGCTCTGGCCGGTCTCCCAGGCGAAGCAAAATATTGAGCAAAGCCAAAGTAAGGGCCAGAACATTGACGATAAAATGAATCCAGCCGGAGCGTTTGGCTTTATCGGGTACAACCGTGAAGAAGTCAATGGCACCGAGGATTGCGGCCGCGATACCTATCAATATCCCTCCACCAATTAACCAAACCGAAGCGCGTGCCCAAAACTCTTCCGTAGTTCGCCAATACCCCACATCCGTTAAAAACGCCCCAATCAAAAACGCGATAGGGAAATCCACTAATATCGGATGTAAAGCATGTCCAAACATTGCTGCCTTGCTAGGAACCCCTTTTGGTTGACTCATTGTTTTCTCCCAGAGTATACATGTCCACGACTTATCAATCATAGTCATCATACGCTAAAAATTGCTCGTTTGTCCATTCAAATATCTCTCTCAGGTCACGTCTTTTTGAACACCCACTCGTGTAAAATAGACTACATTCCCCTGTTTGCCCAAGAAACAAAAAATTCACATAAAACCCCACTTGACAAGCACCCTGGAAACATGTATTATCCTTCTTCGCTGCGCCAAACAAGGCAAAGCAACTTAAAAACAGGAAAACAACAGGCAACCTATAGCCTATACTTTTGGAAAAGTCATCACTTTCAGCAAAAGAAAACGAATTTGCAAAAAGTATTTGACAAGCCAAAAAAACATGCTATAATGTTGAACTTGTGACCTGCGGACTTTAACAACTAAAAAGTGGTAAAAACAGACAATTTCTTGGGCCTCAATTCTTAAGTAAAAATGTAGTCCGTGCAGTAAACGGATATCAAATCTTCTTTATGAAGAGTTTGATCCTGGCTCAGGATGAACGCTAGCGGTGTGCTTAATGCATGCAAGTCGAACGATTCTCTTGGATTCGTCTAGGGGATAGTGGCGGACGGGTGAGTAACGCGTAGGTGACCTACCTCAGAGAGGGGGATAACTATTGGAAACGATAGCTAATACCCCGGATGTTGTTGGTGCTAGAAGCTAACAACTAAAGCTCCGGCGCTCTGAAATGGGCCTGCGTCCCATCAGCTAGTTGGTGAGGTAATGGCTCACCAAGGCTTAGACGGGTAGGGGGCGTGAGAGCGTGACCCCCCACACTGGTACTGAAACACGGACCAGATACCTACGGGTAGCAGCAGCAAGGAATATTGCGCAATGGGCGAAAGCCTGACGCAGCAACACCGCGTGAAGGACGAAGGTCTTCGGATCGTAAACTTCTTTTCTGAGGGAAGAGAAAGGACGGTACCTCAGGAATAAGGCCCGGCTAACTACGTGCCAGCAGCCGCGGTAAAACGTAGGGGTCGAGCGTTATCCGGATTTACTGGGCGTAAAGCGCATGTAGGTGGTTTTTTAAGTTGGACGTGAAAGCTCCTGGCTCAACTGGGAGAGGTCGTTCAAAACTGGAAAACTTGAGGGTGGTAGAGGAGAGTGGAATTCCCGGTGTAGTGGTGAAATGCGTAGATATCGGGAGGAACACCAGTGGCGAAGGCGGCTCTCTGGGCCATTCCTGACACTGAGATGCGAAAGCCAGGGGAGAGAACGGGATTAGAAACCCCGGTATTCCTGGCCGTAAACGATGTCAACTAGGTGTAGGGGGTATCCAATCCCTCTGTGCTGTAGCTAACGCGTTAAGTTGACCGCCTGGGGACTACGACCGCAAGGTTAAAACTCAAAGGAATTGACGGGGACCCGCACAAGCAGCGGAGCGTGTGGTTTAATTCGAGGTTACGCGAAGAACCTTACCAGGGTTTGACATACTGGTGGTAGGAATGCGAAAGCAGACTGACCCTTCGGGGAGCCAGTACAGGTGCTGCATGGCTGTCGTCAGCTCGTGCCGTGAGGTGTTAGGTTAAGTCCTGTAACGAGCGCAACCCTCATCGTTAGTTATACGTGTCTAACGAGACCGCCGGTGATAAGCCGGAGGAAGGTGGGGATGACGTCAAGTCAGCATGGCCTTTATATCCTGGGCTACACACACGCTACAATGGCCGGTACAATGGGTCGCGAAGCCGCGAGGCGGAGCCAATCCTCCAAAGCCGGTCTCAGTTCGGATTGTAGGCTGCAACTCGCCTGCATGAAGTCGGAGTTGCTAGTAACCGCGCGTCAGCAACAGTGCGGTGAATACGTTCCCGGGTCTTGTACACACCGCCCGTCACGTCATGGAAGTTGGCAACGCCTGAAGTCGGTGAGCTAACCTAATCGGAGGCAGCCGCCCAAGGCGGGGTCGGTAACTGGGACGAAGTCGTAACAAGGTAGCTGTAGCGGAAGCTGCGGCTGGATCACCTCCTTTTATAGAGTTTTGACATGCCGCGAGGCAAAGTCAAACGGGTTCAAGAATAACTATTTTTACCACTTTTTAGGTGTTAAGGTTCCAGATACAAGGGCCTGTAGCTCAGCTGGTTAGAGCGTTCCTCTGATAAGGGAGAGGTCGTTGGTTCGAGTCCAACCAGGCCCATGTCCCAGACAGGGGGATGTAGCTCAGTTGGGAGAGCGCCGCCTTTGCACGGCGGAAGTCAGGAGTTCGAGTCTCCTCATCTCCACCAAGCCATTAACAGTTTTCCGTCAGGAATAAGGATAACGCCAGTGCCACTTTTTTCCTTGTAGATACAAAATTATTGGTGCGTCTGCCCTCTTTTGAGCCTGGCAACGTGCCAGGCTCTTTTGTTTGACAAGGAAACTTAGGAAGTTAGCCTGTGTTACTCACATCAACTAAGTGGGTGTTACAGGCTAGTGTTCTAGGATAACAACTAGTGCATTAGGCACCAGATTCGTCTGGGAAGCACATTAATAACTAAATAAAGTATATGTAACGCGATGCATATATTGCACGTAATAAGAATTCCAAATTCTCCGTATCATGTGTGTAAGCTACTAAGAGCGTACGGTGGATGCCTTGGCGCTAAATGCCGATGAAGGACGTGGTACACTGCGATAAGCCTCGGGGAGTCGTGTGCAGACGCTATATCCGAGGATCTCCGAATGGGGAAACCCACCAGGGGTCAATGCCCTGGTACTGTTATCTGAACACATAGGGTAACAGAGGGAACGGGGTGAACTGAAACATCTAATTAACCCCAGGAAAAGAAATTATTCCCTTAGTAGTGGCGAGCGAAAGGGGAACAGCCCAAACCGTTGTCTATATGGCGACGGGGTTGTAGGACTTTACACAAAGAGCAATTTTTGGTAGCAAAACCTATCTGGAAAGGTAGGCCATAGAAGGTGACAGCCCTGTATGTGAAACCGGGATGAATTCTAGTAAAGCACCTGAGTACAGCGGGACACGCTAACCCTGCTGGAATCTGGGAAGCCCACTTCCCAAGGCTAAATACATTTAGCGACCGATAGTGCACAAGTACTGTGAAGGAAAGGTGAAAAGACCCCCGGTAAGGGGAGTGAAATAGAACCTGAAACCGTATGCTTACAAACGGTCGGAGCACTATGGCCCTTCGGGGCAATGTGTGACGGCGTGCCTTTTGGAGAATGAGCCAGCGAGTTAATCTCAGTGGCGTGGTTAAGTCAGGAATAGACGGAGCCGTAGCGAAAGCGAGTCTGAATAGGGCGATTGTCGCTGGGATTAGACACGAAACCATGTGAGCTACCCATGTGCAGGCTGAAGCGAGACTAACCTCTCGTGGAGGGCCGAACTCACTAATGTTGCAAAATTAGGGGATGACATGTGGGTAGAGGTGATATGCCAAACGAACTTGGAGATAGCTTGTTCTCTCCGAAATAGCTTTAGGGCTAGCGCTACGTGTTTAGTATAGGGGGTAGAGCACTGAATGAACTAGGGGGCGCGAGCTTACCGAACTCAATCAAACTCCGAATACCTATACTCCAAGCGTAGTAGTCGGACTGCGTGAGATGAGTTTCGCAGTCGAAAGGGAAACAACCCAGACCGCCAGCTAAGGTCCTCAAATCTATGCTAAGTGGGAAACGATGTGAGAGTGTTTAGACAGCCAGGAGGTTGGCTTAGAAGCAGCCACCCTTTAAAGAGTGCGTAATAGCTCACTGGTCAAACGCTCTTGCGCGGAAAATGTAACGGGGCTTAAGCATAGTACCGAAGCTACGGATTCCAGATTTATCTGGGATGGTAGGAGAGCGTTCTGTAGGAGATACAAGATTGACCGTGAGGACAGTTGCGGCCTACAGAAGTGAGAATGCTGGCATGAGTAGCGTAAAACATGTGAGAAACATGTTCCCCGTAAACCTAAGGTTTCCGACGGAAGGTTAATCCGCGTCGGGTTAGTCGGGCCTTAGCCGAGGCCGAAAGGCGTAGGTGATGGACAACTGGTTAATATTCCAGTACCGCTTATGTGGAGCGATGAGGGGACGCAGTATGGTAGGTCAGCCCACCCAAATGGACATGGTGGGTCTAAACATGTAGGATGTTGATAGGTGTAGGAAAATCCGCGCCTTGAATCTGAAATGTGAATGCGATGCCAAATGCGGCAGAAGTGATTGAGCCAAGCTGCCAAGAAAAGCCTCTAAGTGTTGAAGTATAAGCGCCCGTACCGCAAACCGACACCGGTAGGTGGGTAGAATATACCAAGGGGATCGGGAGAACCCTCGTTAAGGAATTAGGCAAAATACATCCGTAACTTCGGGAGAAGGATGGCCCCTGATGGTTAGCTATTAAGCAAAGCTGTTGGGGGCCGCAGAGAAATGGCTCTTCCAACTGTTTAACAAAAACACAGGTCTCTGCTAAGTCGAAAGACGAAGTATAGGGGCTGACGCCTGCCCAGTGCTGGAAGGTTAAGGGGAGAGGTTAGACGTAAGTCAAAGCTTTGAACCGAAGCCCCAGTGAACGGCGGCCGTAACTATAACGGTCCTAAGGTAGCGAAATTCCTTGTCGGGTAAGTTCCGACCCGCACGAATGGCGTAATGAGAGGAGCACTGTCTCAACGAGGGACCCGGCGAAATTGAAGTACGTGTAAAGATGCGCGTTACCCGCAGCGGGACAAAAAGACCCCGTGGAGCTTTACTACAACTTGGCATTGGATTAGGGCTTAACTTGTGTAGGATAGGTGGGAGGCTATGAAGCTGGGACGCCAGTCTCGGTGGAGCCAACGTTGAAATACCACCCTGGTTAAGTTTTGATTCTAACCTGCGTCCGTAATCCGGCGTGGGAACAGTGCCTGGTGGGTAGTTTGACTGGGGCGGTCGCCTCCGAAAGAGTAACAGAGGCGCCCAAAGGTTCTCTCAGGCTGAATGGAAACCAGCCATAGAGTGTAAAGGCACAAGAGAGCTTGACTGCAAGACCTACAAGTCGCGCAGGGACGAAAGTCGGGCTTAGTGATCCCACGGTACCGAGTGGAAGGGCCGTGGCTTACCGGATAAAAGCTACCCCGGGGATAACAGGGTAGTCTGGTCCAAGAGTTCATATCGACGACCAGGTTCGCCACCTCGATGTCGGCTCATCACATCCTGGGGCTGGATAAGGTCCCAAGGGTTGGGCTGTTCGCCCATTAAAGTGGTACGTGAGCTGGGTTCAGACCGTCGTGAGACAGGTCGGTCTCTATCCGCTGTGGGCGTAAGGGATTTGAGAGGAGCTGCCCCTAGTACGAGAGGACCGGGGTGGACAGACCTCTGGTGTGCCAGTTGTTCCGCCAGGAGCATAGCTGGGTAGCCAAGTCTGGCAGAGATAACCGCTGAAAGCATCTAAGTGGGAAACTCGCCTCAAGATGAGATCCCTCATCCGTAATGGAGTAAGACCGCTAGGAGACCACTAGCTTGATAGGCGGCATGTGTAAGTGCAGTAATGTATTCAGCTAAGCCGTACTAATGGTCGAGGGCTTACGTTACGCATGATACGGAGAACTTGGCATTCTTGTTATGGTTGCAGATTGCAAGCGTTCATATACTTTATTTGGTAGTCGTGTTTTTCTAGATGATATCTTGAATAGTTTGATAGAAGGTCTTTTGGTGATTTGAGCGACGAGGATACACCCGGTCCCATCTCGAACCCGGCAGTTAAGCTCGTCAGCGCCGATGGTACTTGGAGGGCAACTTCCTGGGAGAGTAGGTCATTGCCAAAAGACCTTTTTTCTATTCTATGAACTTTTTGCGGGCATGAAATAACTCACGTTATTTCATGCCCGTTTTTGTTTTGGGGTAGTCTGCAATTTGTGATGAGGTGAGCTGTTGTTCCAAGAATATGGACTTTTATTGCGCCGAAATGCAGATTATCGGAATTTGTGGTTGTCGGGGCTGATAAGTTATTTGGGGGATTGGTTTAATTTGTTGGCCGCGGCCGCACTCATTTCTCGCCTTGATGGGACAGGCAAAGCATTTAGTTTTTTGCTGTTGGCGCGGTTTTTACCTTTGTTTTTATTTACGCCGGTTAGTGGGGTATTGGCGGATCGGTTTGACCGCCGTCGTTTGATGATTGTCTCTGATGTTTTGCGGGCGGTGACTGTATTAGGGTTTTTGCTGGTACGCGGTGAAGAGACTATTTGGTTGTTTTATGTGTTGACGGTCATACAATTTGCGCTCAGTGCGCTGTTTACGCCAGCACGAACTTCTGTTTTGTCGAATGTGGTAGCTCCCAAGGATTTGGTGGCGGCGAATGGGTTGGATGGGTTGACGTGGAGTACGATGTTGTTTGTGGGGGCTTTGCTGGGTGGACTGGTCGCGGCCGCGCTCGGTGTTGCGGCCGCGTTTATTTTAGATGCGCTCACCTTTTTGCTTTCAGCCTGGTTTGTGAGTCGGATTAGTCAGGCGGGAGGCGAACAGCAGATAGATGAGACCCATCCGGCAGGCAGAGTGCGTTTTGTTGATGGGATGCGGTATTTGTGGAGTGTGCCCTTTATTTTGGTGATTACCTTGGCGAAAGCTGGGGGATCATTGGTGTGGGGGGCGATTAATGTATTAGAGATTCCGCTGGCCGAGCAGGTTTTTCCCTTGGGTGAAGATGGTACCTTAACGCTGGCGATTATTTATGCGTTTGCCGGGCTGGGCACGGGTTTTGGACCCTTATTGGTACGTCGTTGGTTAGGGGATGCGCATCGGCGGGTACTATGGGGCATAAGCCTGGGTTTTGTTTTGATGGTGGCAGGGATCACGGGGTTGGGCGCGGCCGCGACCCTCTCTCTGGTATTTTTGTCCACGCTCATTCGCACGGTAGGGGCCGGGGTTATTTGGGTGTTTTCGGGGGCGTTGTTGCAGCAGATGGTGCCGAATGGGATCCGCGGCCGCGTCTTTGCCTTTGAATTTGCCGCCCTTACTTTGACCCAATCTGTCTCTACTTTATGGGCTGGAATTGCTCAAGATGATTTGGGGTGGGGAGTACAACAGACGATTTCAGTGATGGGGTTGGCCGCGGCCGCGATGGCCCTGTTGTGGTTTGTGTTTCACATGGGTGTATTGTTGCGGCCGCAACTTCTCGATTCTCCACAAGATGCGAAGCCCCGTCTTAGATGGGGCACTCCAAAATTTTGGAAACCCCCCCCCCCTCTCTAATTTTCTGCCTCGGGGAAAAAAACCGCCCCCCCGGGGGAACCCCTCTCCCCTTCCCATTCCGCAAAAAACTGAGCCAAATATTGCTCCATAAACGCATGGCGACCTTCGGCCATTTGCCGCGCGGTGGTGGTGTTCATCCGATCTTTGAGAAGCAAAAGCTTTTCGTAAAAATGGTTGATGGTAGGGGCGCTACTTTTTTGATACGCCTCGAATGAAGCATGATCCACGGGTGGAATGGTCGGATCATACATAACCCGGTTTTTGTGCCCCCCGTAGGCAAAGGTGCGGGCCACCCCAATCGCCCCGATGGCATCCAACCGATCTGCATCTTGTACGACCATGCCTTCACGTGTTCGCATGGGAGTAGAAACGCGACTTCCTTTGAAGGACAAATCGGCAATGATGTCGGTGATGTGGTGGATAATTGTGTCTTCTACCTCAAGTGAGGTTAGCCATTCCCGGGCCAGGCGGGGGCCAACGCTTGTATCGCCGTCATGAAATTTATGGTCGGCAATATCGTGAAGCAGCGCCGCTAATTCGACCACGAACCCATCAACTTGTTCGTGGACACAAAGGGTACGGGCGTTTTGGCGCACACGGACGATGTGCCACCAATCGTGACCGCTCCCTTCGCCCGTTAGTTTCTCTTTTACGTATGCCTCTGTTTGTGCGAGAATTTCTGCCTGATCGAACATGTTGCCTCTGCTAACTATGGAGTTCCCACGAGTTCCCTGAATTCCTACGAGTTCCTATTTGCCGCATTTTATAAGGAATAGCCACGATGCCCAAACCACGCGTTTATATTGCTTATACTGGCGGGACGATTGGCATGAAAAAGTCGCCGGAAGGCTATGTTCCACTTCCAGGTTATCTCGCGCAGCGGATGGAAGCAATGCCGGAATTTCAGCGGGATGAGATACCCGATTATACGATTCATGAGTATGAACCATTGTTAGACTCATCCAATATATCACCAGTGGAGTGGGGGAAGATGGCCGGGGATGTGGTGGCCCATTATGATGAGTATGATGGGTTTATCATCATTCATGGTACGGATACGATGGCTTATACGGCCTCAGCCCTTTCATTTATGTTGGAGAGTTTGGGCAAGCCGGTCATTCTCACTGGCTCACAGATTCCTTTGGCCGAGGTGCGAAGTGATGCACGGGAGAATTTGATTACGGCGTTGATGATGGCCGGACGTTTTCGCATTCCTGAAGTGTGTATTTATATGAATGGGCGTTTGTTACGGGGTAATCGGGCGCAGAAGGTAAATGCGATGGGGTTTGATGCTTTTGATTCACCTAATTTCCCGGCTTTGGGTCAGGTGGGGGTACAGATTGAGGTGAATTGGCCGCTAGTGTTGCCCGCTTCACCGTTTCCTTGCCGCTTGCAGGCGGTGCGGCCGCAAACCCATATCGCCTGTCTTCGTTTATTTCCTGGCATTTCGGCCTCTTTTGTGCGGCGTTTGCTGGAACCCCCTTTGCAGGGACTGGTTTTGGAAACCTACGGCGCAGGAAATGCTCCTAGTGATAACGGGGAATTGCTTCAAGCTCTGACCGAGGCAAACGAACGAGGGGTGGTCATTGTTAATTGTACTCAGTGCCTGCGCGGCAATGTGGATATGGATGATTATGCTACCGGTCACGCTCTGAAAGTAGCCGGTGTGGTGAATGGATATGATATGACGACGGAAGCGGCGGTGGCGAAGTTGTATTATCTGTTGAGCCAGGATTGGACGGCGGAGCGGGTGAAGCGGCTGATGGTAAGTGATTTGCGTGGGGAATTGACGCGGCCGCGGTCCACACCTAAGTGACGGAGTGAGTTCCTACGAGTTCCCCTGAGTTCCAGCCTCTGACTTAGGCCGATTGAGGGAGCGGTCGGCCAGGGCCGGACCGATGACCATAACGAGTGAGGCAATGGCCTTGCCCGTTTGGGTGACAGCAAAGATATCGGCGTATCCCACCGAAGCGCAAGTGGAGATGTAATAGAAAGAATCGGTGTAGGTGACGATGCGCGGGTTGATACCCTTTTCAGCACGATGGAACGCGGCCGCGGCCGCGCCCAGAAAAACAAACACGGCATCCAACGGATTTCCCTCCACCCAATCTAAAAACATCCCTTCCGCATTTTGTTTATGGGCCACCAGGGACAATAAACGCGCCTGAATTTGATCATCCGATAAGCCCAGCCAGGTTTCTAGAAAACTGGCTGTTTTTGGTTCTGGCTGTGGTTTCGGGGCTGGCGTGTAGCCAAGCAACTCGTTGAGAGCCTGTTCTTGTTCGGGTGTAAGGGCCATAGCTATTCCCAATCCTCGCGCAATCGCTTTTCTTCTAACTCTTGGTGGGCCGAAAGCCGATCTTTGCGGCGCGCTAATTCCTCAGTCTGTGTCTCTAATTCCTGATGGATGGTGTGTAGTGATTGTCGCTGTTCCCGGCGCAGTTGGTTCAGTCGCTCCAGAGCGATAATCTCATCAGTCTGCTCAGCCAGTGAGCCGTCCTGGTGTTGCACTCGTTCGATTTGATCTTGTAGTACCTGAATGAGTTGCCGAAGTTGGGTTGTTGCCTGGACGGTCGCCTGGTAACGACCCTGAGCCTGTTCGGCTAGTTGCTCAGAGTGACGGGCAGTTTTATAAGGAGCGCGGCCGCGGCCGCATCCCCTGTCTGCAACACATCATCCACCCGCTTTTGTTGGGCCTCAGCCGTGGCTTGAGCCTTTTGATAATTCATGTGCGCCCGTTTCTCGCGCGTCAACGCTTGATCCAACTCCTGACGCAAAGCCACCAGACGAACCTGGCTAGCGGCTACCACTGTCTGCACCCGATCCGGTGGCACATATGACTCTTCTGCCAGCAGATCATGTAACATCGTGCGCACAAAAAGTTGTATCCGTTCGAGCCAACGCATTGATGATGCTTTTCAATAAGAAAGCTCCCGCCGATTTATCACCAACGGGAGCTTTCACAACTATTTCTTGATAGAAACGCGTAAATACAACTCCTCAAAGGGCAAATCGTTGATAATGGGGAGGTCAGCCAATAGTTTTTGTGCTCTGGCGACAGATGCCTTTTCCTGACCATGGGTTTGCTCATGCAGGCGTGTCAGCACCTCACGCACAGACAACCCCCTGAGTTTATTCACATCCAACGTATTTTCCGTTAACTGCATCAACATCGGTACCAGTTCACCCAATTCGCTCATGGGATTGCCGTTACTCGGCCCGATTCTGATCAGGCTGTCACCGCTAGCGTCGCCCGTGACTTTGTTGACCATTTGCTGGGCCAGTTCCCGCACAGGTTGTGGCGCGCTGGTGACGACTTCGCCCAGTCCATCGGCCAGGGTGATCATACGGAGCAGGGACGAAGCGGCCTGTGGGTCGCCGATGAGTTTGATGTTCATGGAAGACATGGCTGTGGCGAGAGATTGAGCCTTGGCTGTTTCAATGCGCACCCGGGCATCCAGTTCCAGCTTGAGGATTTCTACGCGTTGGGCCACACCATCATAAGCAGCCAGAGCTTCGGCTTTGGCCTTTTCGCTTTCGGCGTGTGCCAGACCTTGTGCTCTAATGGCTTCGGCTTCACGTAAGCCAGCTTCTGCTTTGGCGGTCAAAATATCGGCCTGGGCCAGACCTTCGGCTGAGGCTTTGGCTTTGGCCGCTTCGGCGCGAAGCTTGTCAGCATCCGTTTCCGCTTTGGCCTGGGTACGAAGTGTTTCCGCTTGTTTCAGGGCGGCTTCCGCTTCGGCCGAGGCGATCTCTTTCAGGGCTTTGGCCTGGGCTTCCGCTTGACGTTGTGTGCGCAGAGCGTCCAGTTCGATGTTGTTTTTCTGATCAATCATCACCTTTTGGGCTTCCCGCTCCGCTTCTATGAGGCTGATTTTGGCCTGGCGCTGGGCCTGTTGGGTGGCTTCGACCGTCTTAACCGCCTGGGCCGCTTCTTCCCGTTGGGCTAAAACAAGTAGCCGATCTTTTTCCGCCGTTTCTCGTTGCTGTTCTGCCTGCACCACGGCAATTTCGCGCTGTTGTTCCGCCAGTTCGATGGCCTGCCGGCGGATAACTTCCGCGGCCATGACTTCCTGTTGTTTTCTTTCGTTTTGGATAGCCAGTTGTTGCTCTTTTTCCAGTTCAGTCAGAGCCACAGCCCGCTCTTTGGCGACACGGGCCAGCTCCGAGCGTTGGATTTCCTCAAATACTTTTTGGTCGGCCTGGGCTTTTTCGGTGGCTTGTAGGGTACGAACTTCGCGCTCTTGGGCGGCTGTGGCCAGAGCCAGGTCCCTATCCAGGTCCAACCGGAGTTTAGCTGTGTCCGTGTCCCGTTGTTTAATCTCAATTTCGGTGCGCCGTTCAATGTCGTTGCGTTCGCGCAGGGCCTGTTGAATGACTTGGGAATTGGCTCGGGCGACCTGGGCACCAAACACGTCATCCGTGCCAAAGGAACCCTGACGCGCGGCCCGGAGTGTCAAAATAGAAACGGATTCCAGCACCAGCCCGTTCTCTTCTAAATCCGCTTTGAGGCGGTTCTGTACCTCTTTGATGAAATTCTCTCGTTCCTGGTGCAAGCTCATCAGGGTGAAGGTGGCCGCCACGTCACGGAGGGCGCCGTCTAACTTGGCATCTACCAACTGTTTGACGACGTTGGCATCTACCTGTTTGCCGCCAATGGTACGGGCGGCGTCAATAATGCCATCGGCTGTGGGGTTTACTTTGATGTAGAAGATAACCTTGATGTCCGCGTATTGGGGATCAATGGTGAGCAGGGCGTTGCCTTCGGTGCGCTCAATTTCAATGGCCATTGTACCCAGGTCTACCCAACTGATTTCATGAATGGCTTTGAAAACCCAGGCTCCCCCATTCATAACCACCCGGGGGGGAACGGTGGTGGCTCGGAACAAACCACCGGTGCGCACATAGGCCCGATTGGCGGGTGTTTTGACGTAGGATTTGAGGATAGTCGCAACCAGGGCTAAAAATACCAGGGTGACAACACCCACAATGGCAAAAATAATAACAGGCGTGGTCATGTTTAACTCCTTCGGGTGACTGTATACCGTTTGTTGGTGGGATCGTAATCTACCAATAGAACTTCACTATCACGATCAATGGCGTCTTCGTCAGCGACAATGGCGAACACATTGATGGATGTACCGCCCTGGTCGCGTAGCCGCACCAGGCCATAGGTTTTATCTATGGAAGGGCTGAGCACAGTGCCGCGGCGACCCACGAGGGCTTCGGCGCGGGTGGCGGTGGTGCTGACTGGGGGTAGCATTTGGCCGATGAACCGGGTGACACGAGAGCTGATAAGCCCGCTACCCAGAAGTGAAAGCAGACCGACAGGTGCAAGGGCCAGGGCGGGATAACTGTTAAAGACAGTCTCTACCAGATTGTTCAGTACCCAACCTAGAATGCCCATCGATCCGAAAAGAACGATTAACACGACAAACAAGGGGGCTTTGCCCACACCGATGAAGGCGAAGAGGCTGAGTGCGGAGAGACCATCTCCTCGATCCAGGTGGAAATCGCCGTCCTGATCCAAGTCGGTATCACCGTCTAGATCGGCATCGGCGTCAGCATCCAGGTCAGCATCGGCATCGAAGTCCGTATCCAAATCTGCGGCCGCGTCAAAATCAGCGTCGAGGTCTGCGTCGGCATCAAAATCCGTATCCAGATCGGCGTCGCTGTCCTGTTCGCCACCCAGGCCAAAGAGCTGTAGGGCGGTGAAGAGGAGACAGAGGAAGAGCAGGATGGAGAAGGGCAGGTTGTACCAGGCAGTAATGAATGTCCAGGTTTCACTGAGCATGATAAGGCTCGTGTTGGGTAGGCCTTTTTAGAAATTTTGCTTTGGGTAGCGACTGGCATTCTATCAGGCGAGCGTTGTTAAAACACAGCTGCGGTCATTATAGCAAAATTTATCCGGCCTGGGATAATGAGTGGGGTAACGCGGCCGCAAGCTCACCGTACTTTAGTTCAGCAATTTAATAAGGGGTGATCAGGGTGGTAACATGGTATAAACTTGTAACTCTGGCATAAATGGCAAGATAGTTAAGAATACGAAGAAATATCAGGAAGGTTGTGCATGAGTTTCTTAAAACGGTTGCTGGGTAAAAAAGACGAAGCCTTCATCACCATTGTATCCGGTCTACCCCGGTCGGGGACTTCGATGATGATGAAGATGTTGGAAGCGGGGGGACTGCCGCCGATGACGGATGCGCTCCGGGTGGCTGATGTGGATAACCCGGAAGGGTATTATGAGTTTGAGCGGGTGAAGCAATTGGACAAGGGGGATACGACCTGGTTGCCAGAGGCTCAGGGCAAGGTGGTGAAGGTCATTTCGGCTTTGTTGAAACATTTGCCCACTGGTTATCAATACCGGGTGGTGTTTATGCGGCGGCAGATCGAGGAAGTGTTGGCCTCACAAAAGAAGATGTTGGTTCACCGGGGGGAAGCGACGGATGCGGTGAGTGATGAGGAGTTGGCCCAACTGTATCGCAAACATCTGGCCCATGTGGATGCCTGGTTGAACAGTCAGCCCAATGTGAAGCTGTTGAATGTGAATTACAACACGATGTTGCGGAACCCGGAAGCAGAATTGCCCGCTATTATGGCTTTTTTTGACAATAACCTGGATCGGAGCCGGATGCTTGAGGTGGTGAATCCTGACCTTTACCGCAACCGGGCCTGAAACTTTACAGCCCTCACCCTAACCTGGATAAACCAGAAAATTTATCCGCAGATTAACGCCGATTTTCGCTGATTAAAGAATCTGCGTTAATCCCCAAAATCTGCGGTTAAACTTCTTGCCATCTGTGCAAATAGTGACAACGGGCATGGTCTGAGGTTTTTCGCCCCTGTCTCCCCCTCGCTTTGTCGCCGCGTCACGTATCGTTACAACTCAACCCGTAATCAAAACAACCGCCAGCAACGCGGCCGCGACACCCCACCATTGTCCCCCCTGTAACCGTTCACGCAGTACTAGCCAGGCCAGGATGACCGTCGTCGCCGGGTAGAGCGACGACAACACGGCCGCCACATCCAGCCGCCCGGCCTGGGCCGCCAGCAGGAAAAAGGCGTTGCCACCGGTGTCGCCCAGACCCGCCAGGGCCATGATGGGCAATTGTTGTAGGGTGGGTTTAGTCCGCGGCCGCAATACCGCCACCACTCCCGCCAACAAAAGAACAGAAGCCAGCCGCGCCCCCACCAGCGGCCACAGCACCGCTCCCTCGCTCACCTGATCCAGAAAAATATAAAACGAACCAAAGCCCAGCCCAGCCACCCCCGCCAGAATCAGGTCTTGCCGGGCGATGCGCCCCTCATCCTGGGTGCGGGAGATGAGCCAGACACCCACCACGGCCACGATAAACCCGGCCAGCGGCCGCAAACCGGGCCAGCCTTCTAACCAGATGGAGACAAAAACGGGGGGTAAGGTGGTAACAACAGCGGCGATGGGAGCGACAACCCCCATGCGGCCGCGAGACAATCCCTGGTACAAGGCCAATAACCCCACTAATCCGGCCAGCCCGCCCACGGCTCCCATGAGCATGTCCCTGAGAGTGGGAAACGGTTCGCCCATGAGCAGTGCCAGGCCGGTGAGCAAAATCAACCCGATGATCTGGGAGATGAGGACGACGATATAGGCGCTGGTTTTTTTGGTAGCCAGCCCCCCGGCGAAATCCCCTGTGCCCCAACTGGCGGCTGAGGCAAGACCAAAGAGCGCGGCCGCGAATGGTGATCCAGAAGGCATAACTGTTCTCCTACAGAAATAAGTTGCGAGTGGCGAGTGTGCGAGTGGCGAGTGGGCGTTCACTCGCAAACTCGCCACTCGCTACTCGCACACTCACGGGGAACCCCTGAAAAGAAAACAAGAGGGGAATGATTAATCAAACGACGCCATCTCGGCGCGTGGGTGAGGAATCTGCACCTGGAGCAGAAGCCCGCCCCCTGGCTGATTCTGAAAGTTTAGACGACCACCCAGCAGGGCCACCCGCTCGCTGATGCCCAACAACCCGTAATGCCCCACCCGACTCAAGGCCGAAAGGTCAAAATCTTTGACCAGACCCAGCCCATTATCAGCAATGGAGATGAGTAACATGCGGGGGGAAGTGGGTTGCAAGGAAACCATCACCTCACTGGCGTGGGCGTGTTTCCAGACGTTGTTCAGCCCTTCCTGCACGATACGGAAGATGGAAAGTTCGATGGCTTCGGGGATGCGGCCAAAGTTGGCATCCAGAAACAGTTTGACCTCAATGCCAGTGCGATCACTCCATTCGCGGGTGTAGGATTTCAGAGCCGCGCCCAGGCCAAAACTGTCAATCGTCGGCGGCCGCAAATTGCCGCAAATACGGCGCAAATCTTCCACCATCTGGCGAATCTGGTGGCGCACATCTTGCACATCGGCCGAGAGTTCCGCCTGGGCCATCACCTTTTCGCCCATCTCTTCCAGTTGATAATTCAGACTTAACAAGTCCTGAATCATCTGATCGTGTAGCTCGCGGGCCAGATGTTTGCGCTCCTCTTCCCGCTCTGTTAGCAATCGGCGTTGGGCATCTTGCAAGGCAAGATTGGCACTGTCCAACGCTTTCACCTGGTCGGCTAACTGGTTGACGAGTTGCCGGTTCAGACTATCTTGAGCCGCCAGATTCCGTTCCAGCAAGAGCTGATTGTGGCGCAAGGTTTCGGCCTGTTTGCGGGCTTGATAGTAGCTATCCAAGGCCCACAAGACGGGGGTGTTTTGTTGTCGTTCACTGGTTCCCACCAGGGCGGCCACGATTTCTTCGGTGTTCGTCTCGTCGGCACGGACATCGGTGACAAGCTGGCTGTCGCGCAAAACGAGGATGCGATCCGACACAGCGAAGAGGTGATCCAGGTTGGTACTGCTGAACAGCACGGCTCGCCCTTGCTCTTGCCATTGCCGAATGAGGTGCAGGAGTTTTTCCTGATAGGGTAAGCTGAGGAGACGACCGGGGTTGTCAATGATGACAAGCTGGGCTGGCTGGATCATTACCTGGGCGATGGCCACGAGTTGCCGCTGTTCGCCGCTCAGGTTGGCGACTTTGTCATGGAGCGAAGGCAGTCGGGCATCCAGCAGGGCTAACATGCGGGCGGCTTCTTCGTCCATTTTGTATTGGTTGGGCACGCGGAACCAGCGGCCTATAAAAGAGCGGCTGATTTCGTGGCCCAAGAAGATGTTTGTGGTGACATCGAGCATGTTCGCCAGGATGGGTTCCTGGTGGATGATGCTGATGCCTAGTTTTTGGGGTTGGAACGGCCAGCGTAAGGGTTGCCCGGCGAAGAGGACGCGGCCGCTATCTGGCGGTTGTCGGCCCATGAGGATGTGCACCAGGGCATCTTTGCCCGCCCCGGCCCTATCGGCCAGCCCCACCACTTCCCCAGGGTTGATAGTGACGCTGATATCCTGGAGCGCTATCTGGTTGCCGTATTGTTTGCTGAGGTTGGTGATGTGCAGTAGGGGGGACATCGCGTTTAGCCCAGGGTGTCGGCGATAATTTGCTGGAGCGCGGCCGCGTCCAAATCTTTCTTATCCAAAAAGGCCGTCGCCCCGGCTTCCAGCCCCCGCCGGTGAAACTCACGGTCAGGGTAAGCACTGATGAGAATGATGCGCGACAGAGGCAACTGGGCTTTGACAGTCCGCGTGCAGCGAATGCCATCCTCATCACCCAACACAATATCAATAAACATCAGTTGTGGGGATACCAGTTTGGTCACATGCAACGTTTCGGCGGTGTTGCTGGCCTCATAAATCATGGCTTGTGGATACACCTTGCCAATCATGCGGCGCAACTGACCCGATACCGTTGGTTATCATCCACCAGCAAAATCGTAGACTGCTCGGCGTGAGGCTGTTCGATGGGCACACGTTCCTGGGCCACATCCTCACCCGTTTGGGCGGTCAGTTCCGGGTGCTCATGAATGTAGCTGGCACACTCCAGACGGCTTTGCACATTAAGCTGGCGATAGAGCCGGGTGAGATGGTTCTCGATGGTTTTGATGCTCAGATTAAGCCGCTGGGCGATGGCCCGGTTGTCTAACCCTTTGGCTAACAGGCGCAAAATGTCCCGCTGGCGGGATGAGAGTTGGGGGTAACGGGAGGGGGGTTGGGGCTGGTAAAGCAGTTTCTTGAGTAAGGGGCTAGAAATCCAGCGTTCACCGGCCAATACACGCTCGACGGCCAGTAGCAAATCGCGCAAAGGCTGATCTTTGAGATGGTAACCATCTACACCGGCATTGAATAACCCCTGCACATACACATCATCATCATGGGCGCTGACAACCAAAATGCGGAGTTGGGGATAGCGGCCGCGAATACGGCGAATAGCGGTCACCGGCTCAAAGTGGGGCATGTTGACATCAATGAGCAGGCAGTCAGGGTGTAATTCTTCCAGAGCCAGGGTCAAGTCGGGGCCGTTGCCCACCTCACCGACGATGTCCAGGTAGGGGAGTTCTTCTAAGACGTTGCGGATGCCAGCCCGGACAACGGCATGATCATCGGCGAGTAAGGTGCGAGCGGTTTGCATGAGGCTATTATGCCATTCACGAGACCTATCGCCTACTTGAGTTTTGATTTGGAGCGCCCGCACCACTCCCCCTGTTGGTAGTGACCGCTTTAGCGGGCTAACAGCAACCGGCTAAAGCCGTTACTACGAACGAAGAGAGGCACAAAAGGGTCTTCATAGTACCCTAGGGGGATTTCCCCTATCGTTAGGGGGGGAAATCCGTTAGCCTTACCTGGGGTATAAGGGTAGGCGTTTAGCGTTTGCCCGGTATAACTAGGGTGTGGCGCATTCTATCCAGACAATTAGGTAGCTGAAAACTGTATAAGCGAGGTGATGCCTGACGGTGACAGATTGATTCGTGCCCTGTTTAACGTTCTGTTGGTGTACTTACTGTTTTGTTCCGAGGAGAGAACTATGAAACCCTTACGTTGGTTTACTTTGTTGGTTTTGTTAGCCCTGGTTCTGGTTGCTTGCGGTGGCAACAATAGCACGGCTAATAATGATGCAGGTGATAATAGCGGCAACAACGCGGCCGCGAACAATACCGCTGACAACAGTGGTGATACGGATACCGACACCGCCGCCGAAGGCAGTATTTGGGTGTTGCTCCCCGATAGTGCTTCTTCCGCCCGTTGGGAAACCGATGACCGTCGCTTCTTTGAAGATGCGTTTGAAGCCGCCGGGGTTGAGTACAACATCGTCAACGCCGAAGGTGACGCCCGTACCCAACAAACCCAGGCCGAGCAGGCCATCACCGCCGGGGCGAAAGTCCTGTTGATGGTGAACCTGGACTCTGGCTCTGGTGCGGCCATCATTGCGGCCGCGCGTGAAGCCGGTGTGGCTGTCATTGACTACGACCGCCTGACTATCGAAGGCGAAGGCGCCGATGTGTACGTCAGCTTCGACAACGTCCAGGTCGGCAAGACCATGGGCGACGTGTTAGAACCGCTGATCAGTGCCCAAGAAGGCACCCCCCAGGTGGCTCTGCTGAACGGTGGCCCCACCGACAACAATGCCACCCTGTTCCGTGATGGTTATGTCAGTGTGGCTCAGCCCCACTTCGATGACGGCTCTTGGGCGTTGGTAGACGACCAGGCCGTACCGGAATGGGACAACCAACAAGCCCTGGTTGTTTTCGAGCAGATGCTCACCGCCGCCAACAACAACATCACCGCTGTCTTCGCGGCCAACGATGGTCTGGCGAATGCGGTTATCTCCGCCTTCAAAAATGCCGGCATTGATCCGGGCGACGCGGGTATCCCGATTTCCGGGCAAGACGCCACGGTTGGTGGTATCCAGAACATTCTGGCGGGCGACCAGGCCATGACGGTGTACAAACCCATCAAAGCCGAAGCCGAAGCGGCCGCGAGCGTGGCTATCCGCCTGTTAAATGGCGAATCCATTGACGACCTGACCGGTGGTTTGACCCTCAACAACGGTACCAACGATGTGCCTTTCCTGGCCCTGACCCCCGTCGGCGTCACCAAAGAAAACATTGCCGAGACCGTCATTGCTGATGGTTTCCGCACCTGGGAAGAGCTGTGTGTGGGCGATTTTGCCCAATTCTGCCCCGAAGATCAGGGTGGTGTATCTATTGAACCGGCTGGCGACGTTGAAGGTAGCATCTGGGTATTGCTCCCCGATAGTGCTTCTTCCGCCCGTTGGGAAACCGACGACCGCCGCTTCTTTGAAGAAGCGTTCGACGCTGCCGGGGTTGAGTACAACATCGTCAACGCCGAAGGTGACGCCCGTACCCAACAAACCCAGGCCGAACAAGCCATCACTGCCGGGGCTAAGGTTATCCTGTTGGTGAACCTGGACTCTGGCTCTGGTGCGGCTATCATCGCGGCCGCGCGTGAAGCCGGTGTGGCTGTCATTGACTACGACCGCCTGACCATCGAAGGACCGGGGGCCGATGTGTACGTCAGCTTCGACAACGTCCAGGTTGGTAAGACCATGGGCGACGTGTTAGAACCGCTGATCAGTGCCCAAGAAGGCACCCCCAGGTGGCTCTGTTGAACGGTGGCCCCACCGACAACAACGCCACCCTCTTCCGTGACGGTTATGTCAGCGTGGCTCAGCCCCACTTCGATGACGGCTCTTGGGCGTTGGTAGACGACCAGGCCGTACCGGAATGGGACAACCAACAAGCCCTGGTTGTTTTCGAGCAGATGCTCACCGCCGCCAATAACAGCATCACCGCTGTCTTCGCGGCCAACGATGGTCTGGCGAATGCGGTTATCTCCGCCTTCAAGAACGCGGGCATTGATCCGGGCGACGCGGGTATCCCGATTTCCGGGCAAGACGCCACGGTTGGTGGTATCCAGAACATTCTGGCGGGCGACCAGGCCATGACGGTTTACAAACCGATTAAGGCTGAGGCGTTCGCGGCCGCGGAAGTTGCCATTCGTTTACTGAAAGGCGAATCCATTGACGACCTGACCGGTGGGTTAACCCTCAACAACGGTACCAACGATGTGCCCTTCCTGGCCCTGACTCCCATCGGTGTCACTATAGACAACATTGCCGAGACCGTGATTGCTGATGGTTTCCGCACCTGGGACGAACTGTGTGTCGGTGACTTTGAAGCGTTCTGCCCGGCCGACCGCTAATTAATCACGACCTGACAGGTTTTCCGAAACCTGTCAGGTCTAAATCAAAAAAATGAGGCGATTGGTTCAATCCCTAACCTGGACAAACCAAAAAATTTATCCGCAGATTAACGCCGATTTTCGCTGATTAAGGAATCTGCGTTAATCCCCAAAATCTGCGGTTAAACTTCTTGCCAACTGCACCAGAAGTTGACTTGTTAGGGACTCAGATTGAACCAATCGCCTTGCCGTAAACCTGTGGGAAATTTGGAAAAAGAGGAAGAGGCAATGACGACTACCCCCCTACTTGAGCTAAAAGGTGTATCCAAGCGATTTGGGGCCGTTCAGGCCCTCAGCAACGTTCATTTTGCCAGCCGTCCGGGGGAAGTGATGGCGTTGGTAGGTGACAACGGCGCTGGTAAATCCACTTTGATTAAGGGAATTGCGGGCATTTATCCCTTTGATGATGGCGAAACCTACTTTGATGGCCAACGAGTAACGATTCATGGGCCGGGTGAAGCCGGAGCGCTGGGCATCGAAATTGTGTATCAAGACCTGGCCCTGGCCGATAATCTGGATGTGGTAGCCAATATGTTTTTGGGCCGGGAGCGGGTGAAAAGTTTCTGGCGGCTCGATGAATCCAGTATGGAGCAGTCCTGCCTGCAAACATTAAGTTCTCTTTCTGTAACGAGTATAAAATCGGTACGGCAACAGGTGGCGGGCCTTTCCGGTGGGCAACGGCAGGCGATTGCGGTGGCGAAGGCGGTCATGTGGAACTCACGGTTGGTGATTTTGGATGAACCAACGGCTGCTCTGGGTGTCGCCCAAACGCGCCAGGTGCTTGACCTGGTGAAACGCCTGGCGGGGAATGGCCTGGCGGTGGTGATTATCTCACACAATTTGCACGACATTTTTGAGGTGGCAGACCGGATTGCGGTGTTGCGGTTAGGGCAGAAGGTGGCCGAGTTCGCGGCCGCGACCACCACACAACAAGAAGTGGTTCATGCCATCACCGCCGGGACACTCGATTCCGTACCGGGAATGTAATCTAAGGGCAAACAGAAAGGCAAGAAGGAGAACAAAGCATGACAAGCCAGACAAAACCGGCCCCCCTTGTGGAGCCAGTCGTTGAACCAGTACAGGAAACTTTGGGGGAATATTTTGATAGTTGGTTTAAGCGTATTCGGGGGGGTGATTTAGGTTCTTTGCCCATCATTGTGGGGGTGATACTGATTGCCCTTATCTTTGGCCTGGTAGAGCCGCTCTTTTTCAGCGCCCGTAATTTTGTCAATCTTCTCCTGCAAATGGCGGGTATCACCACCATTGCCATCGGCGTTGTTTTTGTACTGCTCATCGCCGAGATTGACCTGTCGGTTGGTTTTGTCAGTGGGGTGGGGGGTGTGGTAATGACCCTACTCCTACGTGAATCGGCGACCGATTGGCCCTGGTACGCGGCGATTGGGGCTGGTTTATTGTCCACGGTGGTGATTGGCTTTTTGCATGGGGTCATTATCACCAAAGCGGGTGTGCCATCCTTCGTCGTTACCCTGGCTGGTCTTTTAGCCTGGAGTGGTGTTGTCCTTATTTTGACAACCGTGCTCTCAAACGCGGGCACCATTACCATTCAGGACCCTATTGTGTTGGGGATTGCCAATGCCTATATACCTCAGGTGTGGGGTTGGTTGCTGTTTGTCCTGGTAATAGGTGGAATCATTGCGTCGCAAGTTGTCCGCCAGCAGACGTTACGCCGTCAGGGGTTGGCGGTAAAACCCGTTTCCGTGCTGGCTTTACAATCGGTGGCCCTGACGCTGGTAACGGGTGGCACGGTATGGTATGCCAACACGGATCGGGGTGTGCCGGTGGTAGCGGTGCTCGTCTTGATTATGTTGGCCTTCTGGTCATTTATCGCCTTCCGGACTAAGTTTGGGCGGTATGTGTATGCGGTGGGTGGTAACCCGGAAGCCGCCCGCCGGGCCGGTATCAATGTGGACCGCATTCGGATTCAAGTGTTTATGATTTCTAGTTTTATGGCTGGGGTGGGGGGCGTTATCCTGGCTTCTCGGTTGCGCTCGGTGGATACCAATACGGGTGGGGGCAATTTGTTGCTGAATGCGATTGCGGCCGCGGTCATTGGCGGCACCAGTCTGTTTGGTGGTAGTGGTAGCGTCATGAGCGCCTTCCTGGGAGCCTTGATTATCGCCTCGGTGGAAAATGGCATGGGTTTGTTGGGCCTGCCTTCCGGGGTTAAGTTTGTGGTGAATGGCCTGGTGCTTCTGGTGGCGGTGTTGATAGATGCTTTCTCACGCCGTAGCCGGGAATCGTCGGGGTTGCGGTGAAGATGGACGCAGCGACGCGGAGACCAGGGGACGCGGCGATTTTTCGCCCTATCGCCCCATCGCCGCGTCGCTCTCTACCCCTCATTATTATGGGTAAACGAAGCGGACTAACGGGCTGGTTTTTTGCCTTGCTGCTAGGGTTGAGCCTGGGGGTTGTGGCTTGCACGACTAAAGCACCGGACGCGGCCGCGACCATTCCCCCTCCGCCTGATCAGCTTACATTCACCAACGCGGCCGCGGCTGTGGGCCTCACCTTCCAACATGGGGCTTTCCGCTGGGGCATGTCTGGGGATCCGGTAGCCATGATGGGTGGGGGGCTGTGCTGGCTCGACTATAATCGAGATGGCTGGCTCGACCTGTTTGTGGTGAATTCCTATGCCGAAGCCGAAGCCGGACAATGGCAATCAAGCGGCGGTCTGCCCCAGAGTGCCCTGTTTCGTAATGTGGCCGGACAATTTACGGATGTGAGTCAGGCCACGGGGGCGGGTTTGCCGATGCGCGGGAATGGTTGCGCGGCCGCGGACTTTAACCTCGATGGCTGGACCGACATTTACATCACCACGGCCCGTTTCAATATGCTGTTATGGAATAACCGAGATGGTACGTTCACCGAAGGGGCACAGGCCGCCGGGGTAGATAGTTACGGCTGGAACACCTCGGCCGCAGTTGGCGATGTCAATGGCGACGGCTGGCCTGACCTGTTTGTGACTGGTTACGTTGACCTCAATAACCGAATCGCAGAGGCCACGCTAGGGTTTCCCAACACCCATCTCGGTGTGCGTGATTTGCTCTACCTCAATGAAGGGGGCGACCCGCTGGGTCATGTCTCGTTCCGTGAAGTGGGCCAACAGGTAGGTCTGGAAGCCGATAACTTTGCGTATGGTCTGGGTTCCCTGTTCACCGACTTAAACGATGATGGCCTGCTGGACCTGTACGTGGCCAACGACACCAACCCCAATCGGCTGTATGAGAATGTGCCCTGGCCGGGTGGCCCACAAGCTGATCCGGAGAGAATTGGGTTCCGTTTTCAGGATATGGGGGCTGAGGCTCAGGTGAATGATAGCTACAGTGGCATGGGTGTAGCCGGGGGGGATTATGATCTGGATGGCCGGTTTGATGTAGTCGTTACCAACATGGGCAATCAGATGCACTCCCTGTATTTGAACCAATCAACCGAAGCCGGTTTTATGTTTCAGGACGCGGCCGCGGTGTTAGAACTGGCCGCTGGTGAAGCCGAATGGACAGGTTGGGGCACATCCTGGGCCGATATGGACCTGGATGGCGACCAGGATTTGCTGGTGATCAATGGCAACATACCCGTGCTTGATCTGGCGGCGGATGCTCAACTGACGCAGTTTTATGCCAATCAGGCGCGGGAAGGTCAGCCGGGCCACTTTGTGGAGATGACGGGGCCGGTGGGGTTGGCGCAGATAGGGCCGTTGCTGGGCCGGGGTGGCGCGGCCGCGGACTATGACAACGATGGGGATATGGATATCGCCATTAACACGATTGGTGGTTCGCTGGTGCTTTTGCGTAACGATGGGGCCACGGGTAATTGGCTTCAGGTGCAATTAGGGGGCTTTTATCCCGGCACGGTTTGTGTGGTGGTGTTGCCCGATGGGCAGGAGCTGCGCCGTGAGGTTCATGCGGGAAGCAGTTACCTGTCGTCGGAAGATCAGCGGTGTCATTTTGGCCTGGGCGCGGCCGCGGCGGTAGACCTGACCATTTACTGGCCTGGGGGCCAACAAACCGTGCTGACCGGCGTAGCCGCTAATCAACGTCTGGGTGTGCATCCTTAACTCAGAAAGCCGGAGTCGAGGCTTCAGCCGGACGGGCGTTCCGACTAAAGTCTCCACTCCGTAGCGGTTATCTTTTGTTATTGAGCCTCTATCCCTTTGTGGGGTAGGGGCTTTTTTGTTGCCTGGGTGGTGAGGGGACAGTTGCCGGAAAGAACGGACGGATTGGTTGCGGCCGCGTCCAGCAAAAACTTCGCATATACAAATAGCAATTGGTGTGTAGGGTCTGTTTTAAGTTTTGCTAATTACTATACGTAATTACATAAAACAAATTTTTACCCTCATCTCTGCCCTTAGGACCCGTAAAAATATGACCTTGTAAAAAGGCAGATTATGTAAAGTTAACTAAAAACCTATAAGAAAGATTAAACGATTCCCCATACCTGGACATCTCTGCCATAACTTGGTACATAAAGGATGGCAGAAAAGCCCGCTAAAAACCTAAGTCCTTTGAGGCCGTCTGTCAGATAGGGCTAGACACCAGGTATTTGTTCTGCAAGAGGCTGAGTAGAATCAAAAGGAAGCGCTAGACGCTGTCACCTTGTCTTTACAAGGTAAGTCCCGAACAAGATAACCTGGGGTTGCTGCCAGAAAATCCACTCAGAAAGGAGATGAACGATGACAGCTATTCTAGGGATAGATATCGCCAAGCAGACCTTTGATGCTACATTATTAGACGGGCAAGATGAAAAAAGGCGTCGGCACTTTGACAACACGGCACGGGGCCATGAGCAGTTGCACCAGTGGGTACAGCGTTACAGTCAAGGAGAGGTGCATGTCTGCATGGAGTCAACCAGCATCTATTGGGAAGCCTTGGCTGAGTATCTACATCAGACTGGCTACTTGGTTAGTGTGGTCAATCCGGCCCGCATCAAAGGGTATGCCATGAGTCAATTGCGCCGAAGCAAGACGGACCCCCTGGATGGCGACATCATTGCCGATTTTTGTCGCACGCAGAAGCCAGCGGCCTGGGAACCCCCGACGGCCGAGCAAAAGAAACTGCGGGCTTTGATGCGTCACCTGGAGTCACTCAAGAAAAGTCGGACGCAACAGAGCAACCGTTTGTCTACCTGTGGGGATGAGGAAGTCAGGGCCTCTATTCTCACTTTGTTACAGGTGATTGATGGCGAAATTGCCGCCATGAAACAACGCCTTGACCGATTTTTCGATGACCACCCTGACCTTAAAGCAAAGCTCGACTTGTTGGTGTCTGTCACGGGGTTTGGCCGCCAAACATCGACCCATATCATGGCCGAGATGTACGACCTGGAGCAGTATGATAATGCCAAAGCCGCCGCGGCGGATGCGGGTATTACCACCTCTCACTACAGTTCAGGCACATCGGTCCGTCGTCGTCCCAAGATGTCCCGTATGGGCAAGGCCACCATACGCGGTGCTTTGTACTTTCCGGCTATCACCGCCATTCGTCATAACCCTATTGTGCGGCGGTTGGCGGAACGGTTAGAAGCCAAAGGAAAACACAAGGCGGTCATTCGGGTAGCCGCTATGCGTAAACTGATGAACCTGGCCTATGGTGTCCTCAAGCATGGTCAACCCTTTGACCCCAACTATGGGTTAGCCATGGGTTGAATCGTTTATCTTGTTAAGGTGCGGGGTGGAGCAATCCACCAGAACTGATGACTCGTCAACCCGGTTTTCCTACAGATTTAAGTCAGGATTAGCCGGTTCATTAACGTAGTATCTGACAGGTTTCATACTCGAGAGGATTGATATGAAGTAAGTCACCAGAATGATGCCCACTGCGGTCGAGCCGGAGAGCTTGTATTGTTTCATGGCGCACCCCAGGAGTAACCCGACGGCGAGGAAGATCAAGCCGATAGCCAACATGGCCTGCATTTCCAGGGCCAGAAAGTCGTGGAAGGCCTGATCAGGATTGTACGACCGCACGGCCACAAGCGAGACCACCCAGGTAATTAACACGAAGGCGATACAGTTGAACAGGGCCGCCAGGGTATTTGAAGCGGTGATGACGCGGCTACGGGATACCGGCAAAACCAACGAAAACTCGACCGTCTTATCGCGCTCTTCCTTAGAAATGATGTCGCTCCCCCACATCGCGGCCGCGATGGCACTCATCAAGCCAAAGTAGATGAACATAATGCCAAAAAAACCGCTCAGCGTGGTCAGGTTAAAGGCACGCATGTTCATGGCATCTAACACCGCCGGGGGCATGGTATCCAATATCTTCAACATTTCGGGGTCGCCGGCAAAGGCCGAAAATTTGGCCGTCGCAATCATGACCAACAGGATGATAATGACGCTCCAGATCACCAGCGATTTGAGATTAGCTCTCAATTCACGAAGAAAGATGTTCATCCTGCACTCCTCTGAAAATAGCCACTGATATGAAGAAACACGGATGGGGATAAACACGGATAAGCAATGAAAACAATCTGCGTTAATCGGCGAAAATCGGCGGATAAATTTTCATCACCTCTGGTGAAGCCCCTTCATGTTGTCTCCTACGAAAATGTAGGGCGATTTGGTAAATCGCCCAGGCGGACGATTTACAAAATCGTCCTACAAATTTTCATTCCCCTTGGTGCGCCGTAGGCCCATGGGGAACTCCTATGAAAACACGGCGCGGCGAATGGGCGATGGGGTGAAAAGATCGCCGTGTCCCCGCGTCGCCCATTCGGTCTTCATCACCTCTGGTAAATCCCCTCGCTAAGACACCGCCGGAATATCGCGGCGAATATACAGCCAATAACTGACCGCCAATGAAATCACGGTGACGGCTACGTTGAGTGACAGCAATGGCAGATCATACGCCGCGTTCTGGACGATAAACGCCGCATCCAGGTGCTTAAAAGGCGTGATCAACTCCAAGGAGACATCACCCAAGACACCGCTGAACGCACTCAACACATACGTGCCGAAACCCAGGCCGAGAGCATACGGCGTCACACTGCGTACACGCTTGACCAATAGCGAAATGACCAAGCCGACACTCAGGAAGAAGAGTTGAAAGATCACGATGCTGAGTAGCAAAAGGATCAACGTGCCTGGCTCGTATTCGTGTTCACCACGGAAGAGGGCAATGGCGACAAAACTGCTCACCCAAACGACCAGATTGGTGATGGTCAGGCTGGTCAATGCGGCCAGTAGTTTGCTGGTCATCACCTGGGTGCGGCTGACTGGTCTAGTCAACAGAAAATCGGCCGTCAATTCATTTTCTTCAATCGAGACCAACCCAAAGCCGTAATTGCTGGCCTGGATCGCCAGACAAAGCTGAATGAACAGGAAGATGAAACTGTAAAAACCCAGTACGGTGGCGAGATCCGTCTTGTCCAGGCCGAAGGCGGCCGTCATCTCCGGGGGGAATTTGGCCAACATTTCGTTCATCAGTGCCGCCTGGTCAGCAAATACCGAAAAAAAGGAGAAGTAGATAACCAGGAGTGCCGTCACCGCCACTGACCAGATAATCACGGATCGTAGTCGGGTGAGGAGTTCGTGTCGGTAGATATTCGCGCTCATAATTCCCGCCTATTCGTAGTAATGCATAAAAATCTCTTCCAGCGTCGGCTCCTCAATGGTTACATCAGCAACCTGGATACCGCTGAGCTTTTGCAATACGACGTTGATATCACCCTTGAAGAAGAAATTCACCGTGCCGTTTTCCGTTCTGCAAATGGTTACTCCCGGCAGATCAAAGGCGGCCTGGTTCACCCCTTCGGCTGTCAGGCGTACCTTTTTGTAGTTGTTCTGTTGCAAGGTGCGGATGTTGGAGATTTCCACAATGCGGCCCTCGCGGATGATGCCCACCCGGGTACATAAACGCTGCACTTCGCCCAAAATGTGTGAGGAGAAGAAAACGGTCACACCACGGGCATTCTCCTCGCGGATCAGGTCGAAGAACTTGCGTTGCATGAGCGGATCGAGGCCAGATGTTGGCTCATCCAGAAAAAGCAGTTTGGGGCTATGTAACAGCCCCTGGACGATGCCGACTTTCTTCTTGTTGCCGAAGGACAGGTCGCTAATGCGGCGGTTCATCTCCAGTTCCATCGTTTCGGCCAATTCGTGCATGCGTTTGGTAAAGTCGCCAGCAAAAAAACTGGCGGAATATTTGAGCAAGTCAATGACTTTCATCCCTTCGTAGTAATAGACTTCTGAAGGCAGGTAGCCGATATGGCGGCGGATTTCTGGGCCGTGGGCGATGACATCTTGGCCAAAAATTTTGGCACTGCCGCTGGTGGGATGGATCAGCGACAGAAGCAGGCGGATGGTGGTGGATTTCCCGGCCCCGTTCGGCCCAATGAAGCCGAAGATTTCCCCTTCTTCCTCGCTAAAGGAGACATCCACGATGCCCCGCGCTTTGCCGTAATACTTGGTGAGATTGGTGACTTCGATAACGCTCATAGGGTTGCTCCTTCATGCAAACTCGTGATGTTACATTCGCGGGTGACGAGACCAGTCTGTAGCATCATATAGAGAAGGACAAATTCTGTGTCAACTTGTTCGTCTATTATCCCTTACCCTTTCTCCCGCGCACAATAACAGCTGAAACTACGTTAAAGAAGTACCAAGCGATCAACCAGTTGTGCCTGTCACCTTTTCCTGGGATGTTTGTCACATCCACCTATGCAACGGGCAGGCGCAAATACGCATCCCAAACGGCCAAAGCCTGCTAGGCTTCGCCATTCAAAATTGCCAACACTTGCGGCAACAAAGCCTGGCTGGTACTGACCGATTCGTTGCCGAATATCGTCTCGTTGCCCCGCCAATCGCCAAAATACCCCCCGGCCTCGCGGAAAATCACCGGGAATGGGCCACAATCCCAGGGAGCCATCACCGGCTCCAGCATGATGTCCAGCCGCCCGGTAGCCACCAGTAGTTGCCCGTAACAATCACTCCAGCCTACCCGGTAATAAACCGCTTTTTGCAGGCGTTCCCATTCGGCGGTGCGGTTGTAGCGGCCAAAAATGCCGGGGTCGGTACAGCCCAGGTAGGCCCGGCTCAGGTCAGTGGCCTGGCTGACACGGGCTGGTTTGCCATTCCACCAACACCCTTGCCCGTCCGCGCCGCGAGCATCTCCCCCAGTGCCGGAAAATGGGCCACGCCTACCTCTACCCGTCCTTCAATTTCCAGCCCCAACAACACGCCATACAGCGGCACACCGCGCATAAACGATTTTGTGCCGTCAATCGGATCAACCACCCAGCGGTGACTGGCCCCTTCGTTGCTGTTGCCATACTCTTCACCTAGAATAGCGTGTGAGGGATACGCGGCCTCAATCCGGGAGCGAATAAAGGCCTCGCATTTCTTGTCAGCCACAGTTACCGGTGTGTCATCCCCCTTAAATTCTGGCAATACGCCCGTCTGAAAATAGCCCAGGGTTAATTGCCCGGCCAAATAAGCCGTTTCCGTGGCAAAAGCCAGATAAGACCGTAAATCTTCCATCATGATAGGACTCCTACGAAAATGTAGGGCGATTTTGTAAATCGCCCAGGCGGACGATTTACAAAATCGTCCTACAAATTTTCATTCCCCTTGGTGCGCCTTTGGCCCATGGGGAACTCCTGCGAAATTAGGACACGGATTAACAGGATTACACGGATTAAGAAAAACTCTCCGCGTCTCTGCGCCTCTGCGTCATCATTTTCATTCCACTTGGTGAGTGCCCCGCTCATGGGGAACTCCTGCGAAAATGTAGGGCGATTTTGTAAATCGCCCAGGCGGACGATTTACAAAATCGTCCTACAGATTTTCATTCCTCTTGGTGCGCCGTTGGCCCATGGGGAACTCCTGCGAAGATTTTGGGTCTTGGGGATTTTGTGGGGTAGGGGCTGGCCTTGTGCCTGCCCAGTCGAGGGCAACCACAAGGGTTGCCCCTACAAATGGTGTCAACCCCCTGAATTCCCAAAGAACCCCTATTTTTGAGTTTCCACGAGCTTCCAGGCATTTTTACAAGTTCCCTGACATTTTTGCCAATGAACCGTTAGACCCAAATGCTTTTCTTTTCCACCAAAACCAGCGATCATAACATAGATAGGAGAAATCTATGGAACCATCACCCGTTCTCCAACAAAAAATTGACCGACTCGAATCAATTGACCAACAGATGCGCTCTCTCCTGCGCCTGGCCGAGAGATTACAGTTGGCTCATACCGCTAACCAGATAATTGAAGCCGTTTTGCCGGAAGTGAAAACCATCTTGCATTATCAAACGGCCTGGTTATACCTTTACCATCACGACGGAACAACAGCTACCTTATTGACGGCCAGCGGTTTGGCCGACAAGCCAATCATAGAACAGTATCCCCAGTTGCTGATAATCGGTGATCCTTTTTTGGAAGAGATCGCGGCCGCGGACCATATCGTCATTGTCCCCGATGCCCGCAATGATCCCCGCACCAACAAAGAGATTGTGGCCCAACTCGGCAACCGCACCATCGTCAACTCCCCTTTGCGTCTGGTCAATAATCGCATTGGCGCATTGGGTATGGGTTCTTTTGGCGATGAAGGCATCCTTATCCCCACCACCGACCAACTAGACTACCTGATCACCATGAGCCTGCACGTGACCGTTGCTATTGAGCGAGTGCAATGGCTAGAAGAACGGCAATTACAGAGCATCCAGCTCCAGGAAAGCGAAGAGCGTTACCGCCAACTGGTCGAATTTTCCCCTATTCCTATCTCCCTGTACATAGACAACAAAGTCGTCTACGCCAACCCTGCCGCCCTGGAACTCATTGGGGCAACCGATCTGGAGCAGGTCAAAGGGCGACCCGTAGCCAGTTTCATTCACCCCGATTCACTGGCAGAAATGGCCGAGCGACAGATCAGACTCATGGCTGGAGAACGGCTGGAAACTGTTGAACAACGGATTATTTGCCTGGATGGGCAGGTACGAGATATTCAAGTCGTGACCAATGCCATTACTTACCAGGGGCAACCGGCGGCGATGGCGATTTTTGAAGATATTACGCTACGCAAACGGATGTTAGCAGAAAATGCGCGTCTGTATGCCATTGAACAGGAACGAGCGAAGGCGTTAACCGAGGCCCTCATCCGGCAACAAGAGCTGGATCGCCTGAAGAGCGAATTTATTCAAAATGTCTCCCACGAATTACGCACCCCTTTGACGGTAGCCATGGGGTATGTTGACCTGGTGGCCGATGGCATTGTGGGGGAGCTATCGCATACTCAGCATGCCATGCTTCAGAGTGCCCAAAACCGTTTGTATGCCTTGTATCAGATCGTCATGGACCTGACGACCCTTTCGGTGTTGGAGCAGAAAAACAAAAACGACGACCCGACCAACCTCGGTGAACTAGTCGTGGATGTGGTGGCCGATTTTCAGGCCCTGGCGCAACAGAAATCTATCTGTTTGAACGCTGAAATAGACACCGATGTGCCGCTTATCCGGGGCAACTCGATTCATTTGTGGCAAATGTTGGAAAACCTGCTGAGTAACGCCCTTAAATTTACACCGGAAGCGGGTTCGGTGGTGGTGCGGTTGCAACAAACGGACACCCATATTATTTTGGAAATGGCGGATACGGGCATTGGGATTGCCTCGGACCAGTTTGAGCGGATTTTTGAACGGTTTTACCAGGTGGATGGCAGTATGACGCGCCGTTATGGGGGAACGGGGCTGGGTTTGGCGTTGGTACGACAGATAGCCGAGGCTCGTTGCGGCCGCGTCGCGGTTGAAAGCCAACCAGGGCAGGGGAGTACTTTTCGGGTTTCCTTCCCCGCCCTGGAGATTACGACAGTTGTCAACGGTCGGGCTTTACAGGAGTGCTGCCACAATCGTCGTGATATTCCAGCGCATAAATTCCAGATAAGTAGCCGCTGGTCCCTCTTCATCACTCAGAGAATCGGTATAGATGGCAACAATCTGTACCCCGGTTTCGCTGGCAACCTGCTCGGCCAGATTGGTGTTGACCGTTGTGCCAACAAAAACCGCCGCTACCCCATATTCCCGAATGGAATTAGTGAGTTCGGCCAGTTCTTGGGCCGAAGGGTCTGACTGGGTGCTCAAGCCTGGAAAGACGGTTCCGATCAGTTCAAAACCATAGGTGCTTTCCAGATAACCCAGCGAGTCGTGGTCGGTGACGAGGATACGGTTTTCGGCCGGGATTTGAGCGACTTGTTCCAGAATCCAGGTGTTTAGTTCAACGAGTTGTGCCCGGTACGCGGCCGCGTTCGCTTCATACACCTCCCCATTTTCCGGGTCTAGCCGGGCCAATTCCGCCGCAATATTATCCGCCCAGACCGCCACGTTCAGCGGATTCCACCACACATGGGGATCAAACGTCCCATGCGAATGTTCATGGTCGGCGTCAGTTTCCTCGTGTTCAGCGTCAGTTTCCTGATGTTCAGCATCGGCTTCATCATGTTCATCGGCAAAGGTATTGGCTTCGATGCCATCCGACACGGCCACAATATTCATCTCGTTGGCGGCATTTTCCAACATTTCCGCCATAAACTCCTCTAAATCTAACCCATTGATAAAAACCACATCAGCATTGGCCGCGGTCGTGACATCCTGGGGCGTTGGGTTAAACCCGTGGGGATCACCGCCAACCGGAAGCATCACCGTCAACGCCACCTGATCGCCCCCCACAACCCTGACAACATCACCGACCAGCGTCGTGGTGGCGACGACTTGCAAACCATCCTTGTTTTCGGCCGCGTTATCGGGCGTACAGGCCGAAAAGAGCAAAGCCAATCCTACCCAGGTCATAATTCTTACTATTCGTTTCATTGATCAGTCTCCTTGAGTTGCTTATTGCTACTTTGTATCAATTATATGCCGAATGATATTTTGTATCAAATAAACATTTGCCTTATAATGCCAGCCTGAAAGCCAGTCATGGTCTAAAATCAGGGAAACATGGTAGCCACACGGGGCCAAAGGTATGGAACCAACCGATAAACTAAGGGAATTGGACAAACCAGCAGAGAAAAAGGGAGAACAGAGCCGACGGGACACACTCTTGTTGGGGGTGGGGCTGTTGGTGTTGGTGATCATCGCTTTGGGCTTGCCCCGCCTGACTAATCTGCCCATCAGCGGCCGCTTTCAAACCTTTGTTACTATTTTTCTGGGCATATTCATTGAAGCGATTCCGTTTCTTCTCTTTGGCTCTATTGTCTCCGGTTTGATTGAAGAGATTGTAGACAAAGATACCCTGGCCCGATTTGTTCCCCGGCGAGCCGTTCCGGCGGCGTTAGCTGGGGCGTTGTTGGGTTTTGCTTTTCCCGTTTGTGAATGTGGGGTAGTGCCGGTGACGCGCCGTCTGTACCAGAAAGGGTTACCCCTCTCGGTCGGAGTGGCGTTTTTGCTGGCCGCGCCAGTCGTGAACCCGGTGGTCATCATCAGTACTTATGTGGCCTTTGGCTGGGGGCCGGTGCTGTGGGGCCGGGTTTTGTTCAGTGTCCTGATCGCCTTTGTCGTGGGTCTCCTGTTTAGCCTGGCCCGTTCTCAGGATGTGCTACTGCCCCTGACCTTGCAGGGGGATGATCATCATCACGACCACGAGCATGATCCAGATCACGACCATCAACCGGCTCCGATGACGCTGGTGGATCGGTTGTGGAATGCCCTGGCCATTGGGGGGGATGATTTATTGGACATGGCCCGGTATCTGATTGCGGGTTCGATGATCGCGGCCGCGATGCAAACCATCGTCCCCCAATCAGCCTTGTTAGCTCTGGGCAGTGGGCCGGTTGTCTCCATCGTTACCCTGATGGTCCTGGCCTTTGTCCTATCCATCTGCTCCACGGTAGACGCCTTCGTCGCCCTTTCGTTCGCCAGTAGTTTTACCACCGGTTCCATCCTGGCTTTTCTCGTCTTTGGCCCGATGGTAGACATCAAAAGCTCCCTGATGTTTCTGGGGTCATGCGTCGCCGCACCGTGTTGTACCTGATTTTGCTCCCGATGCTCTTAACCTTACTGATTACCGTCTTTTTCAACCTGAATCTAGGTTGGTGATAGGATTTACGATTTTAGATTGACGATTGACGATTTTAGATTGATCAATGGTCAATGGAGAAACGATGCAAACACTCCTTAAAGCCCTTGTCCTCATCGCGACTGGCCTGTTTTTGTATAGTCGGGTCTTAAACGATTCGATTTTCTTCTACATCAACGAACGATTTATCACCCTGACGGTGGCCGCGTCGGTGGGATTTATCCTGGTGGCGGTGAGTTATTACCGGCGCTCGCTGAACCAGGAGCATGCCCATAGCCATGACCACGGCGATGGGCATGAACATGGCTCACTTTCCTGGGTAGGCTGGGTCATTGTGGCGATTCCGGTGGTGTTTGGTTTGTTGGTGCGGCCGCAACCGCTCGGCGCGGCCGCGGTCAGCAACCGTGAAGTCAACATTACGTCTATGACTTCTGTCACCGCTCCCACCAGCGACGGGCGCATCAACCTGCAAGTCGGCGAAAAAACCATCGTGGATTGGTTAGTGGAATTTCAGCGAGAAGAACCCGCCACGTTCAATGGGGAAAAAGCCAACGTCATTGGGTTTGTCTACCGGGACGAGCGGTTTGGGGAAGATAGTTTCCTCGTGGGTCGCTTCATTCTCAGCTGTTGTGTGGCCGATGCGTCACCGGTGGGGTTGGTGGTGCGCTGGCCGGAGGCGATGGCGTTACCCGTCGATCAATGGGTCGAGGTGCGGGGACATTTTGAAGTCAGCACCTTCGACGGCCTGGAAATTCCCATTTTGGTCGCCGATGAACTGAAGTTGATTGAACCCCCCAGCAACCCTTATCTGTACGGCTAGTTTTCGCCTAACCACTTCGCTGTTACCAAAATTGATCCAGCGAACATACCACGCCGCAAAAACTCCATGTCCTCTTTCACCCTTTCTCCCGCTCCCCGCTTTACGCGTTTTGATATAGCGGTTGTCGCCACCCTCATCGGTGCTGTCTTGCTCACCGCCCTGCTGATCTGGCGAGGCGATAGGGTAGGGGTACGCGTGGAGCAAATTCTGCCCGCGGATGGCTCGCGTAATGCCTCGACACAGGCGGTTTTGCGGGTGACGTTTGCCCAGCCAATGGTCAATAACCGCCCGGCGGAAGTGACATTAGATCCCCCGGTCACGGGTGTGACCCGTTGGGAAGGGCAAACGTTGGTTTTTGCCCCCGATGAACCGTTCCGGGCGGAGACGGAGTATACGGTGGAAATTGGAGCGGGGCTGAGAAGTGAACAGGGCCGAATTTTGTTGGCACCGATACGCTGGACGTTTGCCACGTCGCGGCCGCGAATCGTGTTTATCACCTATGCCGACGATAAAAGTACCCAACTGGCCATCGTCACCCCTGGCGAAACGGCGGAACAACTGACGCAAGAAACCTTTGATGTCCTGGATTATGCCCTGTCCCCCGATGGCCTATTCATCGTCTATACCCTGACCCGCGCCGACGGCGGGAGCGATTTATGGCTAATCGGCACAGATGGGCAAAACCGCCGCCAACTCCTGGATTGTGGCGGCTCGGCCTGTAGCAATGCTGTCTGGCACCCCGATAGCCGCCGTCTGGTCTATGAACGGCGCAACGTCCTCACCCTGGGCGCACCGCCCGGCCCACCTCGGTTATGGTGGCTGGATGTCACGTCTAGCGCAACGGTTGCTGTGTTTGAAGATAGCCAATGGCTGGGTTTACTGGCCTCATTTTCGCCTGATGGGCAATGGCTGAGTTATGTCGCCGTTGGCGCAAGAAGTGCAGGCGTATAACCTGGAGACCGGGCAGACTTTCCTCATCCAAAGTCGCACCGGGGAATCGGGAGCCTGGAGTCCTGATAGTGCCTTTCTGCTGTTTACCGAAGCAGAACTGTTGCCCGATGCCTTTGCCGTAGCTATTTTCCGGGCTAATCTGGCAACCAGTGAAGTGCTAAAACTCAGTGGCGACACCCCATACACGGACGGCTGGCCGACCTGGTCGCCCGATGGGCAATGGCTGGCGTTTAACCGGAAATTGCCTAACGAGGCATCGGGCAAGCAGGTATGGGTGATGCGGACGGATGGCCGTGAAGCGCGGCCGCTAACCGCTGATCCCACCAACCATTATGGCCCCCCGGCCTGGTCCCCCGACGGCCAATCACTTCTTTTCCAGCGGTACAACCTTGCCGCCGCCGGTTCGCCAGGCATCTGGCTCATGGATGTGGCGACGGGCGAATTGCAGGAAATTTCCGCATTGGGCATTCAACCTACCTGGCTTCCGTGACAAGAGAGACTAGAGACTAGAGACTGTTTCATCTCCGTCTCCAGTCTCTGGTCTCCAGTCATAGCCTTTTGATCGATTAGCAACGTCTGCAACGCCTCACGCTGGCTGGCTGTCAACGGATAATCATCTAGCAGGGTGGGGTCGGCCTGGATTTGCGCCCACTCCCCGGCAATGGCCGATTTGGCATCGGTCTTCAAGTGGAAGGCCCGGAGATAGAAGTGGAGCGTTTCCTGTTCGCGGCCGCGGCGGGCGATCAAATTTTCCCCATGCCAGGCCACCACCCGGCAAACGGAACGGGTGGATACCCCCATCACCATGAGTACCAGTCGTTCGTGCCGTTCATCGTACCAATGGGCAAAGGGACGATCTACCCCATCTACCTGCACCGTCACAATATCGGGAACCCGGATACCATGCAGATAGAAGGTGTAATCACGTTCTGGGGGGAGATGATGGGTCTGCCCCGCAGCCGCGTCCACTGTCAACACCAGTTCCTTTTCCCACCACAACTGCTCAAACGTCGTCAGGCAATAATCACCATCCTGATAGGCTACCGTTTCGCCATCATCCTCAAACAGCTCAAAACGGCCATCCGCCCCGGCAAAGACATGCACATGTAGCTCGTTGGGAATCCCGACGCCCCCCCAGGCCACTTCTGGCCCTAATGGGATAACGGCCCCCGCCCGCGCAAAAACGGGAATATCTTCTAGCAACCCATAAACAGTCAGGTTGCGGCCGCCGCGCCAGAACGCCCCGGTGAAAAAATGATACCAATCCCCTTCAGGCAACCAGACCGTTTGCCGGCTGAGACGGGTAGCCTTGTCTGCCGGGGTGGTGTAGGGAGCCACCAGCAGGTCGGCCCCAAACAGATATTGTTGCAAGCAATGATAGGCGGCTTCTTCGTGGGGATAATCATGGTACAGCGGCCGCACCAATGCCACCCCTTTCTGCTCATTGTGCCAGGCCATCGTGTAGATGTACGGAATAAAGGCATGGCGCAATTGCATCGCCTTCTGCACCACCTTGTAAATTTCGGCATCATACGCCCAGGGACGCCGCTCCAAAAAGGTGTTTTTACTGCTGTGCAGGCGCAAAATGGGGCTGAACAGGCCAAATTGCACCCAGCGGGCATACAATTCTGGCTCCTCGGTTCCCCCCATGTGGCCGCCAATGTCGTGGCTCCACCAACTGTACCCCACGTTGGCGGCTGTGGCGGTAAAAGCGGGTTGAAAATCGAGTGACGACCAATCCACATGGGTATCCCCAGAGAAACCGATAGGATAACGATGATTGCCCAGGCCACCCCAGCGCGAAAAGATAAAGGGGCGTTTTTGCCCATCGCGCCCCAGGTCGTAATAGTGCAGATGGTTCAACCACCAGAGGGGATCAAGGCCGGGCAGGCCAGAATCGTGCCCCTGTTGCCAATCAATCCACCAAAAATCCACCCCACGTTCCTCTTCCGGGTGGTGGAGCAGGTCAAAATACGCCTGGGCAAAAGCAGGATCGGTCAGGCGAAACGGAATGGGTTTCTGGCTGGCAGGCTCAATGCCTACCGCCTGGGCAAACGCCGCGTATTGGGTCTCGTGGGGCCAGACCCCGCGTGCCGGATGCAGGTTCAGGGCTGTTTTCAACCTATTTTCGTGTAGCCAGTTAATAAAACTATCCGGATCAGCAAATAATTCACGGTTCCAGGTATAACCCGTCCAGCCGTTATTCTCTGGGCTGATGTGGGTGAGATGCCAATCCATATCCACAATGCAGACGGACAGGGGGATGTCGTGGGCGCGAAATTCGCGCATAAGGCTGGTGAGTTCGTCCTGGGTGTAGGCCCAGTAGCGGCTCCACCAGTTGCCCAAAATGGCGCGGGGGATGAGGGGTACGCGGCCGCAAAGCCGAAAATAATCGTTGAGACAGGTCTGGTACTCCTGACCATAACCGAAAAAGTACAGGTCCAACCGGCCTTCCGGGCGGGGTTCCAGCCAGCCCGCATCGTTAAACACAAGGGTGGGGGAGTCGTCCACAACGGTCCAGCCGGAGCGGGAAAGCAAACCTGGCTCTAGCACCGTATTGCCACTCACATCATCCAGGGTACGGGCCGTGCCCAGCAAATTACCTTCGTCAACGTCGCCAAAATGCCAGACGCGGCCGCTGTCCTTCAGGGTAATTTTCACCTTGTCCAGCCCAGCCATTAGCGGCAGACTGGCCGACAGTATGAGATGATTTGTGGTGAGGGTGAGTGTTTTTTTCTTAATATCTACGCGAAATTCTGGCACAATTTGCTTGCGAAACCAGAATGCCTGGCTGGGCCGATCCTCAAATTGACCATCCGGGCTAAATTCCAGGCGAATCAGGCGTGATGTTAACACCGTAAAACGAATCTGATCCTGGATAACGATAGCCTCTTTACTGGCGATAGGCGCGGTGATAGGGCGGGGAATAAGCCAGAGGGAAAGAGTCACCATAAAAATTTTCCTCCATCATAATAACAAGTGACTGGCATAGGAAGTGTATTAACTAATGAGCGACGGGGCAACCTAAGCCAGAACCAAAGAAGGCACCTATAGATGTTAAGAAAAACATTTTGGGTGTAGGGGAAACCCTTGTGGTTGCCCTCTTGAGTGAGGGGCGAGGCTTACAGAGCCAGCCCTACCCCAAATCATTTTCTAAATGTCTATAGCAGTTTGTCGGAGAACCTCAAACAAGAGACGATTTTGGGCCATTTTAAATTACATCAACGGATTTTAGAAAGGAACGGATTCAGAAGGGCCTCTGGAAAATTCGTTTGTTTCCTTGATCCGTTGATGTAACCCAACTAAACGGGTACGAGGATATTTATGAATCGTGGGGACAGACTTCAGAAAGTACTAAACTATGACCGAATAACAAAAAGGCATTACAATCAAGGTCCACATCTCAATTACGCGTAAAGGAGCAAATCATGACCTTTCCCGCACAGAAACTGGCCGATTGGCAAGCCACACGTGATACGATTCAGGGTTATAGCCAATTGTTAGGCAAAATTCGCCGTGCCTTGACACCTTTTAGCGATCATTGGTTTCACGCCAGCCTGCGGGTGGGTGAGACCGGTCTGACGACCACCCACATTCCTTATGGGGAAGATTCGTTTTATGCCGATCACACCTTTGCGATGGTCATGGATTTTAACGCCCACAAACTCAATATTAACTCTAGCCGTCGTCTACAATTGGAAATACCGCTCACCGGGCAATCACTGAAAGCGTTCCATGATGCGGTGATGGAGGGGATGAAAACGCTGGGGGTGCAGGTGGAGTTTGATCATAGTTTGTTTATGGATGAGACACTGGGAAGTTATGACGCGGCCGCGGTCTCGACCTATTGGCAAGCTCTCAAACGCATCGATCAGGTGTTTCAGCAGTTCAAGGCGGGCCTGGCGGGGGAAACTGGCCCCATTCAGTTATGGCCGCACCATTTTGACCTGGCGATGTTGTGGTTTAGCGGCCGCAAAGTCCCCGGCACTGATCCCCACGACCGTGAAAATGCGGACGAACAGATGAATTTTGGCTTTTCTACCGGCGATGCTTCCATTCCCGATGGCTATTTTTATGCCACTGCCTACCCCACCCCAGAAGGATTTGTTGGTTCGATGCTGTCTGAGGGGGCCTATTGGAACCCCAGTGGGTTCAATGGGGCGATTTTGCCCTATGCTGAGCTGGTGGGGGTTGAAAATGGGAATGCCCGTTTGCTGACTTTTCTCCATCTTGTTCAGGCACGCGGCGCAATGTTGATGCAGTAGCATTTCAGTCAGTCAGCTTGTTAGCTGATGGGCTGAAATGCTGACGGGCTTTCTTCACAGGAACAACATGATGTCATTGGCGGAACAACTATTTACGATTGGGGCGGTGCGGTTGGGGCAGTTTACCCTGCACAGCGGCCGCATCTCCCCCATTTATCTTGACCTGCGGGTGTTGGTCTCTTATCCTGAGACGCTGATAGAGGTCGCGGCCGCGTACTCAACCCAACTCTCCCCCCTAGCATACGACCTGCTAGCCGCCGTCCCTTACGCCGGTCTGCCCATTGGCGTGGCCATCAGCCTGCACACCGGCCAGCCGCTCATCTACCCCCGCAAAGAAGTGAAGAGCTACGGCACAAGCAAAGGCATTGAAGGCGTGTGGCAGGCCGGGCAAACGGCCGTGATGATCGAGGATTTGGTCACATCAGGCGATAGCGTCATTCAGGGCATAGAGGTTTTGCGCGGTGCCGGGTTAACCATCACTGAAGCGGTGGTACTGATTGACCGGGAGCAGGGGGGACGGGAAAATCTGGCCGCCAAAGGGGTGACGATTCATGCTGTGACCAGCTTGCGCCAGATATTGGACGAGTTGTTGGTTTGCGACCGCATCACCGCCACCCAAAAAAGGGCAGTAGAAGAAGCTCTGTGGCCGTAGATTGGTTCAACCGCCAAAGATTGAACCAATCTTGCACCTCACCCCAGATTCAGATAACGCGAACTGAGCCAGACCAGCCAGAGGAAGATCAAAAAGTAGACAAACGCCTGTTCACTCCAGGTTCCCGTGCGTACTCGCAGAAAGGGAACCGAAATCGGGCGGTTGTAGACGGGAACGAGGAGCCGCACGCCGGCTTCAGTGCAAACATCGGCCAACAAATGGGATAGATACCCCACACCAAAGGTCTGCCAGACCAAATCCCACCACCCCTGCGACCGGCAAATGACGGACAGGACAACGGTCAAAATGATAGCCGTAATCAGCCAGTGAGTGATCCCCCGATGGGGCAAGAGCCAGACCACCCCATCCAACAGCCGCGCCACCAACCAGCGCACCACATCCACCAACCAGATCAACAAACCACGTCGCCGCCGGGCGCGAAAAGCCTGATGGGTTTGACGGCTCCCCACACCCAGGCTGCTGCGTAAATGGTTGTTGGGGGTGTCAATATCGGGTAACAAGGCTGAGGCAATACCAATGACCATACCCAGGCCAAACGGAATCAGCCCGACATGGTACGGGTCTTGCCCGGAGAACAACAAATATGAGAAGGTGGCAACGCCACCAAGAAGGGCATGGTTACGACCGTTCATGGGAGAGATGGCGACAGTGGATTTACAGTTTAGATGGGTTCAACCGCAAAGGTTGAACCCATCTTGATTATACATTCGTTCTAATTTCCGCCTCTAATTATGCCCTCTGTCGCGTTATCTGCCAACTTGGGTAAGTAGGGAAATTAACATACAATCATGGGGTCGTGTCACTTCCCCTGTCGTAAGTTCATCATGTCCAATCAAGTTGATACTTTTTTGTCGCCCGCATTGCAGGCGGTTATTGAGCAGAAATTTTATGCTCAAATTAATCAGAATTGCCGTTTGGAGCAGTTACTTGATGACCCTGCCTTTCTCCAACAACCCAATAAACATGTCGGCCTTTTTGCTGATCATGGGGTGGTTCATGTTCGTGACGTGGCGCAACAAGTATTGACGGTTTTGCAGACGGCTCATGGGGTGCTGATCCCGATCCGTACACCGGAGCGGTTGGCCCGGATGCAGGCGTTGGGGGTGTTGCTGGCGTATTGGCATGATGTGGGCATGGTGGATTTTTCGGCGTTTGGGCGAAAGATGCACCCGGAACGAGCCAGCCAACTGATTTTTGCCCCGGATATGGATGAGTGGTTGGCGCAGGTGTGGCAGGAAGACCGCGGCCGCGTCGCCACTACCCTCACCACTCTCGTCCAAGAAACCGGGCTAACCCTCGCTCCCCCCGGCCTTCTGCGGGAAATCCTGGCCCTGGCGATGGCCCACAGCAAGAGCAAAGTACCGATGGCCTGTTTGAACGACGCGACGCAACTCCGCACCAGGGTTTTGTTCGCGGCCGCGACCGATCTCCAGCATCAGTACAATCCCCAAACCCCGCCGGGTCCACCCAACCCCCATCTGGCTCGCTTCTACACCGATTATCCAACGCAGGCTTTTGCCTGGTTAATGGCGACTCACCCCGCCTGGCAAGAGCTAACCCAGGATGTCGTGGATACCTTACGTGCCCTGCGTTGCGCCGACTCTCTGCGCCAACGGGGGACGGTTCTCAAAACATCGGGTGGTTATGAAATCTTTCTCAACCAGGAGACGGCCCATGCCGTTTTTGCCTTGCGCCGGGGACCTGACCGGCTCTATCTGCTGGAAATGCCCGATATGATCAGTTCTGGCGAAGCCAATATCGCCAGCAGTGAAATGGACCCGGCGGGTGATTTGCGTATCTCACTCCATCGCGGCCGCTTTGTCACCCGTGACCACAACAGTTTTGCCGCCCGTTGCGCCGCCATCGTCATCCAGGACATCCAGGCCGACACCATCGCCAGTTTCCAACGGCCTGACAGTGTGCCGGGGCTAAAAACAGCCGCCGAGGTGCTCATTTTGTTGGAAGAGACGGATGATAACCTGGCCTTCACCGAGTTAGTGCGGGATGAACTAAGTCAGATTGACGACGCGGCCGCGCAACGTATCCGTATCGTCCCTTCCCTACACAACTGCTCCCTGGCGGAACGGGAACTATACGTCAACGCCGAACCGCTCGACTGGTCATCAGTCGAAAAAGAAACGTTGCTGACCCATCTGCAAAAATCAGGCCATCCCATCGCCCAAATTGACCGAAGCAAAGCGTTTCACCACGTCCGCCTGACCACGCTCAATGCCGGGCAAACCCTCATCGAGGCGGGTGCGCCTTCTGGTTTTGTCTACTTGCCACTCGGCCTCGGCCTCAAAATCATCCCCATGGGCGGTTATGCCGCCTTTTCCGTGACCGCCTGGATGCCGCTGGGGGTGACAGGCGTCATTCGCGGCGATGTGCGTAATGCCTTTGTCGTCGCCGAAGAGCCGATTGATGTCCTCATCATTCCCCAATCCGTTTACCTGAAACGTTGGCACACCACCCATTCCCATGCCACCTTTCTCCAGGCGGTTGGCGTGGGGAGTGAGCAGTGAACAGTGGGCAGTGAGCAGTGGGCAGTGAGCAGTGAGCAGGGGCGTGGGGAACGTGAACAGTGGCGTGGAGGAGCAGTGAGCAGTGAGTGCCATCAAATTTGAGATTATGTCAACTTGTCATTCTGAGCGCAGTCTTCGGAGCGAAGAATCCCAACCACCCGGTCGTTGGTTGCTTCGAGCGAAGGGGATGCTTCGGGGGACCTCAGCATGACAGAGTTTCTATATGTAAACCAAAGTCACCCTTGTGAACCATCGCTCATTCTCCCTTTCCCCACAGGTTCAGTATAATCAGGTGGTGATGATCACTAAACAGCTTCGTGGACAAGCATTACAACGACAAATAGACCGGGTCAGACGACAACTGACACAATTACAGCAACTGAGTAACCGCCTTTCTACCCTGCGCTTACTTATCTTCGTGGGTGGGGTGGGGCTGAGTAGCCTGGCGTTTCTAACGGTAGGGATGGAGTGGCTGTGGGGTGGGCTGTTGGCAACAACGATTTTGTTCATCGCCGTCGTCGCTTATCACCAACGCATCGAGCAGGCGATTCTCCGTTATGAGACCTGGCGACAAATCAAAGAAACCCATCTGGCCCGGATGAACCTGAATTGGGAGCAGTTGCCCGCGCCCCAAGAAATTCCACCACAGGAACGTCATCCGCTGGAAATTGACCTGGACCTGGCAGGGGAACGGGGGTTGCACCGGTTGCTGGATGTGGCCATCGCCCCAGAGGGACGAGGCCAGTTGCGCCAATGGCTGATTGCCGGGGAAGTAGATTTGCTTCAGGTGCAGGAGCGGCAGGCGTTGGTGGCGGAGTTGCGGCCGCGTTCCCTTTTCCGCGACAAACTCACATTGGCCAGTAAACTATTCCGCGGCCGCGACGCCCAGGCCATTGCCTCACTTCTCCGCCCCAATGACCCAGCCCTCATCGCCTCACTCCGCCCCTGGTTAATCCTGTTGGGGTTGGCGGCCGCGATCAACCTTCTGCTCCTTCTCCTGAACCGGCTCAACCTCATCGGCCCCATCTGGCAACCAGCGGTTCTGCTCTTTTTGGTGGTGGGCGGGTTGAAAGGACAACAGGCGGGCGATGTGTTTAAGGACGCGGCCGCGCTTCGGGACACATTGGAACAATGGCTTCAGGTCTTTCTTCACCTGGAAAAAGACCGTTACACCCACGCCCCTCACCTGCGCCAGCTTTGCGCCCCCTTTTTGGATAGTCAGCAACGCCCCTCCCACTATTTGCAACGGGCCAGCCGCATCGTCAATGCCACCGGCATCCGAGGCAACCCCATCGTCTGGCTCCTGCTCAACGCCTTTTTCCCCTGGGATTTGTTCTTTTTGTATCGTCTGGAACTGGTCAAAGCCGACCTCGTCCGCGAATCACCCCAATGGTTGTCCGTCTGGCACACCCTGGAAGCCCTGAGCAGTCTGGCTAACTGGGGTTATCTCAACCCGGATCACCCCCTGCCAACCATTCAACCCACCGCCGATACCCCGCTGACCGCGTTGGGGTTAGGCCATCCCCTCATCCCCGACGCGGAAAAAGTACGTAACGATTTCGCCCTGGCCCATACGGGACAACTGTACCTCATCACCGGCTCCAACATGGCGGGCAAGAGTACCTTTCTGCGTACTATTGGGCTGAATCTGGTGTTGGCCTATGCCGGTGGCCCGGTGGATGCCCGCTCCCTGACCGTTGTGCCGGGTCGGTTGTTCACCTGCATCCGGGTCACAGATTCTTTGGCCGATGGCATTTCTTATTTTTATGCTGAGGTGCAAAGATTAAAGGCGTTGTTAGATGAATTGGCGCGGCCGCATCCCTTCCCCCTCTTCTTCTTCGTAGATGAGATCTTCCGAGGCACCAACAACCGGGAGCGGCTCCTGGGCAGTCAGGCGATGGTGCGCCACCTGGTCGAACGCAACGGCCTGGGTCTGATTGCCACCCATGATCTGGAACTGGTGCAATTGGCTGATAACAACCCGGCCATCCAGAACATTCATTTCCGCGAGGAAGTGCTGAACGACCAGATGGTGTTCGATTACCGGCTCCGTTCCGGCCCCTGCCCCACGACCAATGCCCTCAAAATCATGGCCCTGGCCGGTTTACCGGTCAAACCATAAGGTAATAAGCCTTATGACACAGAAGGTATCTTCTCAATAAAGCGCGGTGAAGTTGGTTGAGCTTGTCGAAACCAACGGCCTTCGACAAGCTCAGGCCTCGTTTGCCCCGAAATATTGAGAAGATACCACGGAAGGGATGAACACGGATGGGATTTGTCATGCTATAGGTTATTGAATCCTTGATCCTGAACATTTAATCCCCAATACGCCACCACCTGAGCTACCAACTCAGCTACCGTGCTGTTTTCCTGACGGCCGATGATGCGAATCCCATTGGCCTTACTTTCTGCCACCATCGTCTGGCTCATTTGGGCATCAAAGGCCAGAAAACGGTTCCAGGCATCCAACGGATAGGTCAATTGTTGCACCATCGCCTTCATTGGGCGGCGCTCTTCAGTTTCATCCCAGATGCGGCCGCTAACCCCTTCCGGCAACGCCAGACAAATCATCTGGGCCACCGGCACAAACTGAACCAGCACCGAAGGTTTGCTAAACCCCCCATCAACCAATAATCGCTTCTGCGGGTCATAAGCCATATATCTTCGGCCAACAAAGCCAGATATTCGCCGTTGCTATCGGCATTGAACTGATCAAACTCAGGCCAACTTTTTGCCAGGAGCCAGGCCAGGCCGTTTTCGGCGGTGGCCCAGGCGTAGTTAGTCGGATGGTGTTCGGCGGTGAAGCGGGCATGGTAGTCGCCGTAGATGTGGGCGTCCATGTCTATGACGGGCAAGCCATACTGGGTCGAAATCGCCTGGGTGAGGGTAGTTTTGCCGGTGCAGGAACCACCGGTGAGGAAATAGAGTCGCGGCCGCGTCGCCAGCACTGTTTTGGCAATATCGAGGTTGATCATGTTGTCGCTCGTAAAACAGCCCATTCCAGCACCGTTTCGCTGGCGGGCAACCCATCAGGGCGAAGGCCCGCCAGGATAACACCAATGGATTGCCTCGGCGGAGATGATACGGATAGGGTTAAACACAGATGAAGAACAGCAAACAGGTGGTTTCATTCACAACGCAACGACTTGATACCCATAGG
>JADJUV010000033.1 GCA_016716885.1 Candidatus Trichofilum aggregatum | reverse complement strand
GGCTGATGTGAGCAAAATGGGTTCACTGTTACTCTTAATGTATGACCCGCGTATATTTAGCCGACAGCCAATTCCCAATTCGCTTAGCCTCCGACCGATGTTGCAAGATCTACGCATGCAAGTCGTGGGTGAGGCATCAGACTGGGCCAACAACCTTTAACCGAGGTTGCCCCAGACCCAACCTGATATGCTCTTGATAGAGTGGGCGTTAATTCCCACCCATTCATCGCTTCTTGAGGTGCGGGCGCTTTGCCCCCAGGCAGTGGTTATTGTCCTCATTAGCCATTTGGATGCCCGTGAGCAGGCCGCTCTCTCTGCCGGAGCCGATAGTTTCATTAGCAAGGCGATTCCCCAGATAGGGTGGCGGATCGGCCTTTAGGACCGCGGCCATGGGCTTTCGAAGCGCACCACCTTATCGGGAATGCCAGCATCAACAAGTTACGGTAACTTAGCTGAATGATCCGGGAGGGATCACCCTATGAACCAAGATATCTTTGAAGGTAAGTGGACGGAAATGAAAGGTCAGGTTAAAGAATGGTGGGGCAAACTCACCGATGACCTTGACCGTGTAGGAAAGCCGACCAACTGGTGGGTATACTGCAACAGAAGTATGGCTACACCAAACAACACGCCGAAGAAGAAATCAACCGACGGCTAGAAGCGGCTAAGGTTTAGTAAAACTATCTCCCCAGATTGGTTCAATCTCAGAGATTGAACCAATCTAAAGAGCAAATAGGGGTGCTTTTCGCAACGAAGAGCACCCATTGATAACCAGGCTAACTTGTAACAATCCTTTGTCGTAACAGCTTTGTCCGAGAACACGGATAAAGCTGTTACGTCAAAGCTCAACGCACCATTTTAGCCGTTACTCAAGTAATATTATGGGGTTGGCACACGAATACGTTGTGTCACCAAACAACCCTAAAAGGAAAATCAGATGAACTTCATTATGTGGCTTATCGTTGGTGGTTTGATTGGTTGGATTGCCAGTATGGTGATGCGAACGGACGGACAACAGGGTATGGTCCTCAATGTTGTTGTAGGTATTGTGGGTACCTTCGTGGCGGGTTGGTTCCTCACCCCTCTGTTTGGCATTGCCACCATTAACCAGAATGATTTCAGTATGCCAGCCTTGTTGGTATCTTCTTAGGGCCATTTTACTGCTGGCTGCTGTCAGTCTCTTCCCGTCAGGGCACAAGGCGCTAACTTCACCCTTGGTTCTGCTTATCATTGCGGCAATAAGCACCAGTGTAGAGGTCAAAACCCCGGCGCTGGTGGCTTAATGTCTGGCGTAATCCCATGTTACAAAAACAAACATCAGTCAGAACTTCCCAACGAGACGCGGGCCAGGAACAACGGCTCTTCTCGTTTAAGGCCACCCAATTAATTTGGCTGGGCCTGGTCTTACTCGAAGCCCTCATTGCTTTACGCATTGGCTTGAAGCTTATTGGGGCCAACCCCGAGAGCTTGTTTGCCAGCTTTATCTACGGTTTTAGCACGCTGTTCCTCTTCCCTTTTGAGGTTGATCGGCAGTCCCGCGGCCGCGGGCGTGGTGCTAGAACTCTCTTCCCTCATCGCTATGGTGGTGTATGCCTTACTGGCCTGGGCATTAGAACGAATCGTCTGGGTGATTTTCTATCGCCCCAGTGGGGCCGTAACGGGTGTTACCCAAACAACGACCCAGGAAAGTCAATAACCTGAACCGCTTTTTAGCCGGACTGTTGTTTTTGCCGACGCTGTTGGGGAGCTTGATTGGTGCGGGAGTGATGCTCCTGATGGCCCCGCAATCAGGCAAAAAGACCCGTAAACAGCTATGGCGGCGAGGTCAGGATATGCGTGAGCAGACCACTGAAACTATCGAAGACGGCATGAAACAGGTCCGCGCCAAAGCGCACAAAGTCTCAACTAACCTGCACAAACAGGCCGAAGAGTTGCAACAACGCGGCCAAGACATGATTGATCAACAAAAAGAGCGTTGGGCCCCGTCGTTGATGCTAGCAAAACAGCCGTAAACGGCTCTTGATCTAAGAATTAGTTGGTAAACAACCCTTGCCGTTGCTGTGGCTCGGTTAGAGCCTGCACTAACTAGACCATCCAAAAAGAGTTCCTCTCAGACCTGAACAGGTTTCCAAAAACCTGCCAGGTCTAAACCAGGAAGCTTTTTAGATGCTCGCTAAGTGAAGCCGAAGTGAGACCAGCCACAGCAAACCGCCAGGTTAAAAACGAACGATTACTAAGGGTTCACTCGAAATTAAGTTGGGTGGCTCGGTCAGAAGACCGGCCACAGCAAACGCAAAAGTTGTTTACGAGCCAGCCCTAAGGACAAAAGAAATGTCAGCTAAAACACATTTCACGACTGAACAAGCTCAGGAGATCGGTCATCAGCTCAGCATTGACTGGAGCCGATTCGACGTAGAGCAATTCCGTACGGGTCTGGATATTGAGCTAGAGCATGGTCTGAATGACCCGGCAACCGATGTGACAGGTAATGACCCCATCTTAACGGGCAAAATTGCGCTGGCTCATCTCAACGAGTTTGCCGATTACTACACCCGTCTCGACAAGATGGAACGAGAAGCCAAAAAAGAACTACGCCAGAATATCTAGTGAACTTGGTCATATGGTTAACCTGTATCACCAACCATTTGTAAAGGAGAAATATCATGTTGTGGACTATCATCGTCATTCTTTTAATCTTGTGGTTGCTTGGCTTTTGGGGGAAACATCAGTCCCAGATTCCCCCGTACTGGCAATTGATTCACATTCTGATTGTTATCGCCGTCATACTTCTCATATTGCAACTCATTGGCGCGGTCTAGCACTTGCCCGCTAGTGCGTCCTCAATTTTGCCAACCTCGTTCCCACCTCTGGGTCGGTGAGCTTCTAAAGTGGGAAAGTGGGATGCGAAGCATCCCACTTTCCCACCCACCGAATTTCCCCTACTCATTGATTGGAGAAGCGCCATGTCGCCAAACAACCACACCAGCCAACAACACCGCGAAATTTTGCAGGGCATTGCCCAGAAGGCGATGCTTGAGAGAGGCTTGCTCCCTGATTTCGCGGCCGCGGTGCTGACCGAAGTTGAGCGGATTCAGCCCCCCGCAGACCGCTCAGGGATTCTTGACCTGACGGAGCTTCTGTGGGCTTCCATTGACAACGATGACTCCCGCGACCTGGATCAGCTCACGTTTGCCGAATCTCTGCCCGGCGACAAAGTCAAGATTCGGGTGGCTGTAGCCGATGTGGACGCGTTGGTTAAAGATGGTTCGGCCATTGACGAGCACGCCCGTCACAATACAACCTCGGTGTATACGGCGGCCAAGATTTTTTCCATGCTCCCGGAAAAACTTTCCACGGATCTCACTTCGCTAAATTTCAATGAGGAGCGTCTGGCTGTGGTTGTGGAAATGGTGCTCGACGCGGATGGCTCTTTACTAGAGTCGGATATTTACCGGGCACGGGTGCGCAACCGGGCCAAGCTGGACTACAACAGCGTCGCCGCCTGGTTGGAAGGGAACGGGGCGGTTCCAGAAGAGATCGCGGCCGCGGACGGACTGGCCGAAAACATACGCCTACAAGACCGGGTGGCCCAGATTATGCGGAATTTGCGCACCGTCAACGGGGCACTCAGCCTGGATACTATCGAAGCCAAACCGGTCTTTGACGGCGAACAAATTCGAGACCTCGAAGCCGACCCCAAAAACCGCGCTAAGGAGATCATCGAAGATTTCATGATCGCGGCCAACGGCGTCACTGCCCGCTATCTGGCGGCCAAGAATTTCCCCTCCATCCGCCGGGTTGTGCGTACCCCCAAACGCTGGGACCGGATCGTTAAGCTGGCCCAGGAACAAGGTTTCAAGCTACCCGACGACCCGGATTCGGTAGCCCTTGATAAGTTTCTTGTCAAAGCCAAAGCCGCCGACCCCTTACGTTTCCCTGACCTTTCTCTGGCCGTAATCAAACTTCTCGGCGCGGGCGAATACATGGCCGAACGGCCTGGCGACACCGCCCCCGGTCACTTTGGTCTGGCGGTCAAGGATTATGCCCATTCGACAGCCCCCAATCGCCGTTACACCGATCTGATCACCCAACGGTTGTTAAAAGCCGCCCTGGCGGGTCAGGATACACCTTATAGTTTTGCGGAACTGGATGTGCTGGCGAAACATTTTACGGCTCAAGAGGATGCGGCCAATAAAGTGGACCGGCAGGTTGGCAAGTCCGCGGCCGCGCTCCTGCTTGAATCAAAAATCGGCCAGCGGTTTGATGCCATTGTTACCGGTGCTTCCGAGAAGGGCACCTGGGTCAGGTTACTGAGCATCCCGGTTGAAGGCCGGGTGATGCATGGGTTCGAGGGTATGGATGTCGGCGACCGGGTTCGTGTACAACTGATAGCCGTCAACGTTGAGCGTGGTTTTATTGATTTTAAGCGTGCCAATCCCACAGACAATTGATAACCAACGGAGGGTAATTCTATGTTCCCTATCGGTGATGACAATAGCGGCCGCAGAATCGTTCCGGTAGTTACTTATGCCTTGCTGGCGCTAAATATCCTGTTTTTCTTTGTGGAATTAAGTGGCGGCAATGCTTTTATTGAGAAGTGGGCCTTTGTGCCCGCCCGCTTCCTGGCCAACCCCATCGCTGATTTGCCCACACTTCTCACGGCCATGTTTATGCACGCCGGGTGGCTTCACCTGGGTGGCAACATGCTTTATTTGTGGATATTTGGCGACAACGTAGAAGATCGTTTTGGGCACATCAAGTTCCTCATCTTCTATTTGCTCTGTGGACTGGCCGCTACTTTGGCCCAGTTGATGTTTAGCCTCGACTCCAACGTGCCCAATTTAGGCGCATCCGGAGCGATTGCCGGGGTTCTCGGGGCTTATATATTGCTGTTTCCTCAGGGAAAGGTCAGAGTCTTACAGGGCCGAGGGGTGATGCAAGTCCCGGCACTCATCGTCATTGGACTGTGGATTGTGCTACAGCTTTTTAGCGGCGTCGGTTCTATTGCCAACACGGCAGATACGGGTGGCGTGGCTTACATGGCTCACATCGGTGGATTTGTAGCCGGGTTTGCCTTGACCTTTTTGTTTCGTGGAAGTAATGGAAGGCAGGCCACAGGGTTAGGCTCTGGCTAATTCAGGCAAGTAGGCGAGATAAGAGAGGATTCAGATGATACAAGATGTGCTGTCTAACCAGGTGATTGAGCTACTTCAGGCTAACGGCGTGGCCAACAAGGTAACATGGCCCGGACCCATTGCCCGGGAATTAGTGGCCGAAGTGCAATGGCACAAGGATGAACTGAGTATGCAACAGGAGGCAACGGAGACACAAGCGGCGTTGCCTTTGGCTATAGAAAACTATAACCGGTTTGATTCGGCTAACCTGGGAACACGGATAACGGCCGTGGTGCTGATGTAGTGATGGATCGTTAAACAAACCATTGGGAAAGGAACTGATGACGACTTCTCCACCGCCACCACCATATAACTGGACATTCCGCCGGGTTATGGGGGCCACCCTTATCCTTGTGGGTGTTGTCCTGAGCTTCTGGCTTCTCTACCGCTTTAGCCAGATCATTTTTATTCTGGCCGTGGCGATTATCCTTGGCACGGTACTCCGGCCACCGGTCACCTGGCTCCAACAGCGGGGTATCCCCGGCGTCATTGGGGTGATTCTTGTTTACCTCTTACTCCTGGCTTTGCTCATCGGCTTCATCTTCCTGCTGGCTCCCCTGATTATAGAACAAGGCACAACCATCGCGGCCGCCCTGCCTGATTATTACCAAAGCCTGCACCTGTGGCTGTACGAGCACCCCAATCAATTAACCGAAAGCCTGAGAGCGGTTCTCCCCCCCACCCTCGTCCTGCCTACACCTACCCAACAGACCGGCGATGAGTTATTGGCTTCTGCCGGTCAGGCCTGGGGTTACGTAGCTCTGACCGCCAGTAGCCTTCTGACGACTGTCGCCATTCTCCTGTTAGCCTTCCATTGGACGCTGGAGGGGCCACGCACCATCCAATCCTTTTTGTTACTCCTGCCCATGGGCCAACGGGACAGCGGCCGCGAACTCGTTACCGCCATAGAAACAAAGGTCGGGGCCTATCTGGTCGGGCAAGGTGTCCTTTGCCTGGTCATCGGCCTCATGGCCCTGGTCGCCTATTGGCTCATCGGCCTGCCTTATGTGCTGGTGCTGGCCTTTGTGGCCGGAGTCATGGAAGCCATCCCGTTTATTGGGCCATTCCTGGGGGCCGTTCCCGCCGTGCTGGTGGCTCTCACGTTAGGCCCCGACAAACTGATCTGGGTTATCGTGGCGACCATTATCATTCAGCAGGTAGAAAACAGTGTCCTGGTTCCTCGCGTCATGCGTCGGGCCGTGGGCGTAAATCCCTTCGTCTCCTTGCTGGCTATTTTCGCCTTTAGCTCACTGCTGGGCGTGGCGGGCGCGCTGATGGCTATTCCCATCGCGGCCATTCTTCAGCTTTTGCTGGATCGATTTGTTTTTCAGCCGGGAGCTTTGGAGTCAGGGGTGATGGCGGGGCGTGATTTTGCCAGTCGGCTACGGTATGAAGCCCAAGACCTGGCCCAAGATTTGCGGAAACAGTCGCGGATCATCAAGGACGGCTCGGTGCAAAATATCGGGCAGGTGGATCAGGTGATGGATGAGATTGAGGCGATCACCACTGACCTGGATAGGCTGTTGGCCCAGGTAAGTGCGGAAGGTGCGCCATGACCAAACAACTGATCGGGATCGGTACGGCCATCATGACCACCCTGTTGGGACTGTACCTGTTATGGCAGTTTCGCACGGTGGTTGTTTATGTCCTGGTTTCGTTGGCCTTCGCGGCCGCGGTCCGGCCATTCATTACCTACCAGGCTAAACAAGGGCGGGTACGCCGTTTGGCCCTCATTGCCCTCTATCTCGTGGCTTTGGTTGGGTTCTTGTTCCTGCTCTTTATCGCTGTTAGTTCAGCCATCAGCGACATTCAAGAGTTGGCCGAGCAGGTATCCACCCAAAATGCCTGGCGACAGCCTGCCTGGTTACAGGGTAGTGCCTTGCAAGAGCTTTTGGATGAACGATTGCCTCAACCAAGCGAACTGTTTGCCGCCATCACTGGTGAGCAGGGGCAACTCGTTTTACCCGTCATTCTGGGCTTCACTCAAGGAATTTTTAGCCTGCTGAGCGCTGGACTCATCATTCTGTTCTTGAGCCTTTATTGGAGCATCGATCAAATCCATTTTGAACGGTTATGGCTGTCCTTACTGCCACCAGAACAGCGCCAGTCTATGCGAACAATGTGGCGGGCGATTGAGCTAGATGTGGGTGCCTACATACGCAGTGAAGTCGGGCAAAGCATTCTGGCTGCGTTTTTCTTGGGCTTGGGTTACTGGCTCTTAGGTTCCCCCTACCCCCTGCTGTTGGCCTTGATTGGGTCACTGGCCTGGTTTATACCGGTGGTAGGCATCCTTTTGGCTGTGCTGGCTCCACTCTTACTGGGCCTGTTGACAGGTGTATCGCTTAGCCTGTTGACCGCGCTTTATACGCTCGTTGTTTTGCTCTTCCTGCAAAATTGGGTAGAGCCACGCCTTGTCAATCAGGGAAAGACCAATCCTATTTTGACGCTGGTCATTCTCATGGCCCTGGCCGATGCTTATGGGGTATTGGGCATGATCGTGGCTCCACCACTCGCCGCGGCCGGCCAGATTCTCTGGAACCACCTGATCAACCGTCGTACAGGGGCGGCCACGCTGGTGGCGGATCTCAAGGAGCGACAACAGCAGGTGCGGGATAAGTTACAGACGATGGAAGTGCCACCACCCTTGGTTGTCAGCAGTTTGGAGCGGCTTACGGGTTTATTGGCGAAAGCGGAACCGATCCTGGACGCGGCCGCGGCCGCAAATGATTCAATCCTGGGTGAGCCTTCATAACCATTTGCCGGGCACTCTGGCGAGAACTGGCAGTTAGTCCCTAACGAGTCAATTTCTTCATTAAGTAAGAAAGAGGTTGCACAGAGGAGACACAAAGGGTCACAGAGAACCCTTTAAAGCTCTGTGTAACCTCTTTTTGGTTCTGGCTCGTCCGGGTTGGGTGTTAATCTCCCCCAGTTGGGGGGGGCAAAAATCCGCATACCGACCGATGTTACCCGAGGCTATAGACTGTACGATTACCATATGACGGAACCATCTTTAGCTGACAGCCAATCACAGTCATTAACAAAACCCAGCCACATCATCCCGCTTGGTTTCCCGGAGACAGGTTACCGGCAAGGGGGAGATGAGAGGCGGACGGCTTTTGGTGATCATGAGCAGGTACGCGGCCGCGCCCTCCCACCCACAATCAGCACCATCCCAGGGGCCATTCTGGTTATTGATGACGATTTAGCCATCCGTGAAGCCCTTATCGATATTCTTGGCTTTATAACCACGGCGAAGGTGCATGGCGCGGCCAATGGGCACGAAGGTTTACAGTTTTTCCATCCAGAGAAAAAAAATATTGTCCTGATTTTCCTGGACATGAACATGCCGATAATGAATGGTGAAGAAACTTACATTCAGCTGCAACAAATCGCCCCAGAAGTAAAGGTAATTATTGCTTCGAGCCTAAGCCATGCCGAAACCCAACATCGCTTAGGCCAAAAGAGGCCATCCGCTTTTTTGCCGAAACCATTCAGCATTGATCTGCTTGTCCAAACCCTGTTAATGGTCTTTGCCATGCCCTGACCTGGACGAGCCAGAACCAAAAAGGTTTTTGCCACGAATTAAACGAATTCGCACGAAAGCCATCCGTGTTCTTCCTATCCATGTACAAAAGATTTCCCAGGCCTGCCATTTTTCAAGAAGATCGACAATTTTTTGTCGATAGTGACGCCGTTAGCGCCTAACACACTGAAGCGAATTGTTGCTAAACAATGATGGGTAATCTGGGCCAGGCCCACACCCAAAAGGAGAGTTAAAAATGAACGTTCTGATTTACGTGCTTGTGGGTGGTCTTATTGGCTTCCTGACAACTCGATTCATACAAATGAACGAGTGGCCTGATGTTTTGTTCAATATGAGTTTAGGGGTTATTGGTGCGTTTATGGCCGGTTGGATCTTCACACCCTTGTTCGGCATCCACACGCTTGAACCAAGCTATTTCAGCTTCCCCGCCTTTTTGGTCTCACTGACCGGTTCCGCCCTCTTGCTCATCACGGTCAATTTCTTGCGCTGGATAGCGGGACAACGGACGCACTAGGACAGGTTTACGAAGGTGGTGTTTGTGGAGTTGCCGTTGGGGGGGCCCCCGGGCGGGGGGGGGGCCCCCTTCCCCGGGGGGGGGGGGGCGGGGGGGGGGTCCAAACCGGCTCGGGCTTCTGTAAAACTGTACTAGCCAGAGATGCTGACCAATGGATCAAACAAATCTTGAGAACAAGCGAGACCTTTCCATCTCCCTGTTGCGCGCCAATATGGGAGCCTTGTTGATAGGCATTCCCGTTGCCATCTTGCAATTGATGCTTTTTAACTGGCTACATGATGGCACAAAAATGGAATTTACCTCATGGAACTTCCTTCTCTTCCTTGTTTTTGTGACTGTGGGCATCCTGGCGCATGAACTCATCCACGGGCTTACCTGGATGATTTTGGGCCAAAAGTCATACAGCACCCTCAAATTTGGTGTCCAATGGCGTACGCTAACGCCCTATGCCCATTTGCAAGAACCCATTGACATAAATAGCTACCGGATCGGTGGTTTCATGCCGGGGTTGGTTTTGGGCATCATTCCCTACATCCTGAGTCTCTTGCTGGGCAGGGGTGGATTGCTCTGGTTCAGCATCATCCACACAGTTGCCGCCAGTGGTGACTGGATCATCCTATGGACCCTTCGCCATGTAAAGAGTGGCACATTGGTAGAAGATCATCCATCTAGAGCAGGTTGTCATGTTATTAACGGATAAATCTATCCGGCGAAGTTAAAACTGATGTTTAGACCTATAGGGGGGAGTTAGATATGAATGAACAAAGAGCAGTAGCCATTGTTACGGGAGCGGCCTCTGGGATCGGCAAAAGTGTAGCCAAACTCTATGCTCAAAATGGAATAGCCGTTGTCCTCTCAGACGTCAACCAGGAGCCAGGCGAACAGGTTGCCGAACAGATCCGCCAGGCTGGCGGGCAGGCAACTTTTGTGGCGTCGGATGTCTCCCAACCGGCAGATTGTGAACGGATGGTGGTGGTCGCTTTGGAACAATATGGTCGGCTTGATTATGCCTGCAACAATGCCGGGATTGGTGGTGAACAAAATCTCACGGCGGATTACTCCATCGAAGGGTGGGAGAAAATTTTATCTATCAACCTATCGGGGGTTTTCTACGGCATGAAGTACCAGATTCCGGCCATCCTTAAGAGTGGCGGTGGAGCGATTGTCAACATGGCTTCTATCCTCGGCCAGGTTGGGTTTAGTGGGTCGGTGGGGTATGTGGCGGCCAAACATGGCGTGCTGGGCCTGACGCAGGGGGCGGCATTGGAGTATGCATCACAAGGGATTCGTATCAATGCTGTCGGGCCAGGTTTTATCAGCACACCGCTCATCCAGGAACTCGAAGCGGATGACGGGTTGAATAGTATGCTGGTATCCCTGCATCCCATGGGACGATTGGGAAAGCCCGAAGAAGTCGCCGAACTGGTAATGTGGCTCAGTTCAGAGAAGTCGTCCTTTGTTACGGGGGCCTATTACCCTGTAGATGGGGGCTATCTGGCTCGATGAACGTGAGCAACTGCCAGTAACCGAGAGGACAAAGACAGAGAGACCACAAGCCAGCGGATAAATTTCTGGCTCACCGTACAAGAAATTGACTCGTCAAGTACTAAGTAATTGTTCGTGAATAAGTTCGCTAGATTGCGGCAGTCTTCAAGACTGCCGCAATTTGAAAACCGCTAAGTTAATTCCGAACGATCACTAAGGGAGAAATTACCATGAGTAAAAAAAGCGACAAGCAAAAACCAGCCAAAACGGCCAAGGAAAAAAAGCAGGCGAAAAAAGACAAAAAACAGAAGAAAGATAATCCTGGGGCCTTTAATGAATAATTCGACATTGGCGTTTTTGGGGCTGACCTCTGGAGACTAAGAGACTGAGAGATTGCCAGAGGTCGTCCAAATTTTCGCCAGAGTCGAGTGAATAAGTAACTACCAGGCCCGTTGCCTGAGCTTGTCGAAGGCAACGGGCGGGTTTCAACAAGCTCAGCCCTCGACAGCGTTAGTATGGCTGTGCAGATAATCATGGGGGATTTTTTGTTTGTAGTGACCGCTTTAGCGGGCCATCACCAGCCCGCTAAAGCGGTCACTACAAACAAAATCTTTTTCTTAAAAGCTATAGTTACAAGAGTAAGTCTCAAATTAACGACCAGGGGTAACGATACCATCATGGTACTCCTGGTCATGTCGCAGGTAAAAATGACAGAATCAAAAATCACATTCCACAATCAGACAGAAATTAAAACCCAGGCGCAGATATATGCGGGGCGTGATCTTGTCAGCAGTTGTGTGGCTGCCCCTGGTGAAACCTGTGTCTTACCCGCCAACTCGGTGCAGTATGATATCTTTTTCAAAAACGGTATCACCGGATGGGAAATGGCTCGTAAGCTAGACAGTGAGGATACAACCCTCGCGCTCCAGCAACGTGGGGGCCGGTATATTGTTATTGGCAGTTAAGCAAAAGTAAACGTTCAGCATCCCTGGGGAAAAAACCGGCTGAAAGTTTCGGTGATGGGGCTAACTATAGCTGTTCAGATAATCATTTGGGGTCTTGGTTCGTAGTGACCGCTTTAGCGGGCTAGCACCAGCCCGCTAAAGCGGTCACTACAAACAAAATCTTTTTCTTGAAAGCTATCGTACAACTTTACAAAAGTACGACGTATGTTTTTATGACAAGTCTCACCATTTGTTTGTCGCCGGAAACCCCCACCCCTAGCCCCGCGCCGTTAAGTTCCCCCCTTCCCCCCGGGAAGGGGGTCAGGGGGATGGGTCTTCCGACTAAACCGGCTAAAGACTTGTGTAAAGCTGTACGAGTGGAACAAACCTCTGGCAGGTTAAATGGTTACAGAAGACGAGGGACGATGAACAACAACACCTATCCGAGGTTATGGATTCAAGCCAACGCTCAGGTAAATGTCGAACAGAACCTTATGCCTGAGTGTCAGGCCGAGGATAAGGCACATCGGCGGGTATTGGTTGCCACCCAAAATACGCTCTTGGGCGATGTATTGGAAATTCTGCTGGCAGAGGTATTTATCCCGCATATTTATCGGCTAATGGATACGCATCCCGATAGTGTGTTACAGGGGGTTGACCAGTATCAACCGCAAGTCGTTGTCCTAGAAGAGGGGCTGGTGGACGATAGTTTATTACCGCGACTAAGCCAATCACAAGCCCGCGGCCGCAGACGGATTATCCTCGTTCACCCCCAGAAAAATTCCGTGCAAGTCTTTGGCGAGTTTCAGGTTCATCTAACCCAATCAGCCGATCTTTTTGCCCTCATTGCCAACGAGGTTGATTATCCGTCGTAATCGGTGAGTCCACTGAAGAAGCCACAAATTTTTCTCTGGTGGCCTGGCGTCCTTGGCGCTTTGGCGGGTGTTTATCAGTAGACTAAACGGTTTGTTTTGCAAGGCACCGTGAAAATAATGCACATATGTGTTTGGAGAGCAGATGAATTTACGATTTGACCAGTGGCTTAGTGATCAACAAAATCGCCAAGATATTATTGGGGATTTTGCGCGCGTGCCTGGAATGCAGGATGTTCCCCATAAAGCCTCAAGGCACAAGCTCGACGAGCATAAAAATTGGGCTGATATTGTTGTTAGTATCACGCAACCAGGCTACATCGACGCTTTTAATGAAGCCTGGCAAGAATTTCTCCTGGCAAAACTTGCCGCTAAAGACGTTCTGGAATAAGTGCCCCCGCCGCGCCTTAATTTAAAAACACCTCGGCCGAGATAGGTTCGTCCGAGGTGTTTGTTCGCGGCCGCGAAGTCAAGCGCCCTTAAAAAAGGTCTTCAGGATTACGCGGGCTGCCCGGTAAGGTGATGATCTAGGGCCTTATCACCATTGGCATAAATACCTGGTAACTATTACTCCCCGGCTCCGTCACCACAATCTGCACCGTGTCCGTACCCGCTACATTGTGATCATCATACACGGTCAACGTCACGGTATAAACGCCGGGCACCGTGTACGTCTCCGTCCCCAATGTCCCATACGTTTGACTACCATCGCTATACGTCCAGAGGAAATTCGCCAACGTCCCATCCGGGTCATACGAACCATAGGCGTCAAATATCACCGTGAGCGGCGCGTTACCACTGGTAACATCCGCATGAATTTGGGCAATGGGTAACTGGTTCGGCCAGGTGGCATCCACCAAAACGGCGTTGGTTGTCTGCGCTCCATCGTCGTCCGTGACCGTCAGTGTCGCCACAAACGGCCCACCAGTGGTATAGGTGTGGCTGGGATTGGCGGTATTGGCCGTCGCCCCATCCCCAAAATCCCAGGCGTAGGCGGTAATCGTACCATCCGGGTCGGTGGAGCCAGCCGCACTAAAGGTGACCGGCAACGGCACTGTGCCTACGGTGGGATTAGCCGAAGCCACCGCGACCGGCCATTGGTTGCCCCCACTGCCCCGCTGTTCGTAACCAATGCGATGATTAACATACGGGCTTTCGTTACGCATAAACGAGGCGGCCATCAGGCTGAGACCATTGTGGGCCGTCACGGTGGGATGCGCCTCGGCAATGGGGGAATTGGCAAAGAGGAAACCGGCTGGGTCCAACACGGTGCCGGTGGGGCTAATCCGCATCCCAAACAGATCGCCTCGTGCATCCAGCATATCGAGATCACTGAAACGGTTGCGCTGATCCTGGTACATCACGATAAAGTTCGTACCATCCCAGGCGGCGGTGGGGAGATATTGATTGCCCCGCCAGGGGGTCAGGTTAGACGGCGTTTGCAGTGTGCCATCGGCATTCACCAGGACACTCACCAGGTCCGTTTCCACACCCGAACTCAGTTCGACCGATTGCACCATGAGGGCGGTATTGCCACTGGCGGCCAGGGCAATCTTGAAAATGCCGTTGCCCCCGGCCATCGAGAAGGGGCCATACAGGCCCGTGGTGCTGGTTTTGGTGCCATCGGGGTTGACAAAGGTCATGAGGGTGTCGGCGATGGAGTTGTCGTGTGACCAGTTGCTATGCCAGACAACCAGCCAGCGACCGGCCAGATTGACGACCGCCGGGGTGCGGGCATAGAGGCTACCCAGGTTGATGGCCGCAGGGTCCAGAACGGCCCCATCGGTGCCGCGCACACGAGCGGCAAGGGCGTAGATGACTTCGGGGGTTGGCCCGTATTTGTTGCCGGTGATCAGAAAGGTGTCGCCAATGGCGGCGACATCGGCGGGGCCAAAACTTTGGGGCATGACAACAAAGGGGTTGGGGTCAACTTTGGTGCCATCGGCCTGGATCCGTTGGGCGACGATGCCCTGGCTGTTGCCCCAACTGACCAGATAAAGGGAGCCGTTCCAGGCGACAGACGGCGCACCGGGGCCATAGAGCAGGTCGCCGCTATCGAGTTGGACGGGTTCGGCCAGGGTGGCGTCGCCATTGGCAGCCAGGGGTTGAGCCATAATCCGGTGTTGGGTTCCGGTGCTACTACGGAACACGACCATGTAACCGTTGCCACTGGTAGCCACATCGGGGCTGGTCTGCATGGGTGCGCCCAGGGAGAGGGTCTGGTTGGAGCTGGCGGTGTTGTTGGTGGCGATGGTGGCGGTGAGGATGTCGTTGTTGGCGTTGGTGTAGGCCATCCAGACGAGGTGAATGGTGCCGGTCGCGGCCGCGGCCGCGAACCCCGCCCTCGGTCCCACTAATCGCCACACCACCGGGGTCCAACAGTTGCCCCGCACTATCCACCCGGGCCAACCGTACCCCATCATTATGCTCCCAGGTAATCTTCCACAGCGTTCCCGTCCACACCACATCGGTGATGGTATCGGCTTGCGGGTGGTTGGTATCCGAAATATTGACCCCCGCCCCATCCAACTTTTGCCCGGCGGTATTCACCCGCGTGCCTTTGACAGCCTGGGAAAAATCAGGCTGTTGCTCCGTCCAGGTCATATAAAACTGCGTGCCATTGCTTTCCAGGGACGAGACGTTGGGGACAGCCAACATCGTAAATGGGCCACCGCCTAACACGTCCAGATTACTATCAAACAGAACCCCGCCCGTGTTATCCAGGCCATTGTAGGTGAGCAGACAGGTTCCGCTGGCGCAGGCAACTCTCAGGTTGGAGCGCATGTAGTACGTGCCGGGCACGAGCGAGCGGGTGGGCGGATCAAGCACAACCCCGTCGGGGGAGATACGCATGGCACTCAGGTCCAGATTGGCGGCTGTGGCCTGGAAAGCCACGACCCAATTTGAGCCATTATTGGTCAGCGACCAGGCCGTTATGGTGGGCAGGGGGCCATGCAACGGGACAGGCTGGGCATCCAGCGGTTGTCCCGCCGCACTGACCCGCACAAAAGCCAGCGATTTTTGATAATAGAAACCGGTGGTGGTGTAACTTTCAAACATTACCAGCCAGTTACTGCCGTTCCAGGCCACCTGGGGGTTCTCTTGGGAGGCCGGTGCGGCCGCAATGGCGATGGGCAAGGCATCTACCGGGTTGCCGTTGTTATCCAGGCGCAACCCATAAATATCCCGCGAGGTTTCGGCTTCGTAACCATTGCCGGTGACAGCCCGATCATCCGACCAGACGACCAGGGAGTGGTTGGTACCACGAGCAACGGCGGGGGAATCCTGGTTGTTGGCCGCGACCAGGGTGGCGGCGTCACCGGGCAAGAAGCGGGTGGGGATGTGATAAAGCTCTTGGGCCAGTGAGCCTTGAACGGAAACAAGCCAAAACAGTAGACCAAACCAGAATACAAGGCGGGGAAGATTTTTCATGGGTTTCCTTTTGCGTTGCTATGGAGAACGACAATGAGCAGTTTTATTCGTTGGTCAGGTCGTTAAGGGGCATCCAAAAGTTATGCCATGCAGAAAAAATCACCCTAAAATGGGGCCTGCCAGGCCGCGGCCGCGTGCTGGCAGTATCGGCTGGGGCGTATACTCCACGCGGGGACAGGGCGAAAATACCCCTACCCCGTTTGATCCGGTAGCACCATAATAATAGAGTTGTTCAGATAATCATTTGGAGTTTGGTTCGTAGTGACCGTTTTAGCGCCAGCCCGCTAAAGCGGTCACTACGAACAGTATCTTTTTAGTATTTATACAGGTGTGCGAACTTATTCCCACGCTCTGCGTGGGAATATCATTTGGGACGCTCTGCGTCCTACGCGACGCAGAACGTCGTGGGGAGCATTCCACGCAGAGCGTGGAACGAGTACCTGATAGATACTCTTTTTATTGCGTGAAGGAGAAGGCATTATGATTCGTACAACTCAGCCACAGTCCGAGTCATCTATGGCGCAGGACTCCAGACGAGTCCTTCTGGAACAACTTGATGAGGCTGTACAATGCATCATCGAAACCGTGAAACAAAGCTCAAATCCGGAGACCCTTCAAGTAGGCGACTGGACTGCCAAAGAGACTTTGGGTCACATTGCATTTTGGCATGAGAGTTTCGCCCGAAACGTAAAAGCCATGGCCGAAGGGCGACAACCCGTTGTGTTGGATGGCAAATACCCTGACCTCAACCAGCAAGGGGTAGAAAAATCCCGCCTCATGAGCGTGGGCCAGATTGCGGGTCGAATCAACCGAGCACAGGCAATCATTCGGCGGTGTGTCGTCGGGATGCCCGCTGACATGATGATCCCGTATCGTAAGGGTTCGCGAGATTATTCACCCGATGAACATCTGAAAATCGTCCGGGATCACATTGTGGCGCATTTGCATCGAATCGAGAAAGCAAACCGGCGGCGAAAACGCACTTGAAAGCCAGACAGTGGCTATTGCCGGAAGCAAGAGGGGTAGGTAGACCTGGGAACTCTATGTGGCAGGAGAAAATTACCGATACGGAACACGGTTTTTGAAGAGGAGATGAAATGATGAACCCAATCGAACAACAAGGTGATACCAGCGCCATCCTACAGGTTATTGCCGACGAATCTTCGGCCTTCTGGAACAAGGATTTTGCGGCCTGGGCCAAGTGTTGGGGCCATACGGCTAACATCCGCATGATGGGCTGGTGGGCGCACGGCGGTATTACGGTGATCGAGGGTTGGGAAGCGCTCAGCCAGCGCGTGAAAACAACCATGGTTGCCAGCCCTGAGCCAAATCCAACCGCCGCCCAAGTGCGGCGGGAAAATGTGAATCTCCACATCAAGGGCGACATGGCCTGGGTGACGTTTGATCAATATGGTCAGGACACAGGTGATTTGGCGATGGATATGCCGGGCTTGAGCCGTGAGACCCGTATTTTAGAGAAGGAACAGGGTGAATGGAGAATCGTGTATGTCAATTGGCTTCTTGAGGGTGGCGCAAGGGGCTAGAGCACAAAAAGAGAGCGGCGTCCTGGCACGCGGCCGCGTGCCTCTCTCGTGTACAAGCGGACTGTATCAACAAAGAAGGCCATGCCCGATTATATAGATGTTCAGATAATCATTTGGGGTTTTGGTTTGTCGTAACCGCTATAGTGGGCTGACGCCAGCTTCCTAAAGCGGTCACGACAAACAAGCTCTTTTTCTTGAAAGCTAGAGCGGCGGCAAGCCATGGTCGAAATTATAGTAAAGCGTCTGATACTCCTGACGAAATTCAATCACATCCTCAACCACCGTGTCTGGAGACTCCTTGTGGATCAGAAGGCGGGCCATAAAGGCGGCGATCGTAGCCATCTCCGGTTCGCGCAGGCCATAGCGGGTCACTTCAATCGTGCCCAATCGTAACCCACCGGGTGTATCCCAATCCTGCGGCGTGTCGCCGGGGATCAGGTTTTTGTTGGTAATAATATTGGCTCGTGCTAATAGATGAGCCGTATCCAGCCCGCCACCATAAGCACGGGCATCGGCAATGACCTGGTGGGTGCGGGTGTACCCTTTCTGACGACCCAACACGGTCAGCCCTTGTTGCTCCAGAGCCGCCCCCAAAGCCTGGGCGTTGCGGACGATTTGGGCCATATAGGCCGCGCCAAATTCAATCATCTCGGCTGAAGCCACGGCCAACGCCGCGACACGGTTGACCTGATGGGTGGCGGCCAAAACGGGGAAGATGGCCTGGGTCAGGGGTTGGGTAAGAGCCGGATCATCCCAGGCGATGATGCCACTCTGGGGGCCGCTAAAGGTTTTGCCAGCCGAACCGGTCAATACCACAGCCTTTTCTCGTAATGGGTCCTGGAACTGCCTCCCGGCAATCAGGCCAATTTGATGTGCCCCATCAAAGAAAATTTTGCCCCCCCATTCAGCTACAACCTCACTCATCTCCCGGATGGGGAACGGGAACAGGGTCATGGAAGCGCCCAGGGCGACCAGTTTGGGACGTACCAGGGGAGCTACCTGGCGGAAACGATCGAGATCAACAACCAGTTCAATGGGATCCATGGGCACGTCCACAATTTTTAGGCCGCGTACCCCGGCTGGCCCATCCACTCGATTGCTCGAATGGCCCCCAAACGGCTGGGGAATACTCATGATCACGTCGCCCGGTTCGGTGAGGGCGGTATAAACCGCCATGTTGCCGATCATGCTGGCGACAAGGCGGTGGTCGGCATAGCGGCTGTGCAGAGCTTTTTTGAGGAGTTCCACGCAGAGGGCTTCAATTTCATCAATGTGTTTGGTTCCGGCAAACCAACGATTGACCTTGCCAATATGCCCTTCCGCGGCCCGCGTGCCTACTTCAGATGACAAGAGGGCACGGACTGTGGGGCTGGTGGGCGCTTCAGGAGCCAGGAGATTAATACACTGTTCTCCGCGCCACTGTTCGTTACGTCGAACCGCGGCTAACACTTGATCTTGCATTTCTTTACCCGATGAACAAGCCGCCAGCACCGCTCGGGCCTGGGCGAGTATTTCCGGGTCGTGGACTTCAAAGGAAGAATTGGGCATGGGTTATCTCCTGGGTGGGTTGGGCAGCCAGGCCAAAGGGAACGGGGGATCAGGTCCCGGATCGGGGGTAACCCTGCGACTTTGCCCGGCCAGACTGTGGCTCAAGTACAATCGCTGAATAAACGACCGAGCCAAGCCGGTGAAATTGTATCACTGGAACCATGTGCCGGGAACAATACTTGCGGCAAAGGGAATGATGAACCAATGAGACTAAGAGATTGAGAGACTGAGAGATTGGCGAGGTCGTTCTAATTTGTCTGTTTACAAAGCCGGTGTGCGGCAGGGAGCATTTATTAGACCTTGTGAGAATTAACCTTATGGAACCAGGATTAAATAACCAGCGGAACTGAGATGAGAGACTCGACCAGCTTAACCCAAGTCCCTGGTAGATTGAGTCGGAAGACCCATCCCCCTACCCCCCTTCCCCCCGGGAAGGGGGAACCCTGACGGCGCGGTTTTTCGGGCGAAGGCCCGAAAAACCGCGCCTAGATAAATTCCCCGCCCCTGGGGCGGGTATGGTTTGCGTATCCTGGCAGGACAAAAAACCAATCACAGTGGGTGGGGGCACGGTCGGGAACTGCGTCTTTGTTGAACAGGAACACTCGTCACAGTAGTCATCGCGTGCAAGGGAGGTAAAGGGAAGAAGAGGTCCGACCGGCCCTCCGGCCTCGCATTTTCGTTAAGTGGATTGGTGCTCTTTCCTGGTACCGTGCTGCGGATAACATGTGGTGGTCTCCAGATAGCCAGACTCTCTTTTATCAAGACCCATCCACCCAAGAAGCGTGGGGTTATGACCTGGAAACTGGACAAATCTCCCACCTGCCCCGGCCCTTCGCCCATTCCTCAGACCATGCCCACCACGCCCCCCTTTCAAAGCGACCGCTAAACTGGGCCTTAACCGTTTTGGCCCGACCCCAATTGGGTAGCTGATGACCATATTGTGGGCAACATGGGGTACCAGACGCAAAACCGCGCATGTGGACAAGCGTAGGTGAACCGGGCCCGCCAAGGCCGTGGTTTCTCGAGGTATATAGGGTGGCTGTTACGTGGGCAGAATTATCTTTCGATCGGGGCGAGCAATTGCTTACCTGGTAACAACGACAGCGGTTTGAGTAGAGTTACCGGCATACAGCCAGTGTTCCTGGGCCTGGAGCGAAATTCCCCCCAGGTAGCTCAACCCTTCTGGTTACTGTTCCTGGTATTGTAAAAGGCTGGCTTGTTTCCCCAAATCAGAAGTTTCTCATGCTTGCCGTTGACAACCATTATTACACAACTGTTTATGACGATATAACTACGGGTATTTGGTTAATGGAGTGCATCCAGTAGTCCCCGTCGCCGCGGCCGCGTTCCCCCATTGACAACAACGAATTTGAGGAAGGAACGAATGGTTTGCGGCCGCGTTCCCCCGTTCACGATTCACCATTCACCATTCCCCATGCCCCATTCTGTTCCTTGACTGAACGCTCTCCCAAGCGTCACGGTAGAGGAAACAAGTTGGCACGAAGAAGATCGCCTGGGTGGGCATGATAGACGGTTTGCCGTCAGTCGTTGTGCTTTTATGCTGTGTGAGACGACCCCGAACAGATTGCCCCACATCTTTACCCTGTTCCGGGGCAGGGGGTGTGGTCGCCGGACTACTAAACATCAAGGGCATGAATAGCTGATAGGTATGAGCCGTCACTTGCACGGTTACCATGGCCGTGTCACTGCCGCCGTGCCCGTCACTTACCGTATAAGTAAATCTGACCTCACCGGTGAAATTTGAATCAGCCGTATACACAATCTCATCGCCCACAATGGTTGTTGTCCCCTGCGCCGGAGCGGTGACGCTGGTTAGGGTGAGGTTATCCCCGTCGGCGTCGCTGTCGTTGAGTAGAACGGTGATGGTCACGGGGGAGGTGGCCTCGGTCGCGGCCGCGTCGTCTACCGCCACAGGCACATCATTGACACCCGTGATGGTCAGCGTTACCACAGTGGTAGCGGTGATACCCTGTGTGTCCGCCAGGGTATAGGTGAAGCTATCGCTGGCCGATTCGCCGGGGGATAACCAATCGAACTGGCTATTGGTGTCATAGCTGAACAGGCCATTGTCCAGATAAATGACCACACCGACTGTGTTCGTGCTGTCCACAGCGATAACTGTCAACAGATCACCATCCACATCCAGGTCATTCGCCAGCACATTGAGATCGGTCAAGACCGAATCTTCATCTATGGTCGCGGCGTCAGCAACGGCTACCGGGGCATCGTTGATAGCCTGAACCGTGATGGTGATGGTGGCGATGGCCGGGTATTGTCCATCACTAACTGTGTAGGTCAGTACGTCCGTGCCGTTAAAGTTGAGCGTGGGGGTGTAGATAATCTGGTTGCCGAGGAGACCGGTGGCCCCGTGCGCGGCCGCGCCCACAGCGACTAAACCCAATGTATCCCCATCCGGGTCGGTGTCATTACTGCGGGGATCAAACGTGAACGGGGTATCCTCGTCCGTGCCCGTCAGGTCGTTATGGGCAGAGGGGGGATCATTCACCGCGCCCACATTTACTGTGATGGTGGCGATGGCTGTGCCGCCGTGCCCATCACCCACGGTGTAGGTGAATACATCCGGGCCGTTGAAATTGAGCGTGGGCGTATAGAAAACAAGGGTGCCGCTGATGTTGGCTGTGCCGTGGGCCGGATTTGCCACCCCTACCAGGGTCAAGCCATCGCTCAGGTCGGGGTCGCTATCGTTGCCCAACACGGGGATAGACCGGGCCGTGTCTTCGGGGGTGTTGGCGGTGTCGGCCTGGGCAATGGGGGTATCGTTGACGCCATGAATGGTGAGGGTGACGGTGGCCGCGGCCGCGCCCCCCTGCCCATCACTAAGGGTGTAGCCAAAACTATCCGCGGCCGCTTCCCCAACCGCCAACCACTCAAATTGGCCGTTGGGGTTGTAGGTAAACGTACCGTCGCCGTTGTTGATCACCAGGCCGATGGTTCCGGTGAGGGTGATACCGGTGACAACCAGGGGATCACCGTCTATATCGCTATCGTTGAGCAGGAGATTGGCGGTGGTGAAAGCGGTATCTTCAGCCGTCGCGGCCGCGTCAGCCCCGGCGATAGGCGCATCGTTGACGGGATTCACGGTAACGGAAAGGGTGGTGGTGGCGGTCAGATCGCCGTCGCTGATGGTGTAGGTCAGAACATCGGTGCCATTGAAGTTGAGGGTGGGGGTATAGAGGATGGACGAGCCGTTGAGGCTAGCCGCCCCGTGCGCGGCCGCGCCGACAGCCACCACACTCAAGGGATCATTGTCCACATCGCTGTCATTGCTGAGAACGTTGACAGCGGTAAAACTATCTTCTGCCAATGTAGCCGTGTCCGCCAGAGCCAGCGGGGCATCGTTGACCGCCGTAACGGTCATGGTGATGGTGGCGGTGTCCCCATACTGCCCATCGCTGATGGTGTAGGTCAGGACATCGGTGCCGTAGAAGTTGAGTGCGGGTGTGTAAAGAACAAGGGTACCACTGATGATGGCGGAACCGTGCGCGGCCGCGCCTACCGCCGTTAACCCCACCGCATCGCCATCCGGGTCACTGTCATTACTGCGGGGATCAAAGGCGAAGGGGGTGTCTTCGGTGGTTGTTCGGGTATCAGTCAGGGCTACCGGGGGATCGTTGACCGCCGTGACGGTCAGGGTGATGGCCGCCGTGGCCTGACCGCCGTGCCCATCGCTCACGGTGTAGGTGAAACCGTCCGTGCCGTGGAAGTTGAGCGTGGGGGTATAACGAATGGTGCTGGTGAGGATCGCGGCCGCGCCGTGGGCGGGTTGGGTCACTGTGAGCAGGCTGAGGGTATCCCCATTGTCTATGTCGCTATCGTTGCCCAGGACAGCCAGGCTATAGGCGGTATCTTCGAGGGTCGCGGCCGCGTCGGCCAGAGCCACCGGCACGTCATTCACCCCATTCACGGTAATCGTGACCACGGCGGTGGCCGTGTTCCCCCCACCGGCGACAATATAGCTGAAGGTATCTGCGGCCGCGTCGCCCACGGCTAATGTCTCAAACTGCCCATTGGGATCGTAAACAAATGTGCCATCCCCATTATGGCTGACAAGGCCCATGGTGCCGCTCAGGTTGACACTCTGGAGGGTGAGCGGATCCCCACTGTTAATGGTGTCATTACCCAGGACATTGCCAGTGGTGAAGGAGCTATCTTCATCCGTCGTGAAGGTGTCACCGACCGCCACCAGTTCCGCCGCCACTCCAATCGTCCAGTCAGAGAAATGATCCACCAGGGTGCGGGTCAATGCCTGCCCCCCTAACGGCCCCGCCTCGACGTTGTGCTGGGCGGGTAAACCACATTCCCAACGGCTCAAAGCAACGTTCCAGCGGCACACCTGATTGTTGGCCGCGGTGAGTGGGGTGAGGAAGCTCAGTTCAACGGCAAAACCATTGTCACAACCAACGGGGGTCAACACCCAGTAACGCCCTGTCTGCATCGCCACCGAGAGGGCCTGGGGATGGTTGGCGTCTACCCGTTGCAGGGACAGGCCGGTGAGGCAACCGCCGTCGTCGTTGACGCTGACCCGGCCCAGTGTGGGGCCAAAGGTGACGGTCTGACCAGTTTGAAGCGGTCGCGTGACGGTCGTCAAATCGGTGAACTGCATCTCATACACCCCCAGATCACAGCCCCAGTCGGTACGGGCTTCGCCCCGCCCATCGGCCAGCGGGCAGAGGGCGTTGTTGCCCGCATCAATCGCTACCGAGGTTCCCAGAAGCCGGAAGTCACCCCCCAGAGTGGGGGCGGTGGCCGGGTCTACGGGAGCAAAAAAGGCGGGATCACCATCCAGGTTGCGGCCGCCGTCCGTGCCCAAACTCCCATTCCAGCCCGCCCCACTGCCGCCACTCCCCTGCACCAGACTACTTTGGATGACCGGAAGGCTACTGCCCCCGTTAAGAGTGTAGTTGTACAGATTGGCTGTGGCTGTACCCGTGTTACTCCGCTCCCGGTTGTTGGCGATGAGGCTGTTGCGAATCTGGGGACTGCTATTGAGGTTGAAAAGGCCGCCGCCACAGAAAGTGGGTGTGGTGCAGGTTGTGGCCCAGTTGCCGCTGATAGTCACCTGGGTGAGGGTGGGGTTACTGCCATCGTTGAACATGGCCCCCCCGAAAAAGTCGGCTTCGTTGCCGGTAAACAGGACATTAAGCAACAGGGAATCACTGCCCAGGGCATTGGTCAAACCGCCGCCGCGACTGGAGGCATTGTTCCCCTGGAAGGTGACATTGCTCAGGCTGGCGTCACCATTGAGGGTGAACATACCGGCCCCGGAGCGGCCTTGATTCTGGCTGAAGAGGACATTTTGCAGAACCGGCGCCCCATCCTGGTTATACAGACCGCCGCCATCCCACACCGCCGTGTTGTTACTGAAGGTGACAGCGATCAGGATGAGATCACTGCCCTCATTGTAGATACCACCCACATAACGGCTGGATTGGTTGTGACTGATAACGACATTGCTGATGACCGAACTGCTGTTGATGTTGTAGAGGCCACCCCCATTACCCGGTTGGCCGTTGCCAGGGCTACCCGGGGCTTCATTGTGGGTGATGAGCAGGTTTTGCAGGGTGAGAATGGCCCCATTGTTGAGAATACCGGCCCCATTTTGTTTGTTAAATGTGCCCGGTTGATTCGCCAGCCCCCCGCTAATGGTGAAGCCATCCAGACCGGCGGTGGTGTTGCCCCCACTGCCGGTGACAACATTAAAGGCGTTGTTGCCCACCGGTGAGCCAGTGCCATCGTTTTGATCCAGGTCGCCGCTGAGAATGGTGACGTTGTTTTGCCAATCACGCTGGTCGAGAGCGGTTTCCGTGCCATTAAAACCGCCATAAACGGTGATCATATCGTGCAGGCGGAAGGTGGCGTTGCGATCATTGGCGGTCTGCCCGGCCCCTTCGTCGGGGTAATAGGTTCCGGCTTTGACCCAGATTTCGGCGTGGGGACAGAGGGGGATGGCCAGGGCGTCTTGCAGGGTGGTAAAGCCGTCGTCCCAGGAGAGGCCCGTTCCGGTTCCGGTGGCGTCGGGGTTGACGTAGCGGATGCGGCCCGCACAATCAAACGCCCCTTCCCAGACACGCGGCAGGATGAGTTCGCGGCCGCTACCGTCGGTTGTGCGTAGATAAAGCTGGTAGTAACCAGGGAGCGGGTAGGTGGGGAAGGTATAGCTCCAGGCCGCAAAGGGATCACCCGGCTGGCTGTTCAGGGTGGTAGGCTGCCAATCGAACGTGGTGGGCGGCGGGGCATTGAATTCGCGGCGCACCAGAGCCATCTCTATCTGCTGAACCTCATAGCCGATGGGTGTTTGTAGCTGGCTGATGAGGGTGGAAGGCCAGGCTTGCCGGTAGAGCAGGAGTTCGTCCATCTGTCCGGTGAAGTTGCCGCCGACCGTGAAGGTATCGCCCAGTGTTACCGGCTCACTCAGGGGAGCGAAAGCCAGGAGTTGGCCGTTGACGTAGATCAATTGGTTGAGGCCGTCATAGACAAAGGCGACATGGTTCCAGGTGTTGTCGGTGAGGGTAGTGGTGTTGGTGAGGGTGAGGGTTTGAGAACCGGCAGTGAAGGCCAATTGGTGGCTCCCGGCTACCCGCTCTACCTGTAAATCGGGGCCGTAATCCAGGAGCGTTTGTTGGCTCGCGGCCGCGCCGACCGTATTTAACCAGAACGCCAGGGTAAATTGGGTCAGGGTGACGGGGGTTTGCGGGGCGGACAGGGTTGTACCGGCGGTGAACGCCACCCCCTGCCCCTTTGCTCCGGCGACCGGGGCCGGGCAGGTGGTACAGGCGAGCCAGTTATGGGAACGAGAGGCATCCATTACCCAGCCGTCAAAGGTGGGTTCTTCAAACGCCAGGTAGAGATCGCTGTTGCTGGGGTAGGGAGTGTCCAGCACGGTTCCGGTGAGGGTGATGGCCGTACCGGTGGTATAGGTGATCTGGCGCAAATATTCATCGGGCTGATACGTTTGCCCGGCATCCACATTGGCTAACCAGGCTTGCGCCAGGCTGTCATCCACGCGGATGCGCGTGGTTTGGGTGATGGTGTTGCCGACGAAGTCGCGGGCGATGAGGGTGGCGGTGTAGGTTCCGGTGCTGAGGCTGTCGAGCAAAGGATAAGCCACACCCCAATTGCTTCCTGTCACCTGGGCGGCTTGTGCCCCGCTGACATCACGCCCCAGGTTGTCACTCAGGCTGAGGGTGATGTTGGCCAGGCCACTGCCGCTATCGCTGGCGGTGCCCTGTAACCAGACCGTGACCTGGTTGCCGTTGGTCTGGGTGGTGATGATGTTGGAACTGTACGGTTGCGCGAACGCGGCCGCGGGCGGAGCACCATCTACCGTCAAAGTACGGCTGGCCGTATGGCTATTGTCGCTCTGATCCGTGGCCCGGACGGTCAGGTTGAGCGGCCCGGCCGTAGCCGGTGTGACTGTCAACAACCAGAGCGCACCATCGGGTACAGCCGTTTGCCAGGCCCCCCCATTCACCTGGTAGGTCAGGGAAATGACGCCACTGGCAAAGGGAGAATCACCCGTTGGCCCCAGGTCGTCAGCGGTGATCGCCAGGAACAGCGGCGCATCCTGACGACGGAGATAGGCAGGCAAGTCGGCGGTCAGATAGAGGTTGGGGGTTTCCCCGTCTACAACGATGCGATTATCGTAGGCGATTTCGTACCAACTGGCCTGATAATCGTACAACCGGCTGATCTGCCCGTCGGTCAGGGCCAGGTTATGGATGTTTAGCTCGTCGAGTTGGGCCACCAATTCGTTGCCGGAAAACGCCCCGACAAGGGCGGTTAAGTTGCCAGAGGGGCGGGTTCCCGCCGAACCGGTGGCAATTTTCTGGCCGTTGACAAAGATAGAGCGTTCACCATTGGCCGCACTGCGCCGGAAAACGACGTGATACCATTGGTTTGGTTCCAGGGGGACGGGGCTGAGATAGGTGAGGGCGTTGCCGTTGTTGACCGTGAAGGTGGGCAGGCCCTGACTATCGAAGCCGACCTGGGCATAAGAGGTGACCGTCGTCCGTAAATAAACCAGGTCGCCGCTGGGATACCCCCCTTGTGCCCCTTTGATCCAGAAGGAAATGGTGAATTCGTTGCCGACTGTCTGGGCCAGGGTGGTGTCGAGGCGGCTGGCGGTAAAAACGGCGGAGCGGTTCATTTTGCCGGGAGGCCCGGCCACGGGACACCATTCAGTGGTAAGGCAACTGACGGGGCTATTGGCGGCATGGGGCAAACCGGCGACGCTGTTGCTGAACTGGTTGGTGGTGGGTTGGCTTTGTTCGTCGAGGCGCAGGCGGAAGACGGGCACATCGCGCAGGAGGTTGTTGATGTTTTTGACGCCGTAGTTATAGAACTGCACCTGGTCCAGGTAGCCCCGGTAGGAGTCGTAGGCAATCGGACTGCGGCCGCGACCGATAAAGATGTTGTTGTAGGGGCGCACGGGTGCAGGGCCAGCCTGGCTGGCAACCAGCGTTCCATCCACATACAACTCCCGGCGGGGCTGATCCGAGGCCCCAAACACTTCGATTTTGTACACCGTGAGTGGGTCGGTGGCGGAGCCATCCAGCTTGATTTCCACATAACGGCCAAACCGCTCGTTCACCGTAAACGACTGGTAAGAGGAGAACGCCGCCCCCATTTGCCAGACGCTCCCCCCGGCAAAATTATTGTCATAGAAGAGGCGCACCGTGCCCGATGGGGGTGAGTTGTCCCCCAGGGTGCGCACGGTGATCTGGTTGATGTGGCGCACCTGCCCCAGGTCAATCCGTACCCAGGCGTTGGCGGTGCTGACGGTGGTCGCACCGGTAGAAACCTGGGTATCTAAGACATTAGCGGCCCCGGAGCCATCAATCAGGCTGACGGAGGCGCCGTCGGCGGTGGTGGCCCAGTTGTGGCTGTCGCCAGCCGGGGAACCGGCATGGTACACCGCCGCCAGATGCACCCATTCGTTTTCGTTGATGGGGGCAGGGGCGGTGAGGGTGTGGCCGTAAGGTGTGCCATTGTCGAAGGTGAAGGTGGGGAAACCGTTGACCAGGGTGAGGGCGACCGACCGGTCGTCGTCTGTGCCGATGAGGGGGCGGGTGGCCCCGGCTAACTCACGGGGGTTGGCCCAGGCGGAAAGGGTAAAACTGCCATCGGTGAAGGGCGCGGCCGCGGACGGTAAGGTGATGTAGTCGTTGGCGTTGCTGTTACCGGCGGGCAAACTGCCAAACAGAGCCATCTGGTTGGACAGGCCAGGAATACCGGTGATGGGGCAGGTGTCGCCCAGGAAATTGCAGGCCCCTTGCAGATAAGAACCGGCAAAATCGGCAAAGGTGGATACACCAGGGGGTTCATCTAAATTGAAGGCCACGCTGTTGGGCTGAGATTGCCGGTAAAGGAGTTGGGCTTCGCTGGCGGTCAGGGCGCGATGATATTCGCGGAACTCGTCCAGATAGCCGGTGAAGGGTTGTGAGGGGTTGTCGTGACTGGCGACCAGGTTCGCCACCCCCGGATCATCGTTGTCTAAGTCGAACAGAACCGGATCACCAAAGATGAACTCGGCCAGCAGGTTGTTGATATTTTGGTTGGTGTAAATGGCGGCATTGTTTTGTGAGGGCTGGGCAATGTTGAACAAATATTGGCTGGGGTCCAGCGCCCAAAAATCATAGTTGAGCCGATCATCGGCGGCGGGGTCGAGGGGATCATCCCAATCTTCGCCATCATCTTCATAGCCGGTGAGAAGGCCCTGATATTGGTAGAACTGCACCGGATTGCTGTTTTCTACCGGGTTGACGCCGTTAGCGGGGAACCATTGATCCCCTTCGGCAATAAAGTCCTGCCGGTTGACCCGGTTGCCATTGAACAGAAAGTACAGTTCCATGTCGCCATCCCCATCTACCAGGTCGTAATAGACGTACATGCCATGATAGGTGACGACGCCGTGCTGAGTGGCCGAGCCGATGAAACCGGGCATACGGGGGTTTTGGGTCGCGGCCGCGAACGTGCCCACCAATGTTTCCCGGAAAATGCCGTTTACATAGACATGGTACTGGGCCACGCCATCTTCGCCATAACTCAGGACAATATGGTTCCACTGGTTGGGGGTGAGAATATTGCCACTGGTCGCGGTGCGAAATTGGGTGCCATCACCAAAACCGACCACCAGCCGGGTGCCATTTTCGATAAAGATAGAGGCAGTGGCGTCGAGGCCAAAACCGGCGGCATTCAGATCGTTAATATCTGTCGCCATACCCGAACCGGCGATCCCTTGCAGACCGGTGGTGTTTTGGGGGAAGACCCAGAAGGAGTGGGTGTAGGCGGAGTAGCGGGTGGACGGGGTGGTTGGGAGAACCACATTGTGCTGACCATCGAACGCGGCCGCGTTGCCCCCCCCGATTCCCCCTGTCTGGGCATACGGCTCGGCACTATTGGTGGTGGCGTTACGGGCCGCCACCAGGTTGCCATACAGGTCGGTTGTGGCCGAACTGTTCTCAAAGTTGAGATGGATGGCCGGTTTCAACACCATAGCGGCAATGGCGGCGTCGGTTAGAGCGGTGGGATAAATCTCCAGGTTGTCTATCTGGCCGTCAAAATAACCCACGAAGCCCCGACCAATGAAGGCAGAGGTGATGGTTGCCGGTAAAGCCGTGACGGTTTCACTGGTGAGAGCGACCCCATCGCGAAAGAGGGTAAGCTGTTGGCTAAGGCCATCATAACGCCAGGCCAGGTGATACCAGACGTTGGCCGGAACCGGGGTCGGGACAGGGTTGACGTGGATAGGATTCCCCCCCACTTCTCCGGCCAATTCCGGCAGGCCATGGGCCACCCGAAACTCCAGGTAATCGGACCAGGTAGCGCCGCTTTGTTGCCCGGCCACGAACAGGGGCGAGACGGGCACAGTGCTGGGGAAGCGTACCCAGGCCATGAAGGTGAAGCTGGGGCCGGAGAGTCCCAGGTGATCGGGCTGGCCGACGGTGAGGAAGTCGTCTACGCCATTAAAGGTGAGGGCGTTGGCCTGGTAGCCGGTGGTGGGGGCCGGACAGGTGGTGCAGGTGATGCTGTGTTGCGGCCGCGCTTCATCATAATAACTGCCCGTGTTCACCGCTTCATTAAACCGAAGCCACAAAGATTGCTCGGAAATCTGGGGGATGAGGACCGCCCCAGCCCGATTGGTCAAGGTGATCTGTTGCGACGGAGCCAGGGGGTCAACCATGACGGTGCCGCTTATGGTTGTGCTGGCCCCTGCTTCCAAAATAAACGGTTTGGGGTCGAGGGTACTATCCTGTACCGCAGGCGGAAATTCCACCATCAGCAGACCATTGGCCTGGCGGCTGGTGGTCTCATTGCTGATGACCGCCGTGTAGGAAATAACCTGCCCCGGAGCGACAAAACCATCGCTGTCATCCAGAGCCGTGCTAATGGACAAAACGGCTTCGGCGGAATAGACACGGGGGTTAAAGCCGTATAACTTCTCCTGCTGATCCGACAATTCATCCCCATCGGTGTCATAGGTGAGGGGATCAGAGACGACCCAGGTGGTATGGGCCGTACCGGTGCTGGCATCGTAGTAATAGATGAAAGCCCAACCCGTGATTTCGGCCCCATCACTCAAGCCATCCTGATCGCTATCGGCCAGATTGGGGTTGGTATCGTAGAAAACCTCGTCCGCATCAGACAAACCATCCTGGTCACTATCGGGATTAAGGGGGTTGCTGTTGTATTTGATCTCGAAAAAGTCAGAGAGGCCATCGTTATCAGCGTCAGCGGTGCTATCGTTGGGATCATTGCCAGGTAAGGTGGGATGATCCGGGCTACGCAGACCATCCCCGTCAGCATCGGCCTGCACCGGCCAGGAGGGGGAGCCGGTTTGGGACCAGAGGGGGGCGTAGCCGTTGGCGTAACCATCAAGCCGGGCCAGGCTGACAAACTCAGCCAGGGTCGCCGGGAAAATATCAAACGGATACCGTTCCCCCAGGTTGATATAGAGGGTGTCGCTTTCGCCATTGAGCCAACAGCCGAGGCCAAATGTGACCGGGACACATTCCACGGTGTTGATGCCTTGCCCTTCGGCCAGATAAAGGGGCAGGGGTTGATTGATCCCCACGATCAGGCTGAGGGGAATGTGGCTGGAGAGAGAATCGGTCACATAATGGGTGGGGGTGACGGCTCCGGTTGGTAGCCATTCATCTATCATCTGGTCGGTCTCGATACCGGCACGAACATGGAACCGATCATCGCCCAACTCTTCGGACAGGGTGAGGGTATAGCGCAAGGTGGTTCGGATCAGGTTTTCGTCGTCAATAAATTCATCGGCGGTGCCGGTCAGGTTGAGGTCGGCGTCGGCGTTGGGGTAGAGGGAACTGGTGACGACCAGCCCGGCCTGTATCTGATTGGCCCCGGAATAACCCAGGTTGGGGTCTACGAGTATGGGTTGGGGAGGGGTGTATTGCAGGCGATTGGTGCGGGACATGTCCAGTAAGGGGGCGGAATCGTAGAAGAGGTAGGCTATCAGTTCGACTAAGGCTCCGGTGATGCCACCGCAGACCCAATACGTCCACCCGGAGCCTTCATCGGTTATCTCCGTATCCCCCAGGAATTCGACGGCATTACAAATCAGGCTGAGAAGGCCGTCAATAGCCCCAATGATGGTAACGATGATGGCGCCAATGGGGTTCATGGAGGCGAGAATGTAGATGGCGATGACGATGGTTGTGGCAATGACTTTAACCAGGGCCTGATTAAAGGCGACCGAACCGACTTCCACCTCTGATGTCCAGATTTGAATGACAAAGGTAACGATGATGATGACAACGACGACAATGAGAACGATGACGGCCGTGGCTCCCCCAACGACCACTGTTTCACCCCAGGCCTGACCATTTTTTATGGCTTGTAGGATGGTGCGCCCAAAGTCTAACAGGGTCATCAGGTCTTTGGCGATGGTGAGGACCTGACCAATGGGGCTATCGCCAGCCACGAGGGCCAACACCCCAAAAACGGCCCCCGCCGAAGCAAAGCCCACCCCAGCCGCGTCATAGCCTTTGTTCAGAGATATGATGCTGGTGCTCTGCTCTTTGGCGTCGGCAAACAGGTCGGCCATGTCTTTGATGGCGGCGGCGACACTGCCAAAGGTATCGCCGAGATCAGGCGCGAGGTTGTTACTGATCAGGGCGTCCGCAGCCGCGTTGGGGGCAGGCATGGGCAATTCATTCATCTCCACCAGGCTGTTCATCCCCAGATAGCGGGCCACATAAAAACTTTCCAGCACATCAAAACCATTAGCCGTCACATAATCGTCACCGGTGACGACGGAAATGTTCTCGATGAAGTCATATTCCGCCGGATTGTTGGCAATGCGGCCGCGCACATATTCCAGGTAATCAGCGGGAGGTTGGGCGGCCCATTCATCCGCCCCCAGGGCACGGAAGGGGGCCCACCGCAGATTGACGACGGTACGTGAGGGCACGGCGTCCGGGTCGAGGGCGATAGCTAGAGAGGGGCTATCAATGACACCGTTTTCGGCGGCGGGGGCCGTGATGACGGTTGGCCCGGCGGTCAGGGTAGCGGTTCGTTCCCGCTGTTCTGAGGCGTAGAGGAGCGTGACTTGTGTGTTCGCGGCCGCGGTGCCAAAATTGGCATTTAGCACCTGTTGCGTGTACGTCATGGGCACATACGCCAGGTGTAACTCCTGCTCCAGACTAAAGGTGTGAACATTAAAGGTCGTGGTGATACCCCAGCTTTCGGTCAGGGTGGCGGTACGGGTCACATCAAAACGGCGACTGATTTCCCCCAGATCAAACGTCTGACCCCCATCTACCCGCCCCGCCAGGAAACTGCTTTCTAGCCCGCTAAAGAGTGACCACAAACCCCGTTCGTAATAGCTGGCGGCATCATAACCCGGTTGGGCCGAAGGTTGCTCTTCGTGAATGATGCTGATGTCTACGCCCCTATCTTCACGTACCGTCAAACCGGTCAAATACCAATCATCCACGTAGGTATGAATGTTGGTCACCGCATCAGGTGACCAGGTCTGGCAACCGGTCACCTGTCCATCGGTCAGGGCAAAGGCGGTGCATTGATTGGTGATCGCCTGCACGATCCAGATCAGCCGCACCTGATGGGGTTGGCTGAACGCTTCCTGAGTCGGCCAGTAGGGCATCTGGGCCACAAAAGCGGTGGGATCACCGGTATCATCATTTTTGTCCAGGGTGACGGGGATGTAGACGAGTAAGTTGGCACTGTCGGCACTTTTATAACTGACACCCAACCCATATTCCTGGGCCTGGCGCATGTCCAACCAACTGGTGATGGGATTGGTGACGGTGATGGGCGCAGGGTTGGCGAGGGTGGGCAAGCCGCCATAGTTCCCCGCCTGATAGGGAATCTCGATCTCTAGCATGGGCACGAGGCGCAAATCGCCGTTGGCATCGGTGGATTGGGCTTGTGGCTGAACATCCTGAAACGTTGTGTCACCGTGGCGTTGGACGTTGCCGTAGTAATCGTTGGACGGCCAATCGAGTACGCTCATGTTGTACCAGAGGTGGCTGGGGTTGGTGGGGCGAAATTGGAAGGTGACTTGATGGGGGACGCCAGGGTTCATCTGGCTGACGGAAAGGGCGAAGGTCTGATCCGCAAACCCCTGGATGAGGCCGTTGGTATCGCGGCCGCTACCCATCGCCACATTAGCCGCCAGGTCGTCCCTATCGGGCACACCATCATCATCATTGTCATGGTCATTAAAATCGGGCGCACCATCCCCATCCGTATCCGGGCAAGCTGTCCCGGAAGCGGGGTTGACCAACGCCGGGCATTCCAGGGTGTCCATCACCCCATCCCCATTGCTATCTGGTGTCAACGGGTCCAGATACCACCAGACACCCCCGGCATCCTGGTAGCCATTCACCTCGATAAGATCAAGAATGTTGTCGTCGTCCGTATCGGTAAACACCGCACTGGTTCCCAACTGGGTAAACTCGACCCCATCCCCCAGGCCGTCCCCATCGGTATCGGGGTTATAGGCATCACTGCCCAGTAGCCCTTCCTGTTCGTCACTCAGGCCATCCCCATCACTATCGGTGGGGTTCTCGCTGAAGCTGTTGCGGGCCGGGGTGAGGGAGAGGTTGGCCGACAGGTTAAGCCGGGGGTTTTGGTGGGGGTTGAAGGGTTGTACTGGGGGCACATAGACAGAGGGTGCGGGGGTATCTGGGGCCAGGGCGGTTGTCAGGGCGTTGACCTGGCGGGTTTGGAGCAGGGGGGAGAGGAGCATGATGGCGACGATGGTGCTGACGAACCCCCGGTAGAACCAACGGCGGCGGTAGTAGGTGAGACCAAACCAGCTAATGCCCAGAAGCAGTGTGGTTATGATGGCAGTGGTTTGGAGCTGGGTGACTGTTTCGGGGTCGGACAGGCGGTTGAGGAAGGGCGCGGCAAAAGGGAGAGAAGTGGAACCGGTTTGCCAGTTGGCATAATCGGTGGTGAGTTCAACTTCTTGCCGGAAGTCTCCTTCGGGGGGGAATTGCATCGAAATAATCTGGCGTAAAGGCAAACCGTCCTGATTTAGCCACAGTTCGCCACTGCCTATCATTTCGACGTAGCGGCGGGGTAGTTGGAATTGGATACCGGCGGGTAGTTCACCCCGCCGGGCGAAATCGGCCTGGAATTGGTCACGTAGTTGGGTGGCGAGAAGTGAGCCATCAATGGTGAAGGTGTAGCGGCTGAAGGTGAGGCCCGCTCGTGTTTCTTGACCGAGGAAGACGACGTTGGTCGCGGCCGCGAGGTAGCCCATCATGTCCTGGCCGGGCGCAAAAACAGCCGCAACATCCTCTTCCAGGGGTTGCCATTCGGCCACGCCGACGCGCCCATACACCTGTCCGTTCTCAATTTTTACCTGCAAAGCACTGTTCAGGTCGCCCACCTGGCTTCCCTCTTGCCACAGGTTCAACGTCAACCCTTGTTCGGCCTGGTTCATCGTCCCCTGGGCAAAGAGATGCTGGGTATGGGGGCTGAGGCCAATGTTTTGCAGTTTGGGCAGGGGGTGATCCGTCTGGATGGCGGTGGCCGAGTAGGTGTAGGCATCGGCCGTTTGCGTGTTCTGCCAGGCAGTGGCCACAACTTCGGCCGGGGTGGGGCCACCGGTTGCCAGAGCGGGCAGGGCCATGAGAAAGATTAAAGCCAGCACCAGGGTTAAAAAAAGGAGCGGTAAACGGCGAATGGAGTGCATCTCTTCTCCTGCGGGCAGACAAGATTAACGGGAAGGCTTTGGCTACAGGCTAAACCAGCCATAACTGGCCTCGAATGAACCGGTATTCCAATGAAATTAATATTTTTATGGGTGGCACATCTGTGAAGATACTGAAATGATAGCGAAGTTAAGGAATCGCTTCAATAGGACGAAGGGGGCAGGAAGCTTGTCAGGATAGATTTGAACGCCAATGGCAGAGACAGATTGAGGCGTAGGATTATCAAGAATGAACTGCGTAGGTGTGCGCCAATTTCTCGTCTATCCGCAATAGGTTTCACCATGGAGATGTGCCCTACCTGGTCTATAGCACGTTCGTGGGTCTCACCCTTTGGCGGCTGGTTGACGCGGCCGCAAACACTCCTGCCTCGCCATCCTTCTCCCCTCTTCACCCCCACCCCGCTCTGTTTTGCGCCTGTTCTTTTCTGGATTGAGCGCGGCCGCGTTCTGGCATTTGTCCTACGTAAGATTTTCTCGGCTCATCAGCAGAGAGGGGGTGGCGGGGATGCGGCCGCGATTACTCCATTGACGTTATGGTTCCCTGAAGCAAACCCATACCACCAGGGCCACCATTGATGTCGTAGTAAATGTAATACATATCCCCAACTTTGATAGCGTCAATCAGCGGCCATCGGTTTGTAACTGGCTTGATGGATAAGAACATGCGTGCTACTATGTTGAAATCCGACTCTTTATCAAGGTGGTTTTTACCTGACATGGTCACTGCGGCGGCAAAAAACGATGATGAACCCAACAATTTTTCAATCTTCCACCTTTACGGCCTTTCGTTACACCCCATCCCCTTCGCTCCGCCCATTTGTGCATACGATTTGGGGTGTTAAAGGGTACACCTTCTACCAGCGTGAGGTTGTGTTGCCCAGCGGTGGTTTTGAGTTGATGGTTAGTTTTGCTGAACCTCATCGGGTGCTGGCCGTAGGTGAAAAGCCGGTGCTGGAGACACACCGCCGTTTTTGGGTGGCCGGACTGCACAACCAGCCGTTGGCCATTGAGTCTGCGGGTGATTCCCATGTCATTGGAATTAGCTTTCGGCCGGGGGGTGCTCATGCTTTGCTGGGGCGAACGCTGGTGGGGTTGCTCAATCAGGTCGTGGCGGCGGATCTGCTGTTGGGTTATGAGATGAACCGGCTTAGGGAACAGATTGCGGCCGCACAGGACCTTCTGGCACAAATCGAAGTGATTGAACAGTGGCTCCTCAGCCATCTGACACCTGACGAATATGCGTTTTGTCTGGTGCGCCGGGCGATTGATACACTGGATAACACAATAGGGGGAATGCCGATTGCCCAATTATGTGATCAGCTTGGTTTGAGCAATAAACACCTTATCACCTTGTTTCAGCAAGTGGTGGGCATCTCCCCTAAAAACCTGGCCCGTATCATGCGCTTCAAACATCTGGTGCGTCAGATTAGAGGCGAGACAGTCGTGAATTGGGCTGATGTGGCCTACCGCTTCGGTTACTACGACCAGTCGCACCTCATTCAGGAGTTTCGGGCCTTGGCCGGGGTCACGCCGCAAACCTATGTGCAACAGCGTGCCCCGAACAGTACGGCCATGATTGGTCAGTAATCAGTTGCTTGCGGCCGCAGGACTCGTTCGGGCAAACAGAACCGCCCCTAACACCATCGCCCCAATCCCCTGCTCTACCAGGTGCCAGATGGAATCTACGATGAGGTGTGCCGCTGAAAAATCCCAGATGGCGTAGAGAATGAAGTAAAGGGGCAAGGTCGCAATCAGGCCAAACAAAGCCCCAAACTGGAAACTGGCTCCCCAAGAAGGCCGATGACTGAAGCTTTGGACGTAAAGGAAGGTCATGAAAAAGGTGAGGAGAACATATCCCACAATGAGCGCGAGAAACGATTGTTCTTCCGGTAGACGGGCGTTGGCCGGGGCCTGGTTGGCATAGAAACCCGCCATCACTACAGCATTCCATGTCCCACCTAAAACAAACATCGTCAGAAACGCGGCCGCGGCCGCCAGTACAATTCGTCGCATGATTCTCTCCTTAGTGCTCCAGAAATTGTTTGAGCCTTTCTACTGCCTCACCCCACCCCTGGCGCAGACCATCCGCTTCGGCCCGGTTGGCAATACGGTCATGGGTGATGATTAATCCCGATTTGTTGTCCCCCTTCGCCTCCAGTTTCACATCTACGACGCTGTTTTGCTCCTGCCCTTGCCCTTCCCAGGTGAAGGCCAACCCCTTACCGGGTTGGAGTTTCTTGTAGCTCCCCATATTCCCATCACTGTTTTCAAAGCGTCCGCCAACGGTCAAATCTTGTTTTGTATGCGTAGCAAACCATTGCCCCAGTAATTCGGGGTCGGTAAAGGCTTCATACAATTGAGGCGCACTCGCTTTGATGGTTTTGGTGATACAGATGTTATACCCGGCCAGTGAGCCATCCTTTTTACGCAGATTGCGGGCACGCTCATATTCAACATAAGCCGTCGTCGCCCACCAGAGGTCTAGTTTCATTTCCTTCATAAGGAAATCAGCCAAAGGGCGTCGGCCTGCCTTCGTGCCATCTCTCTGATCAAAAATAGCGAACCACGCTTCCAGTGATTTGCCGGTATGGGCGGCCGCGTCGGCCAGGTCATAATCCGCACGATAAGTTACGTTCATGTTGTCTCCTGATATTTGGCTGTTGTGGGTAAGTTTTTTTGATCGCCAGATTGCTCCACATAACGGCTAGAGGGGTGAAAACCATCTATGCAGTTTTTCGAGAGGTTGTTGAGTCTTGCCGAATCAACCAGTTTTGTTGAGAGTAGTTTAGTGGTGAAGTAAGGGTAGGAATTGGAAAATTTTTACCTGTTTTGAAAATCTGAGATACGGCGTCACCGGAAGATGAGATATTGTCAGATTTAGGCTGAGTATCAACTGGCAGGCATTGAACAAAACGGGGGCGTGGGGACGGGCAGAGGGTTGAGATGAAGCGACGGTATGACCCAAGCGGGTATCAGGCAGAGAAGGGGTGGCGGGGATGCGGCCGCGGGCCGGTCTATTGGATGTGGTGGGTGGTGGATGAGGCGGTGTGAAAGCATATGCGGCCGCAATCGTTGATCTTGCCTGTCGGGCGGAAAGCCCAACCAGAGGTTTTTTATGGATGCACAAACGAGCGTAAAATGATGTCGTTGCGGCCGCATTCACCTTCTCAAAACGGCTATACTCTTACCGAGATAAACCAATCAGCCATCTGGTTTATACCGGTCAGTGTCGTTGGCTTTGCTCTTGTGACTTGATCCCATCGTCACATAATGGCATATTCATAACTGGAGTTTAGAGCAAGAGTTTAGAGCAAGAGGAGAGAGCATGAGGAATGACTCTGGAAAACCCTCTAGCTCTAGCTCTCTCCTCTAAACTCAGTCATAACCAAACACCATAGAATTTTGCGGCAGGTCAATCATGAACATCACCTTTCAAAAGAAACCCGGCAACGCTTCACTAGGCATCGCCTTTTATTGGTTCATGACGGTCAAGTCACAAAAGCCTATCACCATCAGCGACCATTTCATCCCAGAGTTGTTTTACGATTACTTTCTGATTCAGGCAGGAACTATCCAATGCCAGGATGAAATAAAACAAACCCAGTTCACTTTGCCCTACCAATCCCTCAAAACGCTACACACCCACCCCCTGACGTTTACCTTCACCACCCCTCTCGTTCTGTTTGGTGCTCGTCTCTCACTCCCGTTTGCGGCGTTTTATCAGGGGAAACCACTCAAAGCCAACACGTTCCTTGAGTTAAATTGGGCGAACGATAACCCATTGGATTTTTCCACCTTTGTCTCCCAGGTCACAACGGCAATTCAAGCCCAACAAAAGCCCCAACCTCGTTACCCCTTGCTCGCGCCCGATTTTACAGAGTCAGCCTGGTTAGCCGCTTATTCGCCGCGCCATAAACGACGGTTATACAAGAACACCTTCGGTCTCAGCCGGAAAGAAATTGATAGTATCAACCTGGTTCATTCATTTCTGGAGCAAACCTGCGATTTTGCCGGGCAAAACCCGCGGATTATCAGCCATCTTGATCCCGATGTTTTCTATGATCAGGCCCATCTCAACCATGCGTTCAAAAAGATGACAGGCTTCTCGCCGCTTGAATATTTTGAGGCCCCTTCAATCCTTCAAGATAATCTTATGGCCGCTTCTTACAAGGCATTTTCCCCTAACAACGGGTAACATGTGAGACATGAACGACATACCCTCAAAAAACGACATTGTGAATGAATATATCGCGGCTTTGAACGCGGACATCGCCCCCGCTCTTTAGGGCGATCCGGGCCTGTATTCTGGCGGCAGGGCCAACTTTCAATGAAAGCATTAAGTGGAAGGATTGTCTCGTCTACGGCACGACCCGCAATCATATCCAAACGGTGGTAGGCAAAGGGAAAGTCTCCCTGATTTTCTTTGCCGGAGCCGCGTTAAAAGATGATTATGGGCTTCTGCAAGGGGATGGGAGCAAGACCCGGACGATGCGTATCAACTCCCTGGAATTTAACCGTCAGGCCTTGCAAGATTATGTGCAACAAACGCTCCAGAATGACAAGTAAGCTCATGACAAAAGGATCAAACAAATGAAGAAATATCAGGCTACCGTCACCATCAACGCTTCTCCGCAGGCCATCTGGCAAATTCTTACCGATGCGCGGGGTTATCCTGAATGGGATACCAGCATGGATCACATTGAAGGCAACCTGGCATTGGGTCAGACGGTGAAGTTCTTTACCCGGTTAAGTTCCCAGGCTTTTCCTGTCAAGGTAACCGCTTTTGAACCGGCCAAAAAGATGGTTCTTACTGGGGGAATGCCGTTGGGGTTATTCAAATCGGAACGCACCCACACCCTGACACCGGGAGTCAACGGGCAGACCACATTTCATACCGAGGAAATTTTTAGTGGTCTGTTATTGCCTGTTTTCGGCAAGAATATTCCTGATTTGACCGAGAATTTTCAAGGGTTTGCGGCCGCGCTCAAAAGCAGGCGGAAAAATAGGGGGTCTGGCCAACGAACCTGGCTATTGAGAGTTATGGCGACAAGAGAGGGGGATCACCAGCCAGGTGATCTCCCTTTCTTCGTTGTTGGCACCAAAACCAGGAAAAATTACGAAGTGGATGAACTGAGGTTTGTGAATAGGCAGATCCGTTTACCAGGCGGCAAGACCCCAGGTTGGTTCAGCAAAAACAGCGGATAAACGGCCCTGTAACCAGTAAGAAAGGCGAGACTATAAGCGTAAGGCGATGGGGAGATAAAGCCAATGGAATGCGGTTGGTGTGACCAGGATGGTAACGGTCATCACCGCACTCAGGGCTGAGGCATCATCGGGCTGATAAAAAAGTAATCAAGCGCCCCCACGCCTACCGGGGTGATAAACCATTACATCCCGAGGAACCCGCAACAGGTAAACCCGTCCGGCGGTCACGGTTGGGCTGTCGTGGCTGTACAGACGATAGGTGTTGCTCTGGCTGACGACCGTGACCTGATCCGGCGATAGCCAGCCCAGACGCTCTTTGGCGTAGGCGGTGAAATGGTAGTGGGCATCTCCCCCTACCCCCATCATGTCAAAGGCGTTGCCGTAGTTGGTGTATTGCCCTGGCCCGCTAACCGTCAAACCGCCCTGAGTGGTGTTCCAGTTGGTGGCATGGCGCAGACCCAGATTATGTCCGGACTTATGGCTGAGGGCGGCAAAATTGGAATTCTCCTTGTTGCCGCGTCGGTTATAGTCGCACGCTGCGAACTCCCAAAAAACCATAGAGTTCTTTTAACCAAACTCAAACTTTTTTCCCCCATGAACAAACGAGACGAAAAAACAAACCCTGTTACAATATTCCCATTGACCAAACAGAAGCATAGCATAGTAAAAATCTGCCTACTGTAACATTTACAGGGGATGGGTCATAAAACTCTGGCCAAAAAACAACACCATATGAATGTGGTGCGTTGGTACCAGGTTAAAGTAGCGGCTTCTGCGGCCGCAACAGAACATGACACTCATCTCAAACGGCGCAAAAAGCCGCAAGCAGTCAGTCTCTGCCCTTTTGTAATGGGTCACGCCTGCCGGTCTTCGTCTTCATACAAAAAATTAAAACCGTATGTGATGAGGATATGATTTATGATGGAGTTACGGCCGCATCTTATGCGCCCGTTAAGGGGAGTTGCTCACCGGATAACTGGTAGAGCAACTCCCCTTAACGGCGTTGCGGCCGCGGATGGTCAGTGCCAGTTTGGGGGAAATCTCACTCGTCATTCACCCAAAACAGTTCTTAACCCACCGGGCTACGGTCGGTTAGATCAATATCATCTCGTTTTTTAACGACGACAAACCTTGCGCTTTGTAGCATTGGTAGACGCTTCGTGTCATCCAGTCCCGCTCCCTGGCGTCAGGTTCACCGTCGTAATTATCCCTTGTCAGCAAAATTGGAGGAAAAATGTTGGCCCGTCGTTCTCACATCTTGCCCTGGATACTCTTGTTATTCCTTTCCCTGGTTCTTTTTTCGTCGGGACAAAAAGTCCTGGCGGCCCCCAACGTGACACGAACTGTCAATGGGGGTGGGGGTGGTGATTATCTCACCCTCAAAGCCGCCTTCGACGACATCAACGCCGGTATCTTAACCGGTGACATCATATTGGATGTCACGGGCGATACCACCGAAACCGCTCCCGCTGTCCTCAATGCCAGTGGCTCCGGAGCCGCTTCCTACACCTCTGTTCTCGTTCAACCTTCGGGCGGCGCCGCCCGCACCATCAGTGGCGCTATCGTCGCCGGTAGCCCGCTCATTGACCTGAACGGAGCCGACAATGTCACCATCAATGGTCTAAACACCGGCGGCAACGCGCTGACAATTGCCAACACCACCGTATCGCCGACATCCGGCACCAGTACCATCCGCTTCATCGGTGGGGCCACCAGCAACACCATCACCAATGCCAACATTCAAGGGTCGGGCACGATGAGTGTGGCCACCAACGGCGCGGTCATCTTCTTCAGCACCGACGGGGCGACAGCCAACGGCAACGACAACAATGCGATTTCCAACAACAACATTGGCCCTGCGGGGACAAACTTGCCGACCAAGGGCATCTTGTGCAACGGCTCAACCACTACCACGGCCATCGGCAATAGCGGTGTCCTGGTTACGAACAATAACATCTTCGACTACTTCGGTGCCGCTGTCACCAGTTCTGGCATTGCCAGCAACGGCGGTTGCAACACCTGGACGATCACCAACAACCGGCTCTACCAAACCGGCACACGCACCTGGACAACAGGCGCGAGCCACCGGGCGATTGACATTGGCAACACGTCGGCGACTTCTGGTGCCCAGGGTTTTACGATCACTGGCAACATCATCGGTTACGCTTCTAACACCCAGACCGGTACGTACACCCTGACAGGCTCAACCGGCAAGTTTCAAGGGATCGTCTTCAACGGCATTACCGGTGGCACACTTTCCGACATCAGCAACAACACCATTGCCTCTGTGAGCCTGACGGGGGTGACATCGAACGGCACAAGCACATCCAGCCCCTTTCTGGGTATTCTGGTGACAAATGGGGTTGCCAATACCAACAATAATACGATTGGCAGTCAATCGGCGACAGGGTCTTTGACCTTCTCCACCAATTCGACTACCGGAACCGAGGTGTATGGCATCTTCAACTTCAGCACAAACAATTGGACGGCTACCGGCAACAACATTGGCGGCATTGCCGTAACCAATGCCGCGGCTTCGGGTACGTATATCATTTACGGGTTGCGAGCGAATACCGGGACGGGGGTGAGTTTTACGGCGACCTCAAACAATATTGGGGGAACAGTTGCCAACTCCATTCAACTTACCGCCACCGGGACTGGGTCGCAGGTTATCGGGATGCATACCTCAAATGCCCCGGCGCTGTTTACAGCCAACACCATCCGCAACCTGACCACCAACATCGGTACGGGCACGACAACAACGGCCTCGGTGATTGGGATCAACGTTACGACGGCAACACCCAATCATACGTTGTCGCAGAATACCATCTATAACTTGAGCAACACCAATGCCACGGCCGCCAGTGTGGTGACGGGGATCCAGTTCACCGGGGGTACGGCTAATGTGGTGGAAAGAAACCTGATCTATGGGCTGACGGTGGCGACCAACAGCGCGGCCGCGGAAGTCAATGGCATCCGGGTGGCAGGTGGCACCACGATTTACCGGAACAACATGATTGCCCTGGGCGCGGGGATCACCAATGCCATTGGCGGCGCGGCGACCAACAGTTCGACAGTTGGGATTGTTGGGATCAATGAAGCCTTAGGCACGGATCAGTTTTTCCATAACAGTGTGTATATCGGGGGCACGGCCACAGCGGGTACGGGTAGCTCCTATGCGTTCAACGGCGTACAGACAACCAATACCCGTTCGTTCCGCGATAACATTTTCTTCAATGCCCGTACCAACAGCGGAGCCACCGGCAAACATTACGCCATCAAGATCAACGGCACAACGGCCAACCCGACCGGTTTGACCCTCAATAACAACCTCTACTTCGCCAACGGAACCGGCGCGGTCTTTGGTTTCTTCAACTCGGCAGATGTGGCTAACCTGGCGGCCTGGAAAGTGGCTGTCGGCCAGGACGGGAGCAGTTTTGAGGCCAATCCCCAATACAACGATCCCACCAATGCGGTGCCTGATCTGCACCTGCATCCCACCAACTCAACAGTGGCCGAAGGGAATGGTGTGGATGTTGGGGTAGCCAACGATTATGACGGGCAAACCCGTAGCACCCTGACTCCGGTAGATATTGGGGCCGATGCCGGAAACTTTGTTGGCATTGATCTTTCGGCTCCGACGATCAGCTATACCGCGTTGTGCAATACCGCCCTGACAACGGATCGGGTTGTCGTCGCCACCCTCACCGACGTGACCGGTGTGCCCACTTCCGGTGGTTTGCAACCGCGCATCTACTACAAAAAGGGGTTAGCGGGAGCCTGGTTCTCCTCACAAGGGGTACTAGCCAGTGGCACGGGCACGAATGGCACCTGGAATTTCACCATTGTGGCGGCCGATATGGGTGGTGTTGCGGCCGCGGACACCATCTATTACTATGTGATTGCTCAAGATACCCTGGGGAACCTGGCCTCGAACCCGGCGGGAGTTGTTGCCTCGGATGTTAATACCGTCACAACACCCCCAACCACGCCCAACAGCTATCTCATTGTAGCCGCCTTCAGTGGCTCTTATGATGTGGGCGTCGGCCAAACTTATACCTCATTGACCAATGCCGGGGGTATCTTCCAGGCCATCAACGCAGGCGCATTAACCGGCAATGTCGTGATCAACATCGTGTCAGACCTGAGTGGTGAACTGGGCACAAATGCCCTCAACCAGTGGCCGGAAGATGGGGTGGGTGGTTATACCATTCTCATTAAACCCAGCGGTGGGCCGCGCCTTGTCACCGGGAGTATTAACGGGGCTTTAATTCGGTTATTTGGTGCTGACCGGGTACGCCTTGACGGTTCAACGGCGGCCACCTTAACGGAAGTTGTGGGCGGGACACCCGCCCTGCGCGAACTCACCATTCAAAACACCAATATCGGTACATCGGCCGTCGTCATCGCCGTCCAAACCGGTACCAATGGGGCGCAAAACAACACGATTAAAAATGTGAACGTCATCGGGCAAGACCCCACCACAACCCTGGTTGGTATAGCCCTGGGTGGCAACACGGTAGGAACAGCAGGCACAGACAACGATGGCAACCGGATTGAAAACTGTACCGTGCAAAAAGCGATTTATGGGATTTACTCTGGCGGGCAGAACGCCACCAACCCCAACACCGGCACCGTCATTACCATGAATGATCTCACCGCCACCGGAACCAACCGGGTACGCCGCATCGGGATTCTCATCTTTAATGAGGATGGCATACAAATCACGGAAAACAGCATTGGTGGAATAGACACGAACGAATCGGCCGATGCCATTGGGATTGGGGTAGGAATACAAGGGATTGACGCAACCATCACCACCAGTGGCGGCGTTATCAATGCCCTGATTGCCAACAACAAAGTCAATGGTGTTGCCAGTATCAGCACAACCGGTTTCTCGGCCGTCGGGATTGCGGTGGCGGGGGGAACCGGGAATGCTAACACGGTCTCCAACAACATGATCACAGGTGTGACCGCGCCCGCGACTGCGCCCGATCTTGTGGCCGGGATTTTCGTGGCTGGTGTACCTGGCTCAACCACACGCCTTTACTACAACTCAGTTGCCATGACGGGGGATCGCGGAACGGTTGCCACCCAAATGCCCAGTTATGCTTTGGCTGTTACCGGTACGGATCCGACGGTGATTTTGCGCAATAACATCTTCTACACCACCCAAACGGCCAGTGGCGGCGGGGCCAATGCCAAGAGCTACGCCCTGGGCATGGTAACGACAACGTTTGTCAACCTGGACTCAAATAACAATCTTTTCTGGTCAGCAGGAGCAAATGATGGCGGTTTCCGTTCCGGGTCGCTGAATGTAGGCGTTGGCACCGATTATGCTACGTTGGCATTATGGCAAGCGGCCGTCAGTGATGATGGTAGTTCGGCTGAAGCAGACCCGTTGTTTACCTCAACGAGCGATTTGAGCGTGGTGGTTGGCACAGGGTATGACCCAGCTTCGCCCGCTTCTAACCGGGGTGTAACCGTACCTGGGTTTAGCAGTGATATGAACGGAGTGGATGTACGCGATGCGTCTCGGCCAGATATTGGTGCGGATGAGTTCGTCGTGGATCGTACATTGACCATCACCGGCACATTGCCAGGCGGACTTAATGGCCGTTACGACAACATTACCGTCACCCAATACCAGGCAGATGCCGGGGGGCTGTTAGACTTCAACGGCAACCTGACGGTGGATGCCGGAGCACGGTTTAATCTGGCAACCTACGGCCTCACGGTCGAGGGAACGATCACCAATAATGGCACTCTGCAACAGACCCAGGATGTCATCGCTTCAGCTACGACGCGTTTCCTGTACATCACCAATGTCACCGGAGCCAGTGCCAAATATTATGGTGTGGACATTACCACTGCGGGCGTGGCGATGGGCAACACAACCGTCAAAGTCCTGGGTAACCAGGCAGGTGGTTGTGCTGGTTTGTCCGGGGTTATGATCCGCTGTTTCGATGTGACACCCACAACCGCCGTACCGGTCACAATGCGTCTCTGGTTTACGGAGGCGGAGCGGAACAGTGTCCCCGCTAATGCGACGCAGTTATGGCATTGGGATGATATGCTGACGGTGTGGGGATTGGCTGGGAACAGTTACCAGTATTCTGAGACAGGCGCGGCTTGCACCAGTGGCAGTGGTACGGCCTGTTGGTTCCAGGCCGACAATGTCTCGTCTTTCTCGCCGTTTGTTCTGGGCGCTGCCAGTTCACCCACAGCCATCCAGTTGCAGAAATTGGCTGTTTCCTCTGCGGATGCCCATATGGTTTTCGTGTTGGTTATAGGGATTGGGTTATTGGTGTTGACAGCCTGGATTTTGCGGAGTCGTTCACGCGTTTTCAGTCAATAAGGGTCTGCAAAAGGTTAAGTTCCGTCAAGACCTGACAGGTTTTCGGAAACCTGTCAGGTCTTGATATCTGGCATCTCAAGCACATCTGCAGGAGGGTTTTGACCCAGGGTGTGTATTGAGGAATATCCTGTGTCGTTATCCCTGTTGGATGTAACACCCGATGCGCGGCCGCGGTTTGGAGCCAGCGGGTGTTTTACAGGGAAAACTCAGGCCCAGTTTCCCCTTCCTGATCGGTTGTGCCTGGCAGGTAGGCATGAATCTCATAACGCCACAGACCGGATTGCCCGACGGGATAGACCATCTTGTGGCCGATCACATTGATTACTACGACTGCGCTTCATTGGCCCATACAAGTAGGCTGTAGTCGCCCCTGTAAGCATCTGCATTGCTTCGGGCAACACTCCCGATACCTGCCCCATAACAGGGATTTCCACCCACAATCTCTCACGGCAAACGCGGCCGCGTGGCTCTTGGTGAAGGAATAACTGCCAAAGGCGCGGAGTTGGTCAAAAACCCGAGTCGCTACGTCTGCGGACACCCCGTTCGCGGCCGCGCCAGCCAGAAACAGTTCACGGTATCGTTCGACGGCCAGCGCGCCATCTTTGGCCCCCAACGCCCGGCGCAACTGCTCCCCCTGCCCTGCCGTAAACCCGGCCAGGTCACGGGCCACTTTCAACACCTGTTTCTAAAAGAGCACCACACCGAGGGTTCGCGGCTGGATTGTAACACCGTGACGCGGGCCGCATGCCTCTATCAACGTAACAAGCCGTGAAAATTAATAAGGGCGGTACAATTAAGGTTCGGGAGAGCGATAATCTGACACAAGTTGTTCGTCTATGCGAAGCAAAGAAGGACTACAACAATCTATTCAACAAGCGGTTATTCATTGGATTCAAACCCAATGCCAGGTTCATGATGTGGCTTTAGGGCTAATCGAGCCGGATGAAGATGAGCCAGAACGCTGGCTGGTCGATTTGCCATTTCTACTATTCCCTATTGGCAAGTAGCGGAAGTGTGGCTTGAACATAAAAAAATTGTCAGTATCAACGATTCAGGCGAAGGCGTGGCCCCTGATGGAGTAGTCTGGCCTTAGGATAGCCAGTAACCAGCCCCCAACAGGCAGTACCGGTTACTCTGGTTTGTCATAGATGTGAAACAGACCGCTTTAAGGTCAGTATAGCCAAGCCAGGCAACGATTAAAGCGCAACGGCTGATTCATCCTTCTCTTTGCGGCCGCATCCATCCCCTTTATTAAAAGGGCAGGTATGAGATTTGTACATGTAACGCGTACAAACTCCATATCTGCCACCTAACTCTCGCCTGTTACCCATCCGTTAAAGCCGGGTGCATATCACTCTGTCGTCTGAGATATTCTGGAATAAGCGGACCGTCATCTTCATGGCTTCCCTTGTGACTGCTCTAAAAAGGCTGTTGTAGCAGCCAGAACAGAAATCGTTGCCCAGATTATTGGTACAAATGTGCTGTCAACGATACAATGAGATGGTGTATGTTAGCCACCTGATATACAGACATCATGAACCTTAAACCTCAGCGGATATTCTCCATGAAACGTACCCAAGTCTATTTAACCCAAGAACAGATCGATAGTCTTAAGAATCTGGCCAATGAAAGAGTCAATTTCTCCGAACATGTGCGCCGGGCTGTCGATAAGTATCTGGCGAGCCAGGAATCTGAGCCTGCCAACATCATTACGAACAAATCTCAACACGCGGTAAAGGCACAATCATGACCACACGAATCATTGCACTTGCCAACCAGAAGGGTGGCGTTGGTAAAACCACATCCAGTATTAACCTTGCCTGTGGCTGGGCTCGTTATATGGGGGCCGACAAAGTTCTCTTAATTGACGCCGATCCTCAGGCCAATGCCTCGGCCGTCCTGTTGGGCATCGAATTTGCCGCTGGCCCCCGTCAACCCGGCCAACCCACGATTCGCGAAGTGCTTAAAGAGGAAGTGAAGGCCTCTGAGGCTTTGTATGAAGTGCCCTTAGAAGCGAGCGGCAAGTATAAAGCCAGCCGTTTACATATCTTGCCTGCCCATCTGGAGTTGGCCCTGTTTGAGGTTGAGTTATCGGTGGCCTTTCGGGGTGAATATCGTCTGAAGAAGGTCCTCACAGAAATTGAGCGTAACTACGATCTGATTATCGTGGATTGCCCTCCCAGTCTGGGAATTTTGACTTTAAATGCCCTGATTTTTGCCCACGAAGTGATTATCCCGGTGGATCCCGGGCTGTTCCCCCTCATTGGACTCAATTTATTACGCAAGACCATTGAGCAAGTCAAGGAAGCCAATCCAGCCCTACAGATTCGTGGTGTCATTCCCACAATGCAAATGAATACGGTTGTCTCACGCGAAACCCTGGATGAACTGCACAAGAACTTTGGTCAACTGGTCCTACCCGGTATTCCGCGGCGAGTCGCGATTGAAGAATCTCATGTCAATGGGGTAGACGTTTTTCAATCCGCACCCGATTCAGACAGTGCTATGGCTTACGATGCCATTATTCAGGAGCTTATGAAACGTGTCTAAACGCAAATCTGTCGGTTTGGGCAATTTATCTTTTAACCGGATTGATCCTTACGGCGCGGGTGAGACCTCAACCCCTACCCCTTCGACTGAATCGTCCCACTTTCATGTTGACGGGATCATGCCTGATCCAGGCCAGCCCCGGCGTTTACTTCCCGAAACGATAAGTAAAAATTTGCAGCGTGGACAGATATCGGCGTCGCAAGCCCTTCAGGAATGGGGCCAACTGGTAGAGACCGGCCAGGCTTCTCCGGCCGTCAAGAAAGCCTGGCAGGATGTTGTTAAGCTGGCCGACAGCATTGCTCGTCAAGGGCTGATTAACCCTATCACCATTCGTCCAGCTTCTCCAGAGCAGATGGCGACCGGAATCAATTATTTGATCGTGACCGGAGAAAGGCGTTGGTGGGCCCATGTATTGTTGACGACACAAGATCGGCCCATTCGAGAAGGTCATGAAGAAGTCGCGCCAGACCGGATTAAGGTCTCTTTGGCCCCAGAAGGCACACCCATTCGGGCTCACCAGATGATTGAAAATCTGATCCGAGAAGATATTAGCTTAATTGAGAAGGCCAATGGCATTTATGCTCTCCGAGATGAACTGGAGAAACTCTCCACCGAACAAAACGTAACCTGGCACGACGTTGAATCGCTTCTCGGTATATCTCGCACCTATCGTACCCGCCTTCTTAAGGTTCTGGCACTCAGTTATGACGCTCAGGCGCTCATTGAAGAAAATAATCTCACCGAACGAACGGTGCGACCGATCACTGAAAAATTGGCGGCCCACCCCGATTTACAACTAGAAGCGTTGCAGGCATTGATCAGTTGGCAACAGGCCAGTGATGAAGAACCTGGGGTCAGTGAAGCGCTTTTGCCTCAATTGGAGCGTTTAGTGGGTCAATTATTGAACCATCAAAAAAGTAGTTCCAAAACAGTTACGGACCACATCGTAACACGTCCCACATCGTTGCAACGCCTCCATGCCAAAGTACAACAGACGTTACGTTTCACGAATCGTCTGAGACCCGCAGAGTTACAAACCCTAAGCCAGTCACTTCGTCAGCAAGACAATTATGCGGATATCGCCGATGATTTACGGGCTTTACGCAGCATTTTAGATACGCTGCTCACGGATTAACCCAGGCACAAATGTTGCCCATGGGCAACATTTGTTTACCGATTGAAGCCTTACCGGTTTGTTCGTGTTACACGAACAAACCCGGACATCGCCTGGCCAGAGCCTAAATAAAGGCGGGAAAGACCAAACGAGGGTGCCGCCTGGAGAGGGGAATTAAGAGCCACAGTTTTGACGGGTCGGCTACTTTCAGTTTACCTTTTCACGCCCGCGTCAAGATGGGTAGCGTCTAAAAAGAACACAGTTATGACTTTCCGCACAGCACTCAGCTTTATCCAAC
>JADJUV010000032.1 GCA_016716885.1 Candidatus Trichofilum aggregatum | reverse complement strand
CGTCATCAGGCGCACGAGCGGATTATCACGCTCTTGCTGGCGCAAATCCAACACCGTGCGAATGGTTTCAAAAGGAGCCAGCCAGTAATTACCGGCCCCGGCTACCCGCCAAAAACGCCCATTCCGCTCCGTCACAATGACATCATTGTTATCCACCTTGAACCAACCCGGTCCCCCAACCCGTAACCACGGATTAGTCCGGCGATCATCCGCAAACTGTACCCGACGAATCTGGATACCTGCTCCCGTCAACCCTCTGGTGGGCTGATTTAAGGCCATATATAACAGCCTGTCACAATAAGCCAGAGCGTGACCCAAATAAGAAAACTATCCGCCCCAAAAAGATCGCTAACCGGCAAAGCAATGGGTAAAACCGGGGCCACCAGACTCTGCAAAAGGAGAAAAACGGCTAACAAGAAAACCGTTACGGCCGCAAAAATAGCCGCTTCGACAAGGGCACGAACCGTTGACTTGGCTGGACGACCTGGAGCGGCGGGCGACGGTGTACCAGCCACGGGGGGCGTATGAATGGTGCCCGCTCTTTGCAAACGGACAAGGTAATTGGTTGCTATGGCCTCATCAGGCAGGCTGAGAAGCAATTGTATCAAGCCAATGGCAGCCTTGCGGGCCAACCAGAGAGCAATGATCACGGGGATGAAGTGGCGCAAAACGCGCCAGGAAAACAGCTCTAAGATAAAGATGACAACGGGCGTAAAAACATCAAGGGAGGGAAATAACAGTTCGGGAAAGGGCGTCCAAAAACGCAACGCCAGCGATTGACTGGCGTCTACCCCGGCCAGGGCGCGTAGAAAGAACCAATAGGCAAAAAAGAGAAAGGTAAGGCCCATTGATTCAAGCTGGCGCAGTGGGTTTGATGAATTAGAAGCCATAATCAGTGACCCTTAGGATCAAGAATTAAATAACCGACGGAACTGAGATGAGAGACTCGACCAGCTTTACCTAAGCCCATCGTAAATTGAGTCGGAAGACCCATCCCCCTAACGATTCCCGGGGGAAGGGGGGAATCTTAGGCCGGTTTTTGGGGCGCCCCGAAAACCGCGCCCAGAATCGCCCCCCCCTGGGGCGGGGTTAGGGGTGGGGGTTTCCGGCGACAAACCGAGGGTGAAGCTGGGCATAAAAACCTAGGTCTAACTTTCGTCATGTGGGTCTCATCCCCAGTCTCCTGTAAGTTATTTAATTCTCATTCCTTAACGATTGCGCCGGGCCGGTGTCCCAGGGGGTGGCATGGCGGGCAGTGTAGGTGGATATGCCTCTTCCTCGTCACCTTCGTAACTACCCAAAACGTCTTTGATCTGGGCCATGGTATTCATAATTCGATTCGGTATGAGCATATCCTGGTTGATATTAGACTTGGCCGATTGCTCCAACGTTTCTAGTACGCGCAGGGTGACAATTTCCGCCAAATCCAGGTCGGTGTTGCGGCGCATTAAGTCAATGTTGTTGATGATATTTTCGATGAGTTCTAGCTGGACACGGGCGCGGGCCATTTTCAGGTGACGGATGGCTTCGGCATCACCGGCCGCTTTTTGCAGGAAGATGCGCCGTTGCCAGTTCGTCTGCCAGTTTTGAATCCGCTGCTTGACGACATCAAACGGCGGGATGGGCGGCTCCACGGCAAGGCCAATAATGTTGAGGGGGTTGTCTTCTTCACGGGTATGGCCGAAGATGGCTCGGATGTGGTCAATCAAGGTGTTTCTGACCTCAGCCGTTAATCTTTCCAGAGGTGCGGCATTGGGATCACCGGTCTGGTATAGCTCGTCGAGGGTGGTATTAGCCAGCGATGTGACTAGAATCGCGGCCGCGGTGGGGGCAATTCGTTCCGTCCAGAAAACCTCTTCCTCACTCTCCCGAATACCACTGGCAAAGCTGATCCGAAAAATGGCGTCACGGGCATAAGGAAAGACATAACGGGAGTCTGGTTCGCCATTGCTATCCAGCCATTCACCCGGATTTTGGCGCACCCGGAAGACCACGGTAAGTTTGGTATCCACCAGGATGCCATCTTTGGTGGTGGCTTTAACGGGGACGATGCGGATATGCGGCCGCAAATCAATCACATGCCGGATCATCTCGCCCGGGTTGAGCTTAACAAAACCTGGCCCGGCGGCCCGGCTGTAGTTAGCACCCCGCACCAGGGCCAGACAATAATGACTATCCACAAAGCCAACACCCAACTGCTGAAAGCTCTCAGCCACTTCACGCGGGGCGGGCGGAAACCCTCGGAGACCAACCAGTTGGCGAATCGGTTCCGGCAACATGACCCGAGTGGCATAACGCAACAGGAGTGTGTACGCTTCTAAATGGCTATTATGGATTTCGTTGGGGAGTAAAAAACGGGCGGAGCGTTCCAGCGCGATGAGAAAGGTGAGGATGAAGGCGGTGGCCCAGACGTAGCTACCCAGCAAGCCATGACGCACTCCGCTGGCAGAGCGGAGAAAAAAGGCAAAAAGGAGAAAGACCGCGGCCGCGAATATCACCTGCCTGGCAGTCCACCCCTTGTTTGTCGTCTCTATCTTCGGCCTGCGTCGTCGTTTAGCCATAGTTACCAGAGATTGTGGTCCGCGTCCGCCTCAATCCCTATTTTTGACGCTTTTGAGAACGATGATAAAATACCCACCTTGTTACGGGCGGTTAGCTCAGTTGGTTAGAGCGCTACGTTGACATCGTAGAGGTCACAAGTTCGAGTCTTGTACCGCCCACTCCCAAAATCAAAGCCACTTCAAGTGGCTTTTTTTGTTTCAGGTTCCAAGTTTCAGGTTTCAAGTTGATGAGTTGAAACCTGAAACTTGGAACCTGAAACCCGAAACCCGCTTCTACATATGCACCGGCGTCCCCTCAACCCCATGCGCCGCTTCCATCAACGCTTCGCTCAGCGTTGGGTGGGCATGGACATTGCGGGCAATCTCTTCAGCGGTGAGTTCATGCAATTGCGCCAGCGTCAGCTCCGGCAGCAGCTCCGTCACATCCGGGCCAACCATGTGCGCGCCCAAAATTTCCCCATACCGCGCATCACTGATAATTTTGACAAACCCATCTCGTTCGCCCAGACCGAGGGCTTTGCCGTTGGCAATGAAGTTAAACGAGCCAGTCTTCACTTCATAACCGGCATCTTTGGCTTCCTGCTCGGTATAACCAAAGCTGGCAACCTGGGGCACACAGTAGGTGGCTCGTGGCAACATTTTGTAATTCAGGGTAATCGTGGGATGTCCGGCGATGACCTCGGCGGCTACCAGCCCCATGGCAGAAGCAATGTGGGCCAACCGGTACTCGGTCGCCACGTCACCGATGGCATACACATGGGGCACATTCGTCCGCATCTGCTCATCGATTTCAATGGCTCCACCCTTGGTATAGTTCAGCCCCAATGTCTCCAGACCAATCTCTGCCGTATTGGGTTGGAAATTGACGGCTAACATCAGCTGATCACAGACGATGGTTTTGCCCCCGGTCAGGGTGACATGAACCTCATCCCCTTTCACTTCTACTTTTTCGGTGCGGGTGTTGGTGTGCAGGTTGACACCTAATTTTTTATACGCTTTTTCTAATACCTTGCTCACTTCCGGTTCTTCGCGGGGGAGCAGGTTGGGCAACATCTCTACCACATGGGTTTCCACGCCGTAGTTGGCCCAGACATAGGCAAATTCGACGCCGATGGCCCCACCGCCAACGATGACGCCCCGTTTGGGCAGGGTGTCGCTCATGATGGCTTCCAGGTAGGAGATGATATGTTTGCCATCGAAGTTGACACCGGGGATGGTCCGCGGCCGCGCGCCCGTCGCCACGATCAGGTTCTTAAACTGTAACTCAGCCTCACCACCCTTGTTCAAGGCCACCTTCATACTATGAGCGCCGGTAATCGTGCCGGTTCCGTCATGTACATCAATATTGTTCTTACGCATCAAGAAGCCCACCCCTTTCACCAGCCGATTCGATACCTCACGACTGCGGGCATAGGCCACCTTGTAATCTACCTGTAAATTCTCAAAACTAAAGCCAAATTCCTTGCCCCGGTGCATGAGGGTATGCACAATTTCGGAATTTTTCAGCAAGGCTTTCGAGGGGATACAGCCTACATTCAGGCAAACACCCCCCATCCATTGTCTTTCCACGATAGCCGTCTTTAGACCCAACTGAGCGGCCCGGATGGCGGCGACATAACCGCCAGGCCCCGCGCCCAAAACAACAACATCATATTCATTGGCCATGGATATACTCCCTTTTACGTGGTGCGTGCCGGGTGTTGGTTAGTCCTTCACCCAGGCCATCTTACTTTATGTCACGCTTCACATTATACCGTCATCACTGGCAAGAGGCACAAGGGGGAAAACGATGCTATACTCATTTTGTGTCCTGAGCGCGAGCCACTAAGCGGGGAGTCAGCACATAACCAACAACAAAATAGTTGCTCTAGCTCCCAAAAGCTAGAGAAAACGGGTTGATGAGAATTGCAACCATGAATATTTTCTTGTGAGGAGGCCATGCACCTGGAATTTTTGCACTTACCCCTAGAAGAACCTGTCCCAATTTTTACCCTAGTCCTGCTGATTATCTTATTAGCCCCTTTATTGCTCAAAAAAATACGTGTACCCGGTCTGATTGGTCTGGTTGTTGCCGGGATCATTGTGGGGCCATTTGGCCTTAACATCCTGGAACGCGATGCCAGCATCGTTTTGTTTGGCACGGTGGGGCTGTTGTACCTGATGTTTCAGGCCGGGTTGGAGATAGACCTGACCGATTTCATGAAAAATCGTAATCGGAGTCTGGTTTTCGGCTTATTAACCGCGTTTATTCCGATTATTGGTGGCACTTTATTGGGCCGTTATGTCTTGAATTTTAGCTGGATGGCCTCGATCTTGTTGTCCAGTATGTTGGCTTCTCACACCCTGTTGGCCTACCCGATTGTCAGCCGGATGGGCATTTCGCGGAATCAGGTCGTGGCGATAGCCATTAGCGGCACATTGATCGCCGATACCATTGCCCTTATCATTTTGGCGGTGATTGCCGGCTCTCAGGAAGGGGCGCTTGATGCGGCTTTTTGGCTCAGGTTACTGATTGCCATCCCGGCGCTGGCGTTTATTGTCGTGGGTATCTTCCCTCGTATTGGGGCCTGGTTTTTCCGCAACGAACAAAGTGATGGGAGTTCACAATATATTTTTGTGCTGATGGCCGTGTTCGCGGCCGCGCTCCTGGCTGAAATTGCCGGTTTAGAACCCATCCTGGGGGCCTTCCTGGCTGGCCTGGCCCTCAACCGCCTCATTCCCCACGCCTCACCCCTCATGAACCGCATTGAGTTTGTGGGGAAATGCCATCTTCATCCCCTTCTTTTTGATTAGTGTCGGGATGTTGGTAGATTTGCGGGTTTTGTTTCAGGGCGTCAATGTTCTCATTGTGGCTGGCTCCATGATTTTCTTAGCCATTTTTAGTAAATGGTTGGCCGCGTTCATCGTGCAACAGCTATTTCGTTATTCGGTTCCGGAGCGCAACCTGATGTTTGGTTTAAGTGCCGCGCGCGCGGCCGCGACGCTGGCCATCGCCCTGGTCGGATTTGACCTGGCCCTGTTCGATGAGGATGTCTTAAACGGGGCCGTCCTCATGATCCTCACTACCTCGTTAATCAGCACCTTTGTGGTCGAAAACGCCGCCCGCAAACTGGCTATCACCGAAAAAGAGCGCCTACCCGACCTGACCGACATACCGGAGCGCATCCTCGTCCCGATCAGCAATCCGGCGTCCATTGAACAACTGATTGACCTGGCGGTCATGATCAAAGATCCGCAATCGAAAGAACCACTCTACCCGCTGGTCGTGGTTAAGGATGATGAAACAGCCAGGGAACGTGTCCTGGCCAGCCGCAAAATGTTAGAAGCCGCGTTAAGGCACGCGGCCGCGAGCGACACCCCTATCGAAATTGTTTCCCGCGTAGACCTCAGTGTCGCCAACGGTATCCACCGGGCCATTCAGGAAATAGTGATTACCGACGTGATCATCGGTTGGAATGGTGAAGTCACCGCCAGCCGCCGCATCTTCGGCACCGTCCTGGATAACCTGTTAGACTCCACCAACCAGATGTTCCTCGTCAGCAAAATGACGCATCCCCTCAACATCACCAACAAAATCGTCACAGTTCTACCCCCCTATGCTGAACGTGAAACAGGATATGGGCGCTGGCTGAGGACGCTCATGGTTCTGGCCCAACAAACCGGCGCGCCGCTTCATTTTTATGGAACCCCAGACACGTTAAAGGCGCTAAAAGCCACTATCCAGCAGGTTAAATCGCCCGTTAAAATCCATTATGCCCAATTCACCGATTGGGATGATTTCCTTATCATTGGGCGAGAGATAACGCAGGATGATCTTCTGGTAGTCGTTTCAGCCCGAGAAGATACGATTTCTCACATACGCCAACTCAACGACATCCCCAGCAAATTAGCCCAACATTTTGCCAACTCCAGTTTCGTCATCCTCTATCCCGAACAAAACGCATCTGACGAAACACCCGTAACCAATTAACGAAATACCTGCTTTTTCTGCCTGCGTGGAAGCCTGATGAATACGTCGAAGTTGGTTTCATTTCTTCACAATCGCGACTCGCAAACTCGCCACTCGAAGAGGGTTACATCAACGGATTGGGGAAAGGAACGGATTAAAACCTGGTGGCGTAGGGGCGGGACAGGTGGGCCAAGATCGGGGAATTACGGGACACCTATCTTCCCACCTGTCTCGCCCTCTTACCATTGCGACTCAGGGCGACGCGAAGGATCGTTTCCCGGTTTGTCCCATTGAACCCGCGTCGTCCCGCCCCCTACCCTGCATTGGCGCCGTAAAACAGCCTTCCAGGCTGTTTGCCCCCATCGGGCAACCTCTGGTACAAATAGGCCCATCCCAACTTGCCCACAACACCGCCTATCCCTGATCCATTCATTCGTGGCTATTCTCACCAGGGCAGTGCCATGACCCAAGCCAAACAACCACCCCCAGAATCCAGCCCATGCTCCGGTGGCATCACCCTGGGCGACCAGACCGCCCAGGGCAATGTCACCACCCACCTGGAAAACGTGGCCGGGGGTGATCAGATCAGTCACAGCCAGGTCGTCCAACACGCCAATACCGTCTACATGGTAAGCGTCCCCCCGACAGAAAAACCTGGTTTCTCCCCTCTACAACTGCCACTGGATGAGATACCCACACCGACCAGCCTACCCCCTGGCTCACGGATGCTGATGGGGTTGAACCCCCATTTTGTGGGGCGGGAACGGGAGTTGAAACAGGTGGCCCAGGTTTCAGCGGGGATACAGCAGCCATTGGGCAGATCGCCACCATTACTGGGTTGGGCGGGGTGAAGCCAGTTGGCGATTGCCTTTGCCATTCGCCCATTGTTTGCTGGCGGCGTGTTTTGGGTGAACATGAGCGATGGGGCCAATGTCCCGGCGGAGCTGGCCCAATGTGGTTATGCCATGCAGTTGGGGGATGGGTACGACGGCTTGACCCTGGATGAGCAGGTGCGCCGGGTGCAAACAGGCCTGGCAGGAAGCGATTCCCCGCCTGCTCCTGTTTGACAACTGCGAAGACGAGGCCTTGCTGGCCCAATGGCGACCCAAAACCGGCGGCTGCCGGGTGCTGGCGACCAGCCGCCGGGCGACCTGGGATGTGAGCCTGGGCGTAGCAACCCTGCCCCTGGACACCCTGACCCCACCGGAAAGCCGCGCCCTGCTCTTGAGCCTGCTGTTCCCGCTAAAGCGTCCACTCCAAACGACCGCTCCCGGAGTTGAGGCTTCAGCCGGAGACGCCCCACAAATTGCCACCCTCGATGCCATCGCCGAGGAGTTAGGCCATTTACCTCTGGCCCTGCACCTGGCGGGAAGTTACCTGCACACCTACCGCCATACCCCCTTTGCCCAACCCGCCGCCTCGGCCGAATTACAAAAAGGGGCTGGAACACCCTCATTGCAAGGGGAAGGACGAGCCACTCCCCACCGACCATGAACGGCATGTGGGGCCATTTGCCCTGAGCCTGGGACGGCTGAACCCAAACGAGGGGAACGACCCTGCTGAGCTCTCTTTGGCCGGTTCGGCCTTCGCCCTGACCAATCAGGACAACTTCGGCTCGGAAACGGTGGTAACTACGACGACTCAGGGCCAGACCGCCCGCAGCCCCCCCCCACCCCCCCACCCTCCCCCCGGCCACCGGGCCGGGCCAGGGGAAAACAGCACCAAGCGCAGCGTCTACAAATCCGGATGATCCACAGGCTTTGCCCCTGGTAAAGTCCACATGCTCACCAGGGTAATTCTGCCAGAGCCAGTTATGCAAGGCACGATAAGCCAATTTTTCCTGGTCAACTGAGGTCGGTTCATCAAGAGAATCGTGCCCCTGGTTATCCAGAACAATCGCCTCTAGCAACACCTCAGCAATAGGCTTTTTTGCGCTTGGGGCCAGACCCGGCTGGCCTGCTGAAACAGCTTGTCGGGAATCGTCAGCGTGATTTCTTGGGTCTGGATCATCAACCTCCGTTATACTAGCATTACAGAGTGACGATCTTTAGACTGTACGAACGCTCCCTGGGGAACACCCTGGACGAACAACCTTCGGTTACAAAACCCCCCCTCTTGAACGCTCTAGTAGCGGACAAACTTATCCCGATCAGACTGTTGCGGTTACCTGAAAATCTGGGGCGAGGCAACCGGTAACGAAACAGGGCAAGAAATAATTAATTTGTGAATTGTTGAATGGGTGAACGATTAATGGGAGAGTTCATCGCCTCATTAACCATTCAACAATTCACCTGTTCAACCATTAATTATTCAATTCCCCGGTTGCCCCACCCCTGGCCCTCTCCCCAGGGAGAGGGAACACGCTCCCCTCTACCGGAGTGGGAGAGGGGCTGGGGTGAGGGCTTCCCCAACCAAAATTTGCCCAAACCATCCCCCCACGCTAGACTTGACTGTTCGCCTGCTCACCAGACAATTCCAGGCACCTCATTCCGTAAACCACCCATTATTCATCGCTGACCTTTCAGGAGCAACTGAAGCTAGAGGATTGAGCTAGAGCTAGAGACCAAGCTAACGCTCTCCACTCTCGATCTTCCCTCTTGCTCTAGCTCTCGCTCTCCCCTCTTGCTCCCTGAACCGCCAGCAAAGGAGTCAATCGTCACCATGATTGTGGGCATGGACTTCGGCACCACAAATTCCGGCATGGCTGTTTATGATGGGCAAACGTTGAATGTATTGCCCCTCGACCCGGCCAACGCCAACCCCCGCGTCGCTCGTACCGCCCTCTATGTCGCCAACGACCAGACCGTCGCCATTGGTCGTGACGCCATCAACCGCTACCTGGACGAAAACATTGGCCGCTCCGTGCGGATGCAGAAGGTGTGGATGGGCGAAATTGATGTGCGCGGCGCGGATATGCACTTCGTGCAAGATATTTACGTCTGGATTGATATTTTCTCCCCCGGACGGCTCATGCTCTCCATCAAAACCAATTTGCGTGATGTCAGCTTCCAGGGCACGGTTATCGGCCAATTTTTCTACTCGCTGGAGAAGCTGGTGGCCCTGTATCTAATGGTCACCAAGTCCCGCGCTGAGGCGTTGTTGGGACGGCCCATTAAAGAGGTGGTGTTAGGCCGCCCGGTCCATTTTTCTTTCAACGAAGAGCAGGACAAACTGGCTCAGTCCCGTTTGCTGAAGGCGGCCCTGTTGGCTGGATATGAACGGGTCTATTTTCAGTATGAGCCGGTCGCGGCCGCGTACCATTACGCCACCGCCATTAACACAGAGCAAAACATTCTCCTCTTCGACTTCGGCGGGGGAACCCTGGACGTAACCGTCATGCGCCTGGGGCCAAAGAGCCATCAGGTTTTGGCAACCGGCGGTATTCCCGTGGCTGGTGACGTATTTGACCAGAAGCTCACCCGCGCCAAACTGCCTCAACATTTCGGCGAAGGGGCCACCTACGGCCCACGCAATTTGCCCATCCCCGCCTGGATTTACAACAGCTTCTCCAGTTGGCAGACCATCGTCGATTTACAAACCCAGGAAAACCGGCGCATGTTGCAGGAAATGGCTCAAACCTCGTCACGCGGCAAGGAGTTTGAACGGCTGCATGATCTGGTGGCTGGCAATTATGGCCTGCTCATGTTCGATGCCGTGGAGAAGGCTAAACGAGAGCTGTCGGAACGGGTAGGCACGATGATCCGGCTGGATTTTGGCGGCACGAAGGTGATGGAGCTGGTCACGCGGAGCGAGTTTGAGCAGATTATCCACGCCGAGGTGCTGGCGGTAGATAACCATTTGGATGAGATTGTGCAGGCGTCGGGTTTGCGGCCGCAACAGATCAACGCCGTCATTCGCACCGGTGGTTCGGCCCAAATTCCTGTTTTCTACGAACTCCTGGAGCGCAAATTTGGCCGTGAAAAGATGCACAGCGTAGACGCCTTCAGCAGTGTGACATCCGGGCTGGGTATCTTCGCCCACCGTCTGGAACAGGGCGAGGCCGAGGCCCAGGTTTACACCCACGACGACATCAGCATCTCCGACCCGCACAACGACCGGCCCGAAGTTAACCCCATCAACCTGGACTGGGTGCGGCGGCGCGTGGGCATCATCAAAAGTGCCCTGCCGACCGAATCCACCGTTGGGCTGGTTTTCATCGGCGAGGGCAAACAGATTACCGCCACCACCATTCCCCTCTCCACCCTCAACACTCACCTCTCCCCCTCACCCCCATTCCCCTGACCAACCTGAACCTGCCCCCCATCACCGACCTACGCCGGGTGATCACCGCTACCCCAGATGAACCACTCCTGATTTCCACCACCCGTTACCGCTTTTTGCGCCTCACCCTGCGCCAGTTGCTCGACCTACAAGAATTGGGCATGACCTTGTTTGATCTGCATCGTTTTGGGGAGTTTGAATATTTGACGGGGGTGCATCGTTGGCAGGAGATTCGCCCGGCGGAGCGGTTTGTGGTGGTGACCAACTCTGGTTTTGGCCGACCGTACTTCATGGAAAACATGCGGCCGCTGGCCGAAGGGCCACTTCCTCTCACCTTTGATCGCCTCCTACCCGGCACACCGATGGCTGTGTTAGGCACAACCCCCCAACAACAACTGGCCCTCATCACCGAAGCAGGTAAAGGGCTACGGATTGGCGTTACCCCGCTCAAAATCGTTGGCTCCCAGGCTATCAATCTGGTGTCGGAAAAACGGCTGATGGCCGCTGTACCAGTCACCGCCGAGACGGAACTGCTCGTCGTTACCGCCGCTGGTCAGGCACGACGCCTGAGAGCCGAACAACTCCCCTGTTTGAGCAGGCAAATCAGAAGGGGAAGGCGTTGCTGTCGCGGCCGCAAATCCGTGTCGTCACCCCCATCACCCCCGGTCAACCCGTCTGGCTCCTCACCACCACCCGGCTCGTCCCCATAGACCCCACATCCATCCCCCTCTCCCTCTCCACCGCCACCAAACCCATCCTCAAACTCCTCCCCGATGAGGAAGTTCTCACCCACCTGGCCTAGTCTGTTCCCCAGAGCATACGCAAAGCAGATTCCCTTCTTCACCCCAAAGATTGTTCTGCTTGCCACTCAAGTATTTCGCTTCGGGAGTCTTATAGGTAAAAATTGATGGCACATTCTTGGGGCATCCCATCTTCTCAGCTGTTCGAGCGAGTTCTGAGGACTGTGCTGGTACTGCAGCCACTGTGAAGCATGAAGAAACTTGATGGCTGTATCCGCGTCAATAAAAGCACATGACGCCTTTATCTGCGATTTGAATTTGCACCAGCGGATTCTCCTCGTCTCATGATGGGCCTCAAAAGGTTCATCACCCGAAATTGTGCCACATAAACTCATCCAGGCCATGGGCAATCCTAATCCGTTCCGCTTCTTGCTTCTCGTTTGTTCGATGCGGTAACGTTAAAAAGCTTGCTTAAGTGCTTCCCGCAGTGAACGCCGAGCGAGTCGTACAAGAGAATTTCAATGGCTGTTCAACTTCATCCAGAAGCTGACAATCGTCATCTGTACTTCTTACTACCTATGAAAATGGATATGGCACATTCTAATGGTGAAAAAATGCACAGCTTGCCCCCCCAATGTGCCGGGCCTTTTACGGTAAACGGCTTAAAGGGAGGGGAAGCCAGGAGAAACAGGGCTTACGTTTTTACTAATGTTTGGTCATTGACTCCCCAAAAAGCATAAAGTCGGTTGAGCAAACGGCCAGCCAATACGATGACCAACACCGGTAAACCAAACCGGGCCACAAACAGCAAAGCGATGATGAGAAAGCCTAAGAACCCGTCCATTATGTCCTCCATCCCCAACCGGTGGGGAAAACTTTTTTCGTTGTGTTAACAGTAACAGAAGGGGCACGCCCCTGTCATCGGGTGGATCACGCATTTCCACCCTGGGGAATTCACCCTATACCTCTGAGCATTATGCGCCGATGGGACCCATTTCCCCACGGCCTCACCCGTTTGCCCCACATCGGATATGGGTGTTTCTCCCATGCCTTAATTGGGGCTTCGCCCAATTTACCCGCTACCCCTAAAAGCCTACACTACTCCTGACGGCCATAAGCGGCCTTTTTATCAGCATTGGCAATACGCTCCCTCCATATTGGCACTTTAGGAGAGTGATTCATGAAACCCCATATCTTAACCCGACTTGTAACTGGTATGGCTCTGGCGCTGGTTTTCAGCCTCGTCACCGCAGTCATCGGTTATGCCCAGGGCAATGACCCAGTCGCCCAACATGAACCAGGCGATGAACGCGAATGTGTTGATTGCCATGAAGCAATTCAACAACAATGGGATGTCAGCTCCCACGGTCAGGCTACGGACGAAGAAGAGTTTGTCCGAGCGTGGGCGGCCCAGGAAAAACCAGCCGAATGTTTAAGCTGTCATACCACGGGTTTTGACGCGGCCGCGGGCACCTATGAACATGCCGGTGTCACTTGCGACAACTGTCACACCCTCGTTACCAACGGCCCCAACCACCCCGAACAAGTCATGGTGACGGATTACACCGCCGCTTCCTGTGGCAATTGCCATGTGGACACCTATGCCCAATGGCAGGAAAGCGAACACGGCGAAGCCGAGATGACCTGTAACAACTGTCACAACCCCCACTCAACCGATATCCGGGGCGAAAATGTCCAGGCTCTTTGCCAGACCTGCCACACCAGCGAAGGGCATTTTTACACCTACACCGCCCACGCCGCCGAAGGGCTTCTCTGCACCGATTGCCACCTGCGCGTGAATGACAGTGAAGTGATGGGTGAAGGACATAGCCAACGCGAACATACCTTTGCCGTTGATTTACATACCTGCAACGAATGTCACAGCGACTCCATGCACAATCCCGAAGATATGAGCACCTTCGCCGAAGCGGGCACTCCGCCCAATTCATCACCCGGCGAAGCCACGACCCACGCGCTGTCGGTACAAAGCGAACCTAAACCAGCCAATTATGTGAACTTTGCTCTTCTGGCCGGTCTCATTGGCATGGCTTTTGGGGCAGTGGGTTCGCCCTGGTTTGAACGAGGCCTGCGCGTCATTTTGTTAGGTGTGAAATAACCAACCCCATCCCTCACCCCAACCCTCTCCCTGGGGGAGAGGGCACAAACTACCTTCTCCCTGTGTGGGAGAAGGGCCGGGGATGAGGGTACGAAAGAACTAAAATGCGAGGTACATCATGACCCCTATTACATTGAAACGTCGTGATTTTTTGAAGCTTGGTCTGGCCGGGCTGGTTTCCACCGCTGTTAAAACGAAGGTTTTTAAACGCAAGAACAGCCCCGTGAATGGCGCTGACACCAGCCCGCACAAATGGGCGATGGTAATTGACCTGAATAAATGTGTGGGCTGTGAACAATGTGTATCGGCCTGCCAGGCCAGCAACGACGTGGCTCCCGACATGGCCTGGAATCGTGTGCTCGACCTGGGTGAGATTAAGGGTAAGGAGACTTTTCTGCCGGTGCAATGTATGCATTGTGCCGATGCGCCCTGCACCCACATTTGCCCGGTCAGCGCGACGTTTCAACGAGCCGATGGCATCGTCATGATGGATTACGATAAATGTATTGGCTGTCGTTATTGTGAGATGGCCTGTCCGTATGGGGCACGGTCGTTTAACTGGACAGCGTTTACCGGTGATAACCCGGCTGTGCCGGAATGGGGTGAGCCAGATATCCCCCGGCGGCCGCGTGGCGTCGTCGAAAAATGCACCTTCTGTGCCCAACGTATTGACCGGGGTCTGGCCGCTGGTTTAACACCGGGGGTGGATGAAGTGGCTACCCCGGCCTGTGTCGTGGCTTGCCCCACCGGTGCCCGCCTGTTCGGCGACCTCAATGACCCGGATTCACTGGTGAGTAAGGCGCTGGCTCAAACCAATTCGTTCCGTCTGCGGGAAGCGCAAGGTAACGAACCCCGCGTTTATTATCTGCCGGTAGAAGGGCAGACATTGCCGGAAGAGGTGACATCATGACCCTGAAGCAACGATTGTTTCCCTTGACCCCATTTGGGTTATGGATACTGTTTTTGTCGGTTGTGCTCGCGGCCGCGCTCGCGGCCGCGCTCATCGTCCTCGTCAAAGGACTGGGTGTCACCAACCTCACCAATCTGGTTCCCTGGGGGTTGTGGATTGGCATTGACCTCTCTTCAATTGCTTTGAGTGCGGGTGCGTTTGTCCTTTCGGCGGCGGTCTACCTGTTCAAACTCAAGAAATACGAACCCCTGGCCCGCACCGCCGTCTTTGTGGGCATGGTCGGTTACAGCATGGCCCTCATGACCTTATTCATTGATATTGGTCGCCCGGATCGTTTCTGGCACGGCTGGTTCTACTGGAACATTCACTCGCCGCTGTGGGAAGTGACAATGTGTGTGACGGTTTATTTCAATGTGCTGATGCTAGAAGTGGCGCCCATTTTAGGGCAGGCAGATTGGTTCCGCAGCCGTTGGCCGAACCTGGCGCACCGGTTAGAGCATGTTCACAAACTGGCTCCTTACCTGGCCGTTGTGGGGTTGTGTCTGTCCACTCTGCATCAATCATCGCTGGGTTCAACCTATGGCGTTCTCCGCGCCCGCCCCATTTGGTATCGCCCCAGTCTGGCCTTTCTGTTTTACATTTCGGCCATTGTGGCGGGGCCAGCCCTCACCGTTCTGGCTTCCAAGATTGCCGCTTATGTGACCCCTCAGGCCAAAGTGCGGCGGGAGATTTTGGACCCCGTGACCCGTGTCATCGGTTGGGGACTGCTAATTTACTTTGCTTTGCGGGTATGGGATTTGTTGGTGGTCAGCAACACCTCGGCTCCTGGTCGGGATGAAGGGCTGGTTTTACTGACACAAGGTTCGTTGGCGTTTAATTTCTGGGTGCTGGAGTTTGGCCTGGGGATGATTGTGCCCATCATTATTTTGTTGAACAATCGCCTGCGTCGCCAGGACCGGTTAACAATGTTGGCCCTCACTCTCATTGTGGTGGGGCTGGTAGCGTACCGTTGGGATACCAATATGGTGGGGCAACTGGTGACTTTCGCCTATCAACCACAATTGGCAGTGCCCCTGTACACAAGTTATACGCCGTCGCTGGCAGAATGGCTGGTGGGGCTGGGGGTGGTTGCTTATGGGGTGCTGGCCTTTACGTTAGCAGTGCGGTATCTGAATCTGGTGAACCATGAGATGAAAGCCAGAACCGGAGCCGGTGGTTGTGAAACAGCCCGCGGCCGCAACCGCCTGATTGATTAACCATCTTCCGTTCGTAGTGACGACTTTAGTCGGCTAGCCCGCTAAAGCGGTCACTACGAACGAAGAGAGAGAGATTCTACTTTAACCATTTTATTGTCCGTTTGTTGGGGGTTTGAAAATGAACGAGTTCCAAGCAACAGCCCTGATGATATTCTTTTTTGCCCTACGCTGTATGCTACCTCTGGCTTTTACTTTGCTGATGGGTCGCTTAATGAACAAGCTTGTATCCCGCTGGCAAGCGGAAGAAAAAAGGATGCCGGTCGCGGCCGCGGCAACTTGTTGGGAAGTCAAAAAATGCCCGCCCGCACAACGCACAGCTTGCTCATCCTATGAACAGCGCGAAATTCCCTGCTGGCAAATGAAAACCCAACTAACGGGCAGTTTGCCCGAACCCTGCCTGACCTGCGCCTTATATACCCGCTTTGTGGGCCAGACTTCCCATCATCCCCCACTTCAATTAACTTGACATTGTTGACGGCGTACTCCGACACTTGAATCAATCAAAAGAGCCAGACTCAGAGAAGAATCTGGCTCTTTTTGCGTTTGTTAGACGTATCTATTCAGGTGTCAGAACTATCCTACGCCTGCGTGGGAATATCATCTGGGACGCTCTGCGTCCACTCGACCGGGGCATTCCACGCAGCGTGGAACGAAGAAACACTGCCCCATTCTGTGGCGGAGGGACTTATTCATCCAGATCAATTAGCCCCATTCTGAGAGCGTATTTAACCAGATCAACCCGGTTGTGCAGGTTGAGTTTACTCATAATGTTTTCCCGGTGACGGTCCACCGTCTTGCCACTAATGACTAATCGTTCCGCAATTTCTGTATTAGAAAGCCCTTCGGCAATCAGCACCAGCACTTCCTGCTCACGCGGCGTCAGGGCCACGCTGATCTCCGGCTGAGTGCCAGCCTGAACCTCACCAAGATAGTTCTGCACCAGGCGGCTGGCTAACGTGGGATACAGGAAGACTTCCCCCGGCTAACGGTACGAATAGCCGCTACCAATTCATCAGGGGCGGCCCGTTTGGGCACATAACCAGAGGCTCCGGCTTTGAGCATGGCGAAGAAATATTCGTCGTCCTCATACATGGTCAGGGCCAGAATGTGGGTTTGGGGATAGAGGCTTTTGATGTGCTGGGTGGCTTCGATGCCGTTCATATCGGGCATCTGCACATCCATAAGCACCACATCCGGGTGCAAGGTCTTGACCTTTTCGATGGCCTTTTGCCCTGTTTCGGCCTCGCCAATAATGAGCAGGTCGTTCTGAGCTTCCAGAAGCATCCGTAGCCCTAACCGAACCACGGCATGATCATCAACGAGTAATAGTTTAATGGGATTAGCTGACATATTCTTCCCCTTGTGGGTTAGCGGCAAGGTTGGGCGAATCGGTTGGTGGGGGTATGACCTGGAGCGGGAGTAAGGTGGGGATAAGTTCTGGCTCCAGGGGGATGGTAACTTCGATGGTTGTTCCCTGGCCTGGGGCTGACTGAATATCCCACTGGCCGTTGACCAGGGAAACGCGCTCTTGCATACCCAAGATGCCCCAGGGTCGTCGCCCGGATTGGGGGCTTAGGGCCTGGTTGGGGTCGAAGCCGCGACCGTCATCTTGAATGGTGAGGTGAAGGTGATGGGTTTGGAAGTCAAGCTGGATGGTGACATGGTTCGCGGCCGCGTGGCGGGCCACATTGGTCAGGGCTTCCTGGACCAGCCGGAAAACAATCGTCTCTATTTCTGGTTGTAACCGACGCCGGTGGCCGTTCAGGTTGAATTCGACGTGGATGCCCGTGCGGTGGGCGAATTCGCGCACCTGTCCTTGCAAAGCGGGCACCAGCCCCAGGTTATCCAGCACAGAGGGCCGCAGGTTGCCAATGAGGTCACGCAAATCATCGAGGGTCTGCATACTGAGCTTTTTGAGTTCACCAAGTTGGCGACTGGCTAAAGGGGGATTGGCGTGGATGGTTTCGGCCGCGGCCGCGAACCCCAACCCCAACGCCGTAAGCGCCTGACCCGTCGTATCATGCAACTCCCGCGCAATCCGCTGCCGCTCCTGCTCCTGCGCCGTCACCACCTGGTGCAACAAATCCCGGCGCAGCAACTCCCGCGCCTGCAATTCCTGATACAGCCGCGACAAATCCCCCATAGCCGTCTGCAACTGCTGATTTAACTGCTCCGTATCCCAACGCGCCTGAGCCTGAATCTGCAACGCTTCCTGCTGGGCCGTCAACCTGGCCTCATTGGCCGTCTGGAGCCGTTGCTGACTCTCCAATTCAAAAGCCCGCAGCGCCCGAATAACAAAAATCGCCATCAAACCCGCCGTCAACGCCCGAAATAACTGAATCGGAATGCCAAACGTCGTGGCAAAAAAATCGCCGTTAATCGTATTTGAGGGAAAAAGGAAACTCTCCTTGGGAAAAGCCTGCCCCACAACCCCATAAAAGAAGAGAGCCAACGCCGCCCGCAACAAATCCCGCCCCGTCACCGACATCCCCCGCAGGCTAAACGTATTCTGCTCCAAGACAATTGCCCAGGCCGCCAACAAAGCCCCCGGAATCCCCAGAATATACCGAGTCAGAGCATCAACCGCATTAAGGAAAGCCTCGGGGGTAGGGTGATAAATCCACCAGGTAAGACCCACACTCAACACCCAAACCATAATGAGGACCGAGGCGGCCAACGTGACGAGATATTGGTTACCCTTGTGCTTGTGGCTGACATCTTCGACCCGGCTATAGTAAATGAGCCGCATCCCAAAAATGATGAGCAGGATAAAGGAGAGGGCCAGATGGATAACCCGCAACTCATCCAACAATAACCACTCAGGCACATTGGTGGCATTGGCCCGGCCCAACCGTTGAAACATCTCAAACCATTCGTGCAAACCATGCACAATGCCAAAACCAGCCAATGGCCCCATCGCCCGTGCCATGCGGAATTCAGCCGTGCGCCCGGATTCCAGCCAGACAGCCAACCCCATGCTGAAAAAGGCTAGACCGTAGAAGAAGTAGATAACAACGATATTACGTTCAAAGAAGAGAGCCAGAGTATCCATAGAATAATCCCAACCTACAGGATACCCATTGCCAGGCAACGCTGTTAGTGAGATTGATCATGCCAATCAACGATAGTCGTAACCCCTAACCTGGATAAACCAGAAAATTTATCCGCAGATTAACGCAGATTTTCGCTGATTAAAGAATCTGCGTTAATCCCCCCAATCTGCGGTTAAACTTCTTGCCAACTGTACAAGAATTTAACTCGTAAGGTACTACTGCACCGGTCTTGGTTCGTAGTAACGGCTTTAGCCGGTTTGACTGGCTAACGCGGCCGCGCCCCATAAAAACGGTTGGTGATGATCACGGCTCCAAACTGAGGGTGGTTAAAACGAAGCGGTTGTCAGGTAACACCCCGGAGCCAGCAGTCAACGGCAGGCGTTCCAGGGTAGGCCAGGTGTAAACACCCACGGCGATCATCAAATTCTCGCCGACAAAATCGGTGGGCAGGATCAATGGGTGATCATCGCTGACGGTTTCGGCGCTGTGCCAACGAGAGGTGGGGTAACTGCCTGCACAGGGTGCGCCATCGTGTTGGGCCAGCGGCGCAACCTCGGTGGCCCCAGCAGGATACAGGTGGAGAAAAATCGTGTTGTCGCTGGGGATGGGGGCATTGCTTTGCCAGTAAAGGCGCACGGTGATGGTAGACCCTGGCGCGAGGGTAGGGGCTAAAAGCTCATAACCGATGAGGGTCATGGGGCCGAAGTCGGCCTGAACGAGATGCGTGGGGGGTGTCGCGGCCGCGTTCCGGGGCACGGTCACAAGCTGAAACAGCGTTCCCCCATCATTGGGGTTAATGAGCGCCTCGGTTTGGGCGGTGGGAAACTGCTGACTCAGGGATTGGGCGATGGTGGGTGCCTGAAGCGCATCTATCACATAGGTGAGCGGTTGGCTGGGGCGGTCTTCGTAGGGCAGGCAAGTCGGGGTGGTGAAGCGGCGCACATCGCGGCCGCGTAACAGCAAATCAAACGTCGGTCGCCCCAGGTGAACCATATCGGGGGCCAGATAGACCGGCCCCTGTGACAATTGGGCCTGGGCCAACGCGGCCGCTTCCCAGTCTCCTACCTGAAACGCCTCAAACAAACCCGGCTGCTGGCTCCAGCGGCCAAAATAATCCACCCCCGTCATGCCCAGACTATATAACAGGCCCAAACCCAGGATTAACCAGGCCAGTTGGGGCCGACTTTTGAGCCGTTGGACCAAGAAGAGCGCCCCACCACCGGCAATGCCTGCCAGAGCCGGTATCGCCCCCATCATGCGAGTATAAGTGGGTGCACCATCCGTTAAGATAACCGGTATGAGCATGGCTCCGGCCCAAGACAATAACAAAGCCGAATGCCGCCAGCGCGGGTGGCTGATTAACCAGACCACACCCACACCCAACAACACCGCCAGAAACGGGTCAAACACGGGGCGTCCCGGCAAATTGTGCCGTACCAAAATATCCCCAAACCCGGGCCAGAAAAGTCCCATCACCGTACGAAATAGATTCCTGGCGAGTGCCAGAGGGACGGATGGCGAGCCGGGTCCCAGCGTGTTGTAGGAGGTCACGGCCGCCCGGCTTAAAAACAATTCCCAGTCGCGACCAAAATAAAGCAAGAGCGGCAACGCCATAACCAGCGCTGTACCCGCAATAAGAAACCAGCCCGTTATCAAGGAGCGCCGCTCTGTAGTTATAAATAAGAGCCAAAAAACGGCTACGGTAACAGCCACAGAGACAAAACGCCCAGAGGTATGGCTGTAAAGAGCCAACCCGACAGCACAGCCTGTCAGGATGTACCAGGCTTTTTTCTGGGTACGGATGGCTTGAGCCAACCCCCAAAAAGCCAGACAGGCGGGCAAGGCCGGTAACACCGGCTCAAAACCCAGGCGGGTCAAGATGAGATAAGGCAAGGTAATTGCCAGGATAAACGCACTGAACAAGGAAGCCGTTATGCCCCCACCTGGAGTTTGTGGGGCCAGTTTCCAAATGGCTTTCCAGGCAATGTAAGCTAAGACGAGGCTAAACAGCGCGGCCGCGGCCGTGGCATAACGAATGGCATAAGGGTGATTATCAAATAGCGGGTTGCTAAGGGCTGTCAGGTAGACAATCGCCGGATGCATACCGCCAAAGTCAGCCGGGAAATAGAGAGGGAACCCCAGGGCCTCAGAACCAAGATCACGAGCCTGCACAGCCACCCAGGCTTCGTCAAACCAAAGGCCGGGTGGCGTCTGGTTGAGGCTGATAAAACGTAACGCGGCCGCTAACAGCAGTATCAGAATCAGGATAAAGGGAGCGCGATGGTTAACAGACATGAACGGTGCTGAAAAGTATAGATGTTCAGATAATCATTGGGGGGCTTTGTTTGTAGTAACCGCTTTAGCGGGCTGCTGTTAACCCGCTAAAGCGGTCACTACGAACAATATCTTTTTCTTGAAGGCTATATTATAAACAATAGCATGGGCAATGGGTGTATTTCCCATGAGTTGTGCCATCAGTGCCGGGCACGGGGCGGTCAGTTGCGTTATGGCCTGGTTTGTCTGCCCCGTGCCCGGCACAATCTGGAGAGATCAACCGCAATGAAATACACCCACAGGCAATGTACTTGGACAATCTCCAACCCGACTTGTATAGTTCAGGCCTTACCTGTTCAACCCGCTCAGACAAACATTTGGAGTTTCGTTGGTAGTGACCGCTTTAGCGGGCTAACGTTAGCCCGCTAAAGCGGTCACTACCAACAAAATCTTTTTCTTAACACCTATAGTTTTCACCTATCACTCGTGATAAACCTCACTGGAGTAATAAAATGGCAAAATTGTGGGGTGGTCGTTTTAGCAAAGCCACCGATTCATTGGTACACCAATTCAACGCCAGCCTGCGCTTTGATGAGCGGCTATATGATGAAGATATTACGGGCAGTATGGCCTGGGCCAGAGGGCTGGTAGGTGCCGGTGTCCTAACACCTGCCGAAGCCAATACCCTGGTAGCTGGCCTGGAACAGGTACGCCAGGAGTTTGAGCAAGGCCGTTTTCCCTTTGCTCCTGGGGATGAGGATATCCACACGGCCGTAGAACGGCGACTCACCGAATTAGTAGGGCCAGTGGGGGGAAAATTACACACCGGTCGTTCCCGCAACGATCAGGTGGCTACGGATTTTCGCCTGTGGGTAATGCGGGCTGTGGATGATCTACAAACGCATCTGCACAACTTACAACAGGCGTTAGTTGAGCGAGCTGAGGCTGATCTGAACCTGCCTATGCCTGGTTATACCCATCTGCAACATGCCCAACCTGTTACCTGGGGGCATTGGCTTTTGTCCCATTTCTGGCCCCTGGTGCGGGATAAGGTCAGGTTTGAGCAAACCCGTGCCCAGGCAGCCGTGTTACCGTTAGGTTCGGGGGCGCTGGCGGGTACCGCTTATGCGGTAGATCGGCTGGCGTTGGCTGAGGCCCTGGGATTTGCCACGATTAGCCAGAACAGCCTGGATGGGGTGTCGGATCGGGATTTTGCGGCGGATTTTTTGTACGCGGCCGCGGTCCTCTCCCTTCACCTCAGCCGCCTGGCAGAGCAACTCATCCTCTTCAGCACCGCCGAATTTGGCTTCGTGCAACTGGATGACGCCTACAGCACTGGCTCCAGCCTCATGCCGCAAAAGAAAAACCCCGATACCCTGGAACTCACACGGGGCAAAGCAGGTCGCCTCTTGGGACACCTCATGGGCCTACTTACCACACTGAAAGGGCTACCCTCCAGCTACGACAAAGATTTACAAGAAGATAAAGAGCCAGTTTTTGATGCTTATGACACGCTGACCCTCACGCTACCCATCATGGCCGGGGTCATTCGTACGCTTACGCTCCGCCCGGAGCGTATGGCGGCCCAACTAGAGCCTAACCTGCTGGCAACCGACCTGGCTGATTATCTGGTACAGCGGGGCGTGCCCTTCCGCCAGGCACATGAATGGGTGGGTGAGGCCGTACAAACAGCCGAAAAACAGGGCATTCTCCTGACCCAACTAACCTTAGAGACATTACAAGCCATCAGCCCCCATTTTGGGGCCGACGTTCTGGCCGTTTTTGACTTTACCACCTCCTTACAGCAACGGCGGGCCACAGGCGGAACATCTCCAGAGGCGTTACAGAAGCAACTGGCTGAGGCGCAAACGATTCTGTTGTCTCAATAACAGGGAGCACATTGGGGGTGACTGCTTAGAAAGTTGAAAAATAAATTGGGCAATGGGTGTATTTCAAATGAGTGAGAGGAGAACGGCATCCTTATCTGCTTACCCGTTCGCATCTGGGGATGCTCACTCCTCGCTCTCAACCGAAATGAAACACACCCTTTGGCAATAGCGGAGAACGGGGAGATTTAATACAGTTCCCGCTTGACGGGAGGGGTAGGATTACTTGTAACAACCCCAACAAGGGCCTGACGGTCCAAACCACGCTCATCAAACCAACGGTTATTCCACTCCAGCGCTTCTTCCACTCGATTGAAAAAGGCAAACCGCTTTTGCCCCCGACTAGATAACGCTTCCAGGCTGGTGAGAAAAGTCAAGAAGATATTGCCGGGATTGCCGATAAAAGCTACCGGGGTATCAAAAACAACCCCTTTCATGCGCTGGCTGGCTACCAGTAACCCACTAACCCGAAAACGCAACTGGCGAAAATCCAGAACCGTACCCAAAGCGTCACCAATTTCGTGATAGTCTCCATAGTTCAAATCGAAATATTGGTGCGTCGTTTCCTCGTCAAGTGGGCCGACGAAGGTGTAAATCACATTCAAATTATCTCGCTGATGCAATATGGGCATGATGTGTCTCAACCAAGGATCAAGAATTAAATAACCGACGGAACTGAGATGAGAGACTCGGACTGCTTTACCCTAAGCCCTTTGTAGAGTTAATCGGAAGACCCATCCCTAACCCCTTCCCGGGGGAAGGGGGACCTCGGCGCGGTTTTTCGGGCCTGCCCCGAAAACGCCGGTCCCGCCCCTGGGGCCGGGGTTAGGGGTGGGGGGTTCCGGCGGCAAACCGAGGGTGAAGCTAGTCACAAAAACGTAGGTCTGACTTTCGTCATGTGGGTCTCTTCCCCAGTCTCCTGTAAGGTATTTAATTCTCATTCCTAATCTACCGACAGGGGCGGGGAACTGAACGATTGCTTACTAACACGATATTGGCGTTTTTTGTGCTGACCTCTGGAGACTAAGAGACTGAGAGATTAAGAGATTTCTAGAGGTCGTCCAAATTTTCGCCAATGTCGAATTACTAATAATGAACGTAAACGATTGTCCCAATTGAGGCCCAATTAAAAAGGAATTCGGCATCGGTGAGATTGACGTTGACACAGCCGTGACTGGCTACAGCACCAAAATTGGTGTGCCAATAGGCTCCATGAATGGCGTAGTCACTGTAGAAATACATGACGTGGGGCACATTAGGCAGGTAATAATCGTATCCCAGGGGGCGACCATCCATGTTTTGGGCTTCGTAACGCAAGTAAATGCGAAATTGCCCAGTGACGGTAGGCGTATTCCAACGTCCGGTTGAAACAAGGGAGCTGAGTGCTACAGTATCCCCTTCGTAAGCGGTAAGCGTCTGGTTGGTCAGATTGACATCTATCCACCGTTCGCCGGGGTTGAGACCGGCTGGTTTGCTGATGGGATCGGCTTCACCAACGAAGGTGGGATAGGGGGTCGGGGTGGGTGTGGGGGTGTTGGTGGGGGTAGGTGTGTTGGTGGGGATGGGGGTAGCCGTCCAGGTAACACGGGGTTCCTGGTTCTGGCTGACGATATTTTTGGGCAAAATGTGCACAGGGGTAGCTACATCATCCAGGTTGGTGGTGGCCTGTACAAGCGCAGGCGTGGTTTCGCTACGGGTGGCAATTAGAGTGGGCGTGGCGATGATGGTAGGGGTCTTCGCGGCCGCGATGGGTTGTTTCGTGTTGTCCTGATTCAGGAACATGGCGGCCAGCAGCAACAGGAAAAGGAGCATAATTACTGCGGCCGCGGCCAGCCACCCTCGCCTTGATCCATGGGCAACAGGGGTGGGTTCATTAACTTCAGCCGTAATAGTCGGGAGAGCGGCTCGTACAGGCACAACGGGAGCAGAAGCCACCGGGGTTGACGAGGCTGGGGTTAAAGGGGGCGGGGCCACAACCGGCGAGCGTGGCCGCAGCGGGGCGCGGAGCCAAAAATGGTTTTGTTTCTGTTGCTGGAGGCGCGGCCGCGGTCTGCGCCTGAAGCCGTTGATAAGCCCACGCTTTCGCCTGTGCCACCTTAGGGTCAGTCGGCTGAAGTTTTTCGGCCTGCGCCACAAATTTCAGACTGAGTTCGGGAGATTCAGCCAGCCCCGCCAGCCCCAACCAGATACGGTACTCTTGCGGGTCTTGCCGGGCGGCTTGCAACAATAGCTGATACGCTTCAGCTTTGCGGCCGCTTTTTAACATCTGTTGAGCTTGCAACAACAACGTCATTGCCGGAGTGGTCATGGTTTTTTCTCCAGGAAGCAGAGAATGCCTTGCACCAGGCCATCGGTGAGAACATCAGCCTGAGTAGTGAGCATGGACCGATCCAGGTTCATGAAACCAACCTCAATAATGAGCGCGGGCATGGCCGCATCTATCACCCGGAAGGCATGGTAATCAGTCATGTGCGGCGTGATCGTGTTCGCGTGGTAAGCCAGACCGGTGGTCAGGTAATACTGTTGCAAAACACATTGCTCTAAAATACTCGAATCATTAAAGGATGTTGAAGCAATTTTGAAGCCAGTGGCTAACTCGTTGATGGCATCACAAGAGTCGGCATGGATAGAAATAAGGGCGTCAGCTTGATAAGTGGCAAGACGTGTATCAAACTCAGCCAATATATCCGTGGCAATTCCCTGAGAAGCAAGCGTAACGGCTACCCGTTGGGCAATATCGAAGTTAATTTCGGCTTCGGTAAGGCCGTCCTCACACACCGCCCCACTGTCGTTGTCTTTGTGTCCGGCGATAAGGCCAATGCGATAGGCGGGCTGATCGGGGGCGGTCAGAGGGGCGTTGTCATCATTCGCAGATGAGGGGGCGATGAGGGGTGTTTCCCCTTGAACAGCCTGGACAATGGCGGTGGCATCCCCGGGATCAGGGTTGAAGTAAAGGTAGACAGCTAACATGCCCGCGGCCGCGACCACAAAAAAGGTCGCCAGGGGGATGTTATTCTTCAACCATTGCCTCAACGGGGAAATCGTTGCAGATCGGCGTTCGCGATTATGTGAACTGTGCATTATGTCTATTATTTTACACAACTATATTCTCAGGGGAAGAGATTTGTCACCTTTTGCTCCCATATTGGCTCTTATAAGGAAAGAGGCTTGATGCACGCCTGATTATCCCAGGTTGTCCTGCCCCTGTTTTCTGCGTAAAATGACATTGTTACAAGTGGGGAGCCATCTGCAATGTGTAACTTACACTCAAGCCAACACATGCTTGATACAACAAAACAAAGTTGGCCACGGTGCGAGGCATCAGGGTGGCTGCTATTTATCTCCTGACGATTCCATACGGCCAGGTGTTGCCTGGTTTGTGACCTATGCTACTAGAAGGGTGGCCTATATTGTGTAAGAGGTGAAATATTATGGACGAACAACCGACCCGTAATGGTGGTGTCCCGACCTGGGTCTGGATTATCACCGGTTTAGCAATTGTATTGGGTATTCAATTGTGGTTAAGCGGCCGCTTCAATGGCCCGGAAGAAATCTCCTTATCCGAGTACATGGATCGCGTTAAGAGCGGTGAGATTAATGAAATCATCGTACGCGGTGACCGACTCATCGCCGAGTTTGCTGGTGGTGAATCTGTTTCGGCCTCAAAGGGGACAGAAGACAGCCTGAAAGATTTGTTTGAGTTATATGGTGTGACCGAAGAGCGGCGCAATAGAGTTGACGTTCAGTACAACAACCTTGAAGGCTGGAATACATTCCTGAGTATTGCGTTCTCTGTTTTGCCCATTCTGCTCCTCATCTGGATTTTTACCCGAGGGTTTCGCCAATTGCAGGGAGGTGGTGGTAACAGCATTTTTGGTTTCGGGCGTAGCCGTGCCCGCTCCATTAATGATGGTGACCGGCCAACCGTGACCTTTGGCGATGTGGCGGGAGTGGATGAAGCCAAAGAAGAAGTGCAGGAAGTGGTGCAGTTTTTGCGTGAACCGGAGAAGTTTGTTCAGGTGGGCGCACGCATTCCCAAAGGTGTTTTGATGGTGGGGCCGCCCGGCACAGGTAAAACATTGTTGGCACGTGCCATCGCCGGTGAGGCGGGTGTGCCATTTTTCCACATTTCCGGTTCGGAATTTGTGGAAATGTTTGTGGGTGTGGGGGCCAGTCGTGTACGTGATTTGTTTGATAAAGCCAAACAACATGCGCCTTCGATTGTCTTCGTGGACGAAATTGACGCCGTAGGGCGGCAAAGAGGGGCGGGTTTAGGCGGTGGTCATGATGAGCGAGAGCAGACGCTCAACCAGATTTTGGTCGAGATGGATGGTTTCTCTAATGAGACCAATGTGATTGTAATTGCGGCCACCAACCGGGCCGACGTACTGGACCCGGCTTTGCTGCGGCCAGGCCGGTTTGACCGTAAGGTGATTGTGGATTTGCCGGATGTCCGCGGCCGCGAAGCCATCCTCAAAATCCACTCACGCGGTAAACCCATTAACAACGAGGTCAGTTTGTCGGATATGTCCCGCCTGACCGCCGGTTTCTCCGGGGCGGACCTGGCGAATCTGGTTAATGAAGCAGCGATTTTTGCCGCCCGTCGCGGCCGCAATCAAATCATCCCCCTGGACTTCCAGGCCGCTTTTGACCGCATCGTCATTGGGCCGGAACGGAAGAGCGCAGTCATGAGTGTGGAAGACAAAGAGGTTATTGCTTACCATGAGGCGGGCCATGCCCTGGTGCAGTTCTTCCTGCCCTACACGGACCCGGTGCAGAAGATTACGATTATTCCACGCGGCCGCGCTGGTGGTTTTGTGATGCCTTTGCCACAAGACCGCATGTTGCAAACCCGCGAATATTTCGAGGATCGAATCGCCACGGCGTTGGCAGGTCGTGCCTCTGAAGAGATTGTTTTTGGCCGGATCACGACGGGAGCCGCCAACGACCTGCAACAAGCCACCCGCATTGCACGAGCTATGGTCATGCAATTTGGCATGAGCCAACGGGCCGGTCTGCTCTCCTTCGATGAAAGTTCGGGCGGCGTCTTCCTGGGGCGTGACCTCAGCTATGGCCGTAATTATAGCGAAGCCACCGCGACCATCATTGACGAAGAAGTAAACCGTATCAGCGATGAAGCGTATCAACGAGCCAAAGATACCATCCAATCTAATCGGTCTAAGCTGGAAAGATTGGCTCAGACATTGATTGAAGTAGAAACGCTCGACCGGGAAAGGTTTGAAGAGTTGATGAATCTGGATATGTCAGTGGTAGAAAGCGAACCCATTCTGGCCTAACGGCGCGGTTTTCCGGCGACAAACTGATACGGAGACTTAAAAACATAAGTCCGACTTTCGTGGGGAAACCCTAACGGCGCGGTTTTTCGGGGCATTCGCCCCGAAAACCGTAAAAGTTCCCCGCCCCCGGGGGGGGGTAGGGGGTTTCAGGCGAACAAACTTATACGGAAACTTTCATAAAACATAAGTCCGACATTCGTATGATGTAAAAAAAGGCGATGAATACCAAAGGGGGAGCATCGTCTTTTTTGTTGCCTGCTCACCTATTCTGTTTCTGACAACACACTCTATGACACAGTATAATGCGACCCACAATCGTCCTATTAGCAGGGCTTTTCCTAAGTCAACTCGTACTTAAGCTTACCAACGCTTTGGCAGGGTTATGTCACAAGACCGAATCTCCCTAACCCCTTCCCGCTGGGAGGGAACCTCTTGTGTCGTTTTTGAGGGCGATACGCCGTCAAAACGAAAAGATAACATTCCCCGCCCTGGGGCAGGGTTGAGGTGTGAAATGCGCTGCTATCATGCCGCGCTAAAATCGGACTTTGGAAAAGCCGTGCTATTAGCTGGCGATTTGACGAATGCGTAGTTCTTGTCTAAAGAGGTTTTTATGTCCCAATTTATTGAACAGCAGGTTGATAATCAGGTTGCCTATGTGGCTTTGAACCGGCCCGAAAGCCATAATGCCTTTAACCCAGAGTTGATTGCGGAGTTGACTCAGGCTTTTTGGGCGGTAGGCCAGGATGAAGCGGTGCGGGTAGTGGTATTGACAGGCCGCGGCCGCAATTTTTGCGCGGGTGCGGATGTCAACTTCATGCGCGCGGCCGCGGACTTCACCTTCGACCAAAACGTCAGCGACGGTCAGGCTATCTTTGACCTGATGAACGCCATAGACAGTTGTCCCAAACCGGTTATTGGCCGGATTAACGGGGCAGCCATTGGCGGGGGAGCGGGATTGGTTAGCTGCTGTGATATTGTCGTTGCCGTAGAACGAGCGACGTTTGCTTTTAGTGAAGCGCGATTAGGGATTGTCCCGGCTGTCATATCACCGTTTGTCCTGGCAAAAATTGGCGTATCCCAGAGTCGTGAGTTATTCCTCACCGGCGAGCGGTTTACGGCTGACCGGGCCAGGCAGATAGGTCTGGTGCATCACCTGGTGACCGATGAAGCCGAACTGGATGCTAAGGTAGGAGAGCGGATAGAACAGTTATTACTGGCGGCTCCGGGGGCGATTGCGGCCGCGAAAGAGTTGATTCGCACCGTGGCCTATCAGCCTAAACCCACTACGCGGACAGCTACAGCCCAATTGATTGCCCAGCGCCGCGCCAGCGATGAAGGGCGTGAAGGGATGAGTGCGTTTTTGGAAAAACGACCCCCTGCCTGGCAACAGTAACATCTGGCAATAAACCTCGCATGAGGCATTTATACCTTTCCAGAAAAAGAGCTTGTTCGTAGTGACCGCTTTAGCGGGTTAGCGCTAGCCCGCTAAAGCGGTCACTACGAACCAAAACCCCAAATGATTATCTGAACATCTATCGAACAACTAAATACCTCATTTCTATCCCCTCATTGTCTACGGCTTGACAACCCTTCATAAATTCGTTATGCTCCCTTCGTCTATACGAAAGATTGGAGGCATGATGTCACGCACAGATAAACAAGACCCACTTTTCCCTAAAGGGACATTGCCTGAACAAAGCACATTCTCCGCACCCCCACTCAATGGCGATTCATCGTTGAAGGCTGCGTTAGGACAGTTTGAACAACACATGCAAGACGAAGGGTTTGCCATCAACACGGTAAAGGCCTTTGCCAGCGATATTCGTCTGTTGGGCAAATACCTCGGCATTGGTCAACCCATTGGCGATATTGGCACGAAGAACCTGAATGATTTTTTGCACTGGCTGTTGTTTGACCGAGATGTGCCGTGTAGTCCAAAATCTTATGCCCGCCGGATTACCTCGCTCAAGGTGTTTTTTGCCTGGTTGCAGGAGGCGGGGGTGTTGGTGATGGACCCCGCGGCCGCGGTGATTCAAAGCAGTGTGACCAGCCCTCTGCCCATCGTTCCTACCGATGAGCAACTGGAGCGTGCCCTGGCTGTGACTGAGGGCTGGCGGCAAGGAGCACCACGACAAAAAGCGGATGCGCGGCCGCATTTGCTCCTCACCCTCTTACTCCAAACAGGCATCAAAAAAGGGGAAGCCCTGGCCATCGTTCCTAATCACATAGACCGCACCACCCCGGGTGATCCCTTCCTATTTATCCGCTACAAAAACCCTCGTCTACGTTACAAAGAGCGTAAAGTCGGTCTCGAACCCGAATGGCTTGATGTGTTGGATGAATATCTGACCCAATATGAACCGACAGATACCCTATTCACCTGCACAGCCCGCAATCTAGAATATATTCTCACCGATGTGGGTATGGCTTGTAATTTAGAACAAGGGCTGCTTTCTTTTGAGAACCTACGTTGGGCGTCAGCGTTATCGGATTTCAAACAGGGGGTTGAGCCGGATGAGATTCGTCAGCGGTTGGGGTTATCTAAGATAACCTGGCGTGAAACCAAGAAGAAGTTGGAGAAACTAAAGGAAATGCAAAAGGAACAGTCGGGTATCCTGGCTTAGGCGGCCATCGCTTGCCTGAGCCAAGACCATCTCACTTCGTTGTTCCGCTTAGGTTCGTCGTCAAAAATAACAAAAAAGCGCTCTGCCTTTACTCAGGCAGAGCGCTTTTTGTATCTGCTACGTCTTTACGAAAGATGGGCTTATGTTTTTATGACAAATCTCTGTACCAGTTTGTCGCCGGAACCCCCACCCCTAACCCCGCCCCCAGGGGCGGGGAATTTTCTAACGTGCCGGTTTTCGAGCGCGCGGACGCGCGCTCGAAAACCGGCACTCCTGGTATTTCCCCCTTCCCGGCGGGAAGGGGGCAGGGGGATGGGTCTTCAGACTAAATCTGCCAAAGGCTTCTATAAAGCTGTACTAGAGTATGCGATGGGATGATTAAGCGCCCTACGAGTCAATTTCAAGAAATTGCAGATTGGGGGGATTAACGGTGATTTATTAATCGGCGAAAATCGGCGTTCATCTGTGGACAAGCTTCTTAAGAAGGCAACACACAATTCAAACCGCCAGGGAAATAGTTGCCACCCGTGGGGTCAAAAAAGATGTTCTTGCTAATCTGTTGCCCCGATCCCTCGTCAATGAGCTTCACTTCATGGATCCAGCTGGCGCAACGACGAGAATTAACGTAATGATTGACATTTCCCGACACGTTGCTATAACGCACAGGCTGTCCGGTGGGTGAATCAAATACTTCAAAGGTATAGACGCCGCTGCCATCATAAGGGGTCAGGGTTAAGGTGCAACGGTATTCGCTGCCACCTGCTCCACCCGGGTAATCACAGGCGCTGAAGAAGTAGTTGAAATTGGGGTTTGTTCCCGCGACGACGGTGGGTGACGTTACCACGGGCACGGTAGGTGAAGGCGATGGGGTAGCCGTGGGTGGTATGTAGGTGCGGATTTCAAACTCAATGGGATCACCAAATGGCTGTCCATCTGATGTTTGTACCTGCCAGGTTGCGGCCAAGGCGGTAACCTGATTGGGGGTATCGAGGCCAGTGAGGGTGACAATGACGCTTTCGCCCGGAGCTTGACCGGCCGTGAAAACGAAGGGCGCGGGCAGGTTAAAATCTTCCCCCTCAACATGGGCTATTTGTAATTCGGCAGGCCAAACACAACCCGATTCGCTGTTGTTTTCCAGCACGAAGTTCAGGCGCATGCTGATTGTACCAGCGGGGGCCAGTTGGCTTTGGGTATTGGAATAAGTATAGATGTTCAGTACCTGAACCGCCGGGTTAGCGGCACACAAAGCAACCTGTGTGCCGGTAGCATCCGGGGTGAGGGTTAACGTTGCGGCTAAGGTGGGGGGAGCGGACGCATCCGTCGTGGCAACCACCGTCTCAGCGGGGGCTGGAGTTAACGTGGGCGTAGACGTTGGTTCGTCGGTGGGGGTGGGTTCGTCGGTGGCGGTTTCGGTGGCCGGGATGGTGGGGGTATTGTCGTCCACGGCGGCGAGGGCGATGGTGACGGTGGGGGTTTCGGTATCATTGTTGCCACCAGCCAGAATAAACCCACCCGCTATGGCTAAGAGTAGTAGCAATACCATGCCGGCGACGCCAGCCGCCATCCGGGGGAATTTGCGGCCGCGTTCCCCTCCTTCACTCACAACAACCGCCACATCCGGGGGAGCGACCATTGTCTTTTCTTGGGGAATAAGCGCCGTCTTATCGGGCGGGGAAACGACTTGGGTTTTATCTATGACTTGCGGCCGCGTGCCTACACCCGTGCCTACTCCCGTCATCCCCAAAGGAGTGACCCCACTCAGGGGAAGTGGCGTCGGTTGATCCTTGAATAATTCCGCGGGCAACTCCCGGAAAAGTGCGGCATCCCCACCCCGAATCACCTCACGTAAATCGTCGGCCAGGGCTTTGGCCGAAGCATAACGCTCGTCGGGGTCCTTAGCCATGGCCTTAGTGACAACGGCGCGAACACCCTCAGGGATAATAGGGTTCAAGGTGCTGGGATCGGGCACCGGGGCATTAACATGCTTCAGCACAACGGCCAAGGGAGTATCGGCTGCATAAGGAAGTTGCCCGGTCGCCAGTTGAAAGGAGAGGACTCCCAGGGAGTAAATGTCACTGCGTTCGTCACCCGGTTTGCCCAGCCCTTGTTCCGGTGACATGTAGGCGGGCGAGCCGATCATGGCCCCGGTTTGGGTGAAGGTCGGCCCCGAAACGACTTTGGCGATACCAAAGTCGGTCAAGATAGCGGAGCCGTAATCGTTAAACATGATGTTGGGGGGTTTGATGTCCCGGTGAATCATGCCCCGGCTGTGGGCATAGGACAGGGCGTTGGCAATTTGCAGAATGATCTGAACGGCCTCACCCAGTGATATATGCTCCCCTCGGCGGGCCGCTTCTTCTAGTTTTTCCTTAAGTGACCCCTGGCTCAGATACTCCATGACAATGTAGGAGCGGTCACCGGCCGCATCAAAGTCATAAACCTTGATGATATTAGCGTGGTTGAGCGCCGCCATGGCTTTGGCTTCGCGGCGGAAACGCCCCACAAAGTCGCCCTCGCTAGCCAGGAATGGGTGCATGACCTTGATAGCCACAAACCGCTCCAGGTTTTCGTCATAGCCTTTGTACACTTCAGCCATGCCGCCTCGCCCCAGGCGTTCCATAATGCGATATTTACCAATTGTCTGGCCGATGAGTGAAAAGGTGTCGTCCATAGTTAACTAGTCTGGTAGATGATTTGGTCCCCAGGGCGGGTGATGTCAAATACAGCGGTTTGTTTTTCAACGATGAGTTTATCTTCACCGGGTTTGGCGAAATAAAGGACAACTTGAAGGTGGTATTGGTCGGTGGGTTGGGAATCACGCAGGTGCATGGTAAGGCTGAAGTTGGGATCGTTGGTCTCGATGACGTTGAGAGAGGCGGCGGGTTCCCCGGTGTTGTTGTGAATATTGATTTCGAGGGATGGCCCTTCCAGGAAGGGGGTCATATCAATGCCCACGGCGACGCGACGTTTATCTGGGTATATGAATAAACCTAGCCGGTTGATACGGACATCTTCACGAGCTTTGGGTGCTTGAGAAGGATCATCGAAAAAGTTGATGCGCATGGGGGGATTATAACGCGGGGGACGGATTTAAGGCAATGAAGGGGGATGGGGCGCAGCCATTCCCAAGGGGAGACTCTTCGTAGGGGGGAGACGGTCTTGCCCTCTTATGAGCCGCTGCGGGAGGAGAGAGAGACGATGCAGAAGGGTTGTTTCCCGGTTTAGCCGCATTGAATCCCCGTCATCCTGTTCGTTCTATTTTGGGTGGTCACCGTGAGAAGGGCTAACCGCACCCAAAAATCGGGGCTTGCCAGCCAAAAATAGAAATGTACCGGCCAATTATTGTAGTGTACCGCCAAAATATTGTAATGTACCGGCTAAATATTGTAATGTACCACCCAAAAACGGCAGTGTACCGCCTCAAAATGGGAGTGTACCATGTAAAAATGGGAGTGTACCATCCAAATATTGTAATGTACCGGCTAAATATTGTAATGTACCGGTCAAATATTGTAGTGTACCGCCCAAAAATAGAAATGTACCAGGTACGGACCATTTTCGAGGCTAAATGAGCGAAAAATGGAGCCGGTTCTATCACTTGGATGAGGCGATGGTTCGGGTTTAGGGGGGTAAATCTGGTTGAAGGGGGGTAATAAGCGAGATGCGGCCGCGTTTTACACCATAACGGGCGGGTTTTGCCCGCTTTGGCACGGGGTTGAAGCGGCTGTGCTAGTCAACAAAGCCCGGTGGAACGGGGCTACTCGTAGCGCTGGCGTTTGCGTTCCAGGCGGGCCAGGCGGTGTTGTAAGTCGGCAATCTGGTTGGGGTTGGGGGCGGGGTGCATTTGCAGTAGGGTCAGGGCTTGTTGGGTCCACTGGATGGCGGGGGCCAGGTCTTGTTCGCGCCACTCAAAATGTTTGGCCAACTCGATGTGAGCTGAGATGTCTTCAAAGCTGGTGGCGGCGATTTGCATCCAGATGTTGGCGGCTTCGTCGCGGCGCTCTTGTTGTTTGAGGATGACGGCCAATTGGTGCAGGATTTGGTGGTAAAGTTCTAATGAGGCTTCCAGGGACGCGGCCAAACGGAGCGTCGTTTCGGCTTCGTGGATGAGGCTGAGGTGGGCCTGCCAGGCGCCCAGGCTGAAGAGGTCGTGGGGGTTATCGGTGGGTTGCGGCCGCGACCATTGGCGCACCACCCGGTAAAGCAACGTGACCATCGAGAGCATATCCAGCCGGTTGTGATAAAACACCCTCAGCAGTTCCCGAGCATCTCCATGCCGCAGATAGTCCAGGTACAGGCCAGGAATGAGATACCCGGGCACATCATCTTCACTCCGCCGCACACCCAAGACATTTTTTTCTACCGCCCCCAAAGCGCAGGAGCCAATGCGATTGCGCCACAAGCGGCGGGTCGGCGGCAACAAGTCCAGATGGGGCTTGACCAGCAACTCCGTCTCTAGCCGATTCATGAGATAACGGCCATCTAACAAGGGCACATCAAAAGACCGCCCGTTGAAGGTGACAAGAGCCGCTTTGCTGGCAACTAATTCGTTGAGGAGCAGGAGCATGGCCGTTTCGTCGCCATGATCGCGCAGGAAATATTGACGTACCACAAACGCCTGCCCCTCAAAAAAGGCAGCTCCCACCATAAAGGCCAGGGTTCCAGAACCCCACAAGCCGGTCGTTTCTGTATCCAGGAAGAGGATGTCCTGAAACTGGATGGATTGGAAGCGGGGATCGGTGGTGAAGGATGCGGCCGCGGCCGCATCCACTTCCAACAAATCCCCCAGCCGCTCATTACCATGCCAATGGGTAAGCGGATAAACATGGTCAAGAACAAAACAACCCCCCACCTCCGTGGTAACGACCTTCCCCCCTGGTAACAACTTCTCAACTGGCTGAACCTCATCCCAATCTCCCAAAACAGGGGTGTGGTTCGTCTGAAAAGGGGTAGAGGTAGGGGGTGTGGGTGAGGCTGGCTTAAGGTTCCGCACCCCCCTCACCACCCCTAATTCACGCAAACGGCTTTGCCAGTCACTGTTCATACGCAGATTGTAGGCACGGAGCCAGCATGTGGCAAGCAGTTATACCCGACACGGCGACAACGCGATCGCGATAGGGCAAAAAACCTCAAGAGAATGCCCGTTGTCAGTATAATTGCTCAGAATTCGGTTATACTTACGCGCATAAACAGGAGCAATAAGGCATTTCTGGTTTGCCGGAGTTACCAAAGGAGTGTGCGGATGAGCGGTTCAACGTTAAATGGGCGATCGGATGGGTCGGAGTCAGAAGGTGATTATGAGAATGGTCTGTGCGGGTTTGCCACGTTGGGCCAATTTTTAGAGGAAGATGGTTGGCATCCCCAACCCATTGAAGACCGACATGCCTACCATATGTTTTTCCGGGGTAACAATGGCGAGACACACTGCTTTGCCCGCATTAGAATAGATTTGGAGCAGTTGATGTTTTATGTGGTCGCGCCCATGAAAGCGCCGGAAAGCAGTTTTACGACGATTATCGAGTTTATTACCCGGGCCAATTACGGTTTGCGTATCGGCAATTTCGAGTTTGATTATTCGGATGGTGAAATTCGCTACAAAAGTAGCCTGGATTTTGAAAAGGTGGAGTTAACCCCTCAAGCCATCAAAAACGCCATTTATCCCGCGGTTTCCACGATGGATCGCTACCTACCTGGCCTGATGAGTGTGATGTTTGGCGGCAAGACAGCGGAAGAGGCTATTGCTGAGATTGAAGGTTAACAATGTCGTTACTGGTTATTGTGGGTATTTTGGGCCTGATTGTGCTGGCAAACAGCGCGGCCGCGGCCTCTCAGCCTGACCTCTCTCGTTTACTCCTCGCCTTATTGGCCGTATTAAATCTTTCCGTTCTGGGCATGGCTGCCCTACTTTTTACACTCCCCGTTTTAGCCCCCACACCCAACGATGCTTTGTTCCCTGGTTTTACCCCGCAACTGGCCCAGGCATTTGCCGGGCCGTTGGTCGGAGCCTTTTTATGGGGCCTACTGGCATTGTGGCCGGTGATGCGCCGCTTCCTGGCCCGTTTCATTCCTTTAAACCCGGATTCGCCCGTTCATATGATGGCCCTGGTGTTGGCTGGCTACCTGGCGGCCAATACGCTTGTCACCCTCAACCAGGGTGGCCTGGCCGAGTTGGCTGAAGGTGTGGACGCGGCTTCGATAGGCTCTTTGTTGCTCACAGGGGTAGCGATGGTCGCGGCCGCGTTGCTGGGCGTTGGTTTGGGCACACGGCGCACTTGGGCTGAGGTTAAGGAGCGGTTAGGGTTGCGGCCGCTCCAAGCTTTCCATTGGCGCGTCATACTCCCCTGGACCGCCCTTCTCTTGATCATGGAAATCGCTATCAGCACCCTGTTAAACCAATTTTACCCGGAACAATTAGCCCGCTTGGAAAACGTCAACATCGCCCTTCTTAGTGACCTGGACTCAATTGGTGAATGGCTCATCCTGGGCCTCACTTCTGGCGTTGGTGAAGAAATTCTCTTCCGGGGGGCTATACAACCAGCTTTTGGCCTTCTGCCCACCGCTCTCTTATTTGCCGTAGCCCACGTGCAATATGATTTTCCCCCTCTGATGATATTCATTTTCCTGTTGGGACTTGTTTTGGGATTTATCCGCCAACGGTACGGCACCACCGCCGCCATCCTGGTGCATTTCAGCTACAATTTTGTGTTGGGACTGCTCACCTTGTTAGCCGGAGCCGTGTAGCTACTATTTGCCTTACAACCGTCCCTTTGTTACAATTCCCTCTTGTTGTCGGGGCATGGCGCAGCCTGGTAGCGCGCTTCAATGGGGTTGAAGAGGTCGTGGGTTCGAATCCCGCTGCCCCGACCAAAACGCCACGTGAGTCACGTGGCGTTTTTTATTGCCTGAGTTACACTTGCTCCTGGTGTAGAGATGGAAGAAAAGAAACGCGGCCGCGTCATCCCAGCAATTAGTCTCATTCTATTTTTAGTAGGAACAGTTTTGTGTCTGGTCTCTCTGGCCGCCGAAATTCTTGGTTTGGACCTTACCCCGGGTTTGGGGTGGTGCAGATGTTGCAGTTGCTTCTGGGACTGACGTTGCTAACGGGGGCGGGTTATTTACACATGAACGAGTTGCGGCCGCGGAGCACCCCCCGCTCTCTTCAAGCCGATATTGGTGTGCGACTAAGCGCCACGGGTCTGGTTTTTGCCTTTGTCAGTGGGTTTTCTGATCTAATTGGGATAGGCACCCATATTGAGGTTAATAATTTTGAACGCCCCTATGTGGGACCACTGCAATTGGGAGGAATCCTCCTGGGGGTTCTCCTCATAACAACCGGCATGATCCTTTATTACACCAGTAGCCGTCACCAGAAACAATCATCCTTAAGTTTTATTATTAAAAACGGCAAAGAAACAAACTGACTGCCCTACTTTTTTTGATTATGGGCAAGAGCGACCTCTTTGGGGTCTTAACTCATGCATCCTTCGTCAAATTGTCCTCGTTAGCGCAACCCATTTAACTCAAACGGTTGGTTCAAAAGCGTGAAAATTGCCTGACTGCCTGCTGGTCGTTGAAACATGACCTGGTAAGTAATAGCGGCTCCTGGACTAATCACCCAGGGAAAACCAGGATTAGTAGAAAGCAGCAAATAAAAGCCACCTTCATCCCCCTGCAAAATCAAATCCGTCTCATTAATCACTAAAGCCTGTTGACCCAGATTAGTAACCTCACCACTCATCATGATGTTCGTACCATCCAACGATACATCAGCCGCTAACAAACTAATCTGCGCCGATTGGGCCGTCATCTCCTGATCCGCAAAGGGAAGTTCAACTTCCACAAATTCATTGGTATCACTACGGGTAAGCCGCCAGCGCAAATTAGGTCCACTAAGTTCCAAAGGAATCTGATAACCGGCAGTCGCCTGCACCAGTTGACTGGGGCTGATCAGGCCAAAGAGGGTGGGATAATTACCTAAAGCACTGGCTCCCCCATTCACCACATATTGATTACCAAAACTATCAAAAAGAGCCGACCTTAACAAAGTCGTGTCAAAATTGATGGTAGCAATATTTTGCAACTGATACTCCACCAGATAGAAGGCAAACCCGAGTGGGGCTTCGGGGCGGTTGAGCAGATGCGTGGCTCCTGTTACCGTCACCTGCAAATTACCTAAAGGTGCTGTCTCGCCCAAAGCAAAGGAAGTAGGAATATCCCCTGTATTGTTGGCATTCGCCTCTGTAACCGTGTGGCGGCCGCGGACAACCAATCGTTGATCCCCTTGCGTACCCATCAACACCAGGGTTAGCCCTGGCTGATGTTGGGCAAAAATATCCTGATTAGACGACAGTACCACCTCTCGGCTGTTAAAATCAAATTGCAAGATGCTATTTGCTCTGGTGGTCAAAACAAGATCATCACCAGGAGCCAAACGATCAAACAAAGCCCGGTTCTCTTCAGAATCAGGCACTCCCACGACGTAGTTGACAATCGTGCCACATACCCAGATAGCCGAATTAGGCTGATTGCTCACTGGAACCCACTGCCCCGTCGCGGGAATAATTTGTGACTGAACATTGAACGTTACCCCGCTATATCCAAACGTCAATGGGGCATCGATAGTTAAACTGACCGCTTCCGAGCTAATCAAAGCGCTACTGCCGGTTGGTTGACAGCCGCCAAAAACGTCACCGACCAACGCGTCTCTAGTAGGCGTACTTGTGACACCATCCACCGTATCTGTATCTGATCCTGGGGGGGCAAGAATCAAAAAAGCAAACAGACACAGCAGCAACAGGCCACCTATCGTAGCCATAATGCCAATAATAACCCCCAACGAGCGGCGGTCTTGTAATAGTGATGAAATGAACGAAGAGGACGGTCGCCCAGATGACATAAGCGTTCCTTGCAGTAGGCGTTAAAAACTAGGGGATGCCAATGGGGAGTGAACTAGGTGCGACGCGAACATTAATCGTACCAGAACCACCACTCACAACCTGGCTAAAACTGAAGAAGGGCACAGTTACCCGCACTGGACCAGTTGCCACCAATTGGCTAAATCGAATGGCCCCAGCTTCGTTGGTATAACCAAAGGCTAATAACGTCCCAGTGCTACCATCATATACAGCTACGGCCGCACCCATAATCCCTTCGGTTAGTTCCGGGGTGTAATTGTTGTTGCCATCATAGTAGAGGGTAACATCTAACACAACAGTTTGGCCCTGACTGGCTCCTGCGGGTGTACCAGTGGGCAAGGGAGCAAATTGCACATTGGGACGGGGTGTTTCTGTGGGTGGCGTAGGAAATGTGATGGGTGTGGGCGTAGGAAATTGCGTAGGAAAAACAATGGGCGTGGCCGTGGGCAACGAAGGAACACTCCCCCCACCGGATGGGCGGACTATTGTATTGGTGGGTGTGGGGGTAAGGGTGGCTACCGTGGCGGCACATCCAACATCATAGGTGTAGGATGCGGCCTCTTCATAGATAATAGGCACAACGGGTCCCACCAATATGTACACCCAGCCAGTATAAGATGACAAATAGACAATCTGGCTACTGGGATCACCAAACTGCCAATCATTGTTACCAGCGATCAAATTCCCATTATGATCATACATGATCATGTTCGTGTCATTGAAGGCTGAGAGATTGCTGGTGGAACAGGTATAAGTAACCCCACTTAATATCCACATCCGATAAAAATCGTTGTCAGGCCCTTGCCCATATAAGGGCACAAAATTCATGCTCGTTTTATCCTGTCCAACCCCCAACAGGCAAGCCGAACCACGATCTCCGTTGTACTCACAAGCATCCGCACTACCAACGGGAGTAGGTGTAGGGCCAGGTGTATTGGTGGGCACAACCATTTCCTCAATTTCAAAGCAGTATGTTTTATTAGCCGGATCGGAGGGGTCTACATTATGAACACTGGCGTAATAGTAACCATCACTGCCGGGCGTAAATTCAATACGTGAGGCTTTAGGGTGGGTACTATTGCTGGGGTCGTCGTCATTTTCCCTGAACGGTTGCCCTTGGGAATTATACAGCTTCAGGTAGGTATCTAAACCGAGAGATAACTCACTGGTAAAGGCTTCATAGGTGTATCCGCCTTTGGCAAAAAAACGAAAATAATCATAGTCGCCGACGGGCCATAAAGTTAATTTATTGTTGTTCACACATAAAGAGGTGCCGGTGGCTGTGTTATAGGCGGCATTCAACTGATTATTTGGCTCGTAAATATCGACGAAAACGGGGGTGGCTACAACCTGTGAAGTGGGTGTAGGCGTTGGGGTTGGGTCGTTATCGGTAACAGTCAGAGGAACATCAAAATTACTACCTAAGGTTGCGTTTACAGGATTGCTAAGAACCAGGCGAAGTGTCTCGGTTGGCTCACTTACCGTATCATCAATAATCGCCACGGTAAAAGATTCGCTCCTATCTCCAGGAACAAATACTAAAACACCAGTAACGGCAAAGTAATCTTCTCCAGCTTTGGCAGTACCGTCTTGTGTGGTGTAGTTAACCTGGACAGTTTGGGTGCTGGAAATATTGAGGGTGACATTGATGGTACGAGACCCGGCATTTTCAATAACGGTATAAGATGGATCACTAAAGTTTATAACGGGGGTTCCTTGCTGATTACCCAGCGCCTGGGCGGGAGCAGAACCATAAGGGAGAAATTGAGAGATCGCGGGCAAACGAAGATAGCTGATTGCCAGTACGATGGGGAAAATGATGATGACAGCGCCGAGGCTCAAACGTAAAGAACGTTTCATAGGCCAAATTGTCCCTGAATGAGGATTTGATTACCGGAATAGTATGGTGACGATTATAAAACAGAGAAGCGCGGCCGCAAATTTGCGGCCGCGCTTCATTATTCACTTCTCATACTCAAGACCAGAGAAAAAGTCACCTATAAGACCAGCCCCCTTTTTTCCTACTCGTTTTCGCCGTCGGCGAGATCAACACCTCGTCCACCAGGCCGTACTCTTTCGCCTGTTCTGCCGTAAAGAAAATATCCCGATCCGTGTCGCGCTCAATACGCTCAATCGGTTGCCCGGTGTGGAAACTCAGAATGTCATTCAGCGACCGGCGCAAACGTAAAATCTCATTGGCCTGAATCGCAATGTCCGACGCCTGACCTTGGGCGCCACCCAACGGCTGGTGCATATGAATGGTAGCGTTCGGCAAGGCTGAACGCATCCCCTTGGAACCAGCCGTCAGCAATACCGTACCAAAACTAGCCGTAAAACCAACCGCCACCGTGGCTACCGGGCAATCAATCTGTTGGATAGTATCGTAAATCGCCAAACCTGCATACACCTGTCCACCAGGGCTGTTAATGTACAACCGGATGGGGCTGGTAGGATTATCATGCGCCAGATACAACAACTGTGCCACAATCACATTAGCAATCTGATCGTTGATAGGCGTACCCAGAAAAACAATCCGGTTCCGCAACAATAAGGAATAAATATCATAAGCCCGTTCCCCACGCCCCGATGTTTCAATCACCATCGGAATCAATGAGGTCGGAATCGGCATCATCCCAGCCGGGGGAATCAGAGAATCTGGTATTTTCATCATAGGTTTCTCCTGTCAAAACTTGTTAGGCATTTGGTAGCCAACAACCTGGAGGTAGAATTGTTTTCTATTCTTCTTCAGAAAAATCGTCGGCTTCTTCTTCGGCCAATGTGGCAAGGTCGAGAGCAGTGCCCAGGCGAATCGCCCGAATGCGGTCAGCGACCTTCTCCATAAGCAAATCACCCGTCAACATGCTCAATCCGGAATCTGATTCACTAAAAAAGCGGCGCATAGATTCCTTCATGGAATCATCCATATCTCCGTAACGAGACTCGAAGATATCATCAATCTCTTGGGCTTTAATCCGCAGTTTCTCTTGTTGCACAAAATGGCGCAAAATCAATGAACGGCGTACCTGCTCCGTGGCTCCGCTGTGCCAGGTCTCTCGCAATGACGCTTCCGTCTGGCCTTGTAGTTTCAGATAATCTTCCCACTGCCAACCCGAACGGGTAACCCTATTTTTAAGGTCATTGACCATATTATCCAATTCCAAGTCAATAGCCGCCGGCGGATAGGTGATAGTGGCCTGAGCCAACAGATCATCCATCATATCGTCAATCATTTTATTTTTGGCTGCGTCTTCAGCTGTTTTACGCAATTCATCCTGCACTGAAGCCTCTAGCTCGCCCAGAGTTGCATATTCCCCTTCTTCACGCGCCAGTTCATCATTTAGTTCAGGCAATAGGCGGCTTTTCACCTCTAAGGCCGTGATGCTGAAATGAGCTTGTTGCGGTTCTGGGGTGGCTTTTTCCTCAGTCTGATCATCATCGGCAGCCGATGGTTCGGGTTCGGCGTCATCACTTTCAGCTTCCTCTACAGGCAAAGTAATCGTAAACGCTTTACTTTCCTCAGCGGATAGGCCAACAAGTTCATCGACAAAAGCCTGACCAAAATAAACCTCTTTGGCATCCAGGACGAAATCAATCGTTTCTTCGTTAAACACAACTTCGCCTGGTTCGTCAGAGTCTTCGTTGACAATATGGCCTTGCCCTTTTAAGGTAACCACATCACCCAACTGAGCAGGACGTTCAACCGGTTCCAAGACCTGATGACGTAGACGGATGCGTTCCAGCACTTCCGTGACCGCTTCTTCAGCAATCTCTACCTCTTCCAACTCTTTTTGTAACTCTCGGTAATTGCCCAGGTCTACAACTGGCTCCAACGGTACCGTAAATTTAAGCACCACGGGGGTAAGTTGCATGTCTTCAAATTGACCTGGGGCATAAGGTTCAATTTCGGCCTGGGTAATGGCTTCTTTGTATAGCTCTTGCACCATTCCCTCAACGGCTTCGGAGCGGATCGCTTCTTCGCCGACGTATTTGGCAATGATGGGGTATGGTACTTTGCCTTTGCGAAAACCGGGAAAGTTGAGTTGGCGAGACAGTTTACGCGCCTGCTCTTGCACCGCTTTCTTTACCCGATCTTCGGGCACTTCCACGGTCATGGTGAGCTGACGTTGGTCATCTTCTTGGGTGTGAATGGTTAATGTCACGGAATACCTCTTTGCACGTCTATGGGATTTAACCACGAATGGTTTGGCGTTTCTATTAGTTTTGTGTTGGAGTTTTTGGTCAAAAAGAAAGGCGTTGCGTCGGCAACGCCCTCTTTTTTACAAATGGGGAAGGCGGGACTCGAACCCGCACACCTCGCGGCACATGATCCTAAGTCATGCTCGTCTGCCAATTCCGACACTTCCCCAAGCAGGGAAATAATTATACCACTGGGAAAGTCATTGCCAAAACGCTAGCAAAAGAGAAGCAAATAACGCTTGTCCAAACTCGTTAGATGGGTGAAAACAGGGTATAATTGAGGCATGTCTTATGGGCAAAACTTCTGACCAATCAACAAGAAAAATCAGGCATTTCACGACCTGATTCCCCACCTGAACGGTTCCCCGCCACATGAGTTTCGACAGCTATCGTTGTAAACCACTTTCTGGCTTCAGGTGTCTCTGAGGAGGCAAACTTGGATATCGGTAACATCAACCAAATTGATATTAATGAGGAGATGCGTAGCTCCTATCTTGATTATGCGATGAGTGTTATTGTCTCGCGGGCGCTACCTGATGCTCGTGATGGCCTTAAACCCGTTCATCGTCGCATCCTTTATGCCATGCATGATATGGGTATTCGCCCAACGGGGCCGCATCGCAAGAGTGCCCGTATTGTTGGTGAGGTGTTAGGTAAGTACCACCCGCACGGTGATAGTTCTGTTTATGATGCAATGGTACGTATGGCGCAAGATTTTTCTATGCGTTATATGCTAGTAGATGGACAGGGTAATTTTGGCAGTATTGATGGGGACAGCGCGGCCGCGATGCGGTACACCGAAGCACGTCTGGCCCGTATTGCCATGGAACTCCTGGAAGATATTGAGAAAAACACCATTGAGTTCACCGCCAACTTTGATGATAGCCTGAAAGAACCCGTCGTTTTACCGGCCCGCCTGCCCAATCTACTTCTTAACGGCTCATCGGGTATTGCCGTGGGTATGGCTACCAATATCCCACCCCACAATCTGGCGGAACTATGTGAGGCCATTGCTTATCTGATTGATAATCAGGAGCAGATGGATGATGTCTCGCTGGAAGATTTGATGCAGTTTGTGAAGGGGCCAGACTTCCCCACCGGGGGCATTATTATTGGCACGGAAGGGGTGAAGAGCGCGCTGGCGACGGGCCGCGGCCGCATCATCGTACGCGGGTTAGCCACCATCGAAGAAATGCCCGGCAAACACGACCGCCAACGCATCAACATCACCGAACTCCCTTACCAGGTCAACAAAGCCAACCTCATCGAACGCATCGCCGAACTGGTCAATCAGGATGTCATCACCGATATTTCTGACCTGCGGGACGAAACGGGGCGGCATGGGCTTTCCATCATCGTGGAACTCAAGCGTAACACCCAGCCCCTCAAAGTGCTGAATCAGCTCTACAAACATACCACCCTGCAAACCTCTTATAGCGTACAAATGCTGGCCCTGGTAGACAAACAGCCCCGCTTGTTGGGGTTAAAGCGCGCCTTACAGGTCCATATTGACCACCGGGTTGAGGTTATCACCCGGCGCACCCAGTTTGAACTGGATAAAGCGTTGCGTCGTCAGCATGTCCTGGAAGGGTTGCTTATTGCTCTGAACCATCTGGATGATGTCATTGAGACCATCCGCCGCGCCTCTGATGCGGATGAGGCCCGCGCTAACCTGATGTCCCGTTTTGGCCTGACAGAGATGCAGGCGACGGCCATTTTGGATATGCAGTTACGCCGTTTGGCGGCTCTGGAACGGCAAAAGATCGAAGAGGAACACAAAGAAGTGACGGCGACCGTGGCTTATTTGCGTGGTCTTCTGGCGGATCGACAGAAAATTCTCTCCCTCATTCGTGCCGATGTGGTGGAACTGAAGGAAAAATATGGGGATAAACGGCGCACCCAAATCGCGGCCGACCTCTCCGCGGATCTGAGTCTGGAAGATTTACTTCAGGATGAAGAGATGCTGGTTTCGATTACCCGCCGTGGTTATGTCAAACGCACACCCATCTCGGCTTACCGGGTGCAGGCGCGAGGCGGCCGCGGCCTCATTGGCATGGGTCGGCGCGAAGAAGATGGGCTAGAACATCTCTTTGCCGCGGGAACCCTACACAACATTCTGTTCTTCTCAGACCGGGGTAAGGTGTATGTGGAAAAAACCCATGTCATCCCTGAGTTAGACCGCACTGCACGGGGCACTTCGCTGATGAATATTTTGCCGCTTATGCCGGAAGAGCGGATCACGGCGGCGTTGGTGGTAGAAGATTTTGAAGATGCGAAATATCTGGTAATGGTGACGGAACGCGGCCGCATCAAACGCTGTGAAGTCAACTCCTTTGCCAATGTGCGCTCCACCGGGCTTATTGCCATTAGCCTGGATGAGGACGACAAACTCAGCTATGTGAAAATGACCAACGGCGGCGAGGATTTGATCCTGGTCAGTGAACAAGGCAAAGGCATTCGTTTCAGCGAAGAAGATGTGCGACCCATGGGGCGCGCGGCCGCGGGCGTCAATGCCATTCGCCTTAGTAAATGGGACCGGGTCGCTGGGTTCGATGTCGTCACCCTGGATGATGATTTACTCCTCATCACCGAAAATGGCTACGGCAAACGGACATCCCTCGAAGATTACCGCACACAAGGCCGTTATGGTCAGGGCGTGCGGGCCATGCGCCTGCTAGACAAGTCCGGCAAAATTGTCAGCGCCCGGGTTGTCTCACCAGATGATGAAGTCACGATCATTTCGGGTAACGGGCTTATTCTACGCACATCCATCAATACCATTTCTCAACAAGGACGAGATTCCCAAGGTGTCCGGGTGATGGATTTGAAGGATGATGATGCAGTAGCTTCGGTGGCAATCTTGCGTGAAGAGCGGCTGGCCCAGCTAAACGAGCAAAATGGTACGGGGCCACGACCGGAGATAGAAATAATGGCTGGTGCTGATGTAGGTGACGCGGCCGCGGACGAAACCGAAACCCTCGCTTAAACCACAAAAAACCGGGTGCTATGCCAGTCACCCGGTTTTTTTATTCCTGACCCATTTTCCTATTGAGCCTTTATCATCCCGTTCTATACTTGAGAGCCTACGGTAGGGATTCGCATGGCCCGGTAAACAGCCAGCCTATGTCCACATTATGCTCATAAAAGACACCAACCACAGCATAGGGGTACTGAGTTGAGGGTTGTCCACCGTATATTGATCTCGCCAGGAGGAATCGTTGTCCACCATACCGGATATTAAAGAAATCATCGCCATGCCTTCTTCGGCCGAAGAACTGGGCATCCCCATTAACCTCGTCTCCGACCTCGTCTACCGCATGTTATTCAACGAAGGCGACGTCAGTGTCAGTCGCTTCACCGAGATCATCCGCGTCCATCCTCAGGTCCTAGACGACATGCTGGCACGCATGCAACAAGAGCACCTGGTTGAAGTAGCCAGAACAGGATCAATAGGTCGGCTCAGTTACACTTACCGCCTCACCGAAGAAGGCACAAAACGCGCCCGAGACTCCATGGAACGCTCTCTCTACGTAGGGCCAGCTCCTATCGATGTGGAAGTATACAAACAAGCCATCATCGCTCAGACCTCGGCGACTCTGAAAATTACGCCCACTCAGGTTAGAAAGGCCCTGGCCCATTTGATCTTGCCCGAAAAATTTGACCGGCGAATTGGCCCAGCCGTCAACACCGGCTCATCCCTCTTCCTGTATGGCCCACCCGGAAACGGCAAGACTACGGTGGCGGAAGCCATTGCCAAAATGATCTCCGGGGCCTCGCCCATTTGGATCCCCTACGCTATCACCACTGGTGGGCAAATCATCCAGGTTGTAGATCCCCTCATCCATATCCCAGCAGGAGATTTTGCCGTCAAACAAGAGACCGCCAACCTGGGCCGAATCAAAGCCGATCGGCGTTGGGGATTATGTGAACGCCCTGCCGTGATGGTCGGGGGCGAACTAAAAATGGATGCGTTGGACCTGCGTTTTGAGCCATTTGCCAAATTCTATGAAGCCCCGTTGCAACTAAAAGCGAATGGGGGCATGTTCCTCATTGACGACTTTGGCCGCCAACAAATGAGTCCACAACAATTGCTCAACCGGTGGATTGTGCCCTTAGAAAGCCGCATTGACTTTTTGCGCCTACAGTCCGGGCAAACAATCGAAGCCCCTTTCCGCCAGCTTCTCGTTTTCTCCACAAATCTTGACCCAGAGCAGTTAGTAGATGATGCCTTTCTCCGCCGTATCCAGATGAAAGTAGGCATTTTTAGCCCGGATGAGAAGATGTTTTTCCAAATTTTCAAGGTGATGTCTGAATCTCTTAAAGTGCCCTTTGATAAGAACGGTTTCATGTACCTGCTACAAAAATGGTACCGGGAGCCAGGGCGTACTATGCAAGCGGTTCATCCTCGTGATATTTTGAAAATCATCGTCTCTATTTGTAACTATGAGGGCACAGTTCCCACTCTAACCCCTGAGTTGATCGACGAGGCGGGGTCCAGTTATTTTGTGGACAAAAAAGGCAAAGGCAATGGCGAGTACAAAGCCATGGTGAACATGTAAGCACCTCTTTGGTGGTGCGTGGAACATAAAAAGCCCTGACAGATGCCAATATCTGTCAGGGCTTTTTCTATGTTAGGGGCAAAACAATAGGTGTGTAATAGGGAATCTACGATTGGAGCAGGTTGGTCAACCCACGAATAGCCGAGCCTTCACCTGTGGTGGAACCACCCGCAGACGGGGCGTTTTGCAGAATACGGTCGGCCAGGCGGGAGAATGGCAATGATTGTAACCACACCCGGCCTGTGCCTTGCAAAGTAGCCAGGAATAACCCTTCTCCACCGAATACCATAGATTTCAGGTTGCCTGCTCGCTGAATGTCGTAACTGATTTGGGCCTCAAACGCGACAATACAACCGGTATCAACCAGGATTTTTTCGTTGTTGAGTTGCTTTTCAATGATGGTTCCACCCGCATGAATGAAAACCATGCCATCACCACGCAACCGTTGCAGGATAAACCCTTCACCCCCAAACAGCCCTGCGCCTATTTTTTTGTTGAAGGCGATACTCACTTCTGTGCCCAGAGCAGCACAGAGGAATGAATCTTTTTGACAGAGCATTTCCCCATTTACTTCGTCCAAATCAATGGGGACAATTTTGCCTGGGTAAGAGGCGGCAAAGGCCACATGTTTTTTACCCCCGGCTTTATTGGAAAAGTGGGTCATGAAGAGGGACTCACCGGTTAAGGCGCGTTTGCCCGCACTGAAGAGCTTGCCCATGAAACCCTGGTCGGGCTGGGAACCATCACCCATTTTAGTTTCAAAGCCGATGCCATCTTCCATGTACATCATGGTACCCGCTTCAGCAATAACGGTTTCACCCGCATCAAGTTCTACTTCAACGAATTGAAGATCATCACCATGAATTTTGTAATCTACCACATGACTTTTCATTATTTGGACTCCTTGTGAGAATGGTTGGGATAGCGAAGCATCAGATGAAGATAGGGTCTGATTGGTTTCAGGATAGCAGAAGGGTGATCCTGAAACGATCCGGAAAGGTTTTTTTGCCGATGGCTGTACGCATCTATTATCGCTTGGTTGCAGGTTATGATCCAGATTTGGGGCCAGGGCGGCAAGGCTTTTCCAAAGTCAACTTAGTGTCAGAAATCATTGGTTGTGACCCTGCGCGCGCAACAAAACCTGGCCCCAAAACCCCCGCCCTGGGGGGTAGGGAAGCCGAGGGCAGCGAAAGGACGGAACGGCGGCGGCCAGGGTTAGCCTTTTGATGAGGGTTGTCCATTGTTGGGGTAAAATCAGGGGCATGAATGTTTCTCTGGATTTGATTCAAAAAGCGTTATTGTTAGCTGATTTTGACGCGGCCGCGTACCAACGCCTCATGGCTCCCGTCCCCCGCGCTATCCGACGGCCAGAAAACCTACAGGGCCGTCCCCGAGTGGGCGCCGTCTTGCTTCTGCTCTACCCCAAAGATGGGCAACTCCACTTCGTGCTGACACGCCGCCGCGATGATCTGAACTCCCATGCGGGGCAGATCTCTTTTCCCGGTGGGCGGCAAGACGAGGGTGAGATGTTAGGACAAACAGCCTTACGGGAAGCTCATGAAGAAGTAGGGATTGACCCGACACAAGTGCTGATGCTGGGTGATATGACACCCATTTATATTCCCCCGTCCGATTTTGAGGTACACCCTTTTGTGGGCTGGTACGCGGCCGCGCCCACCTTTTACCCCGCCGAGTGGGAAGTCGCTGAAATCCTGGAAGTACCACTCCGGCATCTGCTGGACCCCGCCAATCGCCGCCATGAGCCGCGTGATTTTAATGGCCTGACCTTGCAGATTCCCTATTTTGCCGTGGGGGAACACAAGGTCTGGGGAGCGACGGCCGTCATGCTGAGTGAATTTGCCGGGCGCATGGAGCAGGTGATAGAGGAAAGGGAGTTGGACGGGAATCTAATACCGCAACAAGAAAATAATTAATCGGTGAATTTGTGAATGGTTGAATGATTAATGAGGGGAAGCATCCACCACTTCATTAACCATTCAACAGTTCAACAGTTCAATAATTAATTATTCTCTTTATTCCACTCATTTAGGCCTTATTGCCGTTTGGTCAGGGTAGCGCCAGGGGGCGTGGGGGAGAGAGGCAACCGCACGGCAAAGGTGGTTCCCTGACCCGGCTGGCTATGGGCGGTGATGCGGCCGCGATGCGCTTCCACCAACTCCCTGGCAATCGCCAACCCCAGACCCGACCCCTTGCGGCCGCTATCCTGCACCCGCGATTTCTCCACCTGATAAAACCGCTCAAATACCCGCTCTAACTCATCCGGGGGGATACCCTTGCCTGTGTCCTGCACCAACACCTCAACGGCCTGGTCGCCATGCGGCCGCACCACCAGATGCACCCGCCCGCCCGCCGGAGTATGGCTCAGCGCATTATCCACCAGATTGCTGAACACCTGCATCAGCCGGTCGCCGTCGCCGCTAATGAGGGGCACGGGTTGAATAGCCTGGGTCAGATGAATTTGTTGGGCCTGGGCCTGCACCAGCAGGTTGTTGTAGACATCTGTCAGCAAATCGTTGAGGTAAAGCGGGGTCTGGTGGAGCTTAAGCTGACCTGATTCGATGCGGGCCAGGTCGAGAAGCTGGCTGACCATGCGGTTCATGCGTTCAGCTTCACTGTGAATGATCGCGGCCGCGTTCCCTACTTGCTCTGGCCGACTGGCAACGCCATCCAACAGAGCCTGGCTCCAGCCCTGGATCGAAGTGAGCGGCGTTTTTAGGTCGTGGGAGACGTTGGCGACAAAATCGCGCTGAGACAGGTTGGCCTTTTTAACCTGGGTCGCCATCTCGTTGAAACTTGAGGCCACCCGACGCACCTCTTCTGGCCCTTGCACAGGCACTTGCTGGTCATAGTTGCCCGCGGCCATGGCTTCACTGGCCTGAGCCATGTTTTTCAGCGGCCGCGTCACCGAACGGTTCAGCCATAACATGAGGAGCACAGCTACCAGGAAGGCGGCCAGGCCCGCCTGGCACAACGGGGAGAGGAAAAATTGGCGGAAGACGGCGAAGGGGGTGGGTTGCGGCCGCGCATAGACGATGAAAAGACGATTGCGGCCGCGAAACGTGTCCAACGCCTGGGTCAACACCAGCCAATGGGAGCCATCCGGGGCCTCATATCCCCCAAACTGATATTGTTATCCACCGCCAACACCGAACGGATGGGGTCGGCCACGATTGTTTCACTTACCCAACTGCCGTTTTGACTATCGTAAAAGACTTCTCGTGTGCCGGCAATGATGCCCAGAACCCGCACATTTTGTGAGTCGGCCACCTGAGCCAGAAATTGTTCAAACCGTTCCGCCTCAATGGTGGCAATACCCGCCTGCCGCGCTCGTGTAATTTCGGCGTCTACACTGCGGGCAATGACGATCAGCTCCCGCCAAGGGGGGTCAAAACGCAACTGGGCTGACAACGCGGCCGCTAACAAAAAAAGCGTCATCACCACCAAAACGGTGCCAATGACGGCTGTGTAAGAGAGGAGCAGGCGGCTACGCAGTGAACGGAACATGGTGGGAGGGGCAAGGTAACAAGGGTTTGGGTTTTAGGGCGTGGTGCGTGTTACGTGTTGCGTATCAAGGCTCTGGCACGCACCACGCACCACGCACCACGTAACAGCTTAAGGCGTAAATCTTCAGAAGGTATGGTAGAACTGTAAAACAACTGTAAACTGGGTCTTACTCATCCACCAGCAATTTGTACCCTTTCCCCCATACCGTCTCAATTTTGACATTGCTGCCCACCAGCCGATCCCGCAGGTGGCCGATGTGAACGTCTACGGTGCGAGTCTGGCCGTAAAACTCATAACCCCACACCAGATCAAGCAGTTGTTCCCGTGAAAGCACCATGTTTTCATGATCCATGAGGGTGAGGAGCAGATCAAACTCTTTGCTCCGCAGGTCAACCCGCAAGTCGTCAATGTGGACATCGCGGCTGGCGGGACTGACGGTTAAATTGCCCAGGCGGCGGCGTTCGTGTTGCGGGTTGGGGGCCGCGGCCGCACGCCGCAGTATTGCTCTCACCCTGGCGACCAGTTCACGAGGGTTAAACGGCTTCGTCAGATAATCATCCGCCCCTAGCTCCAGCCCCACAATCTTGTCAATATCATCATCACGAGCGGTCAGCATGAGGATGGGTAAATTGCTTGTGGCCCGCACCCGGCGGCACACTTCCCAGCCATCAATACCCGGCAACATCAAATCCAACACCACCAGAGCCGGCGATTGCTGGCGGATGGTGTCCAGGGCTTGTTGTCCATTAACGGCAATCAGCACCCGGTAACCATCTTTCTCCAGGTACATGCGCGCCAGTTCACGGATATTCGCTTCGTCGTCTACGACAAGGATGGTTTCAGCAGACATAGGAAAGATAGTGCTGAGGGGAAAGTGCTGAGTACTGAGGGGAAAGCACTTCAGCACTCAGCACTCAGCACTCATCCCCCCACTAAGGCAATGCACTCGATCTCGACCAGCCCACCCAGGGGCAGTTTGGAGACTTCAACGGTGGAGCGGGCGGGCGGATTGGCCGGAAAGTATTGGCTGTAGGTCTGGTTGAAGATGGGAAAGTCGCCCATGTTTTGCAGGAAGACGGTGGTTTTGATGACCTGGGCGAGGTCTGTGCCCGCGGCCGCGAGCACGGCCTGCAAATTGTTCAACACCTGATGCGTCTGGGCCACCACATCCCCTTCCACCAGTTTGCCGGTGCTGGGGTCCAGGGCAATTTGCCCAGAGGTAAACACCAGGTTGCCCAGCCGGACAGCCTGAGAATATGGCCCCACTGCGGCCGGGGCATGTTGGGTGTGAATGATTTCTTTTGACATGAAAGGTGCTCCTTGTGAATTGTAGGGCGTGTTGCGTGTTACGTGTCTTGATCACGCAACACGCAACACGTAACACGCTCGATTTCTATCTTTCCAGGCTAAAAAAACGCATATGCGGGTTGAAACGCAATCCCGGCTTGTTGGCCGGTGGGGTTTCGCTGGGTTGCAGACCCACCCGGCGCAGTAGTTTTTGGGAGGCCAGATTGTCTTTGTGGCACGCGGCCGCGATGCGTTTCCAGCCCACCCGCGTGAACCCATAACCAATCAATGCCTCAGCCGCCTCAGTGCCATACCCCAACCCCCAATAAGCCGGGTCAATCATAAAACCCAACTCCGCTTCCCGGTTTACCTGATCCGTTGTGGTCAGGGCGATGTCGCCGATGAGGGTGCGGGGGGTGTTTTTCAGAGCCAGCCCCAGCACCAGATTTTGCCGAGGGGTATCATATTGCCAGCCAATGAACCGTTGAATCATCTCTTCGGTATCATACACACTGGCATGGGGTGGGTGGTCAGCAAATTGATGGGCTTCGGGTTTGGTGCTATAGGCAAAGACCGCGGCCGCGTCCATCAAGGTAAACTCACGCAAGATCAACCGTTCCGTTGTGAGGCTGACTTGATTGGCTATTACAAATTCATTCATGGTCACCACTCCCTGATTACAGGCTTATTGTATCGGTTCTTTAACCAATGTGAAGTAACCCGGCTCCGGTTGGTAGCCTAGTTTGCGATTGATCGCCAGCATGGGGCAGCGAATTTGCCCCTCAAACATGTTTAACACCCTGCACAAGCACTTCATCCAGGTCAAAAACCTCAATTATTATCAAACAGATGGATTTGGCAAAGTGTGTGCGGCCATCGTGCCTGGCACGGGGCAGACAAACCTGGTCATAACGCAACTTGCCGCCCCGTGCCAGGCACGCGATCTATACTTTGAAAACACCTATCTGAGAAAACCAGAAAAAACCATTGCCTGAACCAGATTTTGGCCCACAATTAACGCAACACGCAACACGCAACACAACACATGGGGGTTCTTATGACACAACAAAATCGTACCTGGCTCTGGCTTATCGGCTGTGGCGTAGGGTTAATGGGGATGATGACTTGCCTGGTGGTGTTCGCGGCCGCGGCCCTCATCATCGTCCTACGTGAAGAAAGCCCGACCCCTGTCGCCGAAGAACTCCCGGTCGCCACAGACACACCCGCCATTGAAGCCGTCGTACCAGACACCCCACTCCTCATCCCCGACCCCGCCCTCACGGTGAACCGCATCGTCTACATTGACCGAGACGGCCAGATCGTCACCATTGCCCCGGATGGCACGGAGACCCGCCAGCTAACGGACGACGATGATCTACGCTTCCAGTTTCCGGCCTGGTCGCCTGATGGGTTGCAGGTGGCCGCTATTGGCAGTAGCCGTCAGAGTGGCGGGTTGTTTGTGTTGGATGACGCGGCCGCGGCCGCGCCCGTCGAGTTATATCGTAGCTCCAGCAACTACCCCATCTACCTCTACTGGTCCCCCACCGGCCAACAAGTCAGCTTTCTGGCCGGTCATCCCCAAGATGGGGCTGGTTTTCATCTGGCTAATGCCGATGGCTCCACCACCGACTCCCTTCTCACTACCGGTTCCCCCTTTTACTGGAACTGGCTCAACGATGGTCTGAACCTGTTCATCCACTCCGGCCTCACGGGCGAAGGTTCACGGCTCGGCTTCATGGATAATCAGGGCAACACCGAAACCACCAACCTGGCCGAACCCGGTTTCTTCCAATCGCCGGGCCTTTCTGCCGATGGGCGTTACCTGGCCTACGGAACCCTCCGCGACAACCAGCGCCGCCTCATCATCGCTGACCAACAAAACGGGAGTGAAGTGTCTGTTCAGCACCAGGGTTTTGTAGCCCTGGGCTGGAGTCCTGCCAACGACCAACTCGCCTTCACCAGCCCGCTCAACCCGTCTGACCTGGCCTTTGGCCCCTTGCGCCTGATGGACGCTACCACGGGTGATGTGACGCTGTTGGACAGCGGCCCAGTGTTCTCCTTCTTCTGGTCGCCTGATGGGCAGGCCATTGCTTATCTAACGTTGCCCAGTGAGAGCCTGGAAGATTCGGCTTACGAGGGGAGTAAGGGGGTGTTGGCGCGGCCGCAAAACCAGCGGGACGACTTTCTCCTAGAGCTACGAGTCGTGCAAGTCGCCACCGGGCAGCGGCGTGTCTTGCTCCAATTTTCCCCCACCAACCTGTTCATAAACCAGTTCTTACCGTTTTTTGATCAGTACGCCCTCAGCCATCGCCTCTGGTCCCCAGCCAGCGATGCCCTCGTCTTGCCTATGCTAAACGACGACGGCGACCCCCACATCATGATCATCCGGCTGGATGGCTCGCTCCCCCAACCCCTGGCCGAAGGGGTGATGGCCTTCTGGAGTCAACAGTAATTTATGGCTCTGCCGGGTTTATCGGAGGAGTCGAGGCTTTAGCCGGTCGAGGCTTTCCAACTAAAGTCTCCACTCCTGATTCACCCCGTCGAGTCCTAAGGAATCGAGGCTTTAGCCGGTCGAGGCTTTCCGACAAAGTCTCCACGCCTGATTCACCACTCCCCGGCGTAGCTCACATCATACGGAGCCGTCAAGTTCACCAGTCGGGCACGGCGCAGTTCCACCAGTTGCCGCATGTGTAAGTTGTCATGGGCTACCCAGGCCGCCAACAGCTCGCCTGCTTTCATCGTCCCATACTCATCGGCATATTCCGTTTCCCAGTCTGGCTCTGATAACCCCTTGAGCCAGGCCAGCGATTGCGCCCGTTCTGCGACAAACTTGTCCACCATCTCGGTCAGATCGCGCTCATTGTATTGGCGTCCTATGATCCAGCTTTCCGGATCAATGACGGGAAACTTTTCGTCAGACCGATTCAGGATGATGTTCAGCCGTTGCCGAAAATCCTCACGTTCCACGTCGCCAAGATGGCAGATGACTTCCAGAATAGACCACGCTTCCGGGGCAGGCCGCGGCCGCGCTTCCTCAGCCGTCACCCCCGCCACCAACGCCCGAATCACCTCCACCCCACCCGCCAAATCCTTTTGGGGACCCCAACTGCCAATTTCTGAAAACTCTTTGAGAATCGATAAAAAGCACCAAAGTATTGTCATATTGGTTGAGATTCAACCAGTTCAATATACAACTGCATCAAGCCATCCCAATCACTCAAATTGCCAGGTGGAACAAGTTGCCAGCCGAGTTCCTCTAATGTCCAATATGCTTTAGCTGAATTTCTTGAGCAGTGTGTTACCCAGTTTCAACATCTTCACCACCGCGTAATGGGTATTACATGGTCAACCGTAGGGCATAGTTCGTAATAAGCGATATGGCATTCGTTCATTTTCCAATTTCGGTGATACGGAAATTCTTCAGGCATACTTTTTGATAACAGTCGTAATAAGCCAGGGAAAATAAGTTTATGACCAGAATAACGATCAATAAAACCATCGCGCAAAAAGAGTTTGAGGGATTGAAGCAATGTGATTTGTCGAGATTTTTTCTTCTGAAATTGGAAAGGGTAGTTCACACGAGCAAGGTCTTTTGCCAAATCGTCTTTGAGCAAGACCTGACTAATCTCTCTCAAAATATCAGCTTTTTCCGAGGTTGAGGATGGCATATTTAGCTCTGATTGTGATGAATGGTTTAGAGGGTGATTGTCACGTTACCTTTTGTCTGTAATATTATCTGGCAATCCCAGGCATGTAAACCTTTGCTTTTGGGTTATAACACGCAACACGGAACACGCAACCATGTCTTTCACTCCCACCTCAACCCGCTGTCTTCGTCCAGGTTTTGGGCATTATGCAGGATGCCGGGCTGCCCCATGTGGGCTGCCGGTGTGTGCGGTGCGCGGCCGCGTACCGCAACCCTTCACTCGCCCAATACGCCGCCGCCATCGCCATCGTAGATACTCGACCTTCCCCGGCAAAGGTGTGGCTGGTGGATGTGACGCCCGATGTACGCTACCAATTGAACCTGCTGGCTGATTGGCTCGGCCCACACCCGCAAAGGCCGGAACGGTTGCGGCCGCCGGATGGCATCTTCCTCACCCACGCCCACATGGGACACGTCGGTGGCCTCAACCAACTTGGCCCGGAAGGCATGTTCATCCAGGACGTACCCATCTATGGCACCCAAGCCATGCTCGACCTGCTCTGGAATGAACAACTCCTTACCCCGCTCCTCACCTCTTGTCACCCCGTCCCCCTCTCGCCCCCTCGCCCCGTCCCCCTCGCCCCCGGCCTCACCCTCACCCCCATCCTCGTTCCCCACCGGGATGAAGCCCAAACCGGCACACTCGCTTTTCTCATCCGTGGCCCAGAGCGGTCATTGCTCTACCTGCCCGACATTGATCGCTGGTCAGATTGGCCGTTGGCCCGAGAAACAGTGTCCCAGGCCGATGTGGCCTTGCTCGATGCCTCATTTTTCAGCCTGGACGAACTGGGCGGTCGGCCACCCGTCGCCCATCCCCTGGTCACGGAAACGCTAGAATTTGTTGCCGGGATAGAGAAACAAATCGTCCTGACCCATCTCAACCACACCAACCCCCTGTTGGATGAAGGCAGTGCGGCGCGAGAGGTGATCGCGGCCGCGCACGTTACGCTGGCCACCACCGGGCAAAAGTTTGGTTTGTAAGGGGCTGGTGCTAAAATTTTGCTCATGGATGAAGCCGCTATCTCTTTTGTCAAAACAATTCACGATTATCCGACCCGGCTGGTTATGGTGACTGCCGGAGCCGGAGCACAGGCCCTCTCCTGGCTTTTGGGTGTCGCCGGGGCCAGCCGTACCCTTATCGAAGCGCTCGTGCCGTATGACGCGGCCGCGTCCAACGAATTTCTGGGCCAGATTCCCCGCCAATATGTCTCCCCCGAGGTGGCTCGCCTCATGGCCGGACGGGCTTTCACGCGTGCCCGCTGGTTAGGCCAACCCGACGAACGGGTCATGGGTCTCTCCTGCACCGCCACCATCATCACCGACCGCCCCAAACGGGGACAGCACCGTGCCCACATCGCCACCTGGCAAACGGAGCGGGTGCGGGCTTACAATCTCATTTTGTGTAAAGGGGCGCGGGATCGGGCTGGGGAAGAGGATATAGTCAGCCGGGTGATGCTGAATGCCCTGGCTCACGCCTTTGGCCTGGATGTGCAGTTGGATGTGCCTTTTGTCAAGGGGGATAACCTGGAGATAGAGGAGCGGGACTTAACCATCGCGGCCGCGAAACTGCACCAACATGAAATTCACTACTTCGCCCTCACCGACGAAGGTCAGGTGCAAGAAAATGGCCCCACCCCCTTGCTCATCTTGCCCGGCTCCTTCTACCCCCTGCACGACGGCCATCTGGGATTGGCCCGTGTCGCCAGCGGCGTGCTAAACCGTCCCGTCGCTTTTGAACTGTCGGCCCAAAACGTAGACAAGCCGCCCCTGGAACCCACCATGGTGCTGGATCGGCTGGCCCAATTTGCTGGACGCTGGCCGATTATCGCCAGCAACGCCCCCACCTTCCTGGAAAAAGCCCAATGCTTCCCTGGAGCCACGTTTGTGGTCGGTTATGACACCGCCGAACGCATTTTGCAACCCCGCTACTACCACAACAGCGTAGCCGAAATGACAACAGCCCTGGAAACCATTCGTCTCCAGGGCTGTCGTTTTTTGGTGGCTGGGCGACGGAACAATGAAGGCCGGTTCCAAGATGCCAGCCACTTGCCCGTACCTCTGGCCTTTGCCGACTTGTTCGCCTACATCCCGGCCGACCATTTCCGGGTAGATATTTCGTCCACAGAGCTAAGACGTAGCGGCCGCAGAGGCTCCCGGTAACGACCCCACCCGCTCCCCAGTTTGTAGTGCCCGCTCCCTCGTTTGTAGTGACCGCTCCCTCGTTTGTAGTGACCGCATTAGCGGGCCAACCCGGCTAAAGCCGTTACTACGAACAGAAGAGGGTTAGTAACGACTGGTGATTTCTGTCTCCTGCCGCAACTTCACAATCGAGTCAGGCGGGTAATACCCCTTCCGCAAGGCCACATTGGCATACACCAGCGTCCGTTTCCCCACCAGGCAACCCGGATTCAGCACCGAGTTACAGCCCGTTTGCGCCCCATCGCCCAAAATCGCCCCCAGCTTCGTCAGACCTGTGTCATAAACTGACCCATTAGCCCTAATTTTTATGGTGGGACGTTTACCCGTCTCCGGGTCCTTTTGGCTCATCATGCCCAGGTTGCTGAGCTTCGTTCCGGCCCCCAAATTGACATCATGCCCCAGGACGCTATCCCCCACATAAGCAAAATGAGGCGCGTGGGCGTTGGGCAGAAAAAGGGCATTCTTGGCTTCGCTGGCATGACCCAAGATGCTACCGGGAAGCATAATCACATTTTCCCGCACAAATGCCCCATGTTTGACAATAGCCCCTGGCCCAATATAAGCTGGCCCTTGCACAAACGCGCCCGGCTCAATACGTGCGCCTTCGCCGATAAATATGAGCCGCGAACCCACAAATGCCCCTTCCATGACCTTACCGCGAACCATGCGACCAGGCCCCACTAGCCGGGTCATGTGCTCTTCCAGTCGGGGTATGATGTCCCACACATAGTGACAATCCGCAAACAACTCCGCCACCAGAGGATCACTCAGATCAAAAAAATCAGCCGGATATAACATAGGCACTCCAAGATAATGAACAGACCGCCCTGAAAATAGGTTCTACCGGATCGGACGGGGTGAAGAAGGAGTCGAGGCTTTAGCCAGTCGAGTCTCTCCAATGAAAGTCTCCACCTGCCTTCTGGGAATCTTTTAATCTCTCAGTCTCTCAATCTCTTAGTCTCCAGAGGATGGAACAAAAAACGCCGATGTCCAGATCCCTGTTTACCCCATCCATCCCTATTTTATGGGTAGGTGGCTAATGTGCCCACTTTATAACGGCGAATAGAGTAACTGTTACTGTCAATGGTGATAGATGAAGCGGTGTGCCAGCCATCGGTGAAGTTGATGCCGCCGATATTGGTCAGATTAACGGTGTGATTGATCACATCAGTGTGCCAGGTGGCGGTACTGGCATCATAGTAACTGGCTTTGACGTTCAATTGATTCCCGCTTAGCTGTTCCCAACGCACCCGAATAATATCTCCTGGTTCAGGGATGTGGGAGCCACCACCGATTGAGGCTAAGGGCATGGGCCACTGGGCCAGAATGATGGGGCCACCATTCACCCAGGCCTCAAATACCAGATTGACCTGTCCGTTGCCCTGCCCAACAGGAATTATTTCCAGGTTTTCTTCCAGGGCAATATCTTTGCGGAAGCCAATCATGGGGCCAAAATAGCTATTGGGATTACCTGAGGGTGTGCCATTGGGCCAACCAATTTCAATTTCGCCCCAGCCGCTATTCAGGTTGGGCATTTTGTCCAGGTTGCGGCCGCTTTGCAGGCGGTTGTTCGCTGAATAAAGGCCATGAGTAGCATGGTGGCGCAAATCCCATTCCCAGGTAGACCAATCTATTTGCCACTGGATGCCTGACTGGGTGCGATAATCCTGCTCTTGTACATTGGCGGTGGAGCGGTTATCTGGGCCACCAGGAACCTGGTTGATGGTGAGGACACGCCACTGGTCAACGTAGACATTCAGGGCATCGGTGCTGTTGGTAGAAAGAATGCCCATAGCCATCCGGTCAAAGGTTTCGCCACTCATGTTGCCCTGGTGGTACCAACCGTAGAAATTACCGTTAATGAGGAAAGAAAAGGCTCGTTTGACCCCAGGGCCATTTTGGCTGTGCAGACCCATTTCCAGGTTGACCCATTGGTCGGTGGGGAATGTGCCGTAGAGACGAAACTCAACGGGATTGCCACTGGGGTTAAAACCGTAAGCGTACATTTGGCCGCCTTGTCGTACCCGTAAATACCAGCCGCGATTGTTGTTGCCGTTAGACCAGAACCCGGCAATGGTAAGGTATTCGCTGGCTCCCAACTGAGCCACAGTGGCGGCGGGTAAATAAACCTGCGACCATTGCCAATGCCAGACGCCGGGATGTTCGCCCCAGGTTCCGGTGGGGGCGGAGAAGTTGGCCCGCACACTGGCACTACCGCCACTGGTGGTGTTGAGACGAGCGGAATAAGTCCCCGCGGCCGCGAACGTATTGGAGCGCGTGACCGTGCCACTCCCTGAACTATCTCGTGAAACAACCCAATTCGCTTCAGAAGATTCAAACGGCTCTAGCACACTCACCGGTGAGCCTGTGGTTGCGGTTGGTGTGTGCGTCGGGGTAGATGTGGGGGTGAATGTAGCTGTTGGTGCAGGGAGTGAACCTGTTGGTGTATGGGTTATGGTGGGCGTAGGGGTAGCCGTAAAGGGGGGAGTGGTGGTAGGTGTGTGGGTAGGAGTAAAAGTGGGTGTCGGTTGGACGGCACTTAGGACGACGGGCATGTATGTTTCTGGTGTGAGAGCGAACTGGCTGGTAACCAGTTGCGGCCGCAGGCCCCACAGCAACAAAACCCCCAACACCAAAACAATGACCAACCCACTTCCAAAACGCATAAACTGCTTCATACAAACAATCTCCTTACCCCATCAGGGTTAACATCCATGACCCAAGGAAGAACCTTAGCCTTCTCCACCCTAACCAGATTACAATAAAGACGCAAGTTCCTTCTTAAGTGTAGTGGGCTATAATAATTTCCCAATCGCCGGGTTACGTCTGTTCTGGGGGCTTGCCACCAACCGCATTCTTGTCGGCAAAACCCGCTTCATTCCATCTGTGCTTAATTCTGGTGTGTTTACCAGAGTTTAACCAGATGCATTACCCATGCAAGCGAATTTCATATTATGACAAAAACTAAACCATTCTTTTCCTGGACTTCCAATCCACTTACCTACCTGTTTGGTGCCCAACTACTCCTGGTCGTGTTGTGCCTGGCTATTTTTGGATTCACCTGGCTCCCCGTGGGGGCCGCCGGGACATCCCCCATCCTCATCATTGTCAACGGCGCCAGTGCCAACCCCTTTGGTGAGTATCTGGGCGAGATCATGCGCGCCGAGGGTCTCAACACCTATAACATGGAAGACATCAGCACCATGAGCGCCCCTCTTTTAGACGGCTATGAACTGGTCATCCTGGCGGAAACGGCTTTAACGGTCGGTGAAGCGACTTTGTTAACCGATTATGTCAATAACGGAGGTCGGCTGATTGCCATGCGCCCCGATAGCGACATTGCTAACCTATTTGGCATTAATAGCATCGGTGCCCCTTTAACCGATGGCTTCTTGAAAATAAGTGACACCATGACCCTGACCGTTGGCAGTATCCCACCCGGCACAGGCTTGGTCACACAGACATTACAAATCCACGGCGATGCGGATCAATATAGCCTGACCGGGGGAGCCATTACCCTGGCTCAGTTGTATAGTAACCTCACAACTCCCACATCCTATCCAGCCGTTGTGGCTGGCTCCGGTGGGCAGGCAGTGGCCTTTGCCTACGACTTATCTCGCAACGTGATTTATACCCGCCAGGGCAATCCAGCGAATGCCAATGTAGATACGGATAGTGACGGTGTTCTACGCACTATTGATCTGTACCAGACAATTGGTGGTGGAAATCCCTGGGTAGATCGAGAGCGAATTCCTGTGCCCCAAGCCGATGAACAACAACGGTTCTTTGCGCGTTTGGTGCGTCATTTGGTTGGCTTTAATATGCCGTTGCCCCAACTATGGTATTTTCCTGAAGAAGCGAAAACGATGTTGATCCTCACCGGAGATAGTCATGGACAAGCGACGGCGCTGTATACAGACTTACTAAACAGTGTAGAGAGTTACGGTGGAACCATCAGTTTTTATATTTCTCAAACCGAAATACCGGGTTTTCCCAATCAGGTTGACTATTTGGCAACGATGCGAGCCGCTGGACATGACATGAATGGTCATCCGGGACCAGACTGGTGTGGTAACTTGATAGCACGGTATTTCTGTATCGTTGAATGGTGGGGTTTTCAATACGGAACGGTAGAACGCGGCCGCACCATCCGCAATCATCGTGTTGAATGGTTAGGCTGGGCCGATATTGCTGAACATGCGATGCTTAATTACAACGTTCACATGTTCACCGATGTTTATCATTATGGTGGTTGGCTACAAAAACCAGACTTAACCTGGCCGATGGGGTATATCAACGGCAGTGGTTTGCCGATGAAGTATGTAAAACAAGATGGCACAATTTTAGATACTTATCAACAAGCCACACAATTGGTTGATGAACATATGATAAATGGGGCAGGCGTAGGTTGGATGAATTTAACGTATGTACAAGCCATAGCCGTTTCACAACAGCTTATCGCTGACAGTTTGGCCGGAGATTACGCCTCTCTCACAACACAGTTCCATTTAGACTATTCTAGCCAGGGTGACGGGCTTGAGTGGGCCGAAGGGACAATGGCTTATGCACAAGCCAATGGGGTACCGATCTGGAGTGCGGATAATTGGTTGACGTTTACGGAAATGCGCTATGCCAGTGAATTCGAGAATGTTGTTTGGACATCGGGAACGGGTACGTTGACCTTTGATTTAGAGGTAACAGCCACGCCTGGAATGACCCTCACCTTGATGGTTCCATCCACTTTCAAAACCCGAACGCTTCAATCCGTGGAGATTGAAGGCAATACCGTGCCTTTTAGCACGGAAACTATCAAAGGTGTACCGATAGCGTTTGTTGAAGTACCTGACGATACACCGTTCGTTACAAATGTGGTTGCCCATTATAGTACACCGACAGCTATTACGTTGCGCTCAGTAGCCAGCCAGGTGGGAGCAGGTTTGCAGACGGACGCGGCCGCGACCCTTCTTGTACTCCTCGGTTCTGCCACCCTGGTGTTCATCCTGGAACGCCGTCGGCGTCGCCCCCTGGCCTAACCAACCCGCTGGTTCAACAATTATCAACCGGGCCGATCTAACACAGATCGCCCGGTTTTTGTTATCACCCATGTGGCGCTATTTGGTTCTCACCTTTCTGGGGCTTGCCCTTCTTATCACCGCCTGCCAGACGCCCCCACCACCCCATACCCGCCGTTCTATTACAATACCAACCAACAAACTCGGCATTCATCTACTATTGGATGATGGGCGCAACCATTGGCCTGTGGAACTGTGGCCGGAGCATCTGGGTGTTGCCCGGCAGGCGGTCGGGGAATGGGGGTTTGTGGTGCAATTGATCCGGCACGATGATTTTGACCGGGTGAAGTGGCAGTTGTTTATGGATTTGTGTACCGAATACCACCTGACCCCTATCATCCGGCTGGCAACCACGTTTGATCAGACACAGGGGTGGTGGGTGGCTCCGCCGCAGGATGAGGATGGGGGATATGAGACAATCGCGGCCGCAACCACCACCTTTCTCACCTCACTTAACTGGCCCACTGGGGAGCACTTTGTCATTATCGGTAATGAACCGAACCACGGTGATGAATGGGGCGGCCGCGCCAACCCCAGCGAATATGCCCGCTATTTAAGTGACATGGCTGTTGCTCTGCACGCTGCCGACCCAGATGCCCGGATTCTCAACGCCCCACTCGACCCGTTCACCCCCCACACCGGCTCATCTACCCTAAATGGAATGGTTTATCTGGATGCAGAAAGTTTTATGGATGGCATGGTCGCGGCCGCGCCCGACATTTTCACCCACCTCGATGCCTGGGCCAGCCATCCGTATCCCCTTGGTCCTTTCCGCGAAGGCCCTTGGAAGCAACAACATCAGGTTGATTGGCTCAACGACGCCAGCAACCCAACCCAATTAACACCACCCGAAGGCATTTATAATCGCGGTATCAACGGTTACGCCTGGGAGTTATTCAAACTGGCCGCGTATGGGGTAGAGCCGTTGCCCGTCTTCATTACGGAAACGGGCTGGAAACATGCCGAGTCAACCCACCCGCAGGCCAGAGATCACCTGGATGCGTTACCAAATGCGGCGACAGTGGCCCGCTATTTTGATCTGGCCCTAAACGGCCACCGCGGCGATCTCGATCTGCCAGCTACTGGCTGGACCCCCTGGCTTACCGACAGCCGCGTCTATTCTGTCGCCCCTTTTGCCCTAAACGGAACCCCCACCGAATGGGGTCATACAAACTGGCTGATAATGGATGAGCGCGGCCGCATCCTGGGCTACTATCCTTCCTTCGCTCTATTCCAATCAGTAAACCCATGAACTTGATTTACGCTACAATGTAAACGGAGGGTTCCGTAGTTCCATATCCTGGACTGGTCAAAACCAAAAAAGAAACACAACCATCAAAAATGAGGTGAAACGTATGAAAGCCATCGTTGTTTACCAGGACCATCAAACTCCCCAACTGGTGTGGGAAGAAGTCGCCGATGTAACATTCAATGAGAATCAGGTGTTAGTGGATGTGCAAGCCACAGCAGTTAATCGGGCTGACCTTTCGCAAGCGCGAGGGCATTACCCGCCCCCACCCGGCGAATCTGAGATTTTGGGGCTGGAGATGGCCGGGAGCATTACGGCGGTGGGAGCCAATGTCACCGGCTGGCAGGTGGGTGATCGCGTCTGCGCTTTGTTGGCGGGCGGCGGTTATGCCGAACAAGTGGCCGTTTATCCGCAGATGTTACTGAAATTGCCGGATGAGTGGTCGTTTGCCCAGGGCGCGGCCGCGCCCGAAGTCTGGCTGACCGCCTTTGTGAATCTCTTTCTAGAAGGGCATTTACAGGCTGGCGAGCGGGTGCTGCTTCATGCTGGGGCCAGCGGCGTAGGCACAGCCGCCATTCAACTAGCCAAGGCCAGCGAGGCCTTTGTGATAACAACCGCAGGCACCGCAGCTAAAGTTGAGGCTTGTAGGGAGTTGGGTGCAGACCTGGCAATCAATCATAAAGAAGAGGATTTTCTGACGGTGTTATTAACAGCCACCGACAACCAGGGAGTTGATCTTATTCTTGATCCGGTGGGTGGCTCTTATTTGCCCCAGAATTTAAAGGCGTTACGCGAAGGGGGGCGGCTGGTGTGTATTGGTTTGTTGGGGGGACGGCAGGGTGAGTTGGATATGGGGTTGGTACTGGGGAAAAGTTTGCGGGTGATTGGCTCACGTTTGCGGCCGCGGCCGCTCACCGAAAAAATCCAAATCACCCAGGCCTTCCGCGAACGCTTCTGGCCCTTACTCGTTTCTGGTCAACTGCGCCCCATCATAGACAGCACCTTCCCCCTCGCCGAGGCCCAGGCCGCCCATGAATACGTGCGCCAAAACCGCAACATTGGCAAAGTCATTTTGACAAGATAACCACTGGAGTTTGGTTCGTAATGACCGCTTTAGCGGGCTGACCCCAAACGGCTTTAGCCCGTTTCCCTCACCCAAAATAATAGGTTTGGCCCAAAGTCACTCAGCCACCAGAAATCTGGATCAAATTGATCAGCGCATCCCGATCCCGGATGGTGAAATGGCGACCACTCACATCCACCCATTTGGAGCGGCGGAAACGACCCAACGCCTTGTTAATGCTGACGCGCGTTCCGCCCGTCATTTCTGCCAGGTCAGTTTGGGTCAGGGAAATATCAATCTGGATACCGCTGGGGGATGATTTGCCGTATTGATCAGCCAGCCGTAATAAAGTGCGAGCCAACCGGGCCGGTAAATCCAGAAAGAAGATGTCGCTCAGTTGCGCATTCAGGACCCGCATCCGCGTAGCCAGAACGGAAAGGACGTGGTGGGCAAAGCCTGGGGTGTGATCCAAAAACATGTTGAATGAGCCACCATCCAGCGTGTAGGTTTCCGTGGGTTCAATCGCTTCAGCAGTGGCTGAACGGGGAGACGAATCTAACAAGGAGAGTTCACCAAAGAAATCGCCCGGCCCCAGGATGGCTAACAAGGCTTCCTGCCCGTCCGGATTGCTGTACGAAATTTTGACTTTACCACTGGTGATAATGTAGAGAAGACCCCCCGGATCACCCAGATGAAAGATGATCTGGTTGGCATTGAAACGACGCAAGATTAGTTTCTCGGCCAGTACCGATGCTTCCTCGGCATTCAAGCGAGTAAAGAAAGGCACTTGTTGCAGGGCATGTGTGGCGTTTTGTTTTGTCTGGCGCATTGATCCTCATTCCTCCGCTTTTCCCATTGGTGCAGAAAAGCAGCGCTTACTTTAGCACAAAATCCGCCACTTATGCCAATGTTCTGTCCCTATTGAGGGACATATTTCACTGCTTTTTTTGTAACTGTATGCCTTGATGGAGATCGTTGAGGGTGCGTTCGAGGAAAATGGATGGGGTTTCCCCCTTGTAGTTTAAAAAAATACTCAGGCAACACGGTTTCCCCCACTCCTCACCCCTTCCCGACGGGAAGGGAGTCGGGGGATGGGTCTTCCGACTCAATCTACCCAGGAGTTGGGTAAAGCTGGTCGAGTCTCTCCTCTCAGTTCCACAGGTTATTTAATCCTTGTGCCTAAACCAGGGAATTGCGGGGGAATCGAGGGGTGATTGACCGGGTTAGAGTTGGGCCAGGATAAGTTTTTCGGCCCGGTTGAGGGCCTGGGTGACACGGTCTTGATCGGCCGCCGGACCACCTCCTTGAGCGAAGGTGGCATTACCCCCACCCGCGGCCGCGCCCAGCACCGGTAACGCCGTCTTGATCAACTCATTCATATTACCGGGGGCATCCTCAGAGCGAGCAAAAATCAATTGCGACTTGTCACCCACGACCCCCAACAAGGCCACCACCCCACTTTCCTGGGTTAACTGTTTAGCCAGGGTGCGCACCTGCCCGGCATCCCAGTCGGTAAAAGCACGGCTGATCAGTCGAAGTTTGCCTTTGGCGGTCACTTCACTGAGCAAGCGCACGGCTTCAAAAGCCAGAAGATCCGTCTGCTGTTTTTTGACTAACCGTTGAGCTTGTTTTAATTCCTCTTGCATTTTACTGACGGCTGGCTCAATACCCGGATACCCCGTGGTCAAGGCAGAGGAAAGGCGATTGACGATGCTGTTTTTGAGACGATAATCAAGCAAGGCTCTGCGGCCGCAGCGAAACTCCACCCGCAATCCCTCTTTATACCGCTCCAACTTGACCACCTTAATGAGTCCCACCTCACCCGTTCGGGCCACATGCGTGCCCCCACAAGCCGTCAGATCAAACTTATCAATATCAATCAGGCGAATCGTACCCGATACTGGCGGCAACTTCCGTAAATTCAGCTTTTCAGCCTGCTCCAGCGTCACAAAATACGGCTTCACCGTGCGGTTTTCCCACACAATCTGATTCGCCAGCCACTCCGCCTGCTCCACCTGCGCCGGAGTAATCTCCGCCGTGTGCAAATCAATCGTGCAACTATCATCCCCCATGTGGACACTCACCGTCTGGGCCTGGGCCGTCTGAATAAACGCCTGGGAAAGGATATGCTGACCCGTATGAATCTGCATATGATCAAAACGGCGTTCCCAAACGATCTCCCCCTTTACCTCATCCGTCCAAATTTCCTCTTTGTTTTGCACAAGGTGAACCACCACCCCATCCGTTTCCCGCACAAACACATCAATAACCGGTTCACCATTGATCGAGCCACGATCCGCCTGCTGCCCGCCTGAGGTGGGATAGAAATACGTTTGCGCCAACACCAAAGCCAGTTGCCCATTCTCGCGAGAACGTTCAACCACTTTGGCGGTAAATTGAGTTGTATAAGAATCGGTGTAGTAGAGGCGTTCAGTCATGAGAAGAGGGTGATTTGACAAAGGAGCTGGGGCTAACCGGCGCTGCAAACGATAGCAGGTATTTGTGGGCAATTAGGAGTTTTGGTGGGCAACGTAAAGTTGAAGCGGCCACCCCCACCAGGAGCATCATCAATCCAAATGCGGCCGCCATGCGCTTCGATGGCTAAACGGCAGAAAGCCAGCCCCAGGCCAAATCCCTTGGGCGCATTCTTGCTTTTAAGGCGGCGAAACTTCTCAAAAACCTCTTTTCGAAATTGTTCGGGAATCCCCTTGCCTTTATCGCTTACCGAAATGAACAACTTATCACCCACCACAGGTTCATTCACCGCAATCGTAATACTCTGACTCATGGGGCTAAATTTGACCGCATTATCTATCAAGTTAATGAGAACCCGCCGGATCATGTCTTCATCCACATAAGCATCGGGCAAGTAAGAGTCAAATTGGTGAATGATGCCTATCTTACGCTGTTCGAGCGTGGGAGCTACCGTCGCTTCGGCCAGATCAATAATTTTGCGTACGTCCACATGGGTCTGGTTGGTGATAGGTTCGCCAGCCTCTAGCCGGTTAATATCCAACAAAGAATGAATGAGGGATTGCAGGCCACGACTACTCTGCAAAGCAATATCCAACATGAAAGCCTGAGTCGGTTCAGCATCCGAATCAAGCTCCATATTCAGCATTTCCAGGCTGGAGATGACATTACTGAGCGGGCTTTGCAGGTCATGGAAAAGCATAGCCGTGAGGTCTTTACGCATTTCTTCCAGTTCAACTTGTTGCGAAATATCGTGGTGAATCCACTGCAACACATCAGATGAACCAGATTTGAGTCGTTTGGCATGAACTTCGATAGGAATGTGTTCGCGGTTTTTAGCGATGGTATGGCTGGCAAAAACGGTGACCCGGTTATTGGTTATGGCGTTAAACTTCTGCACCCCCAAAACCCCCGTGTTGACCGGATGTAAGGCACTCAAATTGAGGCGGAGAAACTCTTCCCGGTTGTAACCGAAGATATCGCAGGCACGCCGATTCACTTCGATGATCTTGCCTTGCATATCGGTGAGAATAATGGGGTCAATGCTATCTTCAAAAAGGCTGAGGTAACGCTCTTCGGCGGCGCGGATGAGTTCAAATTGTTGGGCATTGGCGATGGCGGTGCTGGCAAGATTAGCCAGGTTGACCAGAAGTTTTAGATCATCCTCAGCAAAATCGCCTTCCAGGGGGTTGATAGCCTGGATGGTGCCCACGACTTCCCCTTTGACTTCCAGGGGGGCACAAATGAGGGAGCGGGTTTGGGTATTGGTTCGGCGATCCGTACCACGATGAATGCGTTCTTCCGCGGCCGCGTTCCTGACAATAGACGGTTTGCCCGTCGCCATGACCGTACCCATCACCCCCTGATTCGTAGGGATACGTACACCAATAATTTTGTCGCTACCTTCCCCATCGGCCACTTCAAACACCAACTCATTGGTGTTTTTATCCACCAGAGCAATAGACAAAGCCTCAACCTTCAGCAATTCATTCATCTGCGAGAGAAGCCGTTGGATAATCTCGTTGCGGTTGAGTGTGGAATTAATGGCTCGGCCAGCCTCAAACAGCATCTCCTTTACTTTGAGTTGACGCTGCGCTTCGTTAAACAAGCGCGCATTTTCTAACGTAATGGCCGCCTGGTGAGCCACCGCTCCCAGCAAGTCCAAATCTTCAGAGCTAAGCTGGTTAGCTCCGGGCTTCATGATGGTGATCACCCCAACGGTACGTGCCCGGTGAATCAAGGGCATACAGATAACCGACCATGGTTCATTGGCCTGTTCGGGTGAAGCCAACCAACGTTCGTCGGTTTGGGTATTGGTGACGATGGCTGGTTTCTTGTGCTGTATGGCCCAGCCAGCCAACCCTTCACGCAAGGCTTTCTCTACAAACACACGAGCGGTGCGAGTTGTTGTGCCGCCCCCCACCGAGAGGGTATGTTCAACGTGGAATTCCTGGTTAACAACAATAATACTCCCCTTGAAGGCTTTCAGTTGCTCTACAGCCACGTTAAGGATGCGCGGCAAAACTATATTGATGTCCAGGCCATCTGCTTCAGCCTGCTTCAACATATTGTTGATCACATACAGGCTTTGTAATCGGGTGCTATCATTCATATGGTGAGTTGCGTTGGTCTGCACTTGAGAACTACTCATGTCATATCATCAGAAAACCCTAAAACAGGTCACGTCAATCGCCAAGTTTTTGGGTTACCCTATATGGCCTAAAGGATTCTTGTTTTTATGAACCCCATGTACTGTGACACAACTGTCGAAGTTCATTCACTAAAATTGGGGAATTTAATGGTCTTTACAGCAACGATGTTGCATAATCTGGTTCAGATTATGCCATATTTTGACGGGAACGCCTAACAAGGTGGTTAGTCGTGAATATGAATCAAATAGTCCTGGTTATTGATGATGAAAAAGCTATTCGTGAAGCGGTAACGGACATACTATCATTGTATGATGTTCCGGTACTTGCGGCCGCGGACGGTGAACAAGGGACAATTTTATATGCTCAGCACGCGGCCGCGATTGGTCTTATTTTGCTTGACTTGACCTTACCAGGGCTAAGTGGCGAAGCCACTTTTTACCGTTTGCGTGATCTGAACCCCCACGTGCCGATCATTATCTCTTCTGGCTATCGCCACAATAGCATGAATGCCCGTTTCCCCGTTGGCACACCCTTTCTACCTAAACCGTATGACCTGGCCCGTCTGACCGAAACCGTCTGGCAATTTTTGCCCAAATCCCCCAAATAACTCCCTTCTCTCCGTTTTCAACCCCCACCCCTATTTCTAAAGTTCCGGTTTTCGTGCGCGTCGGCGCGCAGGAAAACCGGCACTCCTGGTATTTCCCCCTTCCCCCCGGGATAGGGTTGGGTCTTCAGACGAAATCTACCAAAGAGTTCTGTAAAGCTGTACCACTCTTTTAGTGGCCCTACTCCCCAGAATCCAGAGGTTCCAGCGCTTTGTGCTGGGCAAAAACCTCATCGACCCCCAACATTGGTGTGGTTAACAGTTGTTCGGCTAGCGTTAAATCCAACCGGCAATCCTGCGGAAATTGCTCCGGATCGCTCGTACCGGTAACCAGGGTTGCCCGATCCATAACATCCCACCAACCCAGCAGTTTGAGGCCCAGTTCTGCCCGGCTCATCGCCTGCCGTCCCGCCACGTTGATAACGCCCGTAAAGCTGTTTTGGGCCAATTCCAGGCAAGCCAGACTTAAGGTATTGGCCCAAACCGGATTACGAATCTGGTCGGTAAACAAGGTTACCCGCTCACCCGAACGGAGGGCGTTGACCATCCATTGGGTTCCCATGTCCATGAGTTTTAGCCCATAAATGAGAGAGGTGCGCACGATGGCGTAACTGGAATGTCGCCGAATGATCGTTTCAGCCTCGGCTTTGGCCCGGCCATAGGCATGAATGGGCTGGGGTGGATCACTTTCTTTGTAGGGGCCATGTTTGCCATCAAAGATGACATCGGTGGAGATGTGGATGAGGCGAGCGTTGGCAAAGTACGCGGCCGCACGCACATTTTCTGCTCCTTCTACAATCACCTGGGTCATGTTAGGCGAACGGTTTGACCCGGCCGTGTGGATAATCACCTCGGGAGCAAAATCGGTGACCGCCTTTTTGACAGCCTGGGCATCACGAATATCCACATAACGGCCCTGCGGTAGATTAAGCGGATCACGATTATAAAAGGTGTAACACAGTTCGTGTTTGGCTAACGCCAGCGGAACCAGGTGTTGGCCCAAATAGCTACTACCACCGGTTATCAGAATACGGCTCATAGTTTTCCCTGCTTGTTATACTGGCAACGGGCACGATCCGAGGTTTTTCGCCCTGTCGCGATCGCTTTGTCGCCGCGTCGGGTATAGCGACTCACTCTTCTTCGATTTCGATGATGGCCTTGTTGATTTCGTATTCGTCAACACGGGTCATGGCATCCGCGGCCGCAACCTGGGCCGCTAGTTGTTTGCTCCGCCCTACCCCAATTCCCCAGGCCGTATCACCCACCACGACCTGCACCGTAAAAACCTTGGCATGATCCGGCCCTTCACTGGCAATCACATCATAACGTGGGGTAATGTTAAACTCAGCCTGTGCCCATACCTGGAACTCACTCTTGGCATCTTTGTGCAGAGATTCAGCGATGATATGTTCTAGTCGGGGGGGAGCCAGCCGCCCCACGATCTCGCCTACTTTGTCCAGCCCCTGATCCAGGTAAACGGCCCCTATAACCGCCTCAAAAGCCCCACAGAGAATGTGGTTACGGTTGCGGCCGCCACTATCGGCTTCCCCCGACCCCAGGCGCAAAAACTGCCCCAACCCCAATTCGCGGGCAAATTCAGCCAGCGTCTCGGTGCGCACCAGGGCCGCCCGCAGCGAAGTCAGGCCCCCCTCATCCATTTCCGGGAAACGGTGATACAGGTAGGCTCCTACAATAAAATCAAGCACCGCATCGCCAAGAAATTCTAGCCGCTCATTATCTTCTAGAAAATCTTGCGGCCGCTCATTCAAGTAAGATCGGTGGGTCAGGGCGCGGCTCAGCAGGGAATAATCCCGCATCTGCACCCCTAATATCGTGGCTAAGGTTTGTAACTGTTCAATCACAGGGAAAATTGTTCCTAAATGATGCCGTTTTTACCACTGGGGGGATTGGTGAATTAAGTTCCCCGCCCGTGGGGCGGGGAACTTTTTCTTGCCTCATTTTTCGAGGCGTACGCCTCGAAAAATGAGGCGCAGGCGGTTTATTCAGCCCATTGTTTGATAACCAGAACGGCGTTATGCCCACCAAATCCGAAAGCATTGTTAAGGGCCACGCGCACTCTGGTGGGGCGAGCGGTGTTGGGCACATAATCCAGATCACACTCCGGGTCAGGTGTGGTGTAGTTGATCGTTGGCGGCACAATTTGGTCGCGAATGGCTAACAAACAGAAGATCGCCTCTAAGGCCCCCGTGGCTCCCATAATATGCCCGGTCATAGATTTGGTGGAGCTAATGGCTACCCGGTAGGCATGTTCTTCACCGAGTGCCTTCTTTATGGACATCGTTTCGTACAGATCGTTGAGCGAGGTTCCGGTTCCATGGGCACTAACGTAATCAATATCAGCCGGTGTCACCCCCGCATCGGCCATAGCCCGTACCATGGCTCTGGCGGCTCCCACACCCCCTTCAGAAGGGGCGGTTATGTGGTAAGCGTCGGTGGTCTGACCGTATCCGGCAATCTCACCCAGAATGGTTGCCCCACGCGCTTGTGCATGTTCCAGGCTTTCCAACACCAACATCCCACCCCCTTCCCCAATGACCAGGCCATCCGATTCTTGTCAAACGGTTTGGGGGTGGCTTCACTTTGTTCAGATGTTGCTCTGGCCTGCTCAAAACCGCCAACGGCACAATGCACCAGAATATGCTCAATACCCCCAGCCAGGGCGGCTATAATTTCGCCTCGCTGAATGGCCCGGTAGGCATGACCAATGGCGTCGTTGCCAGAGGCGCAGGCGGTGGCAATGGTGGGGGTTGGCCCCTGAATGCCATAATCTATCGCCAACATCCCGGCGGCCCCATTGGGCATGATCATGGTGACGGCGAAGGGGCTGAGACGGCGCACCCCTTTTTCTTGGAGCAGGTGCTCTTGTTCGATGGTTGTGCGTAGACCACCAATCCCTGTGCCCATGTAGATGCCGATGTCTTCACGGTTTTCATCGGTGATGGTGAGTTGGGATTGTTGCATGGCTTCCGCGGCCGCGACAGTGGCAAATTGTTGTACCCTATCACGCCGCCGGGCCTCTTTGCGGTCCATATACTTACCTGGGTCAAAATCTTTCACTTCACACAACCCCCCAGAGGTGTGCTCCCCTTTTTCGATGAGGGTAAACGGGCCAAAGCCTGATTTCCCGGCCAGAATGCCCGCCCAGGTGTCAGGAACATTGTGCCCCAGAGGGGTGATCATCCCCACACCGGTCACAACGACACGATGGCGGGAAGCGTGGTTATTGTTGGACATAGAATTAGCTCCGTAAGAAGTGGGATCTGTGAACGGGTGACTATTCTTGAGTAACACGGCCGCCTTTCAAGTTATCCTGCAAAGTTTGCAGGCCAGCCCAATCGGCCGCGGCCGCGAGCCGGGCTTGCGCCGGCCAACTCGAAGGATCAGCCAGCCGGTACCGCTCACCGGCGGCGGCCAAAATTTGTTCCAGGTGAGTCACATCCGTAGCTGCCAATTGGGCAAAGGTTTTAATACCGGCCCCATACAGAATTTCCTGAATCTTGGGACCAACCCCTTCTAGTTTGTCAGACAGAGGATCGGGGTTGACGGGAGCCGGAGCCGCTTCTACCGGCGCAAAAGAGACCGGTTCAGCGATGGGTTCCGGGGCCACAATAGGTGCTGGCGCAGCCAGGGGAGCCGCGGCGGGGGCGGCAACTGGTGGGGGTGGGGGAGGCGCAGCCGCGGGTTGCGGTTTTGCCTTTAGCTCTGGGGCGGGGGCCGGTTTAACCGGCACAACCGGTTTGGGCGCTGGGGCCGGAGCCGGCGCTGATGTATGACTCAAGGTAGGTTGATATTTCTCGGGTTGAACTTCCGGTTTGGTCGCCTGACGTCCGGCAACCATCGTCATGAACCACAACAAACCAAACACCAACAACCCTATGATTATCAGCCAGTACCACCATTGCCAGGTAAAACCCCCTTCAGCTTCTTGCCACGGGCCAACACCCAATAGAACAGGGGTCATCATGAGCAAGAATAGTAAAAACCGTAAATGACGTAACATTTTCCCTCCTTCAAATTTACGATTGATGATTGACGATGGAAATATCATCGTCAATCCACAATTTGACTACCGATATGCCCTTTGGCCTGCCAGCGTTGTTCATACTTAGCCAGGGTACTCTGAAGGGCACTCTCCAGGTCAACCCCGACTGATTCCGCCAGCAAACAGAGGCTATACAGCACATCCCCAAACTCCTCAGCCATCTCCGGGCGATAGTGAGGGTCACTTGTGCCGTACTTTGTCGCTTTCAATAACTCTTTACTGACTTCGCCCAGTTCGCTCACCAAATCAAGGGCATGAACCTGGGGCGAATGTTGCAGGTTATAGCGGTGGGCAAAGTGGGTTGATTGTTGTTGCCAGTTCATAGCTCGTGGGAACTTAAGGAACAAGGAACTCTGGGAACTCAGACCGATTGAAGTTCCTATGAGTTCCCCTCAGTTCCTATGCGTTCCCCTCAGTTACGTTGTCTGTTTCCGTAGGCTGATAATGCCCTTCCACCCACACGGTCTCATCTGTGCCGACTTCTTTTTTCCACACGGGGACGATTTCTTTGAGCCGATCTATGCCGTAGCGGGCGGCTTCAAAAATCCCTTGATCACGGTGTCCGGCGGCACAGGCCACCAACGTGGTGGGTTCGCTTATCTCTAGTTTACCGATGCGTTGCACAATAGCAATGCCTTTCACCAGGGGCCACCGTTCCCAAATCTCACGGGCGATTTGGCCCATGCGCTGTTCGGCCATTTCACTGTACGCTTCATATTCCAGGTGGAGCGTCTCCGGGGGCAGGCCATCCCGTTGGGTGGCCCCGCGCACATACCCGCTAAACGTGGCAATCGCGCCCATATCGGCCTGCACCAGGTGAGCATGAATGGCGTTGAGGTCAGGTTTTTCTTCGGTGATGGCGAAGTAGGTGGGGAAGGGAAAGGGTTGAGTGCTGAGGGTTGAGTGCTGAGTGCTGAGGGCTGAGACTGGTGACTGTTCACTCTCTTCTGGGCTGCCGCCACTGACGGGTGGGAAAAGGGCCACTTCATCACCAGCCCGGATGGTTGTCTCTGGGGTGGCGTATTGGCGGTTGACGGCGACGAGGGTGGTGGGCAGGCTGGGGGAGAGGGCAGGGTACGCGGCCGCGAGTCCATCTAACATCTCGCGCACCGTCACCTCTGGCCTGTCCAACGTTAATAATACCCGGCCTTGCCCGGCCCGGTCTTTGAGAGTAGCGAATAGACGAATTTCTAGTTGCATAAGGTAGTTCCCAGTTGTGAGCGACCAGGTAACCAGTGTTGGCCATATGCCAGAGCTGGTCACCCGTGGTTTGACCGCTGACTGATTGTACTGTACATTCCCATCGGTGCGTGATAATCTCCCCGCACGCCCCCTTCCTTCGCCACCAAACGCACATCGGTGATTTGCATGGTGCGGTCTACCGCTTTGGCCATGTCATAAATGGTCAGGGCGGCCACGGAGACGGCGGTGAGGGCTTCCATCTCGACACCCGTTTTGCCGCGCACCCGGACGGTGGCCTCGATATTGACCTGGTTCGCGGCCGCGTCCGGCACACAGTTCACCTGGATATGGGTAACAGGCAAAGGGTGACACAGGGGAATGAGGTCACTCGTCCGTTTGGCCGCCATAATGCCCGCCAATTGAGCCACCGCCAACACATCCCCTTTTTTCATATTTCCTTCTATAATCAGGCGCACCGTTTCCGGTTGCATGAGCACCGCACCCCTGGCTACAGCCAGCCGTTCCGTCTCATCCTTGTAACCAACATCAACCATGCGGGCGCGGCCGCTTTCATCCAGGTGTGTCAGGGTATTCATGGGGTTAATTATAGTTTCATTCTAACGGATTGAGAAATGAGGGGGCTGGAACTAGGAACTCAGGGAACTCAGAGGAACTCACTAACCAGTTCTAGAGTTCCCAGCAGTCCTTGTTCCCACCTTCCCAAATTATCCCAGAGTCCTATGCTTCCCTCCTACGACATCCTCTACCTCTCCCCTCATCTCGACGATGCCGCCTTGTCTAATGGCGGCTTCATTTTTCAGCAGACCCGCGCCGGAAAGACGGTGCTGGTGGTGACGTTTATGGCCGGTGATGCGCCGCCGGTGCTGTCTAGTTTTGCTCAGGAGTTGCATGAGCGCTGGCAGTTGGATTTGGACGCGGCCGCGCGTCGCCGCGTCGAAGACCAAAACGCCTGCGCTATCCTGGGGGCCGACTTGCTTCACCTGGCCTTCCCCGATTGTGTCTACCGGGCACATCCGCAAACGGGCGAAAATATGTATCGCTCCCGCGATGACATTTTTGGCACGGTTAACCCGGTGGAACTGGATGAGAAAAGTGGCCTGATGGCGGAACTGATGACGCAAATGAGCGGGTTGCCAGACTGCGGCCGCGTCTTCATTCCTCTCACCATTGGCAACCATGTAGACCACCAACTGATCCGTCGCGCCGCTGAGAAGGTGTTTGATCCGGCCAAACGGGTTTATTATGAGGATTACCCGTATGTGCAGTGGCACGGCTTCCCGGCCCAGGTGTTGGGGGATGGAGAAGGGTGGCAGAGTGAGGTGGTGGCGTTGGACGCGGCCGCGATCCAGGCCCGTCATCAAGCCATCGCTGCTTACGCCAGCCAGATTCCCACCCTCTTCCTCACCTTCGACGCCCTGGCCGAACAACTCCCCGCCCACATCGCCGCGAAAGGTGGCGAATGGCTGTGGCGGAAAGCATTCATTTACTACACCAGATTTCTCTCCTAAAGTTATAGGACTTCGAGCTGTGGGTCGAGTCTCGAGGGGTTCAGTGACGCAGCAAAAAGCCCTGACCCAAATCCTGGGCGATTGTGAGAAGTCTGGCCGGGAGCGAAATTACGAGTATATTCTGCACTGTCCCGATTGGCCTCTGGTGACCCGGAGACTGGCATGCAAAGACGATGCACAGAAACGAACGTGGTTGTTCCTGGTGCGGTCAAGCCTGCCGCGCTCCACGCCATCACCTCATCGCCCGGCGCTACGGCCTGCCCTCTGGCCCAAACCAACGTGCGTGTGGAGCGCAATTTGCGTGTCCCCTGCGCGATGGCCTCACCCTGGCGGCAGACCACTACTTCCCCACGCAGCCTGGCCACTACCCCACCATCCTGATGCGAACACCGTATGCCCGCGGCCGCACCGCTCACTTCTTCGGTCTGCGTTCGGAACGGGTGGGTTGGCTCCTGGCCGGGCAAGGGTATCACGTCGTCATTCAGGATGTCCGCGGCCGCTTTGGCTCCCAGGGCCACTTTCTCCCCCTCATCCACGAACGCGAAGATGGGCAAGACACCCTGGTCTGGTTACGCACCCAACCCTGGTTCAACGGTCAACTCGGTATGTGGGGACAAAGTTATGTCGGATATGTGCAGTGGGCCATCGCTGTAGAAAATCCGCCTGAACTCAAAGCCATCGTGCCGGGTGTGACTTCCAGCAACCTGACCCTGCTTGACGACGAACGGGTGCTGCGCCTGGATGCGGCGTTGCGCTGGCTCATCATCATGGACGCCATGCACAGCCATCACCCCATCTGGCAACAATTTTTACGCTTGCTCCCCCCCACCCAAACCCGTCTCATCAGCCAATCGGCGCACCAGTTACCTTTACAATCCCTCCATCCCCAGTGGGAGCAGGGCATGTTGAACGACTATCTGGCCCAGGTAACGGCTCCGGCCCACCTTGTGGGCGGCTGGTATGATGTGTTTCTCCGGGAGCAATTGGCCGATTATGCGACCCTGGTGCCGCTGGGCAAACACCCCTACCTGACCATCGGCCCCTGGGCATACGCCGACGATGCCGGTCAAACGGTAACGATGCAAGCCGGACTCATCTGGTTGGATGCTCATTTGAAGGGGAAAAGAGGGCGGCCGCAACCTGTGCGTCTCTTTCTCCATGGGGCCAACCGCTGGCTAGACCTGGCTGATTGGCCGCCGCCACACCAGGCCACCCCCTTTTATTTGCATCCGGGGGAACGTTGGCGGATCGCGGCCGCGGCTCAGCCCTTCCTTCCACCTACACCTACGACCCCGCCCAGCCCACCCCTACTCTGGGTGGCCCCATGCTCACCGGCCCATCCGGCATGGTCGATCAGCGGCCGCTGGAACAACGCCCCGATGTACTCACCTTCACCACCGCTCCGCTCCGGAACCCGTCTGACCCTCATCGGCCCGGTGCATCTCAGCCTCTATGCCCGCTCCGACCGCCCATTTACCGATTTTGTGGGCCGTTTGTGCGTCGTCAAACCAGATGGTCGCTCTCTTAACCTGTGTGATGGGCTTTTACCGGCTTCGTCCGGGGCGGGCCGAGGGGATGAAGAAGGGGTATGCGCCTGGAAATCAGCCTGAACGCCACGGCCTACCAGTTCCAACCGGGTGATGCCATCCGTTTGCAGGTGTGTAGTGGTGGTCATCCCCGCTGGGCACGGAATTTGGGAACCGGGAAAGCGACGGCTACAGGGGTGAATTGGCACGCAGCCGCGCAAGCTATTTACCACGGCCTTACCCACCCCTCAGCTCTTTGGTTACCCCTCGTCTCACAGGTGGATGTAGAGACCGCCCGGCATAATCATCCTGTCAGCGTGTAGGCGATCGCTTCTTTTCCGCCAGCTATAGCTTCCAAGAAAAAGGTTTTGTTCGTAGTGATCGCTTTAGCGGGCTGGTGCTAGCCCGCAAGCGGTCCAGCCCAATGTTTATCGTGAACATCTATGGTTTTTGCCCTACCCGTCCCGCATCAAATGGAAGGTGTAGCCGTTCGGCCAATCGAAGCAACTGTTTGTAGGAAACTGGTTTTGTGAGTACGATATCAACCTGATTCTGAAGGTAATTAACTGGGTTCCTTCCACACTGGCGGCAAAACCCGCGTAGCGGCAAAATTTTGTTTCACCACTAATATAGGACAAGATTACTTCGCCAGAAACATCAGGCAACTGTAAATCACATAAGATAATAGTGGGAATGTTGTCACTTAAATAGGTTATGGCTTGTTCACCATCACGAACAGTCATTACTTCATAACCGCATCTTCAAATGCTGTGGCGAAGAATGTCGCTAACATCTCATCATCTTCTATGACTAAAGCCGTTGGCTTTCCCATCGTTACTATTTCCTCTTTGTAACTATCCCTCATGTGAGTCTGTCCCCTCTCCTAGTGGGAGAGGGTGAGGGGCTAAATATTCACTCCTCTTCATTATTCCGGGATCAAATGTTTGTTATTGGCAAAAATGTCGGAAGGCTTTACCGGGTCTAACATATACACCCAACAAACTGGGTTTTACTACCGCCAATGGTAGCTACCAGTGAAAACCCATTTCTAACCTGAACACCTTACATTTTATGGCCCAGCAAATGATTGATCTTCATCAATAAGCTGGGAAAGTTAATCGGTTTGGTTTCAAAATCATTGCATCCAGCCGCCAGACTTCGTTCCCGATCTTCAAGCAAAGCATGGGCGGTTAAGGCAATAATGGGAATGTGTTTGGTGGCATCTGCCCCTTTCAAAATGCGGGTGGCTTCCCAACCATCCATTTGCGGCAAACTGACATCCATCAGGATCAGGTCTGGCTTTTCTTGTTGGGCAACCGCAACCCCTTCCTGACCGTCGTTTGCAGTTACAATGTTAAACTTACGCATCTGCAAGCGTTCAACCAGGATTTCCTGGATCATAGGATTATCTTCGACAAAACATTTTGATCATAGACACGATTAGTACCTTGCAGGTCAACTTCTTGGACAGAAAACGAAGATCAGCCACGAATTTCACGAATTCAACACGACTTTTTCTTTTCCCATTCGTGCGAATTCGTTTAATTCGTCAGCAAACCCTCTTTGATTCTGGCTCGTCCAGGTTGGGTTTAAATCTTGTCAACCTACAGGCGGGTAATACCCATGGAGCCATTCATGAAGGTTGTGTAGACCCATCGGAAAGTTGTCATATGGGCACCAGGGACGGATGGGGTGTTGGAGCCATCTACCATTTGGTAAAGCCGGGACAACGGCGGGTAGTTGTACGGTAAAGCATGAACCTGCCCTGGTTGACTCTTCATGACAATGTTTCCCTGCATCATGTGGCAAAAATACTGGCTGATAGCCAACCTGGCCAGCCCCGTACCGCCAAAACGC
>JADJUV010000031.1 GCA_016716885.1 Candidatus Trichofilum aggregatum | reverse complement strand
CCCCGAAGCCGAAGCCATGAGCCAAGACCTGATCAAACGGGGCTTCAGCTTCGTTGGCCCAACCATTTGTTACGCCTACATGCAAGCCGCCGGTATGGTCAACGATCATCTGGTGGACTGTTTCAGGTACAAGTCAGGTTAAGTTTCAGGTTTCAAGTTTCAAGTTTCGGGTTTCAAGTTTCAGGTTTCAAGTTTCGGGTGTTTTCCTGAGTTCCTATGAGTTCCCACGAGTGAAACCCTGCCCTTGCCACAGCGGCCACCCCTACGCCACCTGTTGTCAGCCCTACCATGACGGCCAGGCTCCACCCACCGCCGAAACCCTCATGCGCTCCCGATATGCGGCCTATGCGTTGGTTAAAGTGGGCTACATTGTGCAAACAACCCACCCTGATAGCTCGTTGCGGCCGCAAAACGAAATCGCCTGGCGCAAGGAGTTACAGCGATTTTGCCGGGAAACCCAATTTGTTGGTTTACAAATCGTGGCAACAGATGAGATAGACCGGCAGACCGCCACAGTCACATTTCGGGCCGTGTTGCTCCAGGGGGGGCGAGATGCCTCGTTTACGGAGCAGAGCTTGTTTGAGAGGGTTCGCGGCCGCTGGTTATATGTTGGACCCAGGGACACTTAACTTCCCCTAATCATAACTTAATGATAAACCTGGGATTGTTACATCCTGGCACAGCCAAAACAGGCAATCTTGGCACTTTTCTCGACAAAAGTCAGCCAAAAAAGGGGGACTCTTCCACTGTATTTTTTGTAATATACCCTTTGTCAGTCACAAAACCGGTTTAGTTCATTCTTTGCAATGCCCTGAGTTGTGCTAGAATCTTCGTACATTCAAATTGATACACTCATAGTTTCGTGCTGTATTAACAACCTATTGCGCCAAGGAGTTACGTTCCATGATTAGATTACGGTACCACCTGGTGACTGGTTTCTTAACCAGTCTCTTAATTGCTCTTATCTTTAGTTTGGCTCGCCCTGCGGCCTCTGAAGATATTGCGCCAGAAGCCACTGTGGTAATGGTTTTATCCACCAGGTTTCGCTGAATCAACCTGGGGTCATTGAATACCTCACCGAACCAGCCGCCGGTCAGCCGCTGGACATCGCTCTCGACCTTCTCCAACAACGTCACTCAGACCTTGACCTATCGGCCGAAGATGTCGCCAGCACGGGTTATGTCATTTCCGATATGTACCAAAGTGATCACAATGGCGTTACCCACATCTATCTGCAACAGGCTCATCAAGGCATTCGCGTCTACAACGCCTATGTTGGTGAATGGCACGGAACCCAGTTTGACCGCAGCCCAAGCCGTGAACGCGGCCGCGGACTACCTCGGTTTCACCCTCACCGAAGCCCTCACCGTCCAAGAAAATGTGGGTGGCGCCGAACGTTCCGTCCTCTTTAGCACCGGTGGCATCTCCCTCGAACCTATTCCAGCGCGACTGGTCTACCAACCCGTATCCCTCAATAACGTGCGCCTGGCCTGGGACATAGAAATTTACCCCTCCATGCCCAAAACTACTGGAGTTTGCGCCTGGATGCCCAAACCGGGGAAGTTCTGTCCCAGTATGACTACGTCGTCCATGAAAATTTTGGCCTCGAAGGGGGGCATGGTCATAACGAAGTTGTTCACGAAGAAGCCACCACCAGCCTGAGCAGCACCCCAAGCTCAGACACCCTGGTTCCCGAATCCTACCGGGTCTTCGCCGTCCCTGTAGAAAGCCCCAGTCACGGCGTGCGTACCCTTGAGTTAAATCCCTACAACGTCACCGCTTCCCCCTTCGGCTGGCATGACACCAACGGTGCCGCTGGCCCTGAATACACCATCACTCGAGGCAACAATGTCCATGCCGACACCGACCTGGATGCCAACAATGCCCCAGACGGCAATGCACCCGATGGTGGAGCAGGTCTGGTCTTTGACTATCCTTTCGATGATACCCAAGCCGCCAGCACCTACCGCGACTTTGCCATTACCAACTTGTTCTACTGGAACAACATCGTGCACGATGTTTCTTACCTCTATGGCTTCAACGAAGTCGCCGGTAACTTCCAGCAAAACAACTACGGCAACGGTGGACTAGGGAATGACTATGTCCGTGCCGATGCTCAAGATGGTAGCGGTGTAAACAATGCCAACTTTTCCACCCCGGCTGATGGTGGGGCACCCCGGATGCAAATGTTCATCTGGACCTACCCGTTCTCTCAAATCGTAACTGTCAATTCGCCCGGTACGATTGCTGGTGATTACATTGCCAATCCCTCTAACAACGGTGGCACAGCCAATGGCCTGACCGCCGATATCGCCATTGTTGATGACGGCGTTGCCCCCAACACAGACGCCTGCCAGGCCATCATCAACAACATAGCTGGCAAAATCGCCCTGATCGTGTGGAACCAGGGCGCTTGTAACTCCTCTGTATTCGTGCAAAACGCCGCCAATGCTGGCGCCGTTGCCGCTATCATTGTGGACAATACGGATGAACCGCGAGGTAACTTTGGCGGTAGCCCGGCCATCCCTTCCGTCGCTATCGGGCAATCTGATGCTCAACTAATCATCGATGCCATTATCATCAATAGCGCTACCGTCAATGCCACAATTGATGATAATCCTAGCCCTGTAGCTGACCGTGATAGTGACATTGACAGTGGGGTTATCGCCCACGAATATGGTCACGGCATTAGCAATCGTCTTACCGGTGGCCCCAGCACAGCGGGCTGTCTGGGCAACCAAGAGCAAATGGGTGAAGGCTGGAGTGACTGGCAAGCCCTCTTCCATACGACAACTTCAGTTAATTACCCAACAGAAATTCGGGGCGTGGGTACTTATCTCCAATTTGAAACCATAACCGGTAATGGTATTCGGCCAACCCCCTATAGCACAGACTTTGCTGTAAACGCCTCTACCTATGGCATGATTGACTCTGGTGGGGCCATTTCCATTCCTCATGGATTGGGCTACATCTGGAATAGTATGCTTTGGGAAATGTACTGGAATCTGGTTGATGTGTATGGTCTCAACGACAACATTTACCAGGCCTGGAACACAGGGGGCAATAATCTGGCCTACCAACTTGTTACAGACGGCATGAAATTGCAACCCTGTAATCCTGGGTTTGTGACTGGCCGTAATGCCATTCTCGCTGCTGACGTCGCTCTAACAGGTGGCGATAATCAATGTCTTATTTGGGAAGGGTTTGCCAAGCGTGGGTTAGGCTTTAGTGCCAGCCAGGGTAGCTCCGCTGTCGTGGGTGATGAAACCGAAGCCTTCGACATGCCCGCTGCTTGTAGCGCTGTGCCCACAACGACAACGGCCCAAGTCTGCGTTGGTAGTAATGTTTCCTTTACCTTGAATGTGGGTGCCTCACTTGTACCCAACATTACCATGACCGGTAGTGTAGATGCTGCGGGCACATCCGTATCATTCACTCCCAATCCAGTAACCACCGTTCCCAGTGCTACCACGGCTAACGTGAGTACTACCGGAACAACACCTTCTGGTGTACATACGGTTTATTTTACCGCCACGGATAGTCTGACGGTCACCGCCGTGAGCACGGCTACGTTGATCACAGGTACACCTTTAGCCACAACCTTGTCCACTCCGGCAGATGGGGCTACGAATATCGGTGTTACACCTATCTTCTCCTGGTCAGCGGTTGTTGGCGCAGTTGATTATCTGCTGGAAGTGGATGATGATTCCGACTTTAGCAGTGTGGATTACTCGGCAACCGTAGCCGGGACTTCGCACACCGCCGCGACGGCGCTGGCGAATGAGACCGTCTATTATTGGCGGGTAACGGCCAATAATACCTGTGGTGCCGGAGCCGCATCAGTTACGTTCTCCTTTACGACTGAAGTAGGCGTGACCAATACGTACCTGCCGTTCATCACCAAAGCCCCAGCCAGTGCCGCCCCGGTCGCGGCCGCGCCGTCATCATCGCCGGTAACAGCCCTGGCAATCGTGCCCGCGTTAGTCGGATTAATTGCCCTGCCACTTTGGCGTCGGCACCATTAATCTCGGCCATTCCATTTGTGTAAAGAGAGGGTGATCTTCATCACCCTCTTTTTTTCTGGTTGTTCTGTCTTTCGTTCAAGGAGAATCATATATGTCTAGTAAAGTTTGGCGCTTCGTCCCTATAGGTGTTCTATGCCTGTTTGTCCTTCTGGCATGGAGCTATCCCAGTTCGGTTCGTGCAAGCACACTTGGCTTAGCGCCAACCAACTACGCCCCCGAACATATCGTTTTGAGTCAGGCCCGTGAAGGCCAGTTCCTCACCGGTCCCGCCGCTGGTGATGCCTACAAAATCGCCCTCGATTTCATCACCCGTGAAAAAGATCAACTCTCTCTTAATGGTGCTGACCTGAACTTTGTGGTGACAGATCGTTATACCAGTGCCCACACCGGTGTAACCCATCTTTATTTTCAACAACAAGTCAATGGTTTGCTGGTGCGTGACGCGTTCATCAATGTCAATGTTACGGCTGATGGTCGCATCTTAAATCTGGGCAGCAGCTTTGTGTCTGATGTCGCTCAGAAAGTAACCACCGCAACCCCCGACCTTACCGCCAGTGAAGCTGTGGCTTTAGCCGCTGATTCTTTAGGGTTAACCATTACCACACCTCTGAGCGTAGTACGCCAGACAGGTGGTGTAAGTCAGGCCACGGAATTGAGCCAGGGAGGCATCTCCCTCAACAATATTCCTGGCCGACTGGTTTACCACCCAGTTTCCGCCAGTGAAGTTCGACTGGCCTGGGATTTGGTAATTTACCCGTTGGATGCCCAAAATTGGTGGAATATGTGGGTAGATGCCAATACGGGCCAGGTATTATCTCAGGTGGACTGGGTAAACCAGGAACACTGGGGTGAAGCAGAACACGCGGATAATGGAGTAACGGCTGACGAAGGTGGCACCGAATTGGCCACATCTGGCAACCAAGGCCCCAACATGGCCCCAGATAGCTACGATGTGTTCGCCATCCCGGATGAAAGCCCCATCCACAGCATTCCCGCTAGCCCCGCTGATGGACGTATCGTGGTAGCTAACCCGGCCAATGCCACCGCCTCACCGTTTGGCTGGCACGACACCAACGGCGCAGCCGGAGCCGAGTTCACGACCACTCAGGGCAACAACGTCCATGCCTACACCGACACCGATGCCAACAATGTCCCCGATGCTGGTTCTAGCCCGGATGGGGGAGCCTCCCTGGACTTCCTCTTCCCGCTTGATCTGACCCAGGCTCCCAGCACTTATCGCCCAGCCGCCGTTACGAACCTCTTCTATGCCAACAACATCATCCATGATGTTCTCTATGGCTATGGCTTTGACGAAGTGGGTGGTAACTTCCAGCAAAACAATTACGGCAATGGTGGGTTAGGGAACGATTATGTGTTGGCCGAAGCTCAAGATGGCGGCGGCACAAACAATGCTAACTTCTCCACTCCCCCAGACGGCTCAAGCGGCCGCATGCAGATGTTCCTGTGGAATACCACATCGCCTAATCGAGATGGTGACTTTGATAATGGCATCATCTTCCACGAATATGGCCATGGCGTTTCCAACCGCCTGACCGGTGGCCCTTCCCAGGCTGGCTGTTTAGGCAACGCCGAGCAAATGGGCGAAGGCTGGAGCGACCTGATGTCGCTCTTCTTCAGTGCCAAAGTAGGCGACACTGGAGCCAATGGTCGTGGTATTGGCACGTATGCTTTAGGTCAACCGATTACGGGTCAAGGTATTCGCCCAGCCCGTTACTCCACAGATTTGGGGCAAAACAATTTCACCTATGCCAATGTGGGTTCCGTAGCCATACCTCACGGCGTTGGTTTTGTCTGGGCCACGATGTACTGGGAAGTGTACTGGAACCTCGTAACGGCTCATGGCTTCAATACCAACTTCTATGGTGACTGGACAACCGGTGGTAATAACCTGGCCATGCAATTGCTTATTGATGGCATGAAGTTGCAGCCTTGTGGCCCTGGTTTCGTAGATGGGCGTGACGCTATCCTGGCGGCCGACCTGGCTTTGACTGGTGGCGAAAACTATTGCTCTATATGGGCCGGTTTTGCCAAACGTGGTCTGGGCTTCAGTGCCAGCCAGGGCAGCTCGAACAGCACAAGCGACGGCACAGCCGCCTCGGATATGCCCCAAGCCTGTACAACACTGGGGACAATTCCCTCCCCCGCTGTGGCTGATGTCTGTGCGGGAAGCGCGGCATCTTACAACATTGGCGTTGGGACAAACTTCACCCCGCCCGTAACCATGAGTGGTAGTGTTGTGGGTGCGGCGGGTACGGCTGTGACCTTCACCCCCAATCCGGTTCCGGCCACATTGCCGCAAGTCATTGACATGAACATTACGACAACGGGCGGAACAACTGCTGCCGGATCGTATACGGTCAATGTGAACGGTACGGGTGGCATATCGGCGAACATCACCACCACGTTGAATGTGTATGTAGGGGCCGCGGCCGCGCCCACGCTCGCCACCCCCGCCAACGGGGCTACCGGCGTGAGCAGTTCACCTTCCTTTACCTGGAACGCCGCCGCCCAGGCCATCAGCTATACCCTACAGGTAGATGATAATGCTGACTTCTCTAGCATTGAGTACGAGATTGTTACCACGGGTACCAACCACGACGTTCCTGTCACTCAACCGCTCGATTTCAGCACCACCTACTACTGGCGAGTAAATGCCAGCAACATCTGTGGCAACACCAACAGTTCGACCTTCTCTTTCACCACCGGTGGCGAACCGGGTAGCTGTGATCCTACCTCTACCACGATCGTGGCCTACACCACCGATTTCGAGTCTGGTACGGCTGGTTGGACAAGTTCTGGTACAGGCAATACCTGGGCCTTGAGTGGTGTCAATACCACCAGTGGCGTGAATGCCTTCCACGCCGTGGATACAGAAACACTGAGCGATCAACGTCTGGTTTCACCAGCCATTGTTCTGCCTAGTGTCGCTGAGTCACCCATCACTTTGCGTTTCCAGAACCGTCAATACTTTGAAACGCCCAACACCGATGGCCGTTGCTGGGACGCCGGTATTCTGGAAATCAGCACCAATGGTGGCTCTACCTGGACGCAAGTGCCTAATTCTGCCCTGTTGACCGACCCGTATGACAACATTATCTGGAATGATACGCCAGGCAACAACCCGATTACCCTTGATTATGGCGCCACCCAGGCGTGGTGTGATCCGGGTCAGGCGTTCCTGAACAACATTGTCCTGCTAGATGCGTATGCCGGGCAGACAGTCAACTTCCGCTTCCGCCTCGGGTCAGACTCCGCCGCGGGCAATGAGGGCTGGACGATTGACGATGTGAGTGTGCAATCCTGTAGCACCGGGCCAACACCCACACCAAGCCCCACCGCTACACCCACGGCTACCCCGCCACCCACCGATGTTCAACTGAGCAATGTTGGTGGTAATCAAACTGGCTCTGGCTGGTTCACTTTGTTTGCGGGTATCGCTTTGTTGGGTTTGGCCTTCATGCTGTATGTGCGTCGCCAACCCACTGAATAGACTGGTTTATGGATGAAGAACCCCGGTTTCTCCCCAGGCTGACGTTCGTCGGCTAGGGAAAAACCGGGATTCTAACCCCAGAAAAAGGTCATCCCGTTACCCGGGGCCCCCCCCCCCCCCCCCCCCCCCCCCCCGGATGGCCTTAATATTCTTGACATTGCCTGGGGGGCGGCTTTGTTGAAACAGACAGGACACAGCCAGACGTCAGCAACATTGCTTCGCCACTTGCTTCTTGAGGGGCTTATTTTGGGCTGGTAAGTGGCTGTGTTGGAACATTAGATGAAGTTCGCGGCCGCAGACCAGCCCAGGTTTGCGGCCTTTTTGTTTCTCCCACCCCTCACACACAACCACAGGGAACGCGGCCGCAAAAAGAGTTTGCGGCCGCGTTTTTTTGTTTTTAACTGTAGGAACTCAAGACACCATTCCGGCTTGCCATAATTTCTCAGGAGTAGTTGATCATGAAACGACTTACCAACACCACCCACTATCTGACGGACCACGCACCACGCACCACGCAACACGTATCACGTATCACGCATCACCTACCACTAAAAGAGCATTCTCATGATCACCCCTTATGACTTTCAGAGCCAACAGAGCCAATGCCGACCCTTCTGGCAGGCCATTGAGCTATACAAAACCCAGTCCGACCCGAACAAACCCAAACAATACATCCTGGATTTTTTCCCTTACCCCTCTGGCGAAGGGCTGTCCGTGGGGCATGGGCGCAACTACATCCCCACCTGCGTTTATAGCCGCTTCCTGCGCCATCGGGGCTACAACGTCCTGCACCCCATGGGCTGGGACGCCTTCGGCCTGCCCGCCGAGAACTACGCCATCCGCAACCAGGTGCATCCGGCTGTTACCACCCAGCGCAACACGGCCTTCTACAAACAGCAGATGAGCGCTATGGAATGCAGTTATGATTGGTCGCGGGAAATCAATTCCACCGATCCGGACTATTACCGCTGGACGCAATGGTTCTTCCTGATGTTGTTCCAACGCGGACTGGCTTATCAGGCCAGGGGCAAACAGTGGTGGTGTCCCACCTGCCAGACTGTTCTGGCCAATGAGCAAGTGGACAGCGGTCAATGTGATCGTTGCGGCACAACCGTAACCACCAAGGAGTTGGAACAATGGTATTTCAAGATTACGGCCTATGCTGACCGCCTGCTGGCAGATTTGGCGACGGTGGATTGGCCGGAAAATATCAAAACGATGCAACGGAACTGGATTGGCCGCTCGGAAGGGTTTGAACTGGTGTTTCGGGTGGAGAAGTCCGGCTTTTCAGAAGAGCCGGACTTCTGGGAAATTCCCGTCTACACCACCCGGCTGGATACGCTGTTTGGGGTCACGTTTCTGGTCCTGGCCCCGGAACACCCGCTGGTGAAGGAGCTGATTACGCCAGAGCAGGCCGCGGCCGCGAACCCCATCATCTCCGCCGCCCAAACCATGACCGAGGTGGATCGCCTGTCTACCATCCGGCAAAAAACGGGGGCCTTCACCGGCAGTTACGCCACCCACCCCATCACCGGCCAGCCCATCCCCATCTGGATCAGCGATTATGTGCTGATGGGGTACGGCACGGGGGCGGTCATGGGTGTGCCCGGTCACGACCAGCGCGATTACGCCTTTGCCCAAACCTTCAACCTGCCCATCATCGAGGTCATCACCCCCAACGGTCAGCCCCAAACCGACGCCACCCCTTATCGTTGTTTCACGGAGCCGGGGATTCTGATCAACTCTGGCTCCTATTCTGGCTTGACCACAGCCGAGGCCATTCAGGCGATGGCAACCGAACTGGAGCCACAAGGATGGGCGCGGCCGCAAGTAAAATACAAATTGCGTGACTGGCTGATTTCGCGCCAGCGGTATTGGGGTGCGCCCATTCCCATTATCCATTGCCCGGCTTGTGGCCCCGTGGCCGTGCCAGAAGAACAACTGCCCGTCCGCCTGCCCGACCTGGCCGATTTTGCCCCCACCGGGGATGGGCGGTCACCGCTGGCCCGCGTGCGTGAATGGGTGGAAGTGAAATGCCCGGTCTGCGGCCGCGACGCCGAGCGCGAGACCGACACGATGGACGGGTTTGCCTGTTCCTCGTGGTACTTCCTGCGCTTCCCCAACCCTCACGTCCCAGATCGCCCCTTTGACCCAGAAGCCGTAGATTACTGGTTGCCCGTTGACACCTATGTCGGCGGGGCCGAACATGCCGTCATGCACCTGTTGTACGCCCGCTTCTGGACGAAGGTGATGGCTGATGCCGGGCTGGTTAATTTCACCGAACCATTCACCCGCCTGCTAAACCAGGGCGTTTTGCACGCTGCGGATGGCCGACGCATGTCCAAATCCAAAGGCAATGTTGTTACCCCCGATTCGGTCATTGACCGGCACGGCACCGATGCCACCCGCGCCTACACCCTGTTCCTGGGGCCTTTTGACGGCAGTGTGGTTTGGGATGAAAGTGGTATTCGTGGGGTGACGCGCTGGCTGGAGCGGTTCTGGCAGTTGGCCCAGGAAATGGCCGCGGCCGCGCCCATTCACCCCGCTTCCCCCCAGGTAGAACATCGGTTTATCCAATCTCGCCACCGGCTGGTGCAACGCATCACCCAGGAAATGGAGCAGTTCAAGTTCAACACCGCCGTGGCCGCGCTGATGGAATATCAAAATGAGCTAATTGGGCTGAAGGATGCCGGTATCGCCCCGGCCATCTGGCGCGAAACTCTGACCACCATGGCAACGTTGATGGCTCCCATCACCCCATTTATAGCCGAGTCGGTGTGGCGTGAGGTGCTGGGTGAAGCCAGTTCGATTCATCAACAGCCCTGGCCTGAGTTTGACCCGGCTCTGGCCCGACTGGCTGAGGTGGAGATGGTGATTCAGGTAAATGGCAAGGTGCGAGATAGGATGACGGTGGTGGTGGATGAAGTGGATGAGGCATTGCACGCGGCCGCGTTGCAACGCCCCATCATCCAACAACAGATCAACGGCGCCACCATCCGGCAGGTGATCATCGTACCCGGCAAGTTGATCAACATCGTCACAAGGTGAGATAGCGAGTCAGCATTTCAGCTTGTCAGCACTTCAGCTTTTTAGCTGACCGGCTGACTAGCTGACCGGCTGACTAGCTGACTGGCTGAACCGCTGACCGCTGACCGGCTCACCCCTTCATGACGTTTCTCCCTGTCGTTGGCGACAAATGTCACTATAACGCGGTGCGGCAATTCGCCATACTTTTCATGTTTAACCACAGACTTCGCCGATTAACGCCGCTTTTTTCTTTTCTCTGCGTACTCTGCGTCTCTGCGGTTCCGTTATTTTTGTAGGAGAAAACCATGACCACATTGAATGACGCGGCCGCGACCTTCCTCAATCTTAAGCGCATCGCCGTCGCCGGGGTGTCTCGCGCCAACCCCGATGCCGGAAACCTCATCTACAAAACACTCCGCGAGCGGGGTTATCAGGTGTTTGCCCTCAACCCCAACACCAACGAAATCGAAGGTGACCCTTGTTATCCCAACCTGCACGCCATCCCTGGCGGCGTCGAAGGCGTTGTCCTGGCGACCACCCCCCAGGTCACAGAACAAATCGTCCGCGAATGTGCCGCCACCGGGGTACACTATGTCTGGATGCACCGCTCCATCACCAGCGGTAGCGTCTCGGACGAAGCCGTGACCTATTGCCGCGAACACGGCATCCAGGTTATCCCCGGAGCTTGCCCCATGATGTTCTGCCAACCAGTAGACTTTGGGCACAAATGTATGCGTTGGCTGTTTGGCCTGACGGGGCGCATTCCCCATGAAGTTTGAGCACCCATTCGTGTCATTTTTCGCGGGCGTATGCCCGCGAAAAATGACATTCGTTCTTGACCACTTCTCCAAAATCACTTATTCTCGTTTCGTTAGGTAAACGTTCAGTCCCTCTGGTGAGAAAACCTTCCGAAGGTTTCGGAAAGCTTGATCAGGACAAACCTTGAAGGCAAGGTTACTTCTGCGTTACCAACTAATAATCGCTAAATACGCCGGAAATAGGAGAAGTGCTGATGTTTACACAGGCCATCGTGCGGCCGCCAGCTCACAACTTTGCCAAAGGGATCACCACCAGTAAATTTAGGTCGTCCAGATGTACCGTTAGCCCTGACCCAACATGAGGATTACTGCCAGGCGCTGGAACAATGTGGCCTGGATCTCATCCGATTGCGGGCCAACCCCAACTTCCCCGATTCCACCTTTGTTGAAGACACCGCTATCCTGACGGAAGCGTGGGCTGTTATCACCCGCCCTGGCGCACCCAGTCGCAACGGCGAAGTCACCAGCATTGTTTCGATTCTGGAGCAATTTTATCCAGAGCTAGGGGTCATCAAGGCTCCCGGCACGGTGGATGGCGGCGATATTTGTGAAACTGAGGGGCACTTTTTTATTGGCCTTTCGGAACGCACCAACGAAGTGGGGGCACGGCAATTAGCCCGGCATCTGGCCGAAAATGGTCTCCGCTCTACCTGTATAAACATTCGGGGTCTGCCGGGCCTGTTGCATCTCAAAAGTGGCCTGAGTTATCTGGGCGATAACCGGCTGGTGGTCAATGCGGCGCTGGCGGATCAGCCCGCCTTCCAGAGTTATGAACGGATTATCCCACCCCCGGCTGAGGCTTACGCCGCCAACTGCATCCGGGTGAATGAGTTTGTTTTACTTCCGGCGGGATATCCCGTTATCGAAGCGACTGTGCGTGGCCTGGGCTACCAGGTTATGACCCTGGATATGTCGGAGTTTCAGAAGATGGATGGGGGGTTGAGCTGTTTGTCGTTGCGGTTTTGAACCAAAAGAGGGGATACTGAGGGTCACAGAGGTTTCAAAAATGACTTCGTTTTTCTCTGTGAATCTCTGTGTCTTCACCTCTGTGCTCTCTGTGTAACCTCTTTTCTATGGGCACAACAATATGGAAAGTGGCCCCGGCCCCTGGTTGGCTTTCGGCCCACACCTGCCCCCCCTGCGCTTCTACCATTGAACGCACAATCGCTAACCCCAACCCGGAGCCACCTTCACCGCGGCCGCGAGCCTTATCTGCTTTATAAAACCGTTCAAACAGGTGAGGTAAATCATCCGGGTTAATGCCAGGGCCACTATCCTGCACCTGCCACTCCACCCCATCAGGGCGCAACCGGGCACGCAGCGTGACGCGGCCGCGTTCCGGGGTGTACCGCAGCGCATTCGCCAGCAGATTCCCCACCACCTGGGCCATCCGGTCCGGGTCCACCCACACATCGGGTAAATTGGGTTCCAACTCCGTGAGTAGCTCTACCTGTTTTTGCTGGGCTTGAGAGCGAAAGGACGCGGCCGCGTTTGTCAGTATCTCGTGCGACGAAGACGGACGAATCAACAAAGACAACTCCCCGGCATCGGCCAGTGATAGGGTACGCAAATCTTCTACCAGCCGGTTCAGACGCCGCGCCTCATCGTGAATGATGGCAAAGGTCTCGGCGTCTGGCGGCAAAACACCGTCTTGCAACGCCTCGGCGTGGCCCAGAATGAGGCTGAGCGGCGTGCGTAACTCGTGGGCAATGTCGGCGGTCATCTGGCGGCGCACCTGGCGGCCGCGACTCAACTCCGCGTTCATCTGGTTAAACGCCTGGGCCAACTCGCCAAGCTCGTCCTGGGAACGCACCGGTACGGTTTGCCCCAGTTCACCTCTGGCGACGGCCCGGGTGGCGGCGGTTAATTCTTGTAGGGGACGGGTCAGGTTACGGGCTAAGAGAACACCGAGCAGGCCAGCTAACGCGGCCGCGGCCAGCGCTGCCACCCCCAAAGCCGGATACACCCGCGCATCAAATTGCGTCCGGGGCATCGTTTCCATCATACCCATCATCCCACCGCCCACCATCAGGGTTCCCACCACTTGCCCTTCCACTCGAATCGGCATCCCTTCAGCGACGACCGCTCGTGTGAGCCTACCCCCACTGGGATAACCCGCCCCCGGCACAATGATCCGCCCGTTAACACCGACCAAAGCGTAGCGCCGACCCTGACCATTGCTCATACCCTGACCGCTTGGTTCCGTGAGTATTTGCTCTACCCCGGCCCAACTGCCGTTACGAGCATAATAATCGGCCAGATTACTGACCAACGTGTTGACGGTCTGGTTCTCCACCACCTTGTCGAAGGCTCGCGTGGAAGTAAGGCCCGCCCGAACAGCCCCCAACAGGATGCCCATGATGCTGACGGCGCTGAAAGAAAGAACGAGCCTAAAGGTTAGCGGCCGCATACCTGTTTACCATCTCCTGTTTTGGGGCGTTAACGTGACACAATGTCTATTGGGCATTCATCCGATAGCCTAGCCCATAGACCGTTTCAATGTAACGAGGTTGGCGGGGATCATCACCCATTTTGGCCCGCAAATTTTTGATGTGCGCGTCCACCGTCCGCTCCATTCCTTCCAGATTATCACCGGGCAGATAGGCCAACAAATCTCCTCGGCTAAACGCCCGACCCGGTGCGCTGAGCAAAGCCACCAGCAAAGCAAACTCCGAAGGGGTCAGGTCTAGCAGGCGATCCCCTACTTTGGCCTGATGACCAGCCCGGTTTACCGTTATCTCCCCAACTCGCAACACCTCTTGTTCTAGCGGTTCGGCCTGGAGTCGGCGCAGAAGCGCCCGCACACGCGCCGTCAGTTCCCGGGGGCTGAATGGTTTGGTAACGTAATCATCGGCCCCCAATTCCAGGCCGATCACCTTGTCTTCCTCTTCCACCCGCGCTGTCAGCAAAATGATGGGCGTGTTCCGTTCTCGCCGGTGCAGGCGCATAAACTCATAACCATCCATCTCCGGCATCATAATGTCCAAAATGATGAGGTCAGGTTTTTCCTGCCGAGAAATCAGCAAGGCTTCCCGGCCATTGGTAGCCGTCAGCACCTGATAACCGGACTGGATCAGATAGGCTTTAACTAAAGATAACAGCCGGGGTTCATCGTCTACCAGGAGAATGGATTGGGTCATGGTGGAAGGGGCAGAGTGGCAAAGTGGCAAGGCGGCAAAGTGGCAGAGTGGCAGAGTGGCGAGTTCCTAAAGTTCCTTCCTAGAGTTCCCCCGAGTTCTTCTGGTCTTGTACCTTGTTGGCATCCACCAGAGGTGGGTGTTAAGCAAAAATGGCCGTCACCGGGAAGGGGTGACGGCCATGGAACGAGTAGGGAAACAAAGTTTAGGCTTCGTCGGTAGGCACGGTGTCATCGGCGGGTGGGGTCATGTTGGGGCAATTACCCTGTCCTTGACCATGATGCCCGCGGCCGCGAGGCCCGTTGCCCATCATACCCCCATGACTCAGCTCAGCAACAAGTCAGCCTGCTCTTGGGTAATCGTACCATCAGCCAACGCCTGGTTAATGGCTGCTTCGCGTCCGGCCCGAATGTCAGCCTGAACGGTGTCCAGGTCCAACCCCAATTCATCAACCAGTTCCGGCAAACGCTGCCCGTCGGCATGGGCCGCGATTAAATCTTCAACTGTGATGCCCAGGGCATCGGCGGTAATGGCCTGCATGTCCACAACTTCGTGGGCTAATACCCGCAATTCCATCCGGGCCAGCATGGCGTCGGCCTGTTCCTGGGTAATGGTGCCATCGGTAACGGCCTGGTTAATGGCGGCGGTCAACCCAGCCTGAATGTCAGCCTCAACGGCATCCAAATCCAGACCCAGTTCGTCAACCAGTTCGGGTAAACGTTGACCATCGGCGTGCGCGGCATCCAACTCTTCTACCGTGATGCCCAACGCCTCGGCGATGATGGGTTTCATATCAATGAAACCCTGGCCATGGCCAAAACCACGACCACCGGGATGAGGGCCATCGAAGGGCATAATGCCCTGACCCCCGTTCGCCATCATACCTTGTCCGCCATTAGCCATCATGGCCTGCCGGGGATTAGAATTCTGTCCAGGGATGGCGGCACTGTTATTGGTGCCGGGAGTCATGTCTAAAGCTTGCGCGGCCGCAAACCCCGCGCCCACAACCACCACTAAGGCCACAATAAAAAGGGCTACGCCGCTCATTTTCAAGAAAGTTTTCATGGTGCATTCTCCTTGCATCTGCTATTTTTCAGTCTGACCAACCAACTGTCATAGTCAGAGAATAGCCCACGATTGTGTAGAAGTTGTGAAGAAGCTGCGGCAAAACTGTAAAAAGAATCGAGAGCAAGAGAAAAAGATCGGACTGTCTTTTTTCTCTCGCTCTCGCTCTTCCCTCTGGCTCCTAGTTGCCAATACGGTCATACCAGAATTTTATCAGAGCGTTATTGTCGATTTCATAATGCTCCACAAGGATGGTGTGAGCACCGCTAGTCAGGTTAATTTCTACCTGATGGGTAGCCGAGCCATTGCTGGCGTACCATTCGTTAATGATGAGGTTGCCATCTACAAATACCCGCACGCCATCATTGGCCTGAGCGGAAAAGCGATAGCGACCCCCTTCTAAGGTCACGGTACGGGTCCAACGAGAGCTGAAACCATCCACCGGTATGCCCGTAGCCGGACTCCCCTGACCCCAGTTGAAATCAACCGCCAGATCATTGCGGGTGACGGTTGGTGTACCTGTGTGGGTTTGGTTGTTCCAATATTCACCCTTCCAATCCGGATAGGGACTGGTATCAACCGGTTCCCACCAGACGCGAATGCGGGCATCGCCGCTGCGTTCATAATATTCGACCTGAACCAGGTGGGTGGCCGCCGTCAGCGTCCGTTCTACCGATACCGTGCGTTCACCGGCATCTCGCCATTCATCCAGGATAAGCACCCCATCCACATAAATGCGTACACCATCATCTACGGTGGCACTAAAACGGTAACGGGCTGCATTGAAACTCAAGGTACGGGTCCAACGAACCGAAAACTCATCGGCAGGCAGGCTGGAGTCTGGGGAACCACCACCCCAACTAAAATTAATATCGGCATCATTACGCAGGAGCAATGTTGGCCCTTGCAGGTTTGTGCCGCCAAAATATTCACCACGCCACTGAGGAAATTGCCCCGCCTGCTCCCACCATACCTGAACCTGGGCGTTACCTATGTTTTCATAATACTCCACCTTGATGGTGTGGCTTCCGGCTGATACCGTACGCTCCGCGCTGTAGGTCTGAGCCGTGGCATCGTGCCATTCGTTGATAATTTGATCGTTATCTAACCAGATACGAACACCATCATCGGCCCGTGCAAAAAAACGGTAGGTGGCGGGGGCAAATTGTACGGTGCGTGTCCACCGGGCGGAAAAGTTGTCACCGGGAAAACCGCTAGCCGGGCCACCCTCGCCCCAACTGAAGGTTAAGGTGGCATCGTCACGAACAAGGGCTGGCGAGCCGGAGAGATCGCGGTTCTGGAAATATTCCCCGCGCCAGGTGATAGGGGCAGGGGTAGCGGTGTTGGTGGCGGGTAAGGTAGGTGAGGGGGTGAAGGTTAAGGTGACCGGCAGGGTGGGTGTGTTGGTGGGAACCCGGGGGGTGTTGGTAGGGAGGAAGCGGGTATTGGTGGGAATGACGATGGGGGTAGCGATGATATTGGTGGGCGGTAGGGTTCCGGTAGGCAGTACATCTGGTTCGGGTGTCGCGGCCGCGGGCGTTGACGTGAACTGGGGCACAGGCGTAGACGTGGGTGGTAAGGTCGATGTAGCGGGCAAGGTGGGTGGGTCTGTGGGCACAACAGCCACCCCGGCCAATGTGGGCACTGTTTGGGAACCGGTTTCTCCCTGACAGGCTGTGATTATCAGACCCATATAAAGTAGGCCGAGAAAAACCCACTTCCTGGACCATCGTTTATTGGTTCGTGATGTTTTATGCTGGGTGTTCATGCTGTTGTCCTTATTGATAGTTGGCTGATGTCACAATCGTGCGTCTACTGAAACAACGCACAAAAAGGCGAAAAGGACGCCGGGTCACCAGAGAAAAATTGGTGTTGATTCGTGCAAATCGTGGCTTTTTTTCGTGAACTCAAGGGTCAAAGCGGCGCGGCCGCGTAAATCTCCTGAGTTGCTGGTTTATCGCCCAAGGGCTATTTGGGTATTTCCATCCTCAAGCTTGAACCTATTAAGTTAATCTTGGACGATGACTCAGCCATATTACCTGTCCTTCATCTCCAGGGCCATAAATCAGATTATCCGAGATAACGCCGATTTTCGCTGATTAAAGAAATGCGTTAGGCGCAGGATCTGCGGTTAAACTTCTGCAGGTGGTCAAGTTGGGACTCGTTAGAGTTCATACCCAACTTCACCTAGTTCCATCGATTCCCCATCCTGATGGGCCTGCCCACCATGGAAAATTCCTGAGGGCAATTCGGGTCGCAGACACCCTGAAAACCAACCCAGGCAAATAACTTCCATCGTGTAAGCCTGTTTGACAGGCGAACCCCTCATCTTAAGTACTATGGTCGTTACCGGGCAACTGTTTTACACTCGCGAATGCGTTTGCGTTGATCATCAACTCAGGTAAACGTCAGGGTCATCATTCTTTCCTTGATCATTATACAGTCCCTATACCGTCCTAATGGGCCTATTTTCCTCACAATATCAGGTGTCATCATGAACAGACGAGAATTTCTTGCGGTTGCCGGTTCCATGGCTTTGGCTGGCTTATTGGGCCTAAAGGCTTCACCCGTTGCGGCCGCGCAAAGTGGCCGAAGACTCTATCGCGGTACAGCAGACGGCAAGCTCTACGAGTCAACAGATGGGGGTAAAAGCTGGCAGCTAATCACCGACTTTGGCTCCATCTATGCCATCCAAACCATTACCCCAGGTAACAATGACGCCTTAACCGTTGAACTCATCTATATGGGTCTGGGCTTCAATCTCCACAGCACCGACAAATCAATTTGGCGTACTGTATAACATACAACAAACGTCATAAAACCTACCGGTATAATGTCCCCGTGCCAAATAACAACTCCACATCTTAAGTCCAGGTCCATACAAACGAGCACCCTGATTTAGCGGATGTGTTAGTACCGAACGAACCAACTTCTTGACCGATTTACCAGAAAGATCAGCCACGAATATTTCCCTTTTGTACTAATTTGTGAGTCTACTGAAAAAACACACGCAAGGACGCCAAGTCGCCAGAGAAAAATTCGTGTAATTCGTGGCTTCTTTCAGTGCACTCATTCGTGTAATCGTGGCAAAAATCTTATTAGTTCTGGCTTGTCCAAGTTAGGGAGGTGTTATCAAAAAAGCAAACCCCAAAATTTCCTCATGTATCATTTTTAGGTGAACATTTTCAGGAGAGAACCACAATGGCTGAACCCTTTTTGTCAGAAATTCGCATCATGAGTTTTGTGTTTGCCCCACGGGGATGGGCGTTGTGCAATGGACAATTGCTCCCCATCAATCAGAACCAGGCCCTCTTTTCCTTGTTAGGCACGACCTTTGGCGGGGATGGAAGGGTCAATTTTGCGCTGCCGGACTTACGCGGCCGCACCCCCATCCATGTCGGTAGTGGTCACACATTAGGCGAACGGGGCGGCGAACAGGCCCACACCCTCAGCATTGCCGAACTGCCACAACATACCCATGTCGCCAATGCGTCAAATCAAGATGCGAATACCCCATCGCCTACAAACGCACTGTTAGGCAATGCGCCCAATATGTATGCCAACCCGGCCAACTTGACATCCCTGCTACCATCCACAATTACTAACACCGGTGGTAGTCAGGCGCATCTAAACATGCAGCCGTTCTTAACCCTTAGCTTTTGCATCGCTTTGCAGGGCATATTCCCCTCACCCAATTAGGAGACGATCATGGCACAACCCTATGTTGGTGAAATTCGTATGTTTGCTGGTAACTTTGCCCCTGCTGGCTGGATGTTTTGTGAGGGTCAGTTACTGCCCATTTCCGAGAACGAAACGCTCTTTCAGTTGATAGGCACGACCTATGGCGGTGATGGGCAAAGCACTTTCGCGTTACCGGACCTACGCGGCCGCATTCCCATCCATCAAGGCAATGGTTTTATTCTCGCGGAGACTGGCGGGGCCGAAGAAATCACCCTCACGGTCAGTCAAACCCCGGCCCACTCCCACCCACTCCTGGCTTCCACCAGCAGTGGCACGGTTAATCAGGCCTCTGGCAAGCTACTGGCCCAATCCCCCTCCGTCAGCCTATATGTAGAAGCCGATACAGATGGGAACCTGTCGCCCAACGCCGTCAACTCTGTCGGTGGAAGCCAGCCCCATACCAATTTCCAGCCTTACCTCTGTGTTGACTTCATCATTTCCCTGTTTGGGATTTTCCCTTCCCCTAACTAACTCAGGAGAATAATCATGGCCGATCCATTTGTCGCGGAAATCCGCATCTTCCCTTTCAACTTTGCCCCTCATGGTTGGGCCTGGTGTGATGGCCAACTCATGCCCCTAAGCCAAAATACGGCTCTGTTTTCCCTCCTGGGTACAACCTATGGGGGCAACGGCAAGAGCAACTTTGCTTTGCCCGACCTGCAAGGCCGTGCTCCCATGCACCCAGGGCAGGGACCCGGTTTATCTCTTCATGATCTCGGCGAAACCGGTGGCTCCGAAACTGTCAGCTTGCTGGAATCAGAAATACCAGCCCACACCCATACCTTCCGTGCCGACACACAAGACCCTGGCGACAACTTCGGCCCCAGCCCGATGATGACGATGGGCCGAGCCAATGTCTACCAGTCCACCACCAACAGCAATTTAGTGACCATGGCCGCAGAAATGTTGGCCCCCGCGGGTGGTGATCAACCGCACAACAATATGCAACCTTATTTGACCTTCTATTTCTGTATTGCTCTGCAAGGGGTTTTTCCACCCCGCACCTGAGTTTAACCAGCCTGCCGAAGGCGCAGAACCTTCGGCAGGCTTTCCCATTTTATGGCCGAACTGATGTTGCGCCCCATCACAGAATCTGACCTACCTTTCTTGTTAGAAGTGTACGCGGCCGCGCGGTCCGACGAATTGGCCCAAGTACCCTGGAGTGACGACGAGAAGCGGGCCTTCCTCACCTCCCAGTTCAACGCCCAACACCACCATTACCAGACTTATTACCAAACCGCCTCATTTGACATCATCGTCCAAAATGGACAACCCATTGGTCGCTTTTATGTAGACCGCTGGCCCAACGAAATCCGCATCGTGGACATCGCCTTGTTACCCAACTATCGCCAGCAAGGAATTGGCGCTAGCCTGCTTACCCAAATTCTTAACGAAGGGCAAACCAGCCAAAAAACCGTATCCATCCATGTCGAAAAATACAATCCCGCCTATCGGTTATACACCCGCCTCGGTTTTAACAAGATAGGCGAAACGGGCGTTTACGATCTCCTGGCCTGGAACCCCACCAGCCCAGCCCCTTAAATAACCCTATGTCTACATCCCTCGAATCTTTAACCCTGGAAGCCTTCACCCCCCACCTGGGCACCGATTTCACCATCGCCCTGAGCAATGGGGAGACGCTCACCCTGCAATTAGCCGACATAAAACCACTGGGCCACGGGCGGGAACGCGGCCGCGAACCCTTCGCCCTCACCTTTCACCACCCACAACTACCACGCAACGCCCACCTACCACAGCACATCTACCACCTGAAACACACCATCCTGGACCCCGTGGAAATTTTCCTCGTCCCCCTGGGGCCACAACAAGGATTAATGCGCTACGAGGCCATCTTCACCTGATACAAAACCAATACTATTGGGAAACCCGACTTCTCAACTCTACCAATCCCAAGTTCCATTCACTCAAACTTCATCGGGAGAATAATATGTTACCTAAAAAAAATACGTTCCTACGCCAAACCCTTCATTCACTGCCACCGCTACTACTGGCTATTGTGTTATCACTGGTCATGTTTAGCCTGGTCAATGCCAGTAGCCCCCTGGCCAGTGCGCCCAAAACCTTCGCCTTTGCCCCTCAAGCCGTCACCATCACCGCCACCAAAACCGACACCCTGCTCATTGATGTGGACGGCGATACCAATGCCGATCCCGGCGATACCCTGCAATACAGTATCGTCGTGGCCAATAGCGGAGATACCAACGGTCTCAATACCACCTTCACGGACATAACCGATGACACCGAAGTAACCGTTGTCGCCGGTTCCCTGCGTGCCACCCCTATGGGGGTCAATGACACCTACAACGTCATTGGCAATACCCACATCACCCACCTCCTCGGCGCCGGGTTATTAGCCAATGACATAGACCCCGACGGCGGGGCCTTAACCGCTTCCTGCGCCCCCTGCACCACAACCAACGGCGGCACCGTCACCCTAAACGCTGACGGCAGTTTCACCTATGGCCCACCAGCCAGTTTCACCGGTAACGATACCTTCACCTACACGGTCACCGATATTCATGGCCTCACCGATACCGGCACAGTCACCTTTACCGTGTCCAACCGTATCTGGTGGGTAGACAGCAACGCGGCGGGTGCAGGCACGGGCACGTCCCTTGACCCATTCCAGGCCCTCTCTTCCGCCCAAACCGCCAGCGGCGTCAACGATGTTGTCTTCGTCTACAACCGGGCCGCAAATTACACAGGCGGTTTTGCCATGGATAACGGCGAACGCCTGTGTGGGCACGGCTCCGATTTACAAACCTGCTCCGGCCTCACCCCCCCCGCCGGAACAACCTTCCCCACCGTCACCACCAATCCGACCATCACCAACGGGGCCGGGGCGGGCATCACGCTCGCGGTTAACAACATCATTCACGGTGTCACCGTGGGGAGTACCACCGGTATTGGCCTCACAGGAACCGCTTTCGGCACCCTGACAGCCCAAAATGTCACCATTAACACCGGCAATGGCGGGCTTTCCCTCACCACTGGCACAGCCAATGTCACCTTTAATGACATTACTTCTACCGGGGGCACCAACAATATCTTGTTAAGTGGTGTGGCCGGGACCCTGAATTTAGGGGCAGGGGCCTTAAGCGGTAGCACAGGGAATGCGTTTACCGTCAGCGGCGGGACAGCCACCGTAAGTTATAGTGGCACCATCACCAACAGCACGGCCGATGCCGTCATTATTCAAAATAAAACGGCTGGTACGGTCACTTTATCGGGGGCGGTCAACAGCACAGGCACAGGGATTACCCTGGCCAACAACACCGGTGCGACCATCCAATTCACAGGGGGGATCACCCTGAACACGGGGACCAACGAAGCCTTCACGGCCACTGGCGGCGGCACCCTTCATGTGACGGGGAGCACCAATACCGTTACCACCTCAACAGGCACAGCCGTAAACATCGCCAATACCACCATTGGGGCCAGCGGCGTCACCTTCCGTAGCCTCAGCTCCAATGGCGGGGCCAACCCCGGTCTCATCCTCAACAACACCGGCACTACCGGCAACTTTACAGTAGCCGGGAACGGCGGGGTGGGGACGGGGGGCACCATTCAGAGTAAAACCGGGGATGCGATTCAATTAACCAATGTGGATGGGGTCAGCCTCAATTACATGACCGTGATAAACATTAACGGGAATGGGGTCTTGAGGCAATACGGTCACCGATTTTGCGATGGCCAACAGCACCTTCACCAACATCGCCGACACTCTTACCCCCGACGAGGCCGCCCTCTTTTTCAACAACCTTCAAGGTCTCAGTTCCTTTACCAACAATACCATCACCAACGCCCTGGATGACCAGATCTTCGTGAACCAGACCGGCACGGCCAACCTGGTCCTATTTACTCTCACCGGCAACACCTTTAACGGTCATGACACCGACAATGATGCCTTCCGCTACCAGGGGATCAACACGACCAACGGCACCATCGAAATAAAGGGCAACACCTTTACCAACAGTGATGGCGACTTTATCCAAATCACCTTAGAAAACGCCGCCAACTTAAACATCACCGTTGGGGGCTGGCGCAGAGACAAACTCCTTTACCAACACAGGCGCATTTACTCCTCTAGCCGGTGGCATCACCTTTTCTCCCGGCGGTGGGGCGGGCTGGACCGGCCGCCTCGATTTTGACATCAACAACAACACCATTAGCAATTCGAACACGCAAGGCATCAACATCAATCTGCTGAAACCAGCCACCGCGGGTGCGACCATTGACGGTTTTATTCGCAACAACGTCATCAGCAATACCAACAACAACTTTGGGGGTAGTATTCAAGTCACCAATGGCGGCTTAGTCTCCCAAGTGACGGTTGAAATTTCTGGCAACAACATTACAGGTGACAAAGGTATTTCTGCTATTTATGTGATTGGTGACCAGGGTGGCACAGTTTCCACTGGGGCACGCACCGATATTCGTGTTCTAAACAACAGTGTCTCTACTCCCAATCCCCTGAATACAAACGCTGTTCACCTCAACTCTTCTACAACGAGTGCCAATACAGGCACTATCGTTTGTTGGGATATGCAAAATAATACCCTGGCTGGGGGGGGCTTTTCGGGCACAGATACCCGCATCCGCCAACGGTTTAGTGCCCAAGTTTTGTTACCCGGCTATGCGGGTGGCTCTGCTGACATAGCCGCCGTACAAACCTATATCACCGGTCGGGGCAATACAGGGGTAGTTACTGCGGCTACCCAGGCTCCCGGCGGCTATTTCAATGGGGCATGTAACGCCCCAACCCTGGTCCAGATGAAAGCCGCTTATGCCGCTGTAGAAGCTATGCTAACGGAACAAACAGAAGATTTCGCGCTTCCGGAAAGTGAGGCCTCACCCACAACTGGCGACCTGCGCGATAGCGGTTTACCCAATGCGGATATTATCTATGCACTTGATGTAGCCGAACCGTCCCAGCCGGATAATGACCGTGATGATTTATTCGCTGAGGAGACGCCGTCTGCACCCAACCGTGCCCCCGAAGCCACCACAACTGTTGGCCCCTTCACGATGCCCTTTGGCGAGCAAACCACCATCACCTTCCAGGTGGTCATCCAGGACCCGTTCCCGGCGGCCCAAAACCCCATCTGTAATCAGGCCACCATCAGCGGTAGCAACTTCAGCAACGTCCTTTCTGATGACCCGGATGTAGCTGGCGCGGCTAATCCTACCTGCACTACCGTGCAGATCAATGCGGATCTATCCATCACCAAAACGGATGGTACGGCGACTGAAATTCCCGGCACGGCCGTTACCTACACGATTGTCGCCTCTAACGCCGGGCCAAATCCTGATCCGGCGGCTGTGGTCGCCGATACCTTCCCGGCTACGATCACGGGTGTGACCTGGACGTGTGTGGGAGCAGGCGGAGCGACCTGCACCGCCGCCGGAGCAGGCAATATTAACGACACTGTCAATCTGCCGGTGGGTGGTTCGGTAACGTATACAGCTGTGGGAACCATTAGCGCGGCCGCGACCGGCTCCCTCGTCAATACAGCTACCATCGCTACCTCAACCGGCATCAGCGACCCCGTCCCCGCCAACAACTCGGCCACCGATACCGACACACTCACGCCCCAGGCGGACGTGAGTATCACCAAAACCGACGGTCAGGCTACCGACGTTCCTGGCACGAGCATTGTTTATACTATCGTCGCCAGCAACAGCGGGCCAAGTAATGCGCCCGCTGTCACCGTTGCCGACACCTTCCCGGCGACGCTTACGGGCGTCACCTGGACCTGTGCCGGGGCAGGCGGTGGGACTTGTTCGGCGGCGGGCGCGGGTAATATCAACGATGCCGTCAACTTGCCCACCGGTGGGTCTGTCACCTATACCGTCAACGCCACGATCTCTGCCAGTGCCACCGGTACGTTGAGCAACACGGCCACAGCCACTGTCGGCGGGGGCGTCACTGACCCCACCCCGGCCAACAATAGTGCCACCGATACCACCACCCTGACTCCCCAGGCCGATGTTGCCATCACTAAAACGGATGGACAGGTGACTGATGTCCCTGGAACAAGCATTGTCTACACCATCGTAGCTTCTAACGCCGGGCCGAGTAATGCCCCGACGGTTACGGTTGCCGACACCTTCCCGGCTACGCTCACGGGCGTTACCTGGACCTGCGTCGGCGCAGGGGGCGGAACTTGTACCGCCGCTGGCGCAGGCAACATCAATGATGCGGTCAACTTACCGGCGGGTGGTTCTGTTACCTACACCGTCAACGCCACCATTGATGCCAATGCCAGTGGTACGTTGAGCAACACAGCTACAGCCACCGTGGGCGGCGGCGTCACCGACCCTGTCCCCGCCAACAACAGTGCCACCGACACCACCACCCTCACACCACAAGCGGATTTGAGTATCACCAAAACGGACGGGAGTGCCACGGAAGTTCCCGGTACGTCTGTCACCTACACCATCGTGGCCTCTAACAGTGGGCCGAGCAATGATGCGGCCGCAACCGTCGCCGATACCTTCCCGGCTACCATAACGGGCGTAACCTGGACCTGTGTGGGCGCAGGTGGCGCGACCTGTACCGCCGCCGGAGCCGGAAACATCAACGACACGGTCAACCTGCCTGCCGGTGGTTCGGTCACGTATACGGCCAATGGGACAATTAGCGCGGCCGCGACCGGCACGCTCGTCAACACCGCCACCGTCACCTCTAGCATCACCGACCCGGTTCCCGCCAACAACTCCGCCACCGACACCGATACCCTGACACCCCAGGCTGATGTCGCCATCACCAAGACGGACGGGCAAGCGACAGCGGTTCCCGGCACAGCCATCGTCTATACCATCGTCGCCAGCAACAGCGGGCCAAGCAATGCCTCTGGTACCACCATTGCCGACACCTTCCCGGCAACACTCACCGGTGTGACCTGGACCTGTGTGGGCGCAGGCGGGGGAACCTGTACCGCCGCCGGTGCGGGCAACCTCAACGACAGCGCCAACCTGCCGGTGGGTGGCTCCGTTACCTATACCATCAACGCTACCATCGCTGCCAATGCCACCGGGACGTTGAGTAATACCGCCACAGCCACGACGGCGGGTGGTGTTACGGATACGAATCCGGGCAACAACAGTGCCACCGACACCACCACCCTGAACGCCCAGGCCGACCTGAGCATTACCAAGACCGATGGGCAAACGCTTTCCGTTCCGGGCGCACCCATCACCTACACCATCGTCGCCAGCAATGCCGGGCCGAGTAACGTCACCGGCACCACCGTCGCCGATACCTTCCCCGTCAGCCTGACCGGCATGACCTGGACCTGTACCGGAGCGGGTGGGGGAACGTGCGCGGCCGCGGGAGCCGGTAATATCAACGACACGGTCAACCTGCCCGCCGGGGCATCCGTGACCTACGTGGTGGTGGGTACAATTGATGTGGGGGCCAGCGGTTCCATCATCAACACAGCTACTGTCACCAGTGGCGTCACTGACCCCGTACCAGGCAACAATAGTGCTACCGATACCACCACCCTGGATGCACCACCGGTCATCACCACCTTCACTGTCACCCCCGGCACGATCAACGAAAACGGTTCGGTCACAGCTGATGTAACCTTCACCGACCCCAACACGCCGGAAACGCACGAAGTGGTGTTCAATTGGGGTGATGGCATCACCACCACCGTCAACCTGGCAGTGGGTGTCCTGACCACCTCGGCTAACCATCAATACCTGGACGATAACCCCAGCGGTACGGCTTCCGACAATTACACCGTCACGGTCACGGTCAACGAGCCAGATGGGGGTACAGACAGCGACACGGCCACCGTCACAGTCAACAATGTCGCCCCGGTGTTGTCGGCTGTTAATGCCACCAACGTTAACGAAAATGGCTCCACCACCCTGACCGGCACGATTACCGACCCCGGTACATTGGACACATTCAGCCTGGTGGTGGATTGGGGGGATGGTTCGGCTCCGCAAACGTTTAACTATGCGGCGGGCACAACCAGTTTCAGCGAAACCCATCAATACCTGGATGATAACCCCACCGGTACAGCTTCTGACAACGTCACCATCAGTCTGACCTTGACCGATGATGATACCGGCAGTGATACCGATGGCGACACCATCACCGTGAGCAACGTTGCCCCCACACTCTCCGCCGTCGCGGCGACGAATGTCAACGAAAACGGGACAACAACCTTAACCGGTACGATTACCGACCCTGGCACACAGGACACCTTCAGCCTGGTGGTCAACTGGGGTGACGGCTCTGCCCCGCAGACGTTCAACTATGCGGCCGGGACGACCAACTTCAGCGAAACCCATCAGTACCCTGATGACAACCCCACCGGCACGCCGTCCGACAATTACACTATTAGCCTGACCCTCACCGATGATGACACGGGTAGTGATACGGACAACACAACGCTCACGGTCAGCAATGTCGCGCCGACGCTCTCAGCCGTGGCCGCGACCAATGTCAACGAAAATGGCACAACCACGTTGACCGGCACGATTACCGACCCTGGCACGTTGGATACGTTCAGCCTGGTGGTGAACTGGGGGGATGGTTCGGCTCCGCAAACGTTCAACTATGCGGCGGGCACAACCAGCTTCAACGAAACCCACACCTACCTGGATGACAATCCCACCGGCACGGCTTCGGATAACGTGACGATTAACCTGACCCTGACGGATGATGATACGGGTAGCGATACGGACAGTGACACCATCACCGTCAGCAACGTGGCTCCGACTCTCTCTGGGGTTACGGCTACGGCCAATGTCAACGAAGGGGGTGTGGTTACGTTGAGTGGCACAATTACCGACCCTGGCACGTTGGATACGTTCAGCCTGGTGGTGAACTGGGGTGATGGTTCGGCTCCGCAGACGTTCAACTACGCGGCCGCGACCACCACCTTCAGCGAAACCCACACCTACCAGGACGACAACCCCACCGCCACCCCATCCGACAATATCACCATCAGCCTCACCCTGACCGATGATGATACGGGTAGTGATACGGATAGTGCCTCGATAACGGCGAACAATGTTGCCCCCACGCTCTCAGCGGTGGCGGCCACCAACATCAATGAAAACGGCTCCACCACCCTGAGTGGCACCATCATCGACCCCGGCACGTTGGATACATTCAGCCTGGTGGTGAACTGGGGTGATGGTTCGGCTCCAGAGACGTTCAACTATGGTGCGGGCACAACTAGCTTCAGCGAAACCCACACCTACCTGGACGACAACCCCACCGGTACGCCATCAGACGGTTACACCATCAGCCTATCGCTGACGGACGATGACACGGGCAATGACACCGATTCGGCAACACTGACCGTGAGTAATGTGGCTCCGGCATTGGGCAGTCTGATCATCAGTTCCCCCATCAACGAAGATGATACGGCTACCCTGACCGGCACGATTACCGACCCCGGCACGCTGGACACCTTCAGCCTGGTGGTCAACTGGGGTGATGGTTCGGCTCCGCAGACATTCAACTATGTCGCCGGAACCACCACCTTCACCGAAACCCATCAGTTCCTGGATGACAACCCCACTGTCACCCCGTCGGACTCGTACACCGTCTCGTTGACCCTGACAGACGATGACACCGGTTCTGACACGGACAGCGCGACGCTCACCGTCAACAATGTGGCTCCGGCTCTCAATAATGTGACTGCCACCGCCGCCATCACTGAAACCGAGGTGGTCACACTGACCGGCTTCATCGCCGAGGTGGGAACGCAGGACACCTTTACCTTGACCGTTGGTTGGGGCGATGGCATCACCGAAACGTTCAGCTACCCGGCAGGCACAACGGCGTTTGTGGAAACGCATCAATATCTGGATGATGGTCTACTGCGCCAACTGCTCCTGGCGAACTTTAGTCTGGCCCTGACATTGAGCGACGATGACAGTGGTGTGATCACCCAGACAGTCACGGTTGTGGTCAATAATCAGGCCCCGACGTTGAGTAATGTGGCCTTCCCCGCCGGTGTGGATGAAGGAGACGCGGCCGCGTTGACCGGCAACATCAACGAGATCAGCCCGTTGGATACGTTTACCCTGGCGGTGGATTGGGGGGATGGCATCACGGAGACGTTTAACTACGCGGCCGCGACCACCGCCTTCACCGAAACCCACACCTACCAGGACGACGACCCCACCGCTACCCCGTCTGACACCTACACCGTGACGCTCATCCTGAGCGATGACAACGGCGGCACGGATGTGATGACGACGACGATCACGGTGGACAACGTGGCTCCGGTGCTGGATAGCCTGGCCGTGACGAGCGTCAATGAAAACGACGCGGCCGCGCTCACCGCTAACCTCATTGATCCCGGCGTGCTAGACACCTTCGCCGTCGTGGTGGACTGGGGTGACGGCATCACCGAAACGTTCAACTACGGCGCGGGCACAACCACCATCAGCGAAACCCACACCTACCTGGACGATGATCCCACCGGCACACCTTCTGACCCATACTCTGTCACTGTCAGCATTGCTGATGATGACACGGGTACGGGCACGGGCGCGGCCGCGCTCATCGTCAGTAATGTCGCCCCAACGGCCAATGCTGGCCCGGATCAAACGGTAACGTTTGCCACCCCGGTCAACTTCGCCGGTTCGTTTACTGACCCGGGCACGCTGGATACCCACGAACTAAGTTGGGACATGGGTGATGGCACAATCATCACCGGCACCCTCACACCTTCGCACCTGTACCAAACGGCGGGCACGTTTACGGTAACGTTGACCGTGACCGATGATGATACCGGTGTGGGAACGGATACGATGCAGGTGATGGTGGGCACACCCACCGATGTCACACTGACCTCGTTTGCGGGTCAGAGTCGTAGTTGGATGTGGTTACTCGTCGCGGCCGCGGCCTTGCCCGGATTGCTCTGGCTGGCCCGTCGTCGCCTCCACAACGAGTAGCCGCTTACAAGTAATTTGTTTTAGCCTGGTTCAATCTTCGGGGATTGAACCAGGCTCTACCAGGTTGATAAAGCTGGTCAGATTATCATGGGAGGTTTTGTTCGTAGTGACCGCTTTAGCGGAGTTGCCTCCACAAAGCGCACAACAAGCAAGATCTTTTAAAAGCTAGCGGGCTAACCGGAATACATCACACCGTTCGCCCGATTCAATCAAGGTGATTAGACCGGGCGGCTTCACAATATGACAAACGGGTGATTTTTGACAACGATTTGAGTTTTGATATACTTCCAATCGGCTCCCCCCCCAGAGGTGTTTCATAAGCGCCCGCTTATGGAACACCTCATTTTTTTGCCCATTTTCTGCTCCTCACCCGTTTTCTTACCTCTCCAAACAGTCGTTCCCAGGTATAATTAGGGCCATGCTTATTCGCCCTTCAACCCTGGTAGAACCTGGTCCCGCGGCCGCAAACCTTACCCATCGCCTGGCCCAACCGACAACATCCGGCCCTCACCCCACCGTGGTCATGCTTCACGGACACAAGGGCAACGAGGAAGTCATGTGGATATTTTCTCGCGCCGTGCCAGACAATTGGCTTCTGGTCGCACCCCGTGCCCCCATCACGGATGAGGCGGACAGCTATTCCTGGCTGGAAAAACGCCCCCCACCCTGGCCCACGTTACATGATTTTCACGCGGCCGCGGATCAAATCGCCGCCTTCATCACCGCACTACCCACCCTTTACAACGCCGACCCTGACCGCATCTATCTGATGGGGTTTAGCCAGGGCGCGGCCGCGGCGTTGGCCACGGTCATGTTTCATCCGGGCATCGTGCAGGGGGCGTCTCTGTTGGTGGGGTTTGCCCCGGAGCAGGTAGATGGGGCCAGCGCGGCCGCGTTGGAAAACCTGCCCGTTTTCATGGCTATTGGTACAGAGGATGACACGGTTCCCTATGAACGAGCCAAAACGGGGGCCGAACTGCTTGCGGCCGCGAGAGCCGATTTGACCCTGGTCGAGATGCAAACCGGCCACAAACTAAACGCTGCCGGTGGGCGTGCTCACCAACAATGGTGGCAACAATGGGTTAATCCCGAAACCCCTTGAGCCAGACACATTATGTCCCACTTAACCAAACATTTTCCGCAACGAACACTCTTCTTACTTGCCCTGAGCCTTATCGCTTATTGCACCCTCACCCAACCCGTTCTGGCCCAAGATGACGCGGCTCTAACCATTCGCTTGAACCGCGATTTTGGCTCGGCGATTGGCGGCCGCATCGAGGGTACTTTCTCCGTTCGCGCCAGTGGCCCCGACAACCTGACGCGGGTGATCTTTTATCTGGATGGTGAACGTCTCGGTGAGGACACCGAAGCGCCTTTCCGACTGCAATTTAGCACCTCTAGTTTTGCTCCGGGGGTTCATGCCCTTACCGCCACCGGCTTCACCGCCGATGAACAAGAAGTATCGGCCAATACCCTCACGGCTACCTTCATGAGTGGGGCCGAAAGCCGCGACGAATTCCGCAAAATGGTTCTGCCGGTCATCATAGGCGCGATTATTTTATCCGTGGGTATACCGGTCCTAATTGGGTTGGTAACAGGGCGGGAGCGGATGGCCCCAGGCGCGCCGCGCACCTATGGCCTGGCCGGGGGAGCGCTGTGCCCGCGTTGCCACCGGGCTTATCCGCGCCATGTTCTCAGCCCAAATATGTTATTCGGCAAGCTAGAGCGTTGCCCTTTTTGTGGCAAATGGGCCATTGTGCGGGCGGTACCGCCGGCCCTGCTCGCGGCCGCGGAAGAAGCCGAGCGGCAAGCATTGCAAGAGCATGTCGGTGACTCTCCCCAGAGCGAAGAAGACAAACTGCGCCACCGTCTGGATGATTCCCGTTTTGACGGGTAGTTGAGACAACACGCATGAACACCAAGAGCGCGCCAACTTCAACCGACGAACAAATTATTCCCTGGTTAATGGAAGGGGACCCCGCCATTCGCTGGCAAACGATGCGGGATCTCGCGGCCGCGCCGCCATCAGCCTGGACAGCCGAACGACAACGCACGCTGGAAACGGGCTGGGGGGCACAACTGCTGGCCCAACAAAGCGCAGATGCTCGTTGGGGGGGTGGCATCTACTCCCCTAAGTGGACATCCACCACGTATACTCTGCTGATGCTGTGTGATATAGGCATTCCGACCGGGCACGCGGCCGCGCAACGGGGAGCACATCTGGTCCTGAAAGAGCTATTAGGCGCGCAGGCTGATGCCAACTTTCTGAAAAATCTGGCCGCCTGTGACCGCTGTATTGTGGGTATGATCCTGCGGCTAGGGGTTTATTTCGAGATTGACGACGAACGCATTGAGGCCATCGTGGCTAATTTGTTGCAAGAGCAAATGCCCGATGGCGGCTGGAACTGTCGCCGTCACCGGAAGCCCAAGCCCCATCACAGCTCCTTTCATACCACCTTTAATGTTTTAGACGGGTTACGTGACTATGTGGAATGGGGAAACGGCCAGCAAAACGAGGCGGTTCTGGCGGCTGAACAAAATGCCCTGGAATTTGTGCTTCAGCACAAACTCTTCCGCTCCGACAAAACGAACGACATCATCAACCCCAAGTTTACCTGTTTTTCTTTTCCCCATTATTGGCACTATGACGTGTTGCGGGGGCTGAGTTATTTTGCCCGTGCCGGTGCGCCTCGTGATCCCCGCCTACAGGAAGCGATGGTGCTGCTTGACGAGAAACAACGACAAGATGGCTTCTGGCCGGTGCAAAATCAATATTCCGGGCGTGTCTATTTTAGGATGGAAAAAGCGGGGGGGCCGAGCCGCTGGAATACGTTGCGGGCTTTGCGCGTAAGGCAATGGTGGGAGAGTCAATAGACCAAGACGCATCACAAACCGGTCTTAAGCCGATAACCAACACCCGGCTCCGTGAAGATGTAGCGCGGCCGCGCCGGCTCCGGTTCAATTTTGCGCCGCAAGTTGCTAATGTTTACCCGCAACAAGGGGGATTCCGTGTCATAACCCACCCCCCACACCTGACGCAAAATCTGTTGGTGGGTTAACACCTTGTCCGCGTGCGTCACCAGCAGGCGCAATAGATCATATTCCGTCGGAGTGAGAGCAACTTCATGGTCGTTGACACTCACCACCCGCCGGGCCGTATCCACCACCAGGCCGTTGGCTTCAAACACCGCCCCTTGCACCGGGGAAGCGGTATGCCGCAGGGCCACCCGCAGGCGAGCCATCAACTCCCCCGTGCTGAACGGCTTGGTCAGGTAGTCGTCGGCTCCGGCATCCAGGGCGGTGATTTTGTCCGTCTCGCGGTCACGCACGGAGAGAATGAGGATGGGCAAGGTGGTCCATTCGCGCAGGCGGCGGGTGACAGTCACACCGTCCATGTCGGGTAGACCCAGGTCGAGGATAAGTAAATCGGGGCGGTGTTGGATGACACCGTTGAGGGCTTCTTGACCGGTGGTGGCTTCAAAAATTTCGTATCCATGAGCAGACAAAGCGGCGTGCAAAAACCGACGGATAGGCCGCTCATCGTCTACGATCAGAATTCGTACCCTTGTTTCACTCATAGGGAATTATCCACAGATGTCACCGATGAACACAGATGATTTTACCTCAAGAAACCCGGTTTCTGTTTCATCTGTGAAAATCTGTGTCATCTGTGGATCAATTCGTTGTTCAGGGGCAGGGAGAGGCCCACGATTGTGCCACCGCCGGGGTGATGACGTGCCCAAACGCGGCCGCGATGCGCTTCTACAATCCCCTTGCTGATAGACAAACCCAATCCCGTTCCCGCCACACCATCCGCACGTTGTACCCGGTAAAATTTGTCAAACACCCGCTCCAGGTCTTCATCCGGGATACCCATACCCTGATCTACCACTTCCAGGATCAGTTCATCCCCTTGTTCCCTGGCGCGAATGAGAATGGGCTGGTCAGGTGGGGAATATTTTACGGCGTTATCTACCAGATTGACCAACACCTGCACCATCAGGGAAAAATCCACCTGGACCAGCGGCAAATCAGGCGGAATTTCCAGATTGATCGGCCGCTGTTGTAGCCGGGAACCTAGTTGTGCCAGTGTCACCCCCACCAAATCCTGAACCTCAGCCGCCTTCAGGTTAATCTTCAGTGCCCCCGACTCTAGCCGGGTCATGTCTAATAGATTGCCCACCAGCCGGTTCAGCCGCTCCGCTTCACCCCAGGCGGTGTGGAGCAACTCCTCACGGGTAGCTTCATCTAACAAAGAACCATCCTCGCGCAAACTGCTCAACGCCCCGGTGATCGCCACCAGCGGGGTGCGTAAATCGTGGGAGATGGAGTTGAGTAATGCCGTCTGTAAACTCTCGGTGGCCTGGAGCAGTTGGGCCTGGCGGGCCTGTTCGGCCAACTGCACCCGCTCAATAGCGATGGTCGCCTGGCTGGTAAACACATCCATAAAATGGCGTTGCCCTGGCGCCAGCGACCCGGCCACAGTCGGGGGCTTGACTCCCAACACGCCAATGACGTTGCGCCCCGTTTTTAGCGGCAAATAACGGATGCGGGCCGAGGGCAGGGTGTCGGTGTCTCGACCGGCGGGTTGACCGTGTTCATAGGCCCAGACGGCTACGGCCATTTCGCTCTCGTCGAGGCGGCTGTCAGCGGGGCAGGGTTGAAGTGTGGGGGGCTGACCGGTGGGGAGCAGGATTACGACTTCACGGCCAAAGTTCTCGCTCAGGTGGGAGCTGATGACCTGGATCATTTCGTCGAGGTTCGCGGCCGCGGCCAAATCCCGACTAAACGCATACAACGCCGCCGTCTGCCCCTCGCGGAAGCTGGCGGCCTCAGCCTGTTCCCGCGCCCGCGCCGCCAATGAACTAATCACCAGCCCCACCGTAAACAGCCCGGCAAACGTCAACAAATATTGGGTATCGGAGACGGAAAAGGTGTAATAAGGCGGGACAAAAAAGAAATCAAAAGCGACAACACTCAAGAATGAAGCCAACACCGAGGGGCCACTGCCTAGATAGGTCGCGGCGACAGCGATAGCCGCCAGGTAGGGCATGACCAGATTGGTTGGGGGCAGAAACGGGCGAATCAGTTCACTCAGCAGGGTGGCCACAATCACCAGCGCCAGACTTTGCAGATACCGTCGCCAGGGGCGATGGGGAAGCCAGGAGCGTGGCGTCTCGGCAGAGCTTGGCGTCTGGCTGGCGTTGCTGATGACGTAAATATCAATCGTCCCGCTGAAACGAATAATCTGATCCACAATCGAACCCTGGAGAAGCTCCTTAAAACGAGAACGAAGCGGTTTGCCAACGATAATCTTGGTGACGTTATGTTTATGGGCATAAGCCAACACCGCTTCGGCAATCGTCGGGCCAGAGAGAATCGCGCTCTTGGCTCCCAGCTCTTCGGCCAGGCGCAGGTTGCGGGTAAGCGTCTGATTGGCCGCCGGGGTCAGGTGGGATTGGCCGGTAATTTCCACATAAACGGCAAACCATTCGGCGCGTAACTCGTCGGCCAGGCGGCGGGCCGAGCGGACGAGCCGTTCCCCCAGCGGATTGGGGCCAATGCATACCAGGAGTCGTTCGCTGGCGGGCCAGGGGCCAGGGATGGCGCGGGTCTGCATGTAGGCCCGCATCTGCTCGTCCACCCGTTCGGCGGCGCGGCGCATAGCGATCTCACGCAGGGCGGTCAGGTTGCCTTTGCGGAAGAATTTCTGGATGGCCCGTGCCGCCTGCTCCGGCACATACACCTTGCCCTCGCGCAACCGTTGCAGAAGCTCATCCGGGGGCAGGTCAATCAGCTCAATTTCCGTGGCCGCGTCAATCACCCGGTCAGGCAGGGTTTCCCGAATGACGACCTCGGTGATCTGAGCCACGACATCGTTGAGGCTCTCCAGGTGTTGGACGTTAAGGGTGGTGTAAACGTCTATCCCGGCGGCGAGGAGTTCTTCGACATCCTGATACCGTTTGGGATGGCGAGAGCCGGGGGCGTTGGTGTGGGCCAGTTCATCAACCAGAACGAGTTGCGGCCGCCGCGCCAACACCGCATCCAGGTCCATCTCCGGCAGGGTTGTGCCCCGGTAGGGGATTTGCTGGCGGGGAATCAGTTCCAGCCCGCCAACCAGGCTTTCCGTCTCGGCGCGGCGATGGGTCTCCACATAACCGATGACCACATCCACCCCTTCGGCTTTACGTTGGTGGGCGGCCTCCAGCATGGCGTAGGTTTTGCCTACCCCCGCCACATAACCGAGAAAGATTTTCATGCGGCCGCGTTTTTTCTGCGCTTCTTCAGCCTGGACATGAGCGAGGAGTTGGTCGGGGTCGGGACGGAACATAGTGCTGAGTGCTGAGTGCTGAGAGGAAAGTGAACAGTGAGCCACCATTCCCTCTTTCTTCCCCCCCCCCTTCTCCTCGCCCTCGCCGGGAGTGGGGGTGCCCGGGGGGGGGACGGCCCGGGCCAAAGCAAGTTCCGTGTTTCCCATCCGTGGCAAAAGATTCACCAACTTCACCATTTTTCAAGATTCGACCATTTTTTGCGATGTTGGCTTAGGTTCCTACTGCTCCACCCCGTCCAACGCCAGATTGAGCCGCAACACATTGACGCGGGGTTCGCCGAGGAAACCGAATTGGCGGGGTTCGGTGTATTGATCCACCAGGGCCTGCACGTTTGCCTCGGTCATGTTGCGGGCCTGGGCCACACGGGAGATTTGGTAGGCCGCGGCCGCGAGGCTGATGTGTGGGTCTAAGCCACTGGCCGAAGCCGTCACCAGGTCCACCGGAATCGGGGCCGTGTTCTCCGGGTCGGCCGCCCGTAACGCCTCAACCCGTGCCGCCACCCTGTCCAGCAGGGCCGGACTCAGCGGGCCATCATTGGAGCCAGATGAAGCGGTCAGATTGTCGGCATTAAAGGCATTATAGGCGAATGTGCCCGTAGCCGATAGCCGTCCCCAGAAATAGCCTGGGTCGTCAAACGATTGGCCGATCAGTTCCGAGCCAACGGCCTGTCCATCGGCCATGATTAAACTGCCATTCGCCTGCTCAGGAAACGCGACCTGAGCAATGCCTGTTACCACCAACGGGTAAATCAGGCCGGTTAAGAGGGTAAACAGCACCAAAGAAACGAGTGCCGGACGAATTTGGGAAGTCATGTTGAGTATCCTTTTGTATCTATGCAGGTACTCGTTCCACGCTCGCTGGAATGCTCCCACGCCTAGGACCGACGTCCCAGAGGTTCCAATAGTTCCACCTGTATAAATACATCCTTTTTATCAAGTGGGGGAAAATGTGTTGCGTGTTGCGTATTGCGTGTTTCCAGCATACCTTTGTTGTCCACGCACCACGTATCACGCATCATGCATCACGCCACGCCCAACGCCACCAACAGTAAATCAATCACCTTTATGCCGATGAACGGGGCGATGAGGCCACCGACGCCATAGATGAGCAGGTTGTCGCGCAGGAGTTGGGCCGCACCGACGGGGCGGTAGGGCACGCCGCGCAGAGCCAGTGGGATCAGGAATATGATGATGAGAGCGTTGAAGATAACCGCCGACAAAATCGCACTTTCCGGGGTCGCCAGGCGCATAAAGTTGAGGCTGTTCAGCACCGGATAAGTGCTGGCAAAAGCCGCCGGAATAATGGCGAAATATTTCGCCACGTCGTTGGCAATGCTGAAGGTGGTCAAGGCCCCACGGGTCATCAGCAGTTGTTTGCCGATCTCCACGATCTCGATCAGCTTGGTAGGGTTGCTGTCCAGGTCTACCATGTTGGCGGCCTCGCGGGCGGGTTGGGTGCCGGTGTTCATGGCCACGGCCACATCGGCCTGGGCCAGCGCCGGGGCGTCGTTCGTGCCGTCGCCGGTCATGGCTACCAGCCGCCCACCTGTCTGGTAATCCCGGATCAGTTGCAGTTTGGCTTCGGGGGTGGCCTGGGCCAGAAAATCATCTACCCCCGCTTCGGCGGCAATCGCGGCCGCGGTCAACGGATTATCCCCCGTGATCATCACCGTCTTGATCCCCATCTGGCGCAAATGGACAAACCGCTCCTTCATGCCCCCTTTCACAATATCCTTGAGGTGAATCACGCCCAATGCCTGCCCGTTTTGAGCCACCACCAGCGGTGTGCCCCCGGCGCGGGCGATTTTATCTACCGTCGGTTTCAGGTCTGCCGGAGCGAGGCGGCCATTCTGTTGGATGAGCGCTTGCATGGTGTCCGGTGCGCCCTTGCGGATACTGACTCCATCCATGTCCACCCCACTCATGCGGGTTTGGGCCGTAAACGGGACAAAGTGTAAACCATCGGGCGTGGAAGGAGCCGAGCCGACGGTGCGGCCGCGAAGCCCATATTGCTCCTTCGCCAGCACCACGATACTCCGCCCTTCCGGTGTCTCATCCGCCAGCGACGACAGTTGCGCCGCCTCGGCCAATGCCTGCGCCGTGACCCCACCCACCGGCAAAAACTCCACCGCCTGCCGATTGCCCAGGGTAATCGTGCCCGTTTTGTCCAGCAACAACACATCCACATCCCCCGCCGCCTCCACCGCCCGCCCCGACATGGCGATAACGTTGCGCTGAATCATACGATCCATCCCGGCAATGCCGATGGCGTTGAGCAGACCCCCAATCGTGGTGGGGATGAGGCAGATGAGTAAGGCCACCAACACGGTAATGGTGATAGGTGTGCCCTGTCCGGCTACGTCCACGCTGTAAATGGAAAAGGGGAGCAAGGTGGTACAGACGATCAAAAAGATGATGGTGAACCCGGCCAACAAAATATTGAGAGCGATTTCGTTGGGTGTTTTTTGCCGTTTGGCCCCTTCCACCAGGTTGATCATCCGGTCCAGGAACCCTTCGCCAGGATCGGCCGTGACCTGGATGATGAGCCAGTCGGACAGCAGGCGGGTTCCGCCGGTGACGGCACTGCGGTCGCCCCCGGATTCGCGGATGACCGGCGCACTTTCGCCCGTGACAGCACTTTCATCCACCGAAGCGATGCCGCCGATGACTTCCCCATCGGCGGGGATGATGTCGCCCGCTTCCACCAGGAAGGCATCCCCCCGGCGCAGGGCGGTCGAAGCGGTCATATCAAAACCGGCATCCCGCTGGGGTTGGCGCAGTTTTTTGGCCTGGGTCTCCTGGCGGGTACGGCGTAAGGCATCGGCCTGGGCCTTGCCCCGCCCCTCGGCCAACGCTTCAGCGAAGTTGGCAAACAGCACCGTAAACCAGAGCCAGACAGAGACCACGCCAATGAACGCGGCCGCGGCTTCCCCTTCACCGAATAGGGCTTGAAGCCAGAGGAGTGTCGTCAGGAGACTGCCCACTTCCACCACAAACATAACCGGATTCCGCACCATCCAGCGCGGGTCTAATTTACGAAATGAATCTACCAGAGCGCGTTGTACCAGGTCACCACGCCACTTGGGTTGTTTTTTGAGTTGCGTCGTCATGTTAATCCTCAAAGAGAAGAAGAGTCGCCACGAATTTCACGAATTATCACGAATTTTTCTCTGGTGACTTGGCGTTCTTTGCGCCATTGCGTGCGTTATTTCCGTAGACTCATTCGTGTTATTCGTGGCAAAAATCTTTAGCCACCGATCATCAACAGGTGTTCGACGATGGGGCCGAGGGCCAGGGCGGGAATGAAGCTGAGCGCACCGACGACAATGATGACGGCGATGAGCCAGCCGATGAACAGGGGGCCGTAGGTGGGTAAAGTCCCGGCCCCGGTGGGCACAGCTTTCTTTTGCACCAGCGAACCGGCAATCGCCAGGGTAGGAATCGCCAGCCAATACCGGGCGAAAAGCATAGCCAGCCCCAGAGCCGTGTTGTAGAAGGGGGTGTTCGCCCCCAGCCCGGCAAAGGCACTGCCATTGTTGTTCCCTGCCGAGGAGAAGGCGTAGAGCAGTTCGCTAAAGCCGTGCGCCCCCGGGTTGTAAATAGTGGCTCGACCGGCCGCGCTCAAAACCGCCACCGCCGTGCCCGACAGGACGACCATCACCGGAATCAGGATAATCAGGGCGGCCATTTTCATCTCGTAGGCTTCGATCTTCTTGCCCAGATACTCCGGCGTGCGGCCGACCATCAGCCCGGCGATGAACACAGCGATAATGGCGAAAGCCAACATGCCGTACAAGCCGGAACCCACACCGCCGTAAATGATCTCGCCCAACTGCATGAGCCACATGGGGACGAGGCCGCCGAGCGGGGTAAAGGAGTCGTGCATGGAGTTGACGGACCCATTAGAAGCGGCGGTGGTCGCGGCCGCCCACAACGCCGAGTTGGCGACGCCAAAACGCACTTCCTTGCCTTCCATATTGCCACCGGGCTGTAAATCGGTCTGGGTTTGGTCAATGCCGAGACTTGTCAGGGCGGGGTTGCCGTTGGTTTCAGCCCACACGACGACACCCAACAAAACGACAAAGATAAGGGTCATGGCGGTGAGGATGGCCCACCCCTGGCGCGTATCTTTGACCATCTTGCCGAAGGTGTAACAGAGGGCGGCAGGAATGAGCAAAATGGAGAGCATCTCGACAAAATTAGAGAGCGGCGTGGGGTTCTCGAAGGGATGGGCGGAATTGACGTTGAAGAAGCCGCCCCCGTTTGTGCCTAACTGTTTGATGGCGATTTGCGCGGCCGCGGGGCCAACCGCCAACACTTGTTCCGTCACCGCCGCGCCATTGGCATCGGTGGTAGATTGGAGCAGTTCCACGGTCTGGTAGGGGCGCAATGTTTGCACCACCCCTTGTGAGACGAGCACCAGGGCCACAATAAAGGCCAACGGGAGCAGGATGTACAAGACGCTCCGGGTCAGGTCCACCCAGAAGTTACCGATGGTTTGGGCGGTGTGCCGGGTAAAGCCGCGGATGAAAGCGATGAGGGTAGCCATGCCCGCGGCCGCGGAAACAAAGTTCTGTACCGTCATCCCCAACATCTGCGTCAGGTAGCTCATCGTCACTTCGCCGCCATACCCTTGCCAGTTGGTATTCGAGGCAAACGAGACCGCCGTATTCCATGACGAATCGGGCGTAATGGCCGCCAGCCCTTCGGGGTTCAGCGGCAAAATCGCCTGCAACCGTTGGAGCAGGTACACCACCAGCAACCCCAACAGGTTAAAGAGGAGCATGGCCACGGCATACGTTTTCCAATCCATCTCCGCCTCTGGGTTGGTGCCGAGGGCGCGGTAAAACAGCCGCTCCACCGGTTGCAGAATGGGGTGTAGGAAGGTTCGTTCCCCCTGGTAGACGCGGGCCATGTGAGTTCCCAGTGGTTTTGCCAGGAGCAACAGGACAACCAGGTAAAAGATGAGTTGAAGCCAACTTAAAATTGTCATCCGAACCACTCCGGTTTGAGCAGGGCCAGCACCAGATAAATCAGCAGACCCAGCGCAATCAAGCCTGAAATAATATAGAGAACGGTCATTTCTTTGCCTCCATCAGCCGGTCACAGACCACAATCAGTCCATAACTGGCGGCAAAAAAGAGCAGGGTCAAAAGCAGGTAAAGAATATCCATGGGGGTTTCTCCTGAGAGGGTCAGGGCATTTCAGCATGTCAGCAGGTCAGCCGTTAGCCGCTGGCCGTTGGCTGCTGGCTGTTAGCTGACTAGCTGACTAGCTGACTAGCCTTCTTGCTGACAGCTACTTCTGATTGAAGCAGAAAAGGCGTTAAGGGGGGGATAAGGAAGGGGGGAGAGGTATAAAGAAAGTGTAAAGAGGGGTAACTATACAGCCCCTCACCCTAACCCTCTCCCCAGGGAGAGGGAACCAACTCCCCTCTCCCGCTTTGGGAGAGGGGCCGGGGGTGAGGGTAAGCTGTTCGGTAATCGCCAAGCCAGAGAGCCTGTATAGATACAAAGAGGGAAGAGGGGTTCGCGGCCGCGAACCAATTCAATTAGTGGGGAGATGCGGCCGCGTCCCCACGCAACATACCCATCCGCCAGGCTTGCACCCAGCCCCACATCCCCAGGCATAAGGAGAGGAGCATGAGGAGCGCGGCCGCGAAAAACGTGTCCTGCAACCCGGCCACCTGCGCCAGTTGAGACGCTTCCGTCGCCCCACCTGCCAACGTGGCCCCCTCATGAAAAAATACCCGTGCTGCCCAAAACGCTCCTAGCAAAGCAATGCCCGTCGTTTGGCCCAAAGAGCGGTTCACCGCCAACAAACCAGAGACAATCCCCAGTCGCTCACGGGGGGCCGACCCCATAATGGCGCTGTTGTTGGGCGACTGAAAAACGCCAAACCCCAAACCGATCAAGCCATACCGCAACACAAAACCCAACGTACTCGTTTCGGCGGTCATGGTGCTGAGACCATAATAACCCAGCATCAAAACGGCCAACCCGACTACCGTAATCGTGCGCGTCCCCAGCTTATCCGAGAGAATGCCGGAAATGGGCGCCACAACCCCCAACATAACCGGCAACGCCGCCAGGAGAAAACCCACCTGCCGTGGACCATACCCCAGCATATTCTCCAAATAAAACGGCACCAAAATGAGCGCTCCGGCCACAGACATAAAAGCGAGAAACCCAGTGACCAGGTTGATGTTCAAGAGGCGGTTTTGAAACAGGTTCAACTCAATCATCGGTTGGGTGGTGTACCGTTCGATCCCCAGGAAGAAAAGGGTGCCGATAAGCGATAGACCGAACAAGAGCAAGACCCGACGATCCGTAAACCCCCAGTTTTGGCCTAACGTCAGAGCCAGCAACAGCGAAATCAAGGCCACAAACAAAGTGATGCCACCCCAATAATCAAATCGCTGTCCTCCTTGCGGATTCGTAACGGGCACAAAACGCCACACCAGAACGGTGCCAATGATGCCCACGGGTAGGTTGACTATGAATATCCAATGCCAGGAAAAGCCTTCCAGAAGGATGCCACCCAGGGTGGGGCCAATGACAATTCCAATAGAAACGACCGAACCCACAACACCCAACGCTTTGCCGCGCTCTTTGGGGGGGAAGGCTTCGGTGACAATAGCCGTACCGAGGGCAAAGACCATCGCCGCGCCAATGGCTTGCACGACGCGGAATCCAATCAGCCAGTAGACGGTAGGAGCCAGGCCACACAGCACCGAACCCACCGTAAACACGACAAAACCGGTCATGTAGATGGGTTTTTTGCCGATCATATCGGCCAGCCGCCCGACACTGAGCATGAGGGTGGTTAGGGTAAGAAGGTAGGCCAGGACAACCCATTGCACAAGGGCAAATTCTGTTTGTAGTTCGCGGACGAGGGTGGGCAGGGCAACGTTCACAATGCTTCCGTCAATGGTAGCCAGGAAAACACCCAGGCTGACGGCGATCATAACGTACCATTTGCGGCTGTAATCAATGGGGGATTGAGTCATCGACGTGGTTTACTCCGGTTATGGGATAGGGCGGTTTCATAGAAGGAACCGCTTACGGAGTATACCAAATTGGCTCATTGGCGTGATGGTTGGCGGTAGGGGGATATTGCCAGATATGGCAGTATTTTCAGGATGGCAAAGGCGGGACGATAACGTTGGATTGGGTGGGCTGAAAGGGGTGGGGAAGAGGGGAACGCGGCCGCAAACGGTGACTGGGCACTCGCGTTTTTGGGGCGGGCCTCTGGAGGCTGAGAGACTTTCCCAGAGGTCGTTCTAATTTTCGCCAAACGCCAGTATCTAAAATCGTCAAGGGATGGGCGCGGCCGCGAACCCATCCTCAACGCAAATTCTATTGTTCTCAACCAGGGACATCAGCCAGGATAGCCTAATAAGCAAAGGCAATCTGATTCGTTAATGTCTCCACAAAATCTTCAAATAATTCCCCCGTTTGTGGCTGGTAAGTGGGGCGGGAAGTAATAATCTCGTTCACATCGGTAGCCAGGTTGCCACCACTTTCGGTAACGACGACCCACCCTTTACCCCGGTTCAGATTCTCCAGGAGTGTTTTGATGCGCGCATCGTGACGAAGAGCATGGGAATTGCGGCCGCGGCTAGGCAAAATAAGCACACAATCTTCCGCCGGGTCAAAGGGGCGTTCAGCCAGAGCATAATCTGTCTTGAGAGCAACACCCTGCCGACTGGTCACAAGTTTGTTGAAAAGGCTGATGCTCTTGATAGATAATCCAGCCATACGAAATTTGTGTAGAAAATATACAACCTCTAATTCATCAAACCCTTCACCAATAAGAATGTAGCTTTGCGGCCGCTTTTTAGGCCCATATCCATTTATGTCTGACATGTGTACTACTCCATCACGTGTTGAATGTTGGCTTCAATGAAAACTGGTTGGCATCAACCCCCACCACACAACCCCGTGTCTGGAGTTTGACAACCACCGGCAATCGCCTGCGACCAAATATCGGAATTGTTGCCATCTTCCAAAACCCAGGCCCCCACACGGCTTTCGCTTAAATGACTCGCGTCAAGGTTCATATCTGCGGCAAAGGCAAACCCAACCAGAGAAACCAACAGACACATCACAAAACACACCTGTACTAATTTCGCTTTGAACGTCATCATTTCTAATTCTCCTCATTCCTTCCAAGTTATATTGAGTTACTGCTTAGCACCTGGTTTGAGAGTGTGAGGTGTCCGTGCTAACATTGACGTTTAGGATAAAGGTTTCTGACTGTGATGATCTGTAAACCCCCTTTAAGGGGACTTGAAATAACCTTGAAATGAACCTTGACTTTGTAAAAACCACTCAGATACAAGAAGCTCTGCGGCTCTGGCATGGCGGCGAAACAGAGAGTCTGGCCTTTGGCTCATTTGCGCCTGGGGTTACGCTTGCGGCCGCAACAAGAAGAACATCGCACCCTGGCCGAAAGTGGTCCGGCCGCCCATAATCGGGCTATCCTCGACTACACCCTCAAAATTCTGCGCGGTGTTTCCGCTGAAGCCGAGGAACTGTTACGCAGTCGCTACGAACATCGGGTCGATGTTATGTCGCTGGCTAATAGCCTAAACCTCAGCGAAGACAGCATCTATTACCGCCAACGACAGGCTATTAATCTGTTAACCGATATCATCAATCAACAGGAGCAAATAGCCAGCGCCTCGTGGCAAGAGCGCATGCTCAACCGATTGGAACTCCCTTCTTACAACCAACTCATTGGCATCGAAGAAATCCTGACCCGATTTATTACCATGCTAACGAATCAGCAGGAGCTATTTATTATTTCTTTGGAAGGGCTAGGGGGACTAGGTAAAACCGCCCTCACCGACCAGACGGTGCGGCAGATCATTCACAAACGGGGTTTTGACGAAATTGCCTGGGTAACAGCCAAACAAACACACCTTTCCATGTTAGGCCGACTCAAAGTAGAAAGCGGCAAACCAGCCCTCACCTTTCCCATGCTTATCGAGAAACTCGCCAGCCAATTTGAGTTAGACGAGTACAACCCAACAACCCAATTACAACGGCACAGGCTGGTACAACAGTTTCTGCGTGAACGATCTTGCCTGGTCGTGATTGACAATTTGGAAACAGTAACGGACTATCGCACCCTGCTACCAGAGCTACGCAAATGGCAAAACCCCAGCAAATTCATCCTCACTTCCCGTTATCGGCTGATGGATGAACAGGGGGTCTCATCACTAACTATGCCTGAATTATCTCGTGCGGCCGCATTTGAATTAATTCGCGCCGAGGGAAAACGCACAGGTGCAGCTGGTCTGGAGACGGCTCACGAAAACGACCTGGACGCCATTTATCAGGTCGTCGGGGGTAATCCGATGGCCCTGAAACTCGTTGTAGGACAGTTGCGTTTCCACTCCCTTTCACGGGTATTAAGCCGATTCAGTCAAAATCAATCTCTGCAACAAAGCAATGATTTGTTTAATTACATTTATCAAGAGATTTGGGACAACCTGCCAGACCAAAGCAAAATCACCTTATTGGCTCTCTCCCAGGCGGGAGAATCGGGCTTCACCTTTGATCATCTCGTCGAAGTCGCCAATTTGCCGGAAGACACCATCGAACAGCACTTAGAACAACTCATTCTCCTATCACTCGTTGATCCAGGTGGAACTCTTCTAGAAAAACGTTACCGTCTGCACCGACTCACTGATTCATTCATTCATCAACTCATGGAAAAATGAGGCAACGGCTCATCTGAATATGTTCAGATAATCATTGGGCGTTTTGGGTCGTAGTGACCGCTTTAGAGGGCTGATGTCAGCCCGTTAAAGCGGTCACTGCGAACAATCTCTTTTTCTTGAAAGCTTATATCACGACGATGGCAGATGAACCGGCACAGTCCAATACCAACGAACAGTGGCACATTGTCCTGCGTCAACAGGCTGTCATCAATGCGCGTCTTTGGTTAACCATGTTGGAAACCAGCCATGATCCAGTAATGGTAGCCACCGAACATTATGAAAGCATTTTGCGGGCCTTGGAAAATCTTCTGGTTGATCCTCATCAACTAGACCTATCTCTAGCTATTATCGAAAAAATGCGCGGCCACTTTTTTAGTTTTGCTGATTGGGAACGGCTGTACATCTATTTACAAAAAGCATTAGACCAGGTAGCCCTACAGGGGGATGAGCTTCATAAAGCTTACTTGTTAGACCTAATCGGTCACATATTCTATGTGCAAGGGAATTGGCTTGAAGCCATCGATCACTTTAAACAGGCCGTCACCCTTTTCCAGAAACATCAACGGCTTGAGCCTTACGCCAAAACATTATCCCAGTTGGGTCAAATTATTAGTAAATTAGGAAAAATAAACGAAGGTCTTGATTTGTGTCAACAGGCACTACAGGTTGCTCAGCAAATCAACTCAGAGAAAACGATAGCCCAAATCCATTGGAGTTTGGCTGACATATACCTACAAATTCGCCAGTGGGAAGATGCCCTTGCTTCTGCCCAACTGGCTTATGCCTATTACGAGAACCATGATTCCACCAATTCGCGTCATCTATTGCAACAAATTATTATTTCTGCTTCAAGCCATCTGGGGCGATGGGAAGAAGTCGCAACATTGGCCCAAATTTTAACGGAGTCATTAACGCAGGCAGGAGAAATAAACAAATTAGCCAGTCTAAAAATGCATTTGGGAGTTATTGCCTTTGAGAGAGAAGAGTACCGGCAGGCAGAAGCATTATGGTACGAAGCGCTTCAACTGTACTCGCAAATTCAGAGTCCATCCAATGAGGCCCCTTTATATAACAATTTAGGTCATCTCTACACCAAATTAGGTGAATGGGATGTGGCAGAAACCTATTTACGGAAAGCCATCGAGATTTATGCCGATTTGGGGCACCCCTATAACCAGGCCGATACGTTGGATAACCTGGCCGAATGTTACCGTATGCAAAACAAAATGGCCGCCTGTCGGTGTAGTTTAGATGAAGCTATTCATTTATTAGAACAGGTTGATACATCGGCGTCTTATTATCAACAGCTATTAGAAAAATTAAGACGTGATCGGGAACAGCTTACTTAACCAGCCGGGGGGTTGGGGAAGGGTGGTTCTTGAGAACCATAAAACCCCAATCAAGGGTTTTACAGGCTGTTTCAAGGTGATTTAAAGGTTTTTCAAGCCCATTCAAGCCGATACCATGTTATCATCGGCGCATGGTTCATACTACTTCAACCAACGGGAAACGAAAGGCAGATGCGACCGAGTTGTTTGAGCTATCTACCAGCACTGTTATTCATGATTTGAATAATTTATTGACCACGGTTATCAGTCATGCGACGCTGGCATTGGCAAAAACGGGGGATAAAGATAATGCGCGGCCGCATATTGAACGAACTATGCAGGCGGCTAAGTACGCGGCCGCGCTCTCGCGGCAACTCAATTTCTATGCCAAAGGTAGCCACAACCAATCCGACGGCACCGATCTTAATAGCCTGATTTCCGAAGTGATTGACCTGCTGCAACCGGTTTTTCTAAGCAATCTCACGGTCAAGCTAGATTTCACCCCTGACCTGCCACCCATTCCTTCGCCTAAACTTCACGTTCAACAAATTCTTATGAATTTGCTCATTAACGCGGCTGAGGCCATACCAGAAGGCTCAGGGCAAATTATCATTCAAACGGGGTTGCAAGAGGTTACGACTTCGAGCGGCCTGGTGGGGCACCACCATCGTTTTGCGCCTCAGCCAGGTGAATACCTGTTTTTGCGCATTACGGATACGGGCATGGGCATGAGTGAACACGTTCTGGCGGGTTTGCTTTTGCCTTACTTCACCACGAAGCCCCGCGGCCGCGGCCTGGGGCTTATGAGTGTCGTCAAAACTTTAAGTGAATGGGGCGGGGGCCTCACCATCACCAGTCAGGTCAATCACGGCTCTACCTTCACCGTCTATTTTCCCCTTACCAGTGGTTGACCCGCCACAGCGTGAAACAATCTTCAGCAAACCCCTTCAGATTCGTCTCAAAAGAAACCCACTGCCCACCCTCAGGCAGATTCTTGCGCCAGGCAGCTACCTCTGGATCAGTATAGACACCATGACTCATAATGATGTCGTCCCCCGACGAAAACGCCTGCAAGCGGGCGGCCAAATTGACGGTTGAGCCAAAAAAATCGAGCCGTTCGTTTAAGGTAACGGCAATGCAAGGGCCTGTATGCAACCCCACTTTGAGTTGTAAAGGCTGAGACACTTGCGCCAGGCGCTGTTGGGCTTTTTGCATGGCGCGTAACGCGGCCGCAGGCTGGCGAAACACCGCCATCACCGCATCCCCTATCGTTTTAACAATCGAACCCCCTTCCCGGGCGACTTCCTCACGCAAAATATCAAAATGATCCATCACCAGACCAAAGGCTGGGGCATCGCCAATGGTGCGATACATCTGAGTGGAACCGCGCAAATCAGTGAAAACAATGGTTTGGGTGCCCACAAATATCTGTTCACCAGGACGTAAGGCTTCTTGCGAAAACAGATCACGAAAGCGTTGCAAAATAATCACTTCGGCGGCCGTAGCGGCATGATCCGACCAACTGGCCCGCTCTAAAATGAAAAGCTGTTCTGTGTTGGTCTGGTTGATGAGGTGGATGGTGGGCTGGGGGGCGACTGTCTCTTCTAGGAGCGACCAGCCCTCAGGTTTGGCGATGACCCACTGTTCTAATGCGCCATCGGTGGTCACATTCCAGCTTTGTTCACCGGGTAACCCGAGGGTGCGCATTTTGTAACGACCGGGATCAAGCCGCGGCCGCACCTCACGTTCTTCACCGGGCTGGAGTAATTGTTGGAGCAAAATATGGGGCGCGGCCGCGGGGCCAGCATAACAAAATTCGACATTCTCCTCAATCTGACGAATCGCCGCGTTGGGCCGAAAAGTTAGCTCAACCGACCGCTCAAAGTCGGCCTTGTAATCAATCTGGCAGGATTCGCAATGCACTTCCCTGGTGGTATCCGCCAGGGCCGACACTTCCGCCCGTGCCGAACGGCACATGGGGCACAGGAGTTCCCAACGAAAATCCAACAGCCCGACTCGTGTTGCCAGCAAAGCCAACTCTAACACCTGGCGGCGAGATACGTTCCAGGCATCGGCTAACGCATAGGGGCGAATTTTGCTCAAGGTCACATCATCGGCTTCAGCTATCAGGCGCACCAGGCGGTCTACGCCGTGGGGCCAATTGGTTTGTTGCCCTAATTCCCGTTGGATTTCCGCCAAACGTTCGCGGCCGCCTGGGGCAAAATCTGCCTTAACCAGCACCGGCTCAAGTGCCAGGGCTGTTTCTGGCCGGTTATAAAAACTACCCCCACGCCGGGCTATCTGATCATAATGGCGAAAGGTTCGTTCAAAGCGGCGCTGTAAGATGAGCCGGCTTGCCAGGGGGATGGTCATGGCGCCTAAGAGGGTTCGCGGCCGCGACCATACCTCATAAGTCAACAGGGTTCCCCCCTCTGCTCGGGGCGTCAACTCAGAACGCACCCGCAACTCCCCCATGGGGCCACGAGAAAATCGGCGTGTTACACCAAAACAATAGGGGCTACTCCACTCAAACGGCTCCTGTACAAACTCCGTGGGGAAACCCATTAACGTTACCTGCAATCGCTGGCGCCCGTTTACTAATGAAGCATCACTATCATCAACCACAACCACCTGATTCATGCCTGTGTCCTGGTCAAAATGATTGGTGTCCGCGATCAAAGGCCAGAGGGCTTCAATATCCGCCTCTAATGACCATTGCCAACGAAAATGATGTTCACGCCAGTTCATATTGTCTGTTCCTAACCTGGACAAACCAGAACCAAAAAGAAGTAACACAGAGGGTCACGGAGAAGACACGGAGATACACAGAGCTTTAAGGAGTTCTCTGTGAACCTCTTTCTTGCTGACTGTAGGGCAAGTTATTTGATGGCTCTTGCGTATCTTCAGGATGTATGACAAATTTAATAGCATCTTGCGCCGGGAAACAACCATCAAACAAGTGAATTTTTTGCCCAAGGCCAACAAGTGCAACATCGAGATCGTTGTTGCCTGTTTTTAGTAGAGGGAAAATAGGGTTTGCGGCCGCGTTTCCGGTAAGGGTAGCACGGTCGGAAGACGCGGCCGCAGTGCATCTCACCGTGAAAGGGGAACACCTTGACCCAGCAAACATGGGAATATGTGGATAAAAAATGAACCTACCATTGGACGAAAATGAAGAAATAGTATGGCAAAATCTCGTCAACGCGTTTTTTAGTTATGTTGAAGCTTCCGGTGTGTTTTTTAAGCCAGAAGTCGATCATGTAAAACTCTTGCGGGAGGGATTCAGGCGTGGAGATATTGCAGTTGCACTGGATATCGCTTCCAGTTTGGACTCCTCAAAGCTAAGTGAACTTTTACCTGAGTTGGTTAATATGTCCACTGCACATGGATATGCACCAAGGGCACGTGAAATCATTCTTTCTCTTCCTCATAATTGGCTAATTACAGGTATTGAGGAAGTTGCTGAACCAATACTACAATCGGGTGATGATTTTGAGTTCCGGCAAATCTTCCAACTATACTTGGAAATAGATCGCACGCTGGCCGCTAAGTTAGTAGAGAAAGCCATAAATGGTAGCGACGAATATATTAGAGAGGTAGGGAAGGAGTTGTTAGAGCAAATATCAAAAATTAAACCTACGCCGGATTGACAGTAATGGCTTGAAACAACCAAGTCCAGAACAGTGGGCGGGTGGGTGTTTGACCGTTGCTATGCTCCATTATCCTGGTGTGGTCAGGTTTTCTTCGTGTGGTGGCCGCGTTCCTGGTGAGGGTAGCACGGTCGGGAGACGCGGCCGCGGCGAGGCTTTCTTTTGAAGGGAGAACACCTCACCCCAGCAAACAGAAGCACGGAAAAACATGGAGATTAGAAGATGAGACACGTCCAGTTATTCTACCTGTTGCTAGTGGGATTTTTAATGGGTTGTACACCTCAGGTTTCTACCCCTACAGCAGAAACGATCTTACCTACGCTTACCTTATTAGCGGCGGAACCAACAAAAATAGCCACCGCCGATGCTGAATCAACCTTAGTGGCTACGCCGACTCATGAACCAATGGGTATAGCAACAGGGACACTGTCGCCACCTATAACCGTAACACCTACCGTTGTAGCCACCCCTACTGCTGTTCAAACAGGTTCTGCCTCACCCATGGTTTGTGACCAGGTGCCAGCCTACATCAATGTACGAGAAGAGACGAATGATATGGCATCCAGTTTTATGGATTATTTTTTTGAAAATGAGAACAAGATTACTTTTTGACATGGTCAAGGAGACCCGATTTCAACAGCGATATGTTTGAAATGCATTATACTCGGGTGCAGTTAAAAGGACTGACTTGGGACTTTACGGACGATGTGTTAACGGAACGCGCCATAACAGACCAACAGCCGCTGCAAACACCATACCTCGAAGATTATTATCCCGTAGAAGTGGTGGGTGTATCACCAAACAATGAATGGCAACTATTACAGATAACAGATGCCCCTGAGGCATATCAAGGCTTTTGGTTAGTGAACCAAGAAACGGTGACTCAAATCATACCTTATGTACCCGCTTTAATCAGATGGGAATGGTCCGATGATAGTGAAATATTATGGTTGATTCATGCGCTTTATGATATCAGTGGCGATAGTTATGGCCTACAAATTGTGGTGGTGGATTTAACGGGACCAGATGCACCCCAAACTGTTTTTAATTCTCGGGATACTGATATTTCACCCGATTTATTATCGCCACGCGAATCCTATAAATTGGTTTTTTCACCTGCTCACAAAACAGTATTGACATATGAAGTGTTAATATTGATGAAGCACTCCTCAATCAACCCTTGACTGTTTATTTGTATGATGTTTCCCAGAATCCACCACAACAAATAGAGGCGTTTGAAGTAACCCCTCCTTTCTTTATTGATTGGAATGATACGTTACAGGATTTTGTTATCATTGAACTTAGCGCGGCGGGCGGGGAGATAGTTACATTGGACAGATCATTCGTTTATCAGATACCCATAGAGATCATTAAGCAAATGCCCAATTTCTTGGGTGAAAATGACCAAGGGCGAACGGATGCTAGTGTAGCGGCGTATTTAAACGCTAATTTGGTAGGTATCGGTATATCGCCTGATTTACACCATGTTGTATTGATGATGCGAAATAAAGCCTGGGCTTTTTCTTGTGGCGAATAGCTATTGCCATGCTGTGGTTAGGTGTTTTCCCCTCGACGCGCTGCGGCCGGTCTCCCCACCATGCCACCGGTTGACAACAACCGATTTGAGGAAGGAACGGATTTTTTGAGCCGCTGGCGGTTGGCTGTAGACCTCGTGATGTTCCTAAACTTCTGATATTTTTTCCGCTAACGATTTGCGGCCGCGTTCCCCCTTTCATCCTTCATAATTCTTTTCATAATTGCCCTGCGGCCGCAACCCCACACCCCTTCTGTCCGCCCTCCTTGCATCCACTCCCACGAAAAGTATACTTCACCTACCATGAAACACGGTTGGCGTATCCTTTTCATCTTCGCTCTACTCCTATCGGCACTCAGTCCGGGGGCCAGCCAGGCCCGCCCAGGTGTTCAGTCAGATTATGCCGAACAGGCCCAGGCTATCCTGGAATCGCTCTCCCCGGCGCAACGGGTAGGGCAATTGTTCATGGTGACGTTCCAGGGGGCGAATGTCACCCTGGGCAGTGACATTGCCGATTTGATTCTTAATTATAAGGTGGGAGGGGTGGTCATCGCGGCCGCGAACGATAACATCAACGGTGACTCCTTTGCTCCCCTCTTCATTGCTGAACTCAACAACGCCCTTCAACGCCTGGCCCTTGACAGTGACAGCCTACCACCAGACGAAAACACGCCTATTCCCCTTACACCTACCTCAGATATTTCCACCCAGGTTGCCAATCCTTTACCCCTCTTCATCGCCCTCAGCCCCATTCAGGATGGGCAATCCTATCCCCAAATTCTCAACGGTGTCACCGAGCTGCCCAGCAATATGGCCATTGGGGCCACCTGGAATCCTGCCCAGGCGCAAATGGTCGGGCAAATCTTGGGCCAGGAAATGAGCGCCATGGGGGTCAACATGATCCTGGGGCCAGCCCTGGATGTATTAGAAGAATCAGCCCTGGCTATCAACAACCAAACCAGTACCAATACCTTTGGTGGCAACGCTTACTGGGTGGGGCAAATGGGTCAGGCTTATATCAGTGGGGTGCATACGGGTAGCCGCGGCCGCACAGCCGTCACGGCCAGCCATTTCCCCGGCAGTGGCAACAGCGACCGCCCTTACAACAGCGATATCGCCACCATCCGCAAAACCCTGGACGAACTTCGTGCGGGTGAACTTATCCCCTTCTTCGCCATCACCAATGGCCTCAACCCCTTAGCCACCGTTGATGCCCTGCAAACCGCTCACATACGCTACCAGGGACTCCAGGCCAACATCCAGGTCAACACCGCCTTCAGCTTTGATCCCCAGGCCATCGAAACCGTTCTCAGCCTGCCCGAACTCACCACCTGGCGAACCAACGGCGGTCTCATGGTCTCCGGCTCCCTGGGTGCACGCGCTATCCGCCGGTTATACGACGACACCGAGCGCACCTTCCCGCACCGCCAAATTGCCACCGACGCCTTCTTCGCCGGTAACGATCTCCTCTATCTATCCGATTTTGTTCGATCCAGTGGTGATTACAACGAAGAGCTGGAAAACATTCGTGACACTATTACCTGGTTTCAAGACAAATACCTGAGCGACCAATCCTTTCGCCAACGGGTAGACGAAGCCGTCTTGAGGCTTATTCAACTGAAACTCAAACTATATGACGGCAACCTGGACCTGAACAATATCCTGGTACCCAACCAGGATGTCCTTGATCAGATGGGTTTGGGAAACCCCACCGTCTTCAACCTGGCCCAAGAAGCCGTCACCCTCCTCTCACCCACCAACTTAGAAGAGTACATTCAGCGGATTCCCCTGCCACCCAATACCAACGACAACATTGTCATCTTCACCGATGATCGCGAAGTCCGGCAATGTAGCACTTGTGCCGCCCAACCTCTCATCACCGTCACCGAAATCGAAGAGCGTGTGGCCGCCCTCTATGGACCCCAAGCCAGTGGTCAAATCGATCCCGAACTTATTAAAAGCTACTCTTTTGCTGAACTCAATGCTTATCTAGACGCAGAACGCCTGGTTCGACCCGACCTGATTCCCTTACCTACCATCGCTCCCACACCAACACCCCCCACCAGCACCGGGGAAATAGAGCCAGAAGTGACACCGCCCGCTGAGGATGCCCCGACGATTAACCAGGCCGTACCCACACCCTTACCTACCGCTACACCCCCGGTGGTCAATCAAATCCAAACAGCCCTGCTAGAAGCCGATTGGATTATTTTCGCCCAACTGGATGTGCGCCCGGATGATCCATCATCCGGTGCTCTCATCCGTCTGTTAGACCAACGGCCCGATCTGGCGCGGAATGCCCGCACGATTGTTTTTGCCTTTGCCGCCCCCCTCTACCTGGATACCACAGAACTCAGTGCCCTGACAGCTTATTACGGCATTTATTCGCCCAACAACGCCTTTATAGATGTGGCAGTGCGGGCCTTGTTTCAAGAATATTACCCCCCTCGTGGAGCCGCCCCCATTGATGTGGAAGCCACCGGCTACGATCTAGATTTTGTGACCCAACCCAATCCCAATCAGGTCATCGAACTGTTTTTTATTGGCGAAGATGGTCAACCGCAAGTCCCCTCCAACCAGGCTCCCCTGGAAGCCCTCGTGGGGGATACCATTCGTTTACAAACCGGCATTATTTTTGATCGCAATGGTCACCGCGTGCCGGATAATACGCTGGTACAGTTTATTCAGGAAGACCGGGTAAATGGGTTTAGCAATGTGATTGCCGAAGTTCCCACACGCGGGGGGCTGGCCCAGATTGATTATTTGCTGGAAGCCCGCACCGGCCAATCGTTATTGACCATTACGGCCCGCGCTGGTTCGGCTACCAGTTCGGATGAGATGACCCTGGCGATTGGCGATAATGTTGTTGTCATTATTGAATCACCGACACCCGGGCCTACACTTTCGCCTTCACGTACCCCCACCGCCAGCCCAACCCCTACCGTTACCCCCAGGCCATCAATCACCCCTTCCGTTACCCCTATTCCCACCCCCACAAATGAGAGTCCGGCCCTGGAGATACCCCTACCAAATGTGGAAAGGTTGTTGGGAGCTTTGATTGGACTCATGATGGTGACCAGTGCCGGCTGGGCCTGGGGCCAACAAAAACAGCAGAATTTAACGATTCGGATTCGGTTGGCTACCTGGGCCTTAGTGGGGGGATTGGCTCTGTATAATTATGTGGTGTTAGGGTTACCGGGCGCGGCCGCGTTCCTGCCCTTAGGTAGCTTAATTGGCCTGATCAGCACTCTCCTGGGTGGTATCGTTGGGCTGGGGCTGACCTACTTCATCCACACCCAATCCCTGCTCACCTCCCATTCATAACCGTTTTTCCCCTACCTTTGGATGTTGTCAACCTTACAAGCTATTTGTAAAGTAATTGTTCGTGTAATTGTCACACTCAGCTATGCTTATGGGCTTGCTACCAGCTCATGACCAAGACAGCTTTACGAAAGTACGACGCCTGTTTTTATGACAAGTCTTACCATTCGTTTGTCGCCGGAAACCCCCACCCCTAACCCCGCCCCCAGGGGCGGGGAACTTTTCTGGGCGCAGTTTTTCGGGGCCTTCCCCCGAAACACGCCAACCCCCTTCCCGTGGGAAGGGGGTTAGGGGATGGGTCTTCCGACTAAACCGGCTAAGGCCTTGTGTAAAGCTGTACGAGTTGGTTTATTAATGTGGCTCTACTGGATCAGACGGGAAAATAGGCGTCGAGGCTTTAGCCGGAAAGTCTTGACCGGCTAAAGCCTCGACGCCCCCACAAAATCTGGAAGAGCCGTTCATGTCTTAAACAAGGAGAAGAGAAAACCCGATGAAAAGTTTACGTGCTTTATTTATGCTACTGTTGTTGTTAGCCCTGCCTATTTTGGCCTGTGGCGGCGGTGCCAATGAAGAGCCAACAGCCACCGCGGCCGCAGTCGAGATCGCCCCCACCAACACCGCCGAACCCACCGCTACCCCAGCCCCCACCAACACCCCTGAACCGACAGCCACGCCTGCCCCTACCAACACCCCTGAACCCACCGCCACGCCCGAACCCACTGGCCCCGTCATCCCCGATGACTTCCAGTTGTTAGAAAGCGCGGAAGGGGGCATCGCCATTTATTACCCTGATGGTTGGGTTAATGCTGATTTCTTGGGCTTGATTACCGTGGCTTCCAGTGACGTTCTGTTAGACAGCGCCGACCCCGGTGAAGAAGGGGCTGTGGCGGTCATCATTTCTGATGGTATCGAAACAGACCTGGGTCTACCCATCACCCCTGAAGACGGCGCGTTAGCTGTTCTGAATGCCATTCTGGCGGATCCCTCTATCTTGGATTTGGGTACAGAGTTTGAAGTGATTAAACCGGCTGAACAGGTGGATGCGGTCAACGAAGGCCATGATGTAGCCTCTGCCGTCGCTCAGGCAACATCCGAAAATGGTATCCGTGTGGCTTATGTCCTCAAGATCATCATCACCGATACCCGTTTTGGCCTGTTTCTGGGCGCCACACCCGCCGAAACGATTGAACAATATGAAGAAACCCTGAACACGGTTGGCAACAGTATCGCCCTGAGCGAACCTGCGGTTACGGGCGAAGGGGATGACACGCCCCCCGTCTCCAGTGAAGCTATGCCGGTGGTTCTGGGTGATGTCATTGAAGGGGAAATGACGGAAGACCTGGCCCAACATGATTACATCTACACCGCGGCCGCGGGCGAAACCCTCGTCGTCGCCGTCATTCCCGAAACCGATGACCAAGACCTTACCCTCGCCATCTACGCCGCTGATGATCTTGTAGAAGCCCTCGTTGATGTTGACGATGGTTTCTCGGGTGAAGGTGAATCCATCAGCTACACCTTTGACGCCGCCGGTGATTACATCATCCGCGTGGCCGAGTTCGGTTTCCCTGACGCGGGCCTCTTCACCCTGTTCATCGGCGAAGATGCCGTTGCTGGAGCTTTAGTCGGCTCCTTGGAAGCTACCGATTTGGTTATCGGCACGACCGAAGGTGAACTCCCCAGTGGCGAAAGTGAACAATCCTTCACCTTCGTCGCCGCTGGTGGCGAAACCTTGACCTTCCTGCTGACCCCCGGCAACAGTGACATGGATGTGGTTATCGAGATTTATACGCTAACCGATCTGGACAGCACCGTGGCCGAAATTGACAGCGGTTTCTCTGGTGATGAAGAGACCTTAACCTACACCTTCACCACCCCCGGAACCTACGTCATTGTCGTCTCTGAATTCTATGGCGGAGGTGGCCCTTACACCTTAGTCGTCACTCAGTAATCAACTCAACTGATTGATTAACCTCTTACTAAAAGCGGTGCCGGGTAAACCGGCACCGCTTTTTTCTTGCCTGGGGCAGACTCCATTCTCCCTCACAGGGAGAAGGGCCGGGGATGAGGGTTGTATAGTGACAAAATTTAGCCTCGCGGCCGCGAACCCTCCCCATTGTGTGCTATAATTTTTCCCATCCTAACCCATCCCATTCGCCCGTAGCCGAGGTTTCCTATGATTACTCCCGATAAGGTCGTGCGTACCACCTGCCCCTATTGTGGTGTCGGTTGCCAGATGAACCTGAACGTCAAAGACAATTTCATCTATTCAGTCGAAGCCCCTTTCGATGCCGCTCCCAACTACGGCATGTTATGTGTCAAAGGGCGGTACGGCACTGATTACGTCAAACACCCCGGACGCATCAAAACGCCTCTCATCCGGGCCAACCGGGCCGAAGGACGCAGTGCCAAACCCGTCTGGCGCGAAGCTACCTGGGACGAAGCCCTGGACATGGTAGCCGACGAATTTGTCCGCATCGTCAAGACCCACGGCGGTGATGCCATCGCCAGTTATGCCAGCGCCAAAGCCACCAACGAAGACAATTACGTCTTCCAGAAATTAATACGCGCCCTCATTGGCACCAACAACGTAGACCATTGCGCCCGGTTATGCCACGCGGGCAGTGTCACCGGATTGCAGTTGTCCATTGGCTCCTCCGCCATGTCCAACTCCATCGCCGAGATGGAAAACCTGGAAGCGTTTATCGTCACTGGCTCCAACACCACCGAAACCCACCCGGTTATCGCCAATTTTCTCAAGCGGGCCGTGCGTAAAAATGGGGCCAAACTGATCGTCATTGATCCCCGTCGCATTGACATGACCAACTTTGCCACCCTCTGGTTACGGCAAAATCCGGGCACCGATGTCGCCGTCTTCCAGGCGATGGCCCACGTCATCGTCAAAGAAGGTCTATACAACCCCGACTTCATCGCCCACCGCACCGAAGGGTTTGAAGAATATTTGGAATCATTAGAAGAGTTCACCCCGGAATGGGCCGAAGCGGTCAGCGGCGTTCCCGCCAATAGCATCCGCGAAGCCGCCCGCCTTTACGCCGGAGCCAATCGCGCCTCGATTTACTGGGGCATGGGCATCAGCCAGAGCACCCACGGCACCGACAACACCCTCTCGCTGGTTAATCTGGCCCTGATGTGCGGCCACGTGGGCAAGGCGGGTACGGGCCTCAACCCCCTGCGCGGCCAAAACAATGTGCAGGGCTGCTCCGATAGTGGCGGTCTGCCCAATGTGTTTACGGCCTACCAACGGGTAGATGATGCCACCATCCGGGGTAAGTTTGAACAGACTTGGGGCCGCACCCTCAACCCGCATCCGGGGCTGACGGCGACCGAAATGGTAGACGGGGCCTTAAGCGGCCAGATTCGGGGCATGTTTGTGCTGGGCGAAAACCCGATGATGAGCGAACCGAATCTGGATCACGCCCGCCACGCCCTGGAGCATCTGGAGTTTTTGGTTTGTCAGGATATTTTCATCAATGAAACCGGTGAAATGGCCGATGTGATTCTGCCCGCCACCAGTTTTGCGGAAAAAGATGGCACCTTCACCAACACCGATCGGCGTATCCAGCGGTGTCGGGCCGCCGTGCCCCCGGTGGGCAATTCGCGGGCCGATTGGGATATTTTGTCTGACCTGGCGCGGCGCATTGAGCAACGGCTAGGGGTAACGCTCTCCGCCGGGTTTCGTTATTCCCATCCGCATGATATTTGGGAAGAGATGCGCCAGGTGACACCGGAATTCTGGGGTATTGATTATGCGCGGCTCGAACGTGAGGGGGGGGTGCATTGGCCCTGCCCTGATTTTGATCATCCCGGTACGCCTTTTTTGTTTACCGATGAGTTTCCACGAGGCAAGGGCAAATTCTGGGAAGTGCAGTACGGCACCGAATCCGAACTGCCCGATGAAACGTATCCGTTCAACCTGAGTACGGGCCGGGTGTTGTACCACTGGAGTGGTAGCACGATGACGGGCCGCTCTAATCTGGAAGATGTGTACCCGGAAGCGGTGTGTGAGATGAGTCCCGACGACGCGGCCGCGCTCCAACTGCAAACCGGCGATTGGGTCAATGTAAGTTCCCGGTGCGGAACCATCACCCTGCGTTTGCTCGTCACCGGCCGCTCCCCGCAAGGAACCGTGTTCGTGCCCTTCCATTTTGCTGAAGCGGCCGCGAACCAACTCACCCTTGACCGCATAGACAACCGGGCCAAAATTCCCGACTACAAAAACACCGCCGTCAAAATCGAAAAAACCACCGCCCCAGCCAATCGGGATGCCGGTTACGACAAAGCTTTGTTCCAACGTGGGGCCATCAAAGACCCGGTTCAAGTCCATTAAACACCCACCCTACACTAACCCCCCCCCCGGCAAAAACTCGCGCCAGCCAAGCCCAGAGAAAATTTTGTGCTAATTCGGGCAATTCGTGGCTTCTTTCAGTAAATTCAGCTATGCCTACCACCATCGTTACCACCGACCGTGTCACCTGGACCGACATCACCCACCCCACCCAGGTAGATATGGATGCACTTTCCGTTCGATATCCCCAGTTTCACCCGCTTAACCTGCGTGATTGCCTGAACGAACTCGAAATTCCCAAGCTGGATCATGACGATAATCACCTATTTATCGTCGTGCAGATGCCTTTGTGGAGTGAGGCTGAGCAGATATACATCCGCACAGAAGTGGATGTTTTCATTACCAAGGGGGTTTTGGTCACGTCTCATCCCGGTGATTTGCCTTCACTTATTCAGCTTTCTACCCAATTGCAACAGGATGATAACCAGCGTAATGAGCGCATGAGCCAAGGAGCCAGCCCACTTCTCTACGAGTTACTCCATAGCCTGATTGACGACTGTTACCCCATTGTTTTTAAGGTTGGACATAACCTGCACCACATTGAGAAACGGCTTTTTCATAACGACACCCGCCATCTCCTCTACGAAATCGCCCGGCTACGCCGCGACATCATCACCTTACGCAGCATCCTGAAACCACAGATAGGGGTCATCCAACTGTTGGCCCACGGTGATTGGCCCTTCATCCATGAAGAGTTAGACCCTTACTGGGATAACTTATCCGATCATCTGGTGCAGTTGAGCACCATGCTGGACGAATATTATGAAATCATCGTCGGTTTATCGGACACGGTAGATACGTTGGCCTCGCATCGTATTGATGAAGTGGTGCATTTGCTGACCGTTGTCACCGTCATCACCTTGCCGGTTAGCCTACTGGCGGCCATCTTTGGCATGAATGTGGTTGTACCCTGGGGGGAACATCCTCTCATGTTTTACGGGCTTATCGTTTTCAGCCTGTTGCTGACCGCCTGGCTAGGTTGGTATCTACGACGCAAACAGTGGCTCTAATGCAGCTTTACGAAAGGAACAGGCCATGCTTGAATTTTGGCTAATTTATGGACAGGCCCTGTTAGTCATCATCGGGCTGATGACCATTCTCTGGTTTATCAGTTTAATGTGGCTTGACTCCAGCATTGTGGACATTTTTTGGGGGCCGGGGTTTCTGGCCGCGGCCGCGGTCTACTTCCAACTGGCAGAAGACGGTTACCTCATTCGCAAGATCCTCGTCCTCAGCCTCGTGGCTATCTGGAGCTTACGCCTGGGGGGATATCTCCTCTGGCGCAACTGGGGCCAGGGCGAAGATTTTCGCTACCAAAAGATGCGCCAGACCGCCAGAGGAGATTGGTGGTGGCAAAGCTACCTGAAAGTTTTTCTACTCCAGGGATTCATCATGTGGTTGGTCTCGGCCCCCCTTTTGGGGGCACAATATCGTACCCTCAGCAACAGCCTCAACCTCTTAGATTTACTGGGTGTGCTTGTGTGGGCCATTGGTTTTGCCTTTGAAACCCTCGGTGATTGGCAGTTGGCCCGTTTTAAGCGTGACCCCCAAAACAAGGGCAAACTACTCACCACCGGTGTCTGGTATTACACCCGCCACCCCAACTACTTTGGTGATGCCTGTGTCTGGTGGGGATTTGGCCTGTTTTCGCTCGCCGCCGGGAGCATTCTGCCCATCTTAGGTTCGCTCCTGATGACCTACGTCATTGTCCGTATCTCCGGCGTTGCTATGTTGGAACGCTCCCTGCGTAAAACCAAACCCGGCTACGAAGATTACGTCACCCGCACCAGCTCTTTCTTGCCGCGGCCGCCGAAGAAATGATCCCATCACAAAGGGTCACGAATTACCACGAATTTTCTCTGATAGCTTGGCGTTCTTTGCGCCTTTGCGTGCGTTTTTCAGGCCACTAAATCCTATTCTGGCTTCCAGCACAATTACAGTAACGTCTAAAAATCTCTCAGTCTCTTAATCTCTTAGTCTCCCAATCCCCAAAGGTCTCTTTGCTAAAAATCCGCCCCTTCACCCCGGCCGATCAATCCGCCGCCCGGCAGTTAATCCTGGCCGGATTGGGTCAGCATTTCGGCTGGATAGACGAAAGCCGCAACCCTGACCTGGATGACCTTCAACGTCATTATCTCGACCAGGGCCATCTATTTGTTGTGGCTGAAAAACAAGGAGTCATCGTAGGTACAGGTGCACTCAAAGGCGAGACGCCCGGTGTCAGCCGGATGGTACGTATCTCCGTGAGCCTGGCGCATCAACGGCAGGGCATTGGCCGCCAACTGGTAACGCATCTTATGCAACAAGCCTGGGCACGCGGCGATCAACGCATCGTCGTGGAAACCAATCTGGACTGGTGGGACGCCATCGGCCTGTACCACTCCCTCGGCTTCAGCCAATACGACCAGGACGAAGAGAGTGTTCATTTACACCTCTACAACTCAGTCCCACAAGGTAAAAAGACTAAAGACTGAGTTCCTCTGAGTTCCTACCGTTCCCCCGAGTTCCCCTCCCCACCTGAGCCAGGGCTAAGAAACTGGTTAAGCCTTTCTGGCAGTTCGTGGGCGCAGCAACCCAATTCGCTATAATCAACCCTCGCGTAAGGGGTTTGCCTTTGGTGTTGTCCCTAAACGCAGAGGTGATATGCAACGCAAAAGACGTTATACCATTCCGTTGGTGGTTAGTTTACTCCTGGTGGCCCTGTTTATCTGGCAGTTGCCAGCTATTCTGCGGGCGATTCCTAGCCGCTACCTGTTTCGTGCCCCGGAATTTATCCAGGAGATTGCCCGTGGTGAGCAGAACCCAATCTTGCCGACGGTGGCCGCACCGGTGGACGCGGCCGCGCTCCTTATCCCTACCGCCACCCCTCAACCCACCCCCATCGTTATTGCTACCGGTGGGCCGCCCCCCAGCCCTACCCCCATTCCCACCAGCACCCTAGAACCCACACCAACCGCCATCCCCATCCCCATTAACGGCAGTGCCCGGCTGGAAGGCATCTACCACCAATTTCAGGATTGGAACAATTGCGGCCCCGCCACGTTGGCGATGACCCTCTCCTACTTTGGCCTGGGTCTGGCCCAAACCCAAACCGCCGCCTTCCTCAAACCCAGCCAGGAAGACCGCAACGTCAGCCCCCACGAAATGGCCGCCTATGTCAACACCCAAACAGAGTTTCAGGCCCTGGATCGTGTCAACGGCGATCTGGACACCTTGCGCCGACTGCTTGATGCGGGTTTTCCGGTTATCATCGAAATTGGCCTGGACCCACCCGGTGAATATGCCTGGCTGGAATGGTACGGCCATTATCTGCTAGTAGTGGCCTACGACGATGCCCAAGAACAAATCTGGACCTATGATTCCTGGTTTGGCACCAGCGAAGTCCCTTTGGAAAATAAACATTCCTTTGGCCGCATTGTCAGTTATGAAAATCTGGAAACTTACTGGGCACAGTTCAACCGCAGCTACATCACCTTTTATCCGCCGGAAGAGGCCGCCACCGTCGAGGCTATCATCGGGCCAAGCATGGACGAGGCCACGATGTGGCAGGCGGCTCTGGAGCGTGCCCAGATTGAAGCCACCAGCCAGCCAGAAAACGCCTTTTTCTGGTTCAATCTGGGCACCGCTTACGTCAATCTGGGCGATTATGAGAAAGCGGCCGCGGCCTATGATCAGGCCCGAGCCATTGGGCTACCCTGGCGTATGTTGTGGTACCAGTTTGGCCCCTACGAAGCCTATTATCAGGTGGGTCGTTATGAGGATGTGCTGACCCTGACCAACACGACCTTAAAGGATTACGACTATTTCGAGGAAGCTTTTTACTATCGGGGGTTGGCTGAACAGGCTCTGGGTGATATGGCCGCCGCTCGACGTGATTTCGAGAGCGCGGCCGCGTTCAATCCTAACTTCGCCCCAGCCGTAGAAGCCCTGGCCCAACTTAACTAAATGATGAAGGATGATATCTATCAGAGAATGAAAACCACCAATTAAGCCGATTAACACCGATTCCCTCTGTGTTCTCTGTGCCTTCTCGGTGTTCTCTGTATCACGCTCAAGGAGACGTATGAAAGCATCAACCAAACGCCTTATTATCGCCGTTGCTTGCCTACAGATTTTGGCAATCATCGGTTTTCTCGCTTTACCCAGAGTGGTAGAAGCCATTCCTGGCAATTTCAAAGATGTGATAGCCGAGCGTAGTTCCCTGGCTGCCGAAGTGATGGATATGGTCACAACGCCCTATCCCACCATCTCTGCGCCGCAGGTGGCTTTGCAAGATGTTGTCATTCCCAGCCTGGCGACCCAAACACCCACACTAGAGCCAACGGCCACGACCGCCCCTATCGAAGAAGTGGCAACGGTGGTGGTTGAAGCGACGGCGACCATAGAACCCAGCCCCACCCCTTCGCCCACGGCTGTACCCACCCTGCCCCCACCCCCCTCTTCAGCCAACATTGAAGGATTGGTGGCGGAACCACAAAACTTCAACAACTGTGGCCCGACCAACATGACAATTGTGCTTAATTTTTATGGGCGCGACATTACACAGGCGGACGCGGCCGCGTACCTCAAACCCAATCTCCAGGATCGCAACGTCAGCCCCTGGCAAATGGCCGACTATGTCAACGAATTTATTCCTGATATGCAAGCACGCGTTTTTGTGGGTGGTGACCTGGCCTTGCTCAAACAGTTTATTGCCAATGGCATCCCGGTCATCATCGAAAAAGGGTACGACCCTGGCCGAGGTGAAGGTTGGTACGGCCATTATCTGACCGTGCATGGTTACGATGATGAGGGATTGGTCTTTTACAGCAAAGACACCTACCTTGGCCCCTTTGATGGCACCAGCCGCATTGACTCATTCACCGAAATTCTTGATGGTTGGAAAGCGTTTAATTACACCTTCATCGCCATTTACGAACCGGCTAAGGAAACCCTGGTTAATCAAATCGTTGGCCCGGATATGGCGGAACCGGTGAAAATGTGGCAAGAGGCCGCCGTCAAAGCGCAGGCCCAAACAACCGAAGATGAGGCCGATGCCTATGCCTGGTTTAACCTGGGCACCAGCCTGACCGCGATGGGTGAAATTACCGGCGACAATGCCTTTTATCAACAGGGCGCGGCCGCGTTTGATCGGGCCTTCTCCCTGGGTTTGCCGGGCCGTATGCTCTGGTACCAGTTCCGTACCTACATCGCCTACATGAAAATTGGCCGCTACCAGGACATGGTTGATCTGACCGATGCCATGCTCAACAACAGTGACGCACGCGTGCGTGATGGTTCTAGTTATGTGGAAGAAACCTACCTCTATCGGGGTCATGCCTTCGCTTTCCTGGGAGATGTCACCCAGGCCAGAGCCGCCTATCAACGTGCCCTGGAACTAAACGTCAACTTCTACCCCGCCCAAATCGCCCTGGATTCCATCGGCGGGTAAACCTGTTAACCACAGATAGCACAGATGGCCCGGGCCCCCCGGGCCCCCCCTTTTTCTGGGGGGGGGGGGCCCCCGGGCCCCCGGGGGGGGGCCGGGCCCATTTCACGGATGAAAAATCTGTGTTCATCTGTGTCATCTGTGGTTAAATCTTCCCCAAGTTCCCCTCTCCACCCATGCTCCCCCTGCCCCAAACCTTTTACGCCCGACCGGCCCGGGAACTCGCGGCCGCGCTCCTGGGCAAATTATTGGTGCGTGCTGTAGACGGCCAACGGCTTTGCGGCCGCATCGTGGAAACCGAAGCCTACTGTGACAGTGACGACCCCGACCTGGCCTGCCACGGCACCAAAAATGGCGGTCGGCCTACGCCCCGCACGGCTGTCATGTTTGGCCCGGCGGGTCATGCCTATGTCTATTTCACCTACGGCAACCACTGGATGTTCAACATTGTTTGCGGCCGCGAGGGGCAAGCCAACGCCGTGCTCATTCGGGCCATCGAGCCGCTAGAGGGGGTGGAAAGCATGGGGATAAGACGCGGCCGCGTGCCCGTCACATCCGTCACCCTGACCAACGGCCCTGGCAAACTGGCCCAGGCCCTCGCCATTGACAAAACCCTCAACGGCGCAAATCTTTTTCAACCCGGTGGGGTTATCTGGTTAGAAGATGGCCCACCCGTTCAGTCAACAGCTATCAGCACCGGCCCACGTGTGGGTTTGGGTAAAACCCCGGAACCGTGGTTTTCTCTGCCCTGGCGCTACTGGCTCACCAACAACCCATACGTCTCCCAATATCGCTGACCAGAGTGGCCCATCAACAAAAACAGCCCTTTATCCGCAGATTTTCGCCGATTGACGCCGATTTTTCTTAATCCGTGCCTATCCGCGTTAATCCGTGTACTTATTTCCACAGGAGTTCCCCATGAGCGGGTGCTCACCCAGAGGAATGAAAATTTTAACCACAGATTTCACAGATTTACACAGATTTTTCTTTTCTCTGCGTTCTCTGCGTCTCTGCGGTTCGTTATTTTCGTAGGAGACAGCATGAAGGGGCTTCACCAGAGGCAATGAAAAGAGCAAGTTTGCGAGTAGGGACTTTACTCAGCTCTCAGTACTCCGCTCTCAGCACTATTTTCAAAGGAGTTCATCATGAAATTACTTGAAGGCAAAAAGGCTCTCATCTTTGGCGTGGCCAACAATCGCTCCATCGCCTGGGGCATTGCCAAAGCGTTCCACGATCATGGGGCCACGCTTGGGTTTAGTTATGCCATCCCCCAACTCGAAAAACGGGTCAAACCATTGGCCGCGGAATTAGGTGTTGAATTTGTGGAGATGTGTAATGTCACCTCTGACGAGCAGGTAGACGAAACCTTCGCCAAAGTCCAGGCCCATTTTGGCACCATAGACATCCTGGTTCATGCCATCGCCTTTGCCAACCAGAGCGATCTGGAAGGGCGTTTTGTTAATACCAGCCGCGACGGGTTTGCCCTGGCCATGGATATCAGTGCTTATAGCCTGGTGGCCCTGAGCAAACGAGCCGCCCCACTCATGCCTGAGGGGGGATCGGTGTTGACCTTAACCTATTATGGGGCGGAGAAAGTGGTGCCCCATTACAATGTGATGGGGGTAGCGAAGGCGGCGCTGGAAGCCAGTGTGCGTTATCTAGCCGCCGACCTGGGGCCAGACAATATCCGGGTGAATGCCATTTCCGCGGGGCCAATCAAAACGCTCGCGGCCGCGGGCGTGTCTGGTTTTCGTAAAATGTTGAGCTACACCGAAGAACGTGCCCCCCTGCGTCGTAACGTAGACCAGGACGAGGTAGGCCGCACGGCCCTCTGGATGTGTAGTGACCTGGGCAGTGGTGTCACCGGAGAAGTTGTCTACGTAGACGCCGGTTATCACATCCTGGGTATGCCCGAACCCCCCGAAAAGTGGGAGTAATGAGGGGACCAGATGAGCCAGCGGGGATAGTTAGCTCAATCTCCCAATAACCAAAAGCATCCACCGCCACCGCCGTAGCTGGCAGAATGACTGTGCCCCCTATACTAGCCGTCAACTGAATTTCGTTGTCGGGGGCATTAACCGCTACGCCAAAGAGAGTAATCGTCTCGCCTGCCGCGTAGGTTTCAAAGGCGGGGTTGCCCAGTTCGATGCGACTGGCCCCCGCTTCATCGGGTGTAAGCAGAACCACCGAAACCTGGGTTTGACGCCATTCGGGGGTGCCGGGGGTGCCGGTATAGACCACGGCGCAGGCCGGCCCGCTCAGCTCTTGGGGCAGAATCATAAAGCCGCGCCACTCGCCCCCATTGACGGTAAAACTTTGCGCGGCCGCAACCGTGCCACAGTTATCCGCCAATATAGCAATGGTCAGAGTGTCGTTTACCACTTCCAGCGCCGTGCCTTCAAAGAAGGCAGCCCGCCCCGAAACCAGCGTATCACCTGCCGCCGGGCGATCTAGTCGGATGATGGTTCCCCCAGGATCATTACCAGGTAGCAGGTTAACGTCTACCATCGCGTTTTCCGCATCGGTGCTGGCAACCACACGAGCATTACCCGTCACGAAGGGGGAACGGCCAGGGTGGTGAGCCAGGCTCCGGTGGTGACATCCACCTGAGCGGTTGCGGTGATCAAGGGGCGTTCGCACCTGCCTGCAAAGTAATGTTTACCGTCGCGGCCGCGTCCGGCGACACTTGTCCACTCACAGTCAAATCCGATTCGACGGCCACTTCACTACCCGCTACCGGCTGGCTAATCGTCAGAGGCACATTCACTGGCTCCGGCGTGTTCGTCGGTTGTGGGGGGATGGTGGCGGTAGGTTCAGCCGTGGGTTCCGGTTCGACCGTGTCGGGTGGGCCAGGTTCCGTGGTCGCCGTAGCCGATGGCTCGACCGTGGGGGTGGGTTCGATTGTGGCGGTGGGGTCGGCGGGGGTGTTGGTCGCGGCCGCGACGCGGGTCTGGGCCGTTGGTGTTTCTGTGGTCTGGTTGCCACAGGCGGTCAACCCCAAAATCAACAGTAAAAACAGGGTCAAAATCGTTAAGCGTTTCATCGTTTCCTTTACCTCAAAAATCAGCCCGACCAGAGGGGTTAGCTCCTCTGGGGGCGGATCATTTTATTGGTTTTAACTTGAGTTTAGCGTTCAGAGCTAGAGCAAGAGGGTTTTCCAGGGGGATTTTCTCTCGCTCTCTCCTCTCGCTCCAAACTTATTGTCATGTGTGCCAGTATAACATTTGTGTCTAGCCTTTCCTTAACGCCCTCTCTACGAATAGGGCATTATTCCCCGGCGAATAGCCTAAAAACGGACTGGTGTTACAGGACAATTTCGTTGAGGCTTTACAAATTAATTACTCGTATTGAGGAGTAAGGCATGCCCACGTGCCGATTCGTGTGAACCCGTCCGCACGTGGGCGTGCTCACTCCTCTCTATACCCCTTCCGGACCGGGGTCTGACACCGGCATAGATACAGACAATCTTGAAGTAAATCGTCCTACAACATTTCATTATGGGGCAGAGTGGCGTAAAATTACGAACGCATGAGCGAACCATAAACAGATTCTCAGCCACCCCCTTGCATGTCTACGACTCCTGGTTTATCCCCCGCTCTTCCCCGTTTGGTACAGCCATTGATGCGGCTGATCTGGGCTGTCCTGGCCTTGTTGACCCTGGCGGTGATGGTGGCGGCTCTGCCGTTGCGGCTAGAGGGTTTGTTGGCCGACGCGGCCGCGAACGAACCCACCCTACGCCAAATCGGCTTATCCACCAATCTCTACGCCTTCTACTTCCTCTTCGTAGATTACCTACCCTTAGTTGCCTTTGCCCTGGTGGGGATACTCCTCTTCACGCGCCACGCCAACTCCCCCATGACCCTGTTCACATCCACCATGCTGATCAGCGTCGGGGCTATCCTCAGCCCGCCGGTGATAAACCCCTTGTTAATCGCCTATCCCGGTTGGCAACCCGTCGTCTCTCTGCTCCAGGGGGTGGGGGCGGCTACGGCCATCATATTCTTCTATGTGTTTCCTGATGGGCAGTTTGTGCCTCTGTGGACGCGCTGGACAGCGGCCATCTGGTTGGTGTTGTGTCTGGTGTGGAGCTTCTTGCCCAATGCCCTGTTCAACCCATTTTATGCCCCGGCCTCGATGACGGGCCTGCTGTTGGGTTTGTGGCTGGCCTCACTCATTTATGCCCAGTTCTACCGCTACCAACACCGGGCCACCACTTTACAAAAACAGCAAACCAAGTGGGTGATCTTTGGCCTGACGATAGCCATCCTGGGTCATATCATCCACACGGCCCTGCAAAACCATTTACCGGGATTACAAAGTTCCGCGGCCGCGGCCCTTATCTTCCGCCTTTGGGGCCATCTACTCCTCAACCAACTCCCCCTCATCCTCGTGCCCCTGGCGATTACCTTCTCTATTGTCCATTACCGCCTGTGGGATATTGATTTTGTCATTAACCAGGCCCTGGTGTGGGGTGTGTTCACCCTCACCCTCAGCCTGGCTACCTATGTCACCATTACCGTGGTGCAGATCGCCTTTCTGCGCCTGACCGGGGCCGAATCCACCCTGGCGATTATCCTCTCCACGGTAATTATGGCCGCCGTTTTTCAACCCTGGTGGCACACCATCCAGCAACAGATAGACACCCGTTTCAATCGGCCGCAACTGGAACGACGCCAGGGTTTCTTCGATTTTGCCCGCAACCTGCGCACATTTATCTCCCTGCCCCCGTTGCTTGATGAAATTACCCAAAAGACGACCGACATGATGCAGGCCGAATACAGCGCCCTGTTTTTGCGCGAAGAGGGGCACACTTTTACCCTGGCCCGCTGCTGGCGTATTCCCGAAGGGATGCCCGTCGAAGTGCCACGAGCGGTGGTTTTGTACCTGGGCATGAGGCCCGTCCTGCTCTCGGAGCGCAACCGGTTCCAGATGATTGTGCCGTTGTATGCGCCGCTGGTGGGGCGGCAAGTGGTGATTGGTTACCTGGCGCTGGGGCCACGCGACGGGGGTAAACGGTACACGCGTGAGGAGCGGTATTTGCTGGCCCATCTGGCCGAACAGGGGGGCAGTGCCCTGCGCGTGGCCCAACTGATTGAGAAACAGCAGGATGAGATGCGGCGGCGCGAAGAGGCCGAACGGCAACTAGAGACGTTTCGGCGGTCGCCAGCGGGGCGCGCGGCCGCGCTCGCCACCGAACTCATCGCCCAACCCGACGGGGCACTGGAGCGGATCCACACCCTGGCCCAAAGTGCGGGGCAGGATTTAGCCGCGGCCGCGCTCCTGGATAATCTGCCCAAAGCCCTCAGCAACCTGGACGACTTCGATCTGGCCCACCTGGCGACTGGCTTCAACTACATCTTCACCAGCCAGCACACCCCCGAACTGCTACCCATTGGCTTGCGCCACATCAGCGAGGCCCTGCTGAATTTGGGTGAGCGGCTTGGCCCGGATGGGGCTGAGGCGTTGGCCGTGTATCAGCTTTGCCAGCAAGCCTTAGAAGCCCGCTCCATTCCCCAGATTACGGCTTTGCGGCCGCATCTGGCCCAGGAAGCCGGTTTCCGTTCCGCCTTCACCGTAGACCTGGCCTGCACCCTGGCCGAACTGCAATCCCCGGCCGAGGCTCACAATGCCTACGAGCGGGTAGAAACGGCCGAAGACCGGCTGGCTTATCTGGTGAGTGCGGTTGAAGGGTTGCGCCAGGTGGATGTGATCGCCCGCACCGACCTGGGGCGCGCCGACCGCCCGGTTATCCAGCATATTGTGGAAAGCTGGCTGGCGATTACCACCGGGGCCATGAGCGAACTGCACACCCGCGCCCGGCTCATCTGCCAACTGGTGACCCGGCGCACCTGGGAGCATCAAGATGTGCCGCTGGTGCTGAGTGTGAGCAATGTGGGGCGGGGCACGGCCGTGCAGGTGAAGGTGGCCCTGACCCCTTCCTCTCAATATGAGTCGCTGGATGAAGCGGTGGTGGTGGAGCAGTTGGCCTTTGGGGATGAGGTGCAGGTGACGTTGATGGCGCGGCCGCAGCCCCCCAGCGGTCAGGATCATTTCCGCGCCCGTTTTGTCATCCAATACGCCGACCCTTCCGGCTCGGATCAGTTGGAGCAATACGCCGATGTGGTCTCGCTGATGACGACCGGGGCCAACAAGTTCCGCTTTATCCCCAACCCGTATGTGGTGGGGACACCGCTCCAGCCCGGTTCGCGCCTCTTTTTTGGGCGGGAAGATGTGCTGCAATTTATTGAGGATAACCTCGCGGCCGCGCACCGCAACAATCTTGTCCTCATCGGGCAGCGGCGCACCGGCAAAACATCCATCCTCAAACAGCTACCCATCCGGCTGGGGGATGAGTTTGTGCCCGTTTACCTGGATGGGCAATCTATGGGGCTGGACCCGGGGCTGGACCAATTTTTCCTCAACCTGGCGACGGAAATTGCCTTCGCCCTGGAAGACCGGGGGTTCCATCTGCCCCTGCCCAAGAGTGAAACCTTTGCTGAAAACCCGGCGGCTTATTTTGAGAATGTGTTTCTGGATCAGGTCAGTAAAGCCATTGCCGGGCGTCATATTTTGGTGCTGTTTGATGAGTTTGAGGAGTTAGAGACGGCGGTCAGGCGCGGCCGCATTGACCCGGCTATCTTCCCGTTTTTGCGCCACCTCATGCAACACACCGACAACCTCAGCATTATTTTCTGTGGCACGCACCGGCTGGAAGAGTTAGCCGCCGATTACTGGAATGTGTTGTTTAACATCAGCCTGTACAAGCAGGTGGGTTTCCTGGAGCGGGCCGAAGCGTTGCGGCTGATTCAGGAGCCGGTGACGACGTTTGATATGGTTTATGATGACCTGGCCCTGGAAAAGATGTGGCGGGTGACGGCCGGGCATCCTTATTTTTTGCAGTTGATGTGCCACAGTCTGGTCAATCGGCATAACAAACTGCAAAAAAGTTACCTGACCATCGCCGATGTCAATGCCGCGCTGGAAGAAATCCTGAATGCGGGGGAAGCTCACTTTATCTATTTGTGGCTGGAAGCGTCGCCGCCGGAGCGGTTGGTGCTGACGGCGTTGAGCCACATGATGCCCATTACCGGCCACGCCACGCCGGGGGAAATGATGGATTATTTGGAAGCGCGGGGGGCGGTGCTGATGCGGCCGCAAGTCGAGCAAGCCCTCCATAATTTAATCCTGCGCGACATCCTGCAAGTCGTGGGCGATGGTGATAGAATGGCGGGACGCCTCTACCGGTGGCGGCTGGGTCTGCTGGGCCTGTGGGTCGAGAAGTTCAAGTCTATCCGCCGGGTAGTAGATGAGTGGATGGAATGATTTTTAGCCGCTGGCAGTTGGCCGTTAGCCGCTGGCGGGTGCGGTCCACTGCAGCCAAGGGCACCACGTTCACGCTCAACGCACCCGTAACACGCTATGAGCAGTAACCCCTACATCTATCGCGGCGCAGTCCGCAGTCCCGATCTGTTTTTTGGCCGTCAGCATGAGCTACAGGAGATTGCCGCCTTTCTTAATGGCAACCAATCGGTTTCGATTGTGGGGCCGCGTAAGATTGGCAAAACGTCTCTGCTGATGCACCTGATGCGGCCGCAAACCTGGCCCCCGCTTGGTCTCACCGACAACAACCTGTTTGTCTACCTGGATTGTGAAGTGCTGGGGGAGAGTTCCCACGAAGAGATTTTCGGCCACATTGCCAGCGAGATACAGATTGCCCTGGAAGACCGGGAGTTGGCCGAGGAGCCGTCGCTGGCCCTGGCGGTGGAGTCACCCTCGCGCCTGTCGTTTGAGGCGGCCATCCGCAAGCTCAACCGGCGGGAGTTGCGGGTGATTATTGTGCTGGATGAGTTTGAGCGGCTCAGTGCCAACACCAAACTCAACGTCAACTTCTTCAACGCCCTGCGCTCCGCCGCCGGACGGTATCAACTGGTGTTTCTGACGGCTTCATCGCGGCCGCTGATCCAGCTTACCTATTCCGGGCGGGCGCAAGAAATCCTCTCCAGCCCGTTCTTCAACATCTTCGCCCCCGTGTTCTTGCGGCTACTCAGCCAAGAGGAAGCCCATCAACTTATCCATGTGCCCGCCCAACGCAGCGGCAAACCGTTTTCACCCGCTCTGGAAAACTTCCTCTACTCCCTGGCCGGGGGGCATCCGCTGGCCTTGCAGGTGGCGGCTTTCCACGCCTGGGAAGTGGCCGACGAGGGGCCGAACGCCGAGATGGAAGTGAGTCGCCGGGTGATGCAGGAGTTACACGCCCATTTCCAATATTATTGGCACAATCTGACGCACCAGGAGCAACGCACCCTACGCACGGTGCGGGTGGCCGAAGAGCGGGACCTGGAAGACACGACCATGCGCGAGATTTTGCGTGAACTGGTGCAAAAGAGCCTGCTGTTGCCGGGAACCAATCAGTACCGCTACCCATCCCGCGCCTGGGCCGACTTCGTGGCCCTGCAAACCCCGACCACATCTGACGCCATCGGGCCGTCCCATGAGTTGGCTGGGGCCAGTTTTGGCGCGTATGAAGTGATGGAGTTGATCGGGCGCGGGGGGATGGCTGAGGTGTACCGGGGGCGGCACATTCATTTGAAGCGGACGGTGGCGATTAAGATTTTGGCCGCCAGTCTGGCTGAGGATGGGGATTCGCGGCAACGGTTTGAACGGGAAGCGCAGGCGGTGGCGATGCTGGATCATGACAATATTGTGCATGTGTATGATTTTGGCTTCACCAATAGCAGTTGTTACATGGTCATTGAGTTTATCGAAGGGCAGACGCTGGCCGATTATCTCATTCTCAATGGCCGACTGAGCCTGGAGCAGGGGTTGCCCCTGTTGCAAGATGTAGCCAATGCCCTGGATTATGCCCATGAGCATCATGTGGTGCATCGGGATGTGAAACCATCGAATATTATGCTCCAGATGACGGAGGCGCGGCCTTGCCCGAAGGCGTTTCTGACTGATTTTGGGGTGGCGAAGATTCGCACGGGGCTGACGGCGACGCGCTCTGGCATTGTGGGCACGCTGGAGTATATGGCCCCGGAGCAGATTATAGATTCGCGCCAGGTGGATCATCGCATTGATGTGTATGCGTTGGGGGTGATTGCCTTTCAGGTGTTGACGGGGCGGTTGCCGTTCTCCGGGGATAATCCGGGGGCGATTGTGATGGCCCATGTGGGTAGCCCGGTGCCAGACCCGCGTAAGGATAACCCGGATTTACCGCTCGCGGCCGCGCAAGCCATCCAAAAGGCGTTGGCGAAGGACCCGAATGAGCGGTTTGAAAGTGCGGGGGCGTTTGCGGCCGCGTTGTCGGCGGTGCTGGCGTAGGGAGCGAGGGGGGGAGGGGAATAATTAATCGTTGAATTGTTGAATTGTTGAACGGTTAATGAGGTGGCTGATGCTCCCCGGTTCATCATTCACAAATTCACCAAATTCATTATTTTCTGCCTCTCAACTGAAAACAAAACG
>JADJUV010000030.1 GCA_016716885.1 Candidatus Trichofilum aggregatum | reverse complement strand
ATCCAGACTGGACCGTCGCAACCAGTGGCCCAGAGATGTAATACGGGGATCGTTGACTTCTTTGTGAAAAGTAATGCTGTTAGTCGGATGGGGTGTGACTTTGGCGGACATTGCCTCGGCCACTGGTGTCATGGTGCGAAACTTAAACATGGTGAACACGCGGCCGCGTTCCCCTACGCGCTGTTGTCGGAATAAAACGGGTCCCCCATCTACCACCCAAACGATACACCCAATGAGGATCATTAAGGGGCAAAGCAGGGCTATCAACCCCAGGGTAAGGGCAACGTCAAGACAACGCTTAATCAGCCTTTGTTGTTTACTAATTACGGTATCATAATCATCCCAGCGAACGATAGACCAATCATATTGCATTGATGTGCTCCTGTTTCTGTCTGAGTGGATAGACAACGGTTGACGTTATAACCCCTCTCTACAGACTTAATCGCCCCATGAGGCGGAAAAGCAATAAGTCCAGAAACACACAGGTTTCATCATCGTTCCCCAAAGCTGTTCTCAAATCACTTATTGCCAGTGACAAAATATACTTCCGGCGTTTTTAGAGGTACGCCAAATCGAGAGGCCACGCGCAAGAAACTAATGGGAGCGGAAATAATTCGTGCGTATATAATTACACTGATGCGTGCTCACTTGTCAACCCCTGAGATATTTGGAATTCGTTTTGTTAGCGAAAGCAAAGAGGTGTTGTTACAAGCGTTGCAGACCCGCATCCAACAAAAGCAGAAGAGCCTTATCCTTTCGGGCAACATCCATGCCTTCAATTTGGCTTATGAACAACCCTGGTTACATGACTTTTTTAACCGGGCTGACTTTGTCCGGGTGGATGGCAATGGATTACGGCTGGGGGCCTATTTACTGGGGTATTCCTTACCCCAGCGCATGACCTGGGCCGATTTTATGTGGGACCTGGCCGCCTTTGCCGAACCACAACGCTTTCGCTTTTTTTTCCTGGGAGGGCGTCCTGGCGTGGCCGCGGCCGCGGCCGCACAATTGCTCCACCGTCACCCCCAACTGCAAATCGTCCATTGCCAGGATGGTTATTTCAACAAGGCCCCCACCCACCCCCGAAAATGAGTTCGTGCTGAGAAAGATCAACGATTACCAGCCGGATATCCTGATTGTGGGTATGGGTATGCCCGTTCAAGAACGCTGGCTATACGACAATTGGGAACAGATCAATGCCACCGCTATAATGACAAGCGGGGCTGTTTTTGATTACGTTTCAGGGCATAGGCAACGTCCCCCACTGCTCTTTACGGACACAGGTTTTGAGTGGTTAGGTCGATTTTTGGCTGAGCCGCGGCGACTGTGGCAACGTTACCTCATCGGCAATCCCCTGTTTTTCTGGCGCATCCTCAAACAGCGTCTTAGCTCCCCCTGAAGCGCATTCCGCCCTCATCCACCACACGCGACTGCATTCTATGGCGCACATGGGAACGATGGGATCGTTTACAATGACGCGGCACGACTGAACCAAATCTTTGCGAGCAACAATATGACTGACTTGACCGGACAATTCTTGGGTAAATACAAAGTTGTGGCCCGCCTCGACAGAGGGGCTATGGGCGAGGTTTACAGAGGCTATCACACCTCCCTCAATCGGAATGTGGCCATCAAGGTGTTGCATCCGCACCTGGCGACGGCACCCGATTTTGTGGAGCGATTTGAGCGTGAGGCTTCTATCGTGGCCCGGTTACGCCATACCAATATTGTCCAGGTCTATGATTTTGATGTGTTGAACGGCGTGACTTACATGGTCATGGAGTTTGTGGACGGGCCTAATCTCAGTACCGAAATCAAACAACGCCGGAGCAAAGCCCGGCCCCTAACCTTGTTGGAAATTGGTTACATCACCCATGCTCTCGCGGCCGCGCTCGATTATGCCCATGTACGCGGTGTCATCCACCGGGACATCAAACCAGCCAACATCATGTTCAATGCCGAAGGTCAGATTGTCCTGACCGATTTTGGCATTGTCCACATCATGGGCGATACCATGGTGCAACCGAGTGGTGTGGTGCTGGGTACACCCGCCTATATGGCCCCAGAGCAGGCCCTCGGTGATGCCGTAGGCAGTGCCAGCGACATCTACGCGTTAGGTGTTGTCTTGTACGAACTGGTCACCGGTCAATTGCCGTTTAAGGGTAATAATGCTGTGGATGTCATCACCCAGCATTTACACGAGCCAGTCCCCCCTCTGCGCCAATATCGCAAAGATATTCCCATCGAACTGGAACAGGCCATTTTGAAAGCCTTGCACAAGGACGCGGCCCACCGGCAACAAAAAGCGGGGCAATTGGCGCGGGACATTCGTCAGGCGGTAGGCATGACCGCCGAACAGGCATTGGCTTATGTCAACATAACGGCCGTACCTACCCCTACCCCCAACGCCATGCCCCACGAAGCTACCCTGCTGGAAGCGGATGCCAACGTGACAATGATCGCGGCCGCGGTAACAGGTCACACTGAAGCCATTTACGGCGCTGGGCCGTACCGTGGCCTCTTCGCTTTTCGGGAAGATGATGCCAAATTTTTCTTTGGGCGCGAGGAATTCACCGAACAATTGCTGGAATTGGTCAAAACCCAACCCCTGGTCGCTGTCGTGGGGTCATCGGGAAGCGGTAAATCGTCGGTCGTGTTTGCTGGTTTGGTAGCCACCTTACGCCAGGAAGGTGGGTGGATCATTGAAGATTTCCGACCGGGCCAGGACCCCTTTCAAACCATAGCCGGGGCACTGGTTCCGTTGCTGTATGGCAATCTAAGTGCGTCGCAAAAGCCACAGGCCGTGCAACAGTTAGCGCAAGCCCTGAAAAGTGGGGAACGCCGATTGCATGAAGTGATTGAACAGATCGCGGCCGCGCAACCTCAAGGAACCCGGCTAATGCTCGTGGCCGATCAGTTTGAAGAAATGTTCACCCTGTGTGACGACGTGGCCTTGCGTCATCGTTTTCTGGATCAGTTGGTAGAAGCGGTAGACATTCAGAAATTCCGCGACGAGAAGCGTTTTTCTCTGGTACTGACATTACGGGCCGATTTTTTGGGCCAGGCATTGGGGTATCGGCCTTTTGCCACCGCTTTGCAGGATGCCGACGTTAAACTGGGGCCGATGTCCCGTCAGGACCTGGTACGGGCTATCGCCAACCCCGCTAAGCGGCTGGGCGTCACGTTTGAGTCTGGTCTGGTCATGCGTATTGTCAGTGACGTGGGCGATGAACCTGGCAACTTGCCCTTACTGGAGTTTGCCCTGTCGGCCTTATGGACCCAGCGCAACAACAACCAGATGACACATGAGGCTTATGTGCAGACTGGCGGCGTGGTGGGTGCCCTGGCCCTCCATGCCAATGAAGTATATGCCAACCTGTCATCAAAGGAGCAAAGGCTGGCCCGCCGGGCGTTTGCCCAGATGGTGCAACCAGGTGAAGGCACGGAAGATACCCGCCGGGTCGCCACCCGCAATGAGTTAACGGCGGAAGAGTGGCAGTTAGTGCAAAAGCTGGCCAATGAACGGCTGGTGGTAACCGGTGTCAATGAAAGCGGTATGGAAACAGTGGAAGTGGTTCACGAAGCCCTGATTCGCAGTTGGGCCTTGCTCAGGGAATGGATGGCCGCGGATCGTTCTTACCGGGCCTGGCAGGAGCGTCTACGTTCCTCGATGAACCAATGGCAATCCAGCGGCCGCGACGAAGGCGCATTATTACGCGGCACACCGTTGCAACAGGCACTAGAGTGGGCCAGTAGCGAAACCCTCATTCTCTCCACGCAAGAACAAGATTTCATTAAGATGAGCCGCACGGCCACCGATCGGGCCGAAAAAGAGAAAGAAGCCCAGCAACAACGTGAATTGGAACAGGCCAAAGCTCTGAGTGAATCCCGGCGACGGCAGGTGATTGTGGTGCGTCTGGCTTCGTTGGGGCTAGGGTTTCTCGTGCTGTTGGCGATGGCCGCGGCCGCGTTCGCGTTTTGGCAACGGGGTGTGGCTCAGGCCAACGCCACCGAGGCCGAAACCCAGGCAACGGTGGCCTTTCTGGCCCAGGAGGCCGCCATCGCCAACGAACACATCGCCGCCACCCGCGCCGTCGAAGCCGATGTGGCCAGGGCAACGGCAGAAGGAGAACGTGCCGAAGCGGAGAACCAGCGTACATTGGCCGAAGTCGCTCAAGCAGAAGCCGAGCAAGAACGGGCAGAAGCCATTCGGCAGGGGCGGATTGCCCTGGCGCAATCGCTTGTCTCGCTGTCGTTAAACACCGTCCAACAAAACAATGATCGGGAGTTAGCCACCCTGTTGGCTCTGGAAGCCGCCCGACTCAACGAAGTGGCTCAGGGGAACATTAACTGGTACGTGGATAGCGCGTTGCGGCCGCTGATTTCGCAACCCTATTTCAATTTCACCATTCGCGCTCATGTGGGTGGCGTGCGGGCGGTGGCCTTCTCGCCAGATGGGCAATGGTTGGCGTCCGGCGGGGCTGACAACACCGTGCGTCTCTGGTCGCTGGATGATCCGCTGGCCGAACCCCTGGTTTTGACTGGGCATACGGCTCCCGTCTTGGCTGTTAAGCCAGTGCTGATGGGCAAACCGTTGTCTCCGCCGGTGAAGATGATGCCATTTACGTCTGGACTTTGGCCGATCTGGACCAACCGCCGATTCTCTTTTTAGGCCATAGCAACGACGTGTTGTCCCTGATTATTACCCCATCCGGCCAGCTTATTTCGTCCAGCCTGGACAACACCGTGCGGTCATGGGATTTGCCCAACCTGCGGGCCGAAGCCACAACGTTGTTAGAAGAAGAGCGACCCATATTAAGCATGGCCTTGAGCGGTGATGGTCAAACATTGGCTCTGGGGAGCGACGATGGGAGCGTGCAACTGTATGATTTGAGCAATAACACCGCCGCCACCATTGGTCGCCATGAGTCGAGCGTCATTGGAGTGGCCTTTTCGCCAGATCAAACCTGGCTGGCCTCGACGGGGGCTGATAACACAGTGCGTGTCTGGAATCTGGCCGACCCGGGTAGCCAGCCGCTGGTCTTCCAGGGTCACAGCTCCCGGGTGCGGGCGGCTGTCTTCCTGCCCGATGGGCGACGACTCATCACCGGTTCTGACGACAAGACCCTGCGCGTGTGGGACCTGGAAAACCCGACGAATGCGGGCTTGATTTTGCCCGGCCATGAGTCGCGGGTACGGGCCTTAGCCCTTTCGCCGGATGGCCTGTTTGTGGCTTCGGCGAATGATGATCAGACCATTCGTCTATGGCGCGTCGAATCGTTGCCGGAAGCCGACCACGTACTGACAGGGCACGGAGCCAGTGTACTGGCGGTTTTGTTCGCTCCAGACGGGAGCACCATGTTCACCTCGGGGGCGGATAACAATGTGCGTTTGTGGGAGACGAACAGCTACACAGAAACAGGTGTCCTGAGTGGGCACACGGGCCGGGTGCGGGCATTGGCAATAGCCGAGGGCGCAAACGTGTTGGCCTCAGCCGGGGATGATAGCACCGTTCGCTTGTGGGATTTGGGCAATGTCGCGGCCGCACCCACCATTCTCGAAGGGCACGAAGGGGCTGTCCGGGCCGTGCGCTTCAGCCCCGACGAACAAACGCTTTACTCAGCCGGGATGACGGGGTGATCCGGCCTGGGATATGAACAACCTCACGGCAGAACCAACTATTGTTGCCACCGTCAACGGGGCTATTTTCTCCCTCATCCTTGACCCCATCGGCGAGCAAATCGTCGCCGGCAGTGTGGATGGACGCATCCTGATCTGGTCACTGGCCGATCCGACAGCCGAACCAACGGTGCTGGCGCGTCACAGTGATCGGGCCAAGAGCTGGCCTTTCGCCCGATGGCAGGTATTAGCCTCGGCGGGAGAAGATCGCGCCATTTTTCTGTGGGAGTGGGCAATCCGACGGCTGAGCCGGTGCTTCTGGCAGGGCATCAAGCCGGGGTACGGGGGCTGGCCTTCGCCCCGGATGGCACACAGTTGATCTCAACCGGACAAGATTTAACGGTGCTGATCTGGAATCCCCAGGACGCGGCCGCGCCGCCAACGGTACTCAATGGACATACGGCGGCGGTGATCAAAGTGGCCTTCGCGCCCGATCAATCCTTGTTTGCCACCGTCAGTGACGATGCTACGATTCGTTTGTGGCGGCCGCTGGAGACCCTCGTTGGTTTGGGTTGCCAATTGGTACAACGCAACCTGACGGAACAGGAGTGGAACACCTTCCTGGCTGGCGAGCCGTACCACGCCACCTGCCCTACCCCTTGAGATTAAGGGCAGAGCCTTGTGCCTGCCCTTATCACGATTTTCTCTTGACCACAGCCATAGCGTTTCTTTGGTGTTACCTTTGAACAGTTTAATCTGAGCACCCGTTTTGACCAGTCTTTGTTGAACCCGGTTATACCCGACGCGGTGACAAAGCGAGGGGGTGACAGGGCGAAAAGATGTCGGATTATGCCCTTTGCCAGTATAAAAGGAGACGCTTTTTTGGATAACTCCCTTTGGAGCAAGGCTTCGTTTAGTTCTTCAAACAGATCAAAGCCAAAGTAGTGAATGGTGTTGGCGGGATGATGCAGGGATGCGATTTGAATCATTTGGCGGGCGTGAACACCATGCAAGACGCCGATTTCCACCAGACGCCGATGACGATGCTGGGAAATCGTCTCAAACAAGGCGCGATACCGTCGTGGGCGATTAAGCCGGGTGAGAAACAGGTAACGCAGACGGTTCATCGTATTCATTTCAGGTGTTCCCTTTTGGTGAAAATCGAGCCGTTGCCTCATAACAGGCCAGAGTTGCCTGAGCGCATTGGGGCCAGGTGAACGTTTGGGCGTGGGCCAGCCCTTTTTGGCGCAGGGCCTCGCGGTGATAAGGGTCGGCCAAAAGGGTTTGGATCGCGGCCGCAATCGCTTCAATCGCTAAGGGGTTGACACGCAACGCGGCCGCGCCAGCCAACTCCCCCAAAGAGGACGTAGCCGAGGTAACGACCGGTGTACCACAAGCCATCGCCTCCAGCACCGGAAAACCAAATCCTCATACAACGAAGGAAAAACCAACATTTCTGCCAGATTGTACAATGGGCAAATCCACATCGGCGACAAAACCGGGGCGATGAACGACCTGGGCCAGATCAAGCTGGCGCAAGGTGGCTTAACTCCTCATTCATCCACCCGCCGGTTCCAGCCAACACCAGATGCACATCGGGATGCGCCTGGCGAACCTGGTGAAAAGCGCGGAGAAGGCGAGTCAGGTTTTTTCGCGGCTGGATTTTGCCCACGTAAAGGAGAAACCGTTCCGGCAGGTGATAGGTTTGGGCTAACTGCGCCCGCCGCGCCAGTGTCATTTCTTGTGGTCGAAACTGCTCATGGTCAATTCCAGGGTAAATCACTTGAATTTTGGCCTCGTCTACACCTAGAAAATGGACAATATCCCGTTTGGTGCTGGTTGAGGTCGTGATGATAGTTGTGGCATTACGGGCGGCCAACCAGTTCGCCAGGCGACGGTAACTGTGTCGCCCTTTTTCATACATCCGTTGTGGTAAAGCAAACTCCGTCAGGTCATACAAGGTGACGATGGTGGGTTGGTAGGGGAACAGCAAGGGCATGGTATTGGGAATGTGCAAAACGTCCAGCTTATGCCGGGTTGCCAGCCGGGGAAGTTGCAGGGCCTGATAGAGATGGTTGCGGCCGCGTGAAGCCACCGTCACGGGTACAGGATAACCACGAAAATTGGCGGCGGGAGCGGCAAATTTTTCCTGCGCCGAGTGGTAAAGCCAATAATCATTTACCGGATCAACCAGAGGCAGATTGTGCAACAAACCAGCGAGTTGGCGGCCCACCCCCGTGTGCGCACTTGGGGTGACCAGGGTGTAAATGCCAATACGCATGATGGCTAAACCATTTTGGGGTCAGAGGTAAGAGTCTGATGATGGACGGCGAGAGCCAGGCTACAAAACACGGCCAACATCAGCAAAGGGCGCAGGTTGTAGTAGAGGGGCAAGAAGGTATTCGCCAGGGCACAGGTGAGGAGAATCGTGATTATGGCTAAACTGATGTGCCGATACTGGTTATGCGAATTTCGTAACAACGACCAACAAACAGACAGGTTCATGTACCAGAACAATGTCCAGCTAAGCAAACCGAACAAGCCCATCTTCATGGCTACGTAGAGGTAGCTGTTGTGGCTGGCACGGCTGACATGGCTAATGAATTCATTCAGCCAATAGACCGTCGTCACAATCTCGTAACGACTGCCAAACCCCAGGCCCAAAGTGCCCGATTCGTAAATGGACTTGAGGGCATTCTCCGTGTCAAATAGCCTGAAGTAGTTGGATGAATCTGCCTGGGTATCGGTGATAGAGGCGACCCGCTGGGTCACCAGGTCTAGCTGACCCGTCACCAACACCAGGCCGAGCAAGACACCTCCCCCCACGGCGGCCAGAGAAAGGTAACGCCAGCGTTCCCGGTTGTTGGCATGGAAAGAGCAGGACGAGGCTCAGGGCCGCGCCAAGCCAAAAACTACGCCGAAAGGAAAAAACAAAGGAGAAGGCCATCGGCGTTACGGCCAGACCTAACAAGGCCAACGTCAGCCAAGGCCAACGCTTCTGCCGCAATAACCAGGTGAATAAGAATACCATCCCGGCCACCAGGAGAATGGTGTCCGAATAATCGTAATACACCATTTGCGCGCCATAATACCAGCGGCCTATGCCCAGTTCATAACGGACAATGCCTTGCACCCCGCGCGCGGCCGCGAGCCAGACAATCATCCACCACAACCCATCCTGGCCCCGCCAACTGATAATGTCCACCGTCATCACCAGCATTAGCAGAAGGTAGACAAACGGACGTAGCTCACGCAAAATGTGATATAGCTCAAACCCATCAGGCAGGTGGTACAAACCAAGAACCGTGCCGTAAAAAACGAAGCCCAGGCAGAGCCACATGGGAAAGCGCACCCGACGGGCGGGCCAGATCATCGGTTCCCCTTTTCGGCCATTTGCGTCCCAACCAGGCAACTAAGACAACCACAAAGATCAGGTCAAAAACACTGGCGGTAAGTCCAGGGATGATGCGCCGATTATAAATGGTCGCCAGATCCGCCGCCGGGCGCACGCCCCATTCCGTCTCGCTGTATTCGTTGCCAAAGCATACTAGTACCAGGATGAGATAAACACCGATTTCCGGCCGGCGCCAGAAGAGATAAGCCCCAACGGGCAAGGCGGGGAGCAGAACCAAAACGGCCAGGCCCAGCCATTGACTGAGTAAAACAGCGGCGACGGATAGCCCAATCGCGGCCGCGTACCAGCCATACTCTCCCCAGTTCTGCTTCATTGTTTCGCCCGTCATGCCGATACCTGACCCTAACCGTTGCCAGACCTGCCCTACCAGTGCCCGGTTCAGCAAACTCCAGGCCACCAACAGGCCAACCCCATGGTGCTTTGATAAGCCAATTGCCAAAATGCTTGCCAACGGGCCATTATCGGTACCACATTCGCACTCTGGCGTGTCAACCACACCGCCCCGGCCATGATGCCGCCAATCAGAAGCATCTGGCTACAAAACGTCCAGAATCCTGGCCTGACCACCTGCCCCAAACGGCGGCGCAGAATGAAACCGAACACGAACAAGTTGAAAAGAGTCATCACCGAATACGAGACCGCTGGAGCCACAAAACCAAGCGATGGGCGCCACCATAAAGCCAACGCCAGGTTGAGGGCCATACCCACACTGCCCACAATGGCCGGCGTTCTGGTATCTTGTAGCGCGTAGTAGACATAAGTCAGAATGTTACCTGCCGCCAGGGCTACGATAGAGCCGGAATAGCCGACGAGAGCCAACGTCGTCTGGTGCGTATCATCAGCCGAGAATGCGCCCCGTTGCAATACGACAGCCACTACCTGGTCACCGACTAAGAAAAGCAGAACCATTAAGGGAACCAATGCACTGATCACCAGTCGCAAACCGTTATCTATAACAGTGGGAAGTTGGCTCTGCTGATGGGTATTTACGAGTTTTGACATCAGCGGAAATACGACCAGCGAAGCACCCTTGGAACTGGCAAAAACAGCTACTTGAACCAGTCCATAGGCATAACCCAGAATGGTAATCGCCCCAGCCGAAAAATATGAGGCGATGAAGCGGTCTACCAGCGGATTGGCCTTATAAATCATTGCCCCCAGGAGCCAGGGGATCATGAGCCAGCCAATCTGGCGCACGCCAGGATGAGTGAAGTCAAAACGCCACGGCCCCTGAAATTGGGTGCGCAGGTAAAACAATAAAAAAATGACTTGAACGATGTTGCCGACCAGAACGCCTACCGCCACCCCGTGAATACCGGCAGGTTTAACCAAAACCCAGGCCACCCCCAACGTGATCAGGTTGGCGAGGAGCGGCCCCAGCGTGGGAATGACGAAGGATTGTCGGGCGTAGAATAGACCCGCCAGCAACCCACCCCAGGCCATGAAGATCATCGCTGGCAGTTGAATCCGTTGTAACTCAGCCGCCAGAGAGAGTGCGGCCGCGTCCCTACCCAAACCCGGCGCAATGAGCAGAATCAGCGATTCAGAAAACAGGCTACCCACCAGGCACAGGGCTGTCAGGGCGGCCAGCACAATGACAATGAAACTGTTCACAACCTTCCAGGCTTCCTCACTGTTGGCCTTGTTTTCATACTCGATGAAAACAGGGATAAAGGTGATGTTCATGGCCGTCAGAAAAACGGTATTGGCCAGGGTGGGAATGGTCGCGGCCGCGAGATAGGCATCGGTCGCTCTATCCGCGCCAAACAGCGTCGCCAGAGCACCTGGAGCAAAGTTAGCCCCCATGCCGGCTAAGGAGAGAACCGTGACGATGACCGAAGCACGAATCAGGCGTAAGGACACCAGGACTCCGTAAAGCGGTCAGGTGTTGTTGGGCTAATTCATGCCGGATCAAGCTGAAGTGCCCGCTCATAAGCGGCAACCGCTTCCGGGACTAACCCGGCATTCTCGTACACTTCGCCCAGATAAAAGTAGGGCCATTGCCGATATTTTTCATCTGGCCAGGCAGTGATCGCCTGTTGAATGGCCGTTACGGCCGCAGACAAATCCCCTGCGCCCCAATAAAGGGCATAACCCAGTCTTAGCCTCGCCCAATGATCCTGTGGTGTCAGGGCCAGGGTGGCCTGATAATAGGGAATCGCGGCCAGGGGTCGGCCTCGTGTAACAGAAGGAGTTCGCCCAGTTGATCATAGGTGGTGGCTTTCGCAGCCGTCCCCAAACTGATCTAGCTCCAGGCTTGTTCGTAATAATCGCGGGCCAAATCGGTCTCCCGTAGCGATGGTCAGGTTCCCCAAAGCCAGATACGCATCACTGGGGCCTAAGGTGTAACCGCAGGCAGGGCCGCAGCGCGATCTGATAAGCAGTACGAGCTTCATCGGGCATGTCCTGGGCTTCATAAGCTCCCCCCAAATAAACCCAGCTATCGCCCAGGTCAGGTTGTTGGTCGGTAGCCCATTGATACAGGTACGCGGCCGCGGGCCAATCTCCAGCTTTTACCTTTTGCTCACCCCACCCCCATAAATCCGAGACAGTCATACCGACCGGGGCGATCTGTCCCTGCGCCCGTTGGACGACAGCCAGCATCCGTTGGATTGAAATGGCCGGCCCCAGGTGGTACTGCGCCACTTGCAATTGCGCTTCTACTGTCGCCAGAAGCAAGTCGTCTTGATCATTGCTAAACAGCGCCGGCAGGTGATTTAAGGTGACAAAAGCCCGGTTAACTTGTATGGCTCCCCAGCCACGCCATAAAAGAAGGATGGTGGGCACAATCAGTAAAAAAAGACGGCTTAACCACTTCATGGTCTTGCATTGAACGTTCATGATTGTTGCCAGTGGCGAAACAGCACGACAGCCATAAGGGAAACCAAAGCCACCATCGCCGCCAGCAACCCATTCAACATCTTCTGCGGGGCCACTGGCTCTTGAGGGATAATAGCTGGACTCGCCTGACGCAGACCACGGCTCGTATCTTGCGAGGTAATTTGCTCTTCAGCCACCTTCCGCACCAGGGCCGTATAAGTTTCTGAAGCTAACATTACGGCCTGCCGTAACCGTTCCTCATCAGCCGTCAGCACTTCTACTTCATATTGCCCGGCTAGAATCATGGGCTCCAACTGGCTAATTTGTGCCATCAGATTATCGGATCGGGTCGTCAGAGCCGTTTGCAGGGTGTCCAGCGAAGTGACTATCTGTTGCCGATCAGCGGTGGGTTCGACTGATATCTGTATTTGCAATTCAATGGTCGGGCCGGTATCGCCCGCACCAAAAATTCGTTCATAAATGAGCATGTAGGCCAACTGGTCTACCGGTAACAAAGGGCCATTTTGTCCTGTCAGTTGGGTGCGCAAGGTGATGATGTCTTGCTGTAACAATACTAGATCTTGTTGCTGTGCCAGATAGGTCGCCAAAGCCGATTCGTGGCTTTCTAACTGAGCCTTGACGATCGTTTGCCGATTACCCGTCTGAAACTCGGCCAACATCTGTTCTGCTTCATCCAACGCCAGCTGTGCCAGATCACGTTGCCCAACGTAGAAGGCAACCTGCTCCTCACTTTGATCCCCAATGACCCGATTGGCCTGACTAATAAATAATTCGGCCCAACGATTAGCGATCAATGCTACACTGGCTGGGTTAGAATGCTCTACCCGCAATTCTAAAAGGCTCGGATCACTGCTGGCAGATATAGCAATCATGCTCCGCAATTCCTTCAGCGTATCCGGTTCATCCACTTCCGAAGCTACGTTTTGCAGAAGGGTTTGCAATAAACTATCACTCACGGCCAGAACCGGGTAAGCCTGCCGGGGTCGGATTTCTACCGTCTCAAAACGGGGATCGAACTGCACGAGTTGGCTCGGATCAACGATTAATACCAGTGTATGAGCCTCATAAGTAGGAGGGACTAAGTAGCTTAACCCCACAGCCAGAATTCCGGCCAGAATGGTACCCCCCAAGAAGCAAACGCCAACGTCGGAGTACGGCTTCAATGTAGGGTCGGAAATCAAAACGTTCATCCATAAAGGGATCCTTATCTTAATCTTACTCGTACTTAGGGTTCAGTCATTCCTGAACGAAATGCGCTTCTGTAAAAAAACGAAACAGTTGTCTGGCAAGTATACGATACAGTATAGCAAATGATCAGAATACGGGCGGGTGCCAGGGCTGACCGGCTACCCATTCTCCTCTTTACCTCATTTACCTCAGCAGTTAGAAAAACACCTTGCCCAAATCATCTCTGGAGCAAAGCTGGCGAACATGATCTTGACGGGTGTGGCTACAACAGAACGAGAATCTTTTGTTGCTTCAGGATTGGAAGGGGTACACCACTCCGTGGATGGCGGTAGAAAATCAGGCTAGTGAGGTTTGGGATAAGGCTAAACGGGTTGTGATCATCAGCCAGAATTAGCGGTGATAGACCACATGATTAGATCCCGGGAGCGACTGAGCGTGGAACCCTCACTGGACAACAAGCTAGAAAATGAAAAGCTCTCGTGTGATTCGAGAGCTTTTGCTATGGAAGTGACGGGCTTGGCGACGCTGTTCTATGTCGAAACATCCCTGTTATTTGGCCTTATCCCGGCGGTAATTACCGCGCTATCCTCGATGAACTTTTCCCCTCTCACATTCCTCAACTGGCTCAGGTAATCCCAGCTTAATACAGGAGAACGCGGCCGCAAGTTGGCAATCCGAATGTCGTCTATCTCTTCGTCCAGCAACTCTTCAGGGATAAACCGGTAGGCAGCCAGCTCGTCCCAATCCCCCAGAAAATCAATGACCACGCCATGTTCAGCCAATAAATCCAGCGGTTATTGACCACTTCTTCCAGCGCATACAGGGGGATTTCCTCGACAGACTGAACAGGTGGGTTGCCAATTCGTTCCCGTACCGTGATCGTTTGGGCTACTTCAAACTGGCGCTCAAATTCGAGGATATAGTCCAGCCATTCGTTTTGTCCTTCAGGGGAAAGGCGAGAATCCATCTGGTCAACCTGCATCCCATACTGCTCGCATAACTGTTCGCGTTTGGCCTGGATCAGCGATTCCTGCATACGTTGTCTTGTTTCATCTGACAGATGATCATCTTGCTTCCCGGTCGTTATGGCGACGTCTCCTTTGGCGGTTCATAAGGCCAACCCAGCAGATTCTCTTTCACCGCCGGGTTAGAAAGCTGTTGTTCCGCAATTTGCATGAGATGGCCTTTGATATAACTTAATTCGGCCACTGCCTGTTGCCCGGTTTCTTCATCAAGCAGGTTATAGTGGGTGAGAAAACGGAGCCAGACGGGAATGAGTTCGTACAGGGCAAAGGTTTCATAATATTTGAAGGACATGAAACCCATTAACTGAGCCAGGTATTTATCCAAGGTTTCCGCGTCGGGGCAAAGGGGGTGTGAAGATAGGCCCGGCTTGATTTGTTGCTTGCGGCTATGTTTCTGGCGATGATTGTGACGCGGCCGCGGCTCACCTAACTCGCCTTTACGCCGCAGCGTAAGGTAGCGAGCCAACTCATCATGGGCCATCTCCGCTTTGGTGAGTGCAACGCCTTCCACATGATGGGCATAATGCGTAAAGGCTGCCAACAAGAATGCATACCTGGCTTGGGCCGGATGTTCCTTTTTCCATTCAGGAATTTCAAAATCAGCTAATGTCCAGGATGGCGTTTGGCGACCCGTGCGATAATCCAGGCGGGACGAAAACATTTCTGGCACGACGGTTAATTCATATTCGGCAAAATGCTGTTGCAAGGTGACATCATCTGACGTCAAGTTGGGGTTTTTATCAAGCAGATAACCTATTTCTATGTCGCCTAATTTTTCTGTAAATTCAGAATAGGCCCATTCAACTAATCCTGCACCTTCGGCAACATATGGCCGCGCTTGCCGCATCCCTTGATACAAGACTTCCTGTTTTCCATGGTAAGCTAACCCACTAACCACACGATAGTAGAGGTCTAGTTTATCGCCAGCAAGCGGGGAAAGCTGGAAGAAACAGCGTTCAATGTTACTCTCGTCGTCCTCGATCAGGGCGATTTGAATGCGCCAATCCAGAATATTGGCTAATTCTTCTGCGTAGGCTTCTGGTGTAGCCACTGCCAACTGATCCAGGAATTGCTGGTAACGTTCTATCTCCCCCCTAGCAATAGCTTGCCCAAACAGCGTGTTGGCGATCTCAAATACCATTTCTCCATCACACAATTCAGGTTCTTCAGCCAACATCTTTGTCGCCAATGACCACTGTTCCTCATAAGGTGCGTCCGTGAACTCATCCCAAAAGGTGTTGATACGTTCTATGACTGGGTCAACTTCCAGCGTTGGGGTTAGATCGCCAAGGGGATTGGGAGTGAGAATAGGCTCTGGCTCACTGGAACCCAGAGGGGTTACTGCTTCAAGGGAGTCTGAATACGCGTCTGCCGTTACGCTCTCAGCGCGAGCCAGTTTATCCTTCGCCAGACAACACTTTTTTATACTTTTTGCCACTACCACAAGGGCAGGGATCATTTCTTCTCGTCATCATATCTTCTCCAACTGCCTGTATAACACTGAGATTATGGCGCAACTTCCCATTTATCTCAATAGAAGTTGAGACACTCTGGCGGTATGGATTTGGGCAGATTATTTTGGATGGGGAAAGCGAAGGTGACACGATCGTTTCGTGCTGTGCGTGTATCAATCGTGATTGTAGATAATGACACGCGGCCGCACCTTACTCCATACGATTCGACGGCACCTGGCAGATAGGGGCAACCAGAAGTCATTCAGGACATGCTTGCCGAAAAGACAAGAAGGAAGTGGTTGCGATATCTTCGTTGCAGTAATTGACGGTTTTGATTACAATGAACTTATGTATTTCCAACAAGTAGCATCCACTTTCGCCAAACTTCCTTTATTTGAAAGTAGCCAATTATATGCCGGGGCAGATAAGGTCCAGCAAGTACAACGGCAACTGACCGATTGGGTAAAAATGGGCAAGATCATTCAACTGCGCCGTGGACTATACACTGTTGCGCCCCCCAACCAAGTCGCCCACCCCCACAGCTACGTCATCGCCAACCATTTAGTTCGGGCTTCCTATATCAGCCTTCATACCGCTTTATCTCATTACGATCTCATCCCTGAGCATGTAGCCGTCGTGACCAGTGTCACCACCGGACGACCAGGCATGTGGCAGAATCCGTATGGGCATTTTAGCTATCAACACATTCAACCAGCGTTGTTTTTTGGCTTTCACTATCGGCAGGTAACGCAGACACAATGGGCCTACATGGCCTCACCAGAAAAAGCCTTGCTGGATTTGATTTATCTGACACCCGATGCCGACAATGCTGAATATATCCGGGCCTTGCGGTTACAAAATCTAGATCAACTCGATAGGGAACGATTAACAACCTATGTGGAGCGGGTCAATAAACCAAAACTCAAACGCGCCCTGTGGCACATTCTCCAAGTTGTAGCCGAAGAATTGACGGATTACGAGCCTCTATGATCCCCTACCTGAAAGCAGTCATCGCGGCCGCAACATCTCTGGAAACGCAAAGGGCCATTGTGCGCGAGTATCTGCAAATGCGGATTTTGCAAAGTTTGCAGAGTGCTGGCGCGATGATTCCTCTGGCTTTTCATGGGGGAACCGCGTTGCGACTGCTCTACCATCTGCCCCGCTATTCGGAAGATTTGGATTTTGCGTTAGAGCGACACCCGGAGCAGTATAATTTCCGCAAATATCTGGCCACGATTCAGCGCGATATGACCGCTGAAACTTATGACGTTGAGATAAAACTGAACGAGCGGAACGTTGTTCATAATGCCTTCATTCGCTTTCGTGGTCTCTATCACCAGTTGGACCTGTCGCCTCACCAAACAGAAATCCTGGCCATCAAAATAGAGATTGACACAAATCCGCCAGCCTCTGCGGTACTTGATACAACCTTAGTCCAACATCATGTCACAGTTCATTTACAGCATCATGATCAGGCATCCCTTTTAGCAGGCAAACTTCACGCCATTTTACAGCGTGAATATGTCAAAGGGCGTGATTGGTATGATTTGTATTGGTATTTGCGTCAGGCACAATGGGCCTCACCGAATCTGGATATGTTGAATCAGGCGCTAGTTCAGTCGGGATGGGACAAAGGAACGGTGACGGCTGACAATTGGCGACTGTTTGTTAGGGAACGATTGGAGCCGTTAGACTGGGAACGGGTGGTGGCTGATGGACAGAGGTTTTTGATCGAGCAGGATGAGCTAATTACATTCAAGAAGGAAACCATCAGGCGTTTATTGCTGGGTGGTGAGGAAAATAGTGTAGGTGCGCGGCCGCGACCCGCTCCTCATCAGAAATCATCTGCGGGAAAGAGCCTAACCTAACGTAAATCGGATTGTAGATCATGCCCCGAATCTCATCTGGTTGGAGTCATGCTGCCAGTGCTGTCTGGGGCTAAAGTCAATGTTAGGGGATAGTGGTTTCCACCGTAGCCTTCCAACAAGAATTTGCTCTAAATAGATCGCGGGAGCGACTGAGCATGGAACCCTCACTGGGTGACAAGCTAGAAAATGAAAAAGCTCTCGTGTATTTCGAGAGCTTTTTTGCTACGGGAGCGACGGGCTTGGCGACGCTGTTCTCTGGCGAACAGTTCCTGTTATCTGGCCTCATACTGGCGGGAACTACCGCACGATCCTCTGTGAGCTTTTCCCCCCGCACACTCCCCAACTGACTCAGGTAATCCCAGATTAATACACAAGAACGCGGCCGCGACTCTCAGAGACTGCTTTTCCTTGTGTAAGATCGTAGTTACGTTCTACCCCAAAATCAGGGTTTTGATCACCTTTTACTCCCCAATATAGAGCACTGGTGAAAGCTGTTCCTTTTTGAGACAATGTATATCAATGTTTGGTTGTTATTGCTCACCCCAAAGCATTTCTCCAGACAGAGTGTTTCTCAATTTCCCAACAGAACCAATAACGGCTCATTATTATCACACTAAACAGGTGACAATGATGCCAGACCTACACAATATCTAACGAATGAACAACCTGCACGGTCTATATTTTGACGAATATGCGCTTAGTTTCTTGACCCAGTTTGTTCTCGCACTGGTGATGCTCTTTTATTTGCTTAGGTTAACTGCGGATATTCGGCGTGTGTGGGCAATTGTCCTTTTTTTTGTCGCCATGGCTTTGTATGCCGGGGTGGAATTGATAGGGGCAACAGCCGTTTGGGACCGCCAATTTTACTTTTTCCATCTGCGCTTTCCCCTACTGTATATGGGCCTACTGGCTAGTACATTTATTGTCTACCACTTCCCCGAGATTCCTGATGATCCATTTACTTCCCAGCGAAGACGAGAGTTGCGACTGGTCATATTCATTCACATCCTTCTTTTGTCAGGCTGTACGGCCATGAGTATCTATCAATGGGGCCAGTTAAAAGTAGCGGGTAAAGCTGTCGTTGACACCCGGTTGTTTGAGGTGAGCATTGGACTGGTACTCTACTGGCACATGGCCGTCTTCCTGCGGCGATTGTGGTCATTAGCTAATCAATTTACACCACGCCGCTGGCATTGGCGGCAGTGGCCGGTAAACCAGCAACCAGCCGGACGAAACTTGTATGACCTGGTAAGCGTTTTGCTTTTTTTGCTAGGGATGAACGCCATTGTCATATTGGCAGGTGCTGGCCTTTTACCCCATCAATGGCAAGAGACTATCCGTGCCACGGCTTGCTACTCTTTCTTTTTATGATGTCCATCAGCTACCTGAAGTTTAAGGTTGGCCAAACCACCTTTATGGTGCGGATTGTGGGCACGACGTTGTTAGTTATTTTTTTGGTTTTGGGGCTGGTAGGTGTTGTCGCTTTGGAAAGATTTAGTAAAGTGGTTTCGATACGACCACTAACCATCCCTGCCCAAACCATCCAATTCACCCCAACTGCATCCGGCCGCTACCAGGCCACCACACGACCCCCCCAACCAGAAACAGATTGGGGCGATCTGATTACCGAGCCGATTGTGCCGTTGCCCTTTACCTTCCCTTTTGGCTCTAAAAGTTGGTCAGAAGTGAACCTGACAGAACCGGGCGCGGTGGCTTTTGGTGATTGGTCAGAGGTGTTGTATGCCTATAATTATCTGCCAGCGATCACGGCTTATGTAGGGGATGTGGCCGAAAAGGGCCGTAGCTACCTCAACACCCAACCCGATCACGTTACCATTACCTGGCAGCTAGAGGGGATAACGGATGGGGTGCAGGCGGTGTTATGGGCCGACGGCCGTTTTCAACTCACCTATCCCCCATTCAGCGGCCGCAACCTCAACCGAATTGGCTTCCAGTCAGGCACGGGCGGCACAGCCTTTACTGAATTTGACCCGAATGGGGTGTATAGGGGAACAGCCATTGCCGCCGATGGTCTCCTCACCGACTACACGATTTTGCAACAGCAAGCCGGACATGTCTTGATGGTTCCGCTGGTGGGACTGGTTCTCGTTTTTGGCTTATTGAGCATTATTGGCTTTCCCCTTTTATTTCGGGCAATCTTGGTCAACCCACTCCAAAAGCTGGTGTATGGCGTACGTCAGGTAGAAATGGGCAATCTGGAAGTGGTGGTGCCAGTTCAGTACGAAGACGAGATTGGCACTGTCACCCATGCTTTTAACCAGATGGTAAGCGCGGTGCGCGATGTGTCGCGGACATTGGAGACGGAAATTGAGAAACGTACCCTGGAGTTGGCAGAAAGCAATCAGCAGTTAGGGGCACTAGAGGAACGAGAACGAATTGGCCGCGAAATCCATGATGATTTAGGCAGGTCATGGGATATGTGCACATGCAGGTTGAGGCAACGATGGCGCGGCTACGGCGCAACGAAATGGAGCAAGCACAAGCGATTTTGGCCGAAGTGGATCGAGTTGCCCAAGAAGCCCACAGCCGAGTAAGGCACTATATTTTGGGCATTCGCACCGGTCAACAGCCTATACGCCCGACTGATTTGGGGACGGCGTTAGCTGAGTATCTGGTGTTGGCAGGAAAGCGTTATGGTTTAGTGATGGAGTTAACAGCCGATCCACAACTCCTTCCCCATTTACGCCTGACACCCCAGGTGGAGACACAACTGTTTCGTATTGTTCAGGAAGGCATTACCAATGTGTACAAACACGCTCACGCTACCCATGTAAACCTGTTTTTGACAGTGGCTGACGAGTGGTTGACACTACTCCTGAAAGATAATGGGCAAGGTTTTACCCTTGCTGATGATACGGTTGTTGCTGGCGACCATTTTGGTTTGCAAATTATGCAAGAACGGGCTGAGAGTGTAAACGGCCGTTTCCATATCACCTCTGTACCCGGCCAGGGAACCCAATTGCATCTGCAACTTCCCTACACCTTAGATTCCTCTCAGTCCACAGCCATCAACGGACAAAAATACCCCTGGCGCGTGTTACTCGTGGATGACCATGCCCTGTTCCGTGAAAGTTTGGGCAACATGTTGCGCCCACACGGCATCCAAATTGTCGGCGCGGCCGCGAACGGCAAGGAAGCTGAAGCCGCCATCACCACCTTACAGCCCGACCTCATCCTCATGGACATCCATATGCCAGAGCAGGATGGTTTAGAAACAACGCGCCGTCTGAAACAGCAATATCCACACATCAAAATCGTTATGCTGACGATGGCTGAAGATGAATCCGTACTCTTGCAAGCCCTTAAATACGGGGCATCGGGCTACCTGCTTAAAAACCTGCCTGCACCTGAATTTCTATCTTTGCTCGATGAGGTGATAGCGGGAAGAACGATTGTTGCGCCCACCCTGGCGACCCAAGTTTTAATGGCCTTGGCCCAACAAGATGATTTGATTCCTACAACACCAACGGTGGAAACAGCGGCTGATCTGCTCACAGAACGCCAACAAGCTGTACTCGCCTATGTGGCGCAAGGCATGACCAATAAACAGATCGGTGAACATCTTCACATCAGCGAAAACACCGTTAAATACCACATCAAACAGATAATGGAGCGCCTGCAATTAGCCACCCGCCATGAACTGGTTCTCCATTATCTAGATAGCACCGGCGATAATTAACTCCGTGGGTTCGCTCGTAAACAACTTTGGAGTTTGCTGTGGCCGGTCTCCTGACCGTGCCACCCAACTTAATCTTTAGCGAACCCCTTACATAGTTTATCGCAGAACATAATCCAACATTTCCCCCCCTCTCCCCCCTGTGCTTTAACATTGCGCCAGGAATAATTTGTAAACCCCGCTCGTTCGGTACCACCGTACTATGCATTTCTCCCAGGACTATCCTGCCAGGTAGGCCAGACTATGCGAGTGGATAGGATGCAAACATGGCTGTTTCCCTTACCCTACTGTCATGCAACAACCTGTGCATGCGGTAATTTAAGGAAACAAAACCATGTCTCATCGTCACTCAATGCGATCACTGTCACGCTTTCAGCTTCATTACGGTTTTTTTATCGCCATCCTCGTCCTGTTGATTTTGATTCTTGGCCTGCCATCATCCCCGACCAATGCCGCTCCTGATCCAGCAGTTACGGTGCAACAAGCGTGGGAAATGGCTCAACAAAGCGGCCGCTATCACTACCGTTCGTTGGTAGATCAAACCATCTATCCCGCACCTGCCGTACAAAATGCAGGTCGTCCCCCTAGCCAGAACCATCTGGCCGTGGAAGGGCAGATGGACATACCCGCCGAAACGATGATGATGACTTTATGGAACGATGGCAGTTTCAATCCACAAAGCGGCTTTTCCGTAAAAGTAGAAAATGGGCAGACATACGGCCGTCGTGGGCAAGACGATTGGCAGAAAATAGATGATGTGGCCGATGCTTTTGCTCCAGGTGGGGATCCGTTAGGCTTTTTAGCTGGAGCTACTGATGTGCAAGTTGCGGGCACGGAAAACCGTGAATTTGACGGTGTGACGTTGACTTACACTCGCTATACATTCACGTTGAATGGCGCCTCGTTGGGCAATTATCTCATCAGCCAAACGGATCGATATGAAGAAAAGTACGGCCCTATACCAGCCGGTATGGAGCTAAAAACGCCCGAAATCTACCAACGCATGACGGGTGAGGGCGAAATCTGGTTGAATGAGGCGGGTTTACCCGCTCATTTGCGTTTGACCATGGATGTGCCCGATCAGCCAAAAGAGGGGGAACGGGCCACAGCCGTTATCACCACCGATTACTCCCGCTTTGACTTAGCCCAATTAACACAAGCCACCACACCCTTCATCAGCGATCCCGTAAGTTGGCTAACTTATCATCTGCCCCAAGCCCAGAGGGCCATACAAACCCAACTTCCCTTCCTCTATGCCTCCCTCTTTATCTGCCTGCTAGGCGCAATCAGCCTGCGCTACTGGCAGGATCGCCGCTTTCATGCCGTCGTGGTTCTCTTTCTCATCGTTGCTATGCTCTTTCCCCCATACTGCAAGGGCAATATGCCCACGCTTTTGCGGAACGGGTGACGGCTAACCAACAATCTCACCAAACACAACAAGAGGAAGCCACCCAACGGCAGGATACACAAACGGCCGTCCAAGAACACAACGATAGCTGGGACCCCAATCAGAACCCGTTCACGGTCGTTAAAAACCACATCAACGCCAATATCCAACCCCAATCACAACTACTCAACCCACTCGCCCAACAAAACCAGGTCAACCTCCTGGCCTCTGGCGAAGACAGCGATAACGACGGCTTGTTCGACGAAACCGAAGCGTACTGGGGAACCTGCGCTTATGCTTTAGCCACACCCGAATATAACAACTCGGCCTATTGCGATGGCGTAGCCGACCCCACCGACAGTGACGGTGACGGCCTCAGCGATGATGCCGAAGTCAACTACCTCAATACCTTTCCCACCTCAGTAGACAGCGATGGCGACAGCATCACCGATACGTTGGAAGTGGAAGGGTTTGTGTATAACGGCCGTACCTGGTACCTCAACCCCAACAGCAACGACACCAACGGTGACGGCCAGCCCGATAACAGCGAATGCAACCTTTTCCTGGCCGGTGCATTAGATTTAACCACAGCTTGCGGCGACACGAATGGCAACGGTATCCCCGATTTTGTAGACCCCGACAACGATGGTGATCAAATCCCCGACAGCGAAGACCTGTCACCCTTGAACGCCAGCCCAGATTTTTACGGCCGCAACAATCCCTTTCTACTCACCTTAGATAATCTCGAAGTAGACCACCCCGTTTTGCTCGACATCCAACTGCGCCCCCAAACCGAAGAACATCTGCAATATTACAACCACGTCCTCGATTGGCCGCACGATAATAGTGGTCAGATTCAGCGCCACCTGAATACCACCTGGGCCGACACCGCCAACCCCGATTACCGCAGTGATGCCGCCAACGCCGCCAACGGTGACATCCGCCTTGTGCCCATGCTCGAAGTAACCATGCCCTATACCGACGGTCACTACGCCAATTTACCCGTCAATAGCACCTACTACGGCACGAGCCGCACCCTGGGCATACCCGTCGAAGATTGGCTCGAACAATCCGTCACCCAGCCCTTTGGCATGTCTATAGATGACGTGAACTCCACCACGGGTGACCTGGTCGCCTATGTGCCCCTCTATCCAGTTACCAACGACGAAGGGACACCCTTAGGCTATACCACCCGCCTCATCTACCAACCAAGCCAGTCCGATTGGGGTGCCGCCCATAGCTTCCGCGTTATCTGGCTGGTACAAATGCTGACCGATAGGTGTATTCACCCCAATGCCAATGAAGTAACCTGCGCCCGTGAAGATGTCATCTCCGTCATCCACACCTACCATGAAACCTGGCAACTAACGGGTCTCAACGTCAGCCAGGAGTATGGCCTTGACGTCGGTTTGATGTACGAAAACCCAGCCACTGATACAAACCTGGCAACCGACGACCAACTATGGGGAGCCAGTTGGAATTTAGGCAACACCTTTTTTCGGGGACGGGATTGTGACAGTTACAACAATGGCGAGTGTGTGAGCAACGGTCAGCGTGATGTTACCCTTGCCAACTTAGCCACTAACCTGTCAGACTGGCAACTGGATTACACTGAACTAGATACCTTTGCCTATCCCCATCAAGGGTTCATGGCTCATATCATGATGACAGAAACCCATTCTATTTTGGATACCGTGTTTACGGCACACGCCAATCAGACTTCGCCCACTATCTTGATTGCCCAGGAACAACACAGCCGCATCATGAATTTGGATGCGGCAAGTGGGGATATGAGCAGTGGGCTAAACCTTGACCTATCACCCTTATTGGTTCCCCAACAAACCTTCGCCAGCCTCAGTTGGTCTACCTATCAGTACAACAACGGAACCTGGCAAAATTATGAGCCAGAAGCGTATCTGGACTATCTCCAGCAACAGCTTTCTCTACAGCCATTCTTCCAGCCAGAAGACAACAGCCAGGAAGCGGCCGATCAGGCCGAAGGCAAATTGCTTTGGGCACAAATGTATTATTCTACCCTGTTGCAAGGTGCGAAAAGTGTCGTTCAGGTAGATACCACCCCGCTTGCCCATACCTCACAGGGCTTCCCTGAGGCCAACTATGAAGATGTTGTTCCGCCCAATGCGGAGTGGGGTGTAGCCACGATTGCCCAAGAATATTCTTTATTTTACCTTACCAAGTGGATTTCCCCGGCGGCTGAGGGTGATCAATTTGCCTTCTTCAAAAAGATGTTAGCTGGGGCGAATGAAAGCCCACAATTTACCAATCTCAATCGTGGGGGTGGCAATAGCTTTGCTATGATGATCATTGTCATCGCTATCATCGGCATCGCTGTACTTGCTGTTGGCATGATCACGGGTAATGAATCACTTATACGTAAGGGAGTCGTTATCCTGGCGGTTGTCACCCTTATTGTGGTGACATATTTTATTGCCCTGGCGGCAGTGGCTATGGTAGCAGCCTTTAATGCCGGGGGGATCCTTTTTGCTCTCGTTGTGGGCCGAACGTTCCAGGGGGTTGGTGTTATTGGTTTTGTTATTGGCACAATTATTAGTTGGGCCGTAACAGGTATTCTCATATTAGCCCAGGGCATCAGTGGTACTGCCCTTGGTTTCACCTTGTCCATGAGCATTGCTGGCACCATTGTCCTGTTTATCTATCTCATTCTCGATCTCATTGGCCTCGGCATCATTGTCCTTATCCTCGTTTTCATTGATGCCATATTTGCTATTTTAGATGAACCTGGGCCAACGCAATTACTCACAGAAGCCATTGCCAAAACGCTCTATGGTGTAGATATCCTCGTCAAAAATATGGATGATGCCGAACGGTTGGGACTGGATATCACTGGCTTTACCTTGGCGGATGCCGAGCTTGGCTTTACCATCAACAATAGCTTCCTCTACTCTGTCACAGTCACAAATACGGTCCAGTACGATGATGGCTTTTCTTTCTCCACCCTTGAGGACAAAACGGTATTCCGCTACTTCTTGCAAGATGACCCCATTGACCAAGAAGGCGGGCTAAGCCAAGGCGAAATGGTCGGTGAATGGGTGAATTTGCCTGATTTGCTGATAGGCACAATGCCTTCACCAGTGGGAGGAATGGTTAATAGTTATGAAAACCAAGCCCGAACCACCCAAATCGTGAGTCTGAACGTTCCCTTAAGCAACATTGGCACTGGCATTGATCAATCTATGGATGGCGAATTGTATGTGACCGAATCTTATATTTTGCCATATCGCGGCTGTTGGAAGTTTGCTGGCTATAACACGGATTGTCGTTGGTACAAAATAGATGGTTCTAACCACATCAATTTAGGCGAAGAACTCATCTATGATGTCTTGCCGCAAACCTTAAATGATTTTGTGGCTATGAACTGGGATGATAGTCTACCAGCGCAGGTAGATGGGGATAATGATGGCTTACTTTCTTCAGATGGTAACGATCCTGGCGACAGCAATTTTGATACCGATGGAGACACGCTCTCGGATTACTATGAAATTATTCATGGCCTGAATCCTAACAGTGCGGATGCGGATTTTGATGGCCTCAACGATGCTGAAGAGATTACGTATTACACCAATCCTTTTAATGCCGACAGTGATGGCGATGACTTAAATGATTATGTGGAAGTGAAACAGGGCTGGCTGGTTGTGTATAAAAATTATGGCGTCTCTAAACTGACGCGGGTTTGGTCTAACCCCAATCAGCCTGACGCCGATGGGGATACGCTCAATGACCGGGAAGAGTTTGTTTTTGGTTTCCATCCCCAAGTCGCCTCTGATCGCTCGGCCATCCTCAATCTCGTTCAATTTGACAATCTGGCCGTGACGGAAGACACTGATTTGCGTTTGCTGTATCGTATGGAAGAGCCGATAGGGTCTGAGGCGTTTTTTGATAGCTCCGGATCGGGAAACTTGGGTAGTTGTGATCGCAGTACGAGCAGTTGTCCCGCGGCCGCGACCAACGGCCGTTACGCCTATGCCCTCTCCTTTGATGGCAACGATTACCTCCACACTGACATGGCTCTGGATGTGCAAACCTTCACAACCGCCGCTTGGGTCTACCCCGTAGCTAATGACAATGGGTTTCATGGCCTCATGGGTCAGCAAGCTACCAACGCTCAAAATCGTGCGCCTAGTGTGTATGTGACCCAACAAACACAAATACATGCTGGTTTTGGCGATGGTACAACTTGGAACTCCTTCACCACGGGCAATGTCTTAACCCTCAACACGTGGCAACATGTAGCGACTACCTTTGATGGCACAACCTACCAAGTCTATGTCAATGGCGTAGAGGTGTACAACACAACGACTATTGCGGGCAAAAAACCAGTGGCTACCACTGGCTACAATGTGGGTTATGTCAGCAATTATTTCAAAGGGCGTTTGGATGAAGTGGCTTTCTTAGACAAAGCGTTGACCCCCACCGAGATAGCAACCCTGATGAACGGCCGTTACAACCCCAACGACAACATCCTCGCCCCCGGCAACGACCTCACCTACCAGGCCACTGTCACCAACAGTTCCAGCGTCCCCGTGAGCGGTTTCTTAGTCGCCAACACCAGTTATCAAGAGCCAGAAGTTGCCCAACCAACCGCCGCTTTCAGCTTTGAGCCGGATCAGCGCTTGGCTTACTTTATCAATAGCGAAGGGGAAGAAAACACCACCTTCTGCCTCGACAATGGCACCTGCCCCACCGCCGGGATCAATGGGCAGATCGGCAACGCGGTTGACTTTGCCACCACAGATGACACCCTTGTTCTGCCCACGTTTGATGTGGCTGAAAACAATGGTTCCTTTAATCTCTCCTTCTGGCTGAAGGCCGACACGCTACCCGCATCCGGCCAAAAGGCGATGATTCTGGATACAGTCAGCACGGAAACCGGCGCGGTAGATATTTACTTGAACAGCAGTGGCAAGATTGTTATGGACATCGTCGGCGACCCATACAGCCCACGGGTCAGCAACTATACCTTTGGCACAGGTTGGACCCATGTATCTTATGCGAGTTACTATTCTCTCTATATCAACGGCACGCTGAACACCAGCACCAATATCTGGCTGGTTGGTGGCAACCCCTTTACTCATTTCAAGATAGGTTACGGTCATTTAGGCAATAGCCTTGACGGTAGCCAGCACTTTGACGGTAAAGTAGACGAATTGGTCTATTACCATCGCCGCAACACGACGGCTATCACCGATATTCGTAATGGCAATTACACCAGCCAGGGCGAACCGATGATCCTCTACCACTTCAACGAACTCATTACTTACGACGGCACTATCTTCTACGATAGCCAAAGTGGTTCCAATCATGCTACCTGTAGCCCCCCGACCTGTCCCATCTTAACCGCCAATGGCGCGGGATTCATCGGCCGGGCGGTCACTTTTGATGGCGTGGATGATTATCTAACCCAACCCGGCAATTTCACCGCCGCCGAGACAACCGTCACTCTCTATGCCAAACCGACGAGCTATCCTTCGGCCGGTAACATCGCTTATCTGTATGACACTCAAGCAGTGGGTAGTGGCACAACCTTCACCTTTGATCTGTTTATGGATGAAAATGGCAAGTTAACGGTGAATTATGGGGCGGGCAGTAAAACCTACAATACGGTCGTTCCCCTTAACGCCTGGAACAAAATTGAAGTGATTTATGTGCGCTTTTTCAGTGGCACGTGGCGTTATCAGATTCAGTTAAAGGTGAATGGTGTTCTTGATGCGGTCGTGGCTGATGTGTGTACCAATCCGGGGGCGGCCTGTGTCTCTACAGCACGGGTGGGCAACGGCCGTATCGGCAACAACCTCGCGGGCACGGCTCCTTTCCATGGTTTGCTCGATGAACTTAGTTTGCACATCTCCAAACTCTCCTTTGATCCGCCGCTGGTTAATCTGGGCTATGATAACCTTGCCAATGATGTGCGTTCAGCTACCTGTAGCGATCTGTTTATCTGTCCTGCGGTTACTGCTGGCAAATTTGATCAAGGCGTTGCCTTCGATGGGGTGCAAACCTATCTCGATCTAGGCCCGATTATTGACCCCAGTGCGGGCCACTTCTCAGCGGCCGTTTGGTTCAAGGCCACTAGTTTTAGCAATCAACCCATTATTCTCCAGCAAACGGATGGCACGGGCGCGACTGGTCGCACCTGGCTCGGCTTGAATACGAATGGCACACTGAATTCCTATTTGGGCAACAGCATCCTTAACAGCGTAACGGCCGTTGCCCTCAACACCTGGCATCATGCCGCCGTCACCTACGACGGTGTCACTCTGCGCCTCTATCTGGATGGGGTTTTGGAAGCCCAATCAGTCCGCACCATTGAAGCCAGTGATGGCTCAGTGTGGCTAGGTCGCCATAAGTTCGGCCCAACCCGCTATTTTGCGGGAACCCTGGATGAACTGATTGTTCTGCCCGCGGCCGCAACCCCCGCCGCCATACAACTCCTCATGAACAGCACCTGGCCCATCATTGATGTCCCCAACCTCTTTGAACCGTTCACGGCCACCCCTCTCACCACCCAAGAAGTAAGCGGTGCGGCCCTTGTCAGTCCCTATGCTGTTACCAGCATCCACCAATTCGACCAAGAAGTGGAAGCGGCTCTTGTCAATACCCTCGATTACCCCGTTATTGACAACAACGCCGCCAATCTTAGTGTCTTTGTCCCCTTTGAAGACACACCGGGCACAGCTATCTTCGACAACCTCATCAGCTACCCCAATCCCAACAGCGTCGATCCTGATGTCGAAGCCACCTGTAGTGGCAGTACCTGCCCCACCGCCGGTTTGCGCGGCCAGGTAGACCGCGCCGCCTACTTTGATGGCCTGGATGATTACCTGGTGATAGATGTGTCGGCTGGCGGTTATTACAGTTGGGGGCCAGATGTTCACTCTATCGCTGTCTGGGTCAACGCCAAACAAGGAACGATTTTGGATATTAGCGATAGCGCCAGTGGTTTTGAAGTGGATATGAACCAGTTCCGTACCGATAACGGAACAACCGTCCGCATCACCCCTTATACTTCGCCGCGCAACGAGTGGTTCCATTTAGCCATTACCGTGGATGGTGGTGATGTTTCCCGCATCTATATCAATGGTGTGGAAATCACCAACGGCACCAACGATTACATTGATCGCCCGGAGTGGATTCATGTCGGCGTAAACCACGAAGGGCAAGATTTCTTGCACGGGTATCTGGATGATCTCCGTACCTACAAAACCACCCTGGCGGCCGCGGATGTGTTGGCTCTGTACCATAACTCAGCCCCGCTTCTGCGCTTTGAATTTGATGAAGGGGGCGAAGCAACCGTCTTTACCGACAACTCTGTCAACCAATATCTCGGCCAACCGGAGGTGGAAACCTGCACTGGGCTAGATTTGAACAGTTTGACCATCAACAGTCTGGCCATCAATCCGAGTACTGTCTTTGTCGCTCTGGATGGTGAATGGCTGGAGTCTGAAACAGACCTATCCGATGGAGCTGTGTTAACTCCTGAAATCAGAGCTGTGTTGTGCGAACAACAGACGCTCAGTGTGGGTGTGACCATGAGTGACACCACTACCCTATTGGGAACGGCCGTTCTTAACGCGACCACCCCCGGCACGACCAACCAGACCTTCACCAGCGGCAGTGATTCCATCACCCTCAACTGGACGGTAGATAGTGCCCTCACCTACCAGCCCAACCCCGCACCGGGAACCAGAGGCCGCATTGGCAATGGGGCTTTGTTTGACGGGTCTGGGGCGATTGAAATCCCCGGTTCCAGTCAAGTGGCCGCCCTCACCAACAACTTCACCATCATGGGCTGGATCTACCCCGAAGACCTGGCTGGCTGGCAATACTTCCTCACCACCAGCATCGAAAACAGCACCAACGGCTATGGCTTCCTGGCCCACGATCATGATTTGGGTTTTACCACGTTGGGCGTCAAAAGTTATTACATATCCAACGTCCTCAAAAATAACGTCTGGCAACATGTGGCCGTGGTCTTTGACATCAACAACGATGCCACTTTCTATCTCAATGGCGTGAATATTGGCACAGTCAGCGGTACTCAGCCTGCCACAGTCAATCTGGACGATGTGATGATGATTGGCGCCATCCGTTGGGGGTCGGGTGATCTAGCCAACCCACCGTTCAAAGGCACCATTGATGAACTGGCCCTTTATGGTCGTTCCCTTTCCACGGCCGAAATCAACAGCCTCTACCTGCGCGAACTACGCTGGTATCGTGACCGTGCCACCACCTATCTCACCGTAGACACCGATGCTCCCACCGTCGAACTCCTTTCCGATACGCTCTACCGAGCCAACGGCTACACCCAGCTTGCCGTGGCCACCACCGATGCCACCTCCTATGTCACCTTGTTAGACTTTGGCCTCAAAGCCCCTGGTGACACAGCTTTCCGTTGGGTGGGTGCGCCCGCTTGCCAGGACAATGGCATAGAGGGTGCGGCCTGGTGTCCTTTCTTTGACACCAGCACCTTGGGCGGTGAAGGCAAATACGAGATGCAATTCCGCGCCGTAGATGCCGTCGGCAACCAGACCATCAGCCCCGTGTATATCTTCTATGTAGACGACACCTCACCCACCGCTTCTGGTAATTACACCGGGCAATGGGGGACACCCACCGCCCAAAATGACAGCGGCCTCAGTTGGACGATGACCCTATCCGGCATAGTCAACGATCCCAACCTAACCACTACGCCAGCCATTGCCGGTAGTGGGGTGGTCACAAACTCCGTCTTGGTTACATTAATTGACGAAACCGGTGGCCTCTTAGGTGAAGAATCTCAATTGGCAACGGTGAACGGCTCGACCTGGAACATTGATTACCGGATGGAGGGAGCGCGGCCGCAAGGTGTCTACACCATCTCTCTTAGCTTAGAAGATCAGGTGAGTAATCAGACCACGGTGGTGATTGGCACAATTCAGTATGACGAACAACCATCACAAGCCAGCCTCAACTCTTGGGACGTAGACAGCGATATTATTTCTACCACCGTTACCCTCAAGGGCGCGGTCAGTGACCAGGCGAATTGGGGTGGCGAAGCGATACAGATCCATTTTGAAGAACCATCAGGCGCAACCATCTTCCATGATTCCACTCCAGAAGAAAATCACAGCACGTGTACCAACTGTCCCATCATCACAACTGGGTTTTACGGCCAGGGTGCTCACTTTGATGGCGTGAATGATGCCCTTACGATGCCCAATGTCTTGAACCCTATTACCAATACCTTCAGCATCGCCCTCTGGTTCAAGGCCGATAGCAGTGGCAGTGGACAACGTATCTTGGTGCAACAAGCCGATGGCACGGGTGTCGGGCGCAGTTTGTTTTATTTGAGTAGCAGTAACCATCTTGCTTCTTACCTGGGCGGGGTTGACTCCCTGGCCAATACGGTCGTCACGCCAGACAACTGGCATCATGCCGCCCTCACCTTTGATGGCACGACCCTCAACTTTTACCTGGATGGCCTTTGGGATGGCACGGCTAGTGTCACGCCCGAAGCGGCCAATGGCGGCTTGTTGTTGGGCATCCATAAAGACCTTATTAGTAACCCATTCCGTGGTGACATAGATGAAGTGGTCATTTATCGGCGAGTCCTTAATCAACTTGAGGTGTCGGCATTGGCACAACCTGACGCCTCAGGTATTCAAACTGTTCAACTGGCTGTCGAAACCTTTGACTTTAGTAGCAATGGTTTTGCCCAAGGCCCATCTTTGAATCCACCCGGTTGGCAACCGGCAACAGTAAATGATGCTCAATGGAGCTATGATTTACCAGCCGCGACGGAAGGCTTCTACAACATCTTTTTGCGTAGTGCCGATAATTTTGGCAATTCAAAGGATGAACATATCGCCTGGCGTGGGTTGATTGATACGGTTGATCCGGTGATTGTGGCCAGTGGTCAGCAAATTGGGGGTGGTACAGCGGCGGAAACGGAATACACCTTCACCTTCAGTGACTTTTTGCTGGATGAAAGCAGGTTTGTTCAGCCTTGCGACCCAGGCTCTTTGGTGAGCCTGACTTACAATGATGTGACATTGCCTCATGAGGGCTTGCCTTATCAGGTGACCGCTACTTGCCGTGTGCCTGGCCATGAAACAAGTCGGCAATTGACAACTTGTGATACGGTGGGGCATTGTATCAGCGCAACAGTAATACCAACTGCAACAACAAATGGGTCCAATGTGGTTATCTTAACACCCACGTATGGTGCAACTATCACAAATACAATTCCTGTCAGTGTCACAGGTGGGGCCTATGATCTGGATGGCATTACGACGATTGCGGTAGAGGTTGTGGATGTGATGGTGGTCACGATTACGCCAGGGGTGGGTATCACCGATACGGTATGGAGTGCCAATTGGGTCCCACTCGTTCCGGGCATCTACACGGTTACTGTGACAATGACAGATACGTTAGGTAACAGCTTGATGGATACAGTCCAGGTGACGGTAGTGGAGAATACGCCCACGGCGATTACGCTAGTTCATATTGGGGTTGTGCCGATATCTACCCCGATGATGTTTTTACTGTTGATCATGTTGTTTGCACTTTTAGCTTTGGTAGTGGTTGGTTCTCAAAGGCGATACTGGCCCAACGGCCAGTTATGATAGTACTCTTGGAAATGATGGATAAATCGGTTTGGTCCCAAATCGAATGGCAAGCATCTTATCCACTGATGGTATCTATCAGATGGTAGACTTTAGGTCACAGGTTTTTCATGTCTCTTACTCTGGATAAGCTTTGCATCCTGTGGGGAATTTACAACGTGCTACCAAGTAGTTAGAAACGACGGATCGCACGTTGCAAGAGTGATAGACTGAACAAAGTATAGATCGCGGGATCGACTGATCGTGGAACCCTCACTGGGTGACAAGCTAGAAAACGAAAACGCCCTCGTGTAATTCGAGAGCGTTTTTGCTATGGAAGCGACGGGTATGGTGATGATCGCGGCCGCGGGTAACGTCTGGTGTGGGATCTGCGGCCGCGACGCGGTTACGGGCGTCTGTAAGGGGTGAGGGGAGAGATGGGGGCTGTGACGTGGTTACTGGGTAAATATGGTTTCGTATAGGATGGGGTTTGGGGCCTGGTTGTCGTTGTGATGGTAGAGCGAGGGGCAGTCGCGGCCGCGTGTACCATTATCGCGGGCTAGAAGGCCAGCGACACAAAGGGGAGTTGGGAACGGGCAGAAGGTCGAGGTGGGGCGGCGGTATTTTGCGAATGGGGCTGAAGCGGGGAAGGGGTGGGGGGCGGTTTGCGACCTTATGGGTTACCTGTAAACATATTTCAGGACAAGACAGTTTTTAGGGGTGTTGGAGGGGATTGTCGGTGGGTAGGCCTTCAGCCTGGGCGATGGTGAGGAGACGGTTGTCGGCGGAGAGGAAGACGAAGGGGTTGGGGGCGGTGCGGGTGAAAGGGGCAAAGAGGGCAAGGGCTGAAGCGAGTTGAACGGCATCGTAGGCGCGCAGGGTGTGATTTTGCACTAGCTGTCCGGCGCGTTGAGTGATCTGCTCGGTGAGTTCGACGGTCTGGTATTGGGTGCGCCAGTCGAAGCGGAACGCACCAATAGCGGTGGTGACATGTTGGGAGGAGATATTTTGCATGCGTAGCAAACGGGAGAGGGCGCTGAGGAGTTCGACCCAGGTGATGCGGGCGACGATGAGCGTATGGCCGGACGTGGGAGCGGTCAGGTTTTGGACCCAGGCAGAGCCAACCTCGGTGACGTAGCGTTTGACGAGAGCACTGCTGTCGAAGAAGTAGATCACAGGTCGCCCCGGTCTTCGATGATGAGTTGGGAAAGGGGAATCGCGGCCGCGTGGCCTAAGGAATCGGCTGCTTGCTGGCGTTCGGCCGGGGAGTAGGGGGATGGGGCGGTGGGTTCGAGCGGAGGTGTTAAAAGCCCCGTAGCCATGAGGGATTGGAGAGCCATCTGGGTGGCATCGGGGTTTGGTTCAGTCACGATCTGAAGCTGAACGGTCTGGTTTTCGGCTAAGTGGAGCCGTTTGAGGGGGCGTAGGACGCCGTGTTCGTAGACGGCGGTGATGAGTTGGGTCATGGGGATTTCTCCAGGGCAAGGACAGTGATTGGCATTGAGAGGATTTTAGCACAGAATACGGTCGCGAGAATAACTGAACCAGAGAATAGGCGTAGACGCGGAGGGAAGGAACACGGATCAGGGTCGCGGCCGCGGGAGCCATCATCATCGCGGGCTAGAAGACCTGCGACACAATGGGGACGCGGGGAACGGCCAGAGGGTGGAGAGTGCGGCGGTATTTTGGCAATGGGGCTGAAGCGGGGAAGGGGTAGGGGGGCGGTTTGTGACCTTGCGAGTTACCTGTAAACATATTTCAGGACTTGACAGAGGAAGCCCTCCTGAGGGTTATGGCTGATGATGCCTATCAGTTACTTTGCCACAAAATGAGTACCTTCTCCACGGTTTCTCCCTATCCAGTTGTTAATGTGCGAAATATAGGCTTATGGTTCAACCACCAATGTCCCCACCATACCGGCGGTGCGATGTCCGCTCACGCCACAATAGAAGGTGTAACTACCCACTTCGGTGGCGGTGAAGGTGATCGGAACCACTTCATTCGTGGTGACTGGCACATGAATATCCAGTTCATCCACATCAAAGGCATGGGTCAGCATGTCCTGATTGGAGAGATAGATCGTCACGGTTTCGCCAGCCTTCACCTGCAAGGTTTCCGTGCCAAATTGGAAATCAGCGGTGGTAAGGGTAAACCCATCGCTGAGGGCAGGGGCAGAGAAAATCGCCCGCAAGACTCCCATCTGCATCATAACGAGGATAACCAGGATGATCGCGGCCGCGAGGCCCAACCCCATCACCCAATTAGGGACATTGCTTTGTTTCGCTTCTGAGATAGGTGTAACAGATTGCATTTTTTCCTCTTTGCGGCCCGTGGGTAGACAATAAACAGTACCCAGTGTGGCGTTCACCATTGACGTTCGAGTTCCTACCTAATCTCCCGTCGCCACAGATACAGGGGATACAGCCATCACCATGCCCGATGTCATGCCAATAAAGGCTGCGTTGAGGGTATGAAAAGCAGAAAGAAAGGCGATGCCCCCTTCCCGTTGTCGGATCAAAATGGGTTGAAGCAGGATGAGGAAGAAGAGAAAGGCGGTTAGTTTAATGGTCCGTTTCTCCATTTGGCCCGCGACCGCGCAGATAAGGGTCAGCAATGAGGCCAACAGAATACCCAGCCCCAGGAACACATGCGCCTGTGGAGTGGACAACACTTCCGCGTGCCACAATCCCGCTAAAAACAGTTGCCCCCAGGTTGCCAGTCCAATAACCGTCGCTAAAACTTTATGTATCCGAGCGAATGTTGTCTGCATCATCCAATCTCCTTGTGTGATTTACCAATTTGCCAGAACGATGCCTGTACTATAACCAATCATCATTTAGAGATCGTTTATTCATTCATTTTCCCCTTCACCAATACCAACAACTATGGTGGCTTAGATTGTCAAGACAATTTCTGGCAGGGGTTTAAGGTAGGTTTAGCCCCGTTCTATTCTTTAACCTTCAAGGCAAAGGTGGCCTCTTTGAGGTCATGGGACGCTTGAGCCAGGTAGACCTCTGCCGGGGTGCGATAAGCCAGTGATTGGTGTATACGCACCTGATTATAACGATGGAAGTAGTGGGTCAGTCGCGGCCGCGTGCGCCATCATCATCGCCAACTGGCAGACCTGCGACATAAAGGGGACGCGGGGAACGGGCAGAGGGTCGAGAGGGTGCGGCGGTATTATGGTAATGGGGCTGAAGCGGGGAAGGGGTGGGGGAAACGCGGCCGCGGGGTGGTGTATTGGCCGGGGAAGAAAGCGCGGATGGGGGTGGTGGTTTGGTGGGTGATGGAGGAGCCGGTGTGAGGGGTGGAACAGAGTTGCGGGGTTTTAAGGGGAGAAGTTTAACCTCAGTGGGGAAACGGGTTAATTATTTCTTGAGACGATCACGCCACCTCTTGACTACTGCATCGTTTAAGAGATAAGTATGCAGTTGTGGGCCGTCGAGAAAAAGGGGTAACTTGTTTAATACATCGCGCCCCAAAATGATGTCATCACCATCTTCATCAGCGACCACGTAGGTACTGGCTAGACGGACATCTTCCACATCAAAAGCCACAACATATAGCTGGGCTGGTATACTGTCACCAAAGTGGCTACGTACTCGGGCGGTGAAGGCTTCTAACGCATCAATTTTCTCAAGCAGGAAGACGGGGACAAATGTGACATCTGCCCCCGTATCCAGGAGAGCGACGAATGGCCCTATTCGAGTATCACCACTGCGTAAATGTACGGCAAGCGTCGGGAACGGGGGGCGAAAACCCTGGCTGTGAGGCAAACTCATGGCGAATAAAGTAATTGGGGACGGCGAATGGTAAATGTCGGAGCGGATTGATCCGTGACAAAAGCGATCAACACAGGCGTGCGACCAAATCTGGCTTTAATACGCATGACAAGCTCATCGAGGTCTTTATCATAATCAACCAATTCGCCCTGATGAATCGCTACATGGTATCCGTTGTACCGCTTCATCAAATCAGCGTGCATACGGACAAAATGTTCGTTTTCTTTCTGTATTTTCTCGCGTCGGCTTTGATGCAAGTAATGACGTACCACATCGTCTAGCATGTTTTCAACCTCTACACCCTGTTGGTCGGCTAGTTCCTGTAGAGATTCCAGTAGGTCAGTATTAAGTACCACAGATGTCATCATGGGCATGATTACTCTCCTGAGAACAAATTGATTTTACCAGAAAGGAGCAAGTTCTGAAAGCCAGAATGGTTGATGGGGTGTGCGTCATTTTTGTGGAAGGGGACAATAGGGGCAAACAACGATTAGTCGGAGGGAAAAGATGGACGAAGAAAAATGGCAAGAGGCATTTATCCAAGTTAGTCACAACGCACGGCAATGGCGAAACCAACATCGGCGAGCCAGTCTAAACGACATCGAGGATATGGTGGATAGGGAATTGGCCCAGGTACGAACCCGAATGGTCGAGGACATAGCCCAAGCCAGCCCGATGGCAGACATTCGCCATCTTGCGACCCAGGACCGAGCGGTATGCCCGGTGTGTGGGGGAAAAGTACAAGCTAATGGGTATCAACGGCGTAGCTTGGTTAGTCAGAATGAGCAGGTGGTAAAGTTGAGACGCAGTAAAGCCAAGTGTCGAGAGTGTGGGACAAGTTTTTTCCCCTCTGGATGAGGAATTGGGGCTGTTGCCAGGGAAATACACGCCAAAACTGCAAGCGGCCCTGAGCCGATGGGGGGCGAAACTGCCTTTTCGGGAAGCGGTGGAAGAGATAGCCTACGGTTATGGGACACAGGTTGGTGAAGCCACCCTGCGGCGGGTAACCTACGAAACCGGTCGGGCGGCGGAGCAACTGGAACAGGCCATTGTTAATGATTTAGAAGCTGGGATAGAGGTGACAGAGGTCAACCCGGCGGCACAACTGGTGTTCAGTGTGGATGGGTCGTTCATTCATTTGACCAATGGTGAATGGCGTGAAGTCAAGAGTGTGGCGATGGGTGAGTTTGGGTCGCACTGGTCAGCCAAAGAACGGCGGTGGCAGGGCCAGGCGGTATTTGAACTAACGGATTATCGGGCAACAAGGCAGGAAGGGCGAAACCTATCTGGCCTGGCAGTTGCCCAATAGTTATCTGGGGCAACACCAGCACCAGCCGAAGGGTCGGCAGAAGCGGATCAATCGTGAACTCAAAGACCTGGTTATGCAAGGGATGCCGGGGAACGTTGAGGAAAGGGCTGAGACGCACCCGGAGAAACGGTATTACCCCCATGGCAAAGAGGCAGCGCGGGTTGCGGCCGCGGGCAGGGGGCTGATGTGTACTGGCAACGGCATCGAACGCGCAATCGGCAGTTTGTGTTGTGGCAACAGGTAGGGAAAAGCTGAAGCTGACTGCGGAACCGGTGGCAATAAGTTACACCCATTCTAGGGATAAATAAGGTTGTCCTTTTGGGTGACTTGCGACCGCACTGAATTTCAATCCTTCACAACTTCTCGAAAGGGAGCCACCCCCAGAGGACATTTGCGGAAATCTTGTTGAAGTTTTTCGCTATCAGTTTCAACTCCTCACAAAACAATCCTTTTGAAATGGTTTCAACCCCTCGAAAGGGAGCCATCCCCAGAGGACGAGAGAGTGTTGGTTCGAATCCACCAGATCCTTCACGTTTCAACCCCTCGAAAGAGGGTTGGACGCGATAAAAAAGAGGTTCCGTTTTTCGGGTCTCACGCACCGTTTGGTGGCACTTCAAGAGCCAAAAAACGGAACTGACCTCAAGGCAGGTTCCGTTTTTAGATCGGGCATGGTGTTTCCTCTGCTATGCTGTTTAGGGCCAACCAAACATCCATGTAAGGAGAAAAACACCATGCTTACCATCCATTCTAACATACCGGCTACATTCCGGTCGTGGGTTTCACGTTATTGGTCAGGGTATCACGAAAACGGCTCGACCCCATCGAGGTTGCCTCGCTTTCTGGGCGATGCGGCCGCGTACCCGCGTTTCGTGCAACAATGTCCCGTGACGATGAACCTGATTCCCCAGTTACGACTGCTCGATTGGTCGCTCATGCCGGGGCCATCGCGCCATTGGTTCGGGGTGGAACCTGTCCCCCTGGCCGCTTACATCGGAGCTTTTCTGGTCAAGTTAGACCAGGGCTTACCGACCAATGCCCGGCTCTGGCGTTATCTGCACGACCATCCGGCTCTTGTCTGGGCACTGGTTTTCCTCAAACCGGCCAACACCCCCTATGGGTTTGACCCCGAGGCCAGCTTACCCAGTCACCGTCACTTCAACCGGGTTCTGCGCGAATTGCCCGACACCGTTTTGCAGGGATTATTTGATCATCAAGTCACCTGGCTCAAGGAACGGTTACCAGACAGTTTTGCTCAAACGATTTCCCTGGACACCAAACATATCCTCGTCTGGGTCAAAGAGAATAACCGCAAACAATATATAAAGGAAGGACGTTTCGACAAAACTCGTCAACCCGCCAGTGACCCTGACTGCAAATTGGGTTGTAAACGTCGCCATAATCGCCTGGTCACGACGCCAGCCAAAGAAGGGCAACCGGCTACACGAGTCCCCGTCAGTGTGGGCGAATACTACTGGGGGTATGCTTCTGGCATCGTAGTTACCAGACTCGAAACAGGCGGCGAGTTTGTTCTGGCCGAAATCACCCAAACCTTGACACAAGGGGACTCCCACTTATTTTTTCCCCCTTATGAGTCAGGTGGAAAAACGATTAGGGTTCAGACCTCGTTTTGGCACATTGGATGCGGCCTTCGATGCTTTTTACGTCTACGACTACTTTCACCACCCCGACCATGAGGGCTTTGCCGCTGTCCCACTCAGCGAAAAAGGGGGAATACCCACTCGTCGTTTCGCTGAGGATGGCCTGCCTTTGTGTGAAGCGAGCTTACCCATGCCCTTGAAGTTCGTTTACCAGGACAACACCACCGCCATCATCCCCTACCAACGTGCCAAACATGCTTGTCCTCTTCTTTATCCCCAGGCCAATGGACAAACCTGCCCCATTGCTCATAAAAAATGGTCGAAAGGCGGCTGTACCACCACCCTCGCCCATACCGATGGTTCGCGCATTCGCCACCAATTAGACCGAAACTCGGAGCAGTACAAACAGATCTACGACCAACGTACCGCGGTTGAACGTATTTTCTCAAGCGGTGAATCTCGGTATTGAACGGCCGACCGGCACGGTGGATACTATTGAAAGGAATGGCGATGTGTGTACCTGATACCCGAAAAGCGGGAGTACCAACGTTGGCTATTGCGTGTCAAGCGTGATCAACAAGAAGGCGCTATCTATCGAGCTACAGAGTCCAGGGCCTGTCTCGTCCTGGAGATTCTGCAAGATGATGAAATTGTTGAGTGTAAACCAGCCCCCAGAAGAAATAGATGAATCCTTGAAGTGAGTTGAAGATGCAAATGCAACATTATCTGAATGGTTAAGCTTGATAGCCGATGTGATTGGCATCTTAGGCGCGGTGTTTGCTCTGTTGGCCTGGCGACAGGCACGGCAAATCCGCGAAGATCATCTTAAGGAGCAACTTCGGCAAAATCAAATGGTTCAGATCAGATTACAGCATGGTAAGCAGAGTTATGATCTACCAGTATTGCAGTTACGTCGGGGTGAACTCACCCGTGCTGAAGTCTTGGGGCGCATTGGCATGATTCCGATGAAGGGCAGAGAAAAAGGAAACGATTTGAGATTCGTTATGTGAATACCGCCGAATTTCTCCGGCAGATCAATCAAATTCTGGATGGGAACAAAGATGGTATTTTGACGATTCCCTGCACCGAACAGGAATTTGCCCAATTTGATTTGTGAGTACTGCCACGCAGGCAAATCTTTATTTCACGAGTCCATGATGCCACCCTTCTGCACTGGCAACAGGCATAATTTGATACTTTTGCTAGCGGTGGCACAGCCAGAGGCCGGCCAAAGGCAGTATATCTTGGGTAGAAAAAGGCGAGATGGCATTCACCGAGTGAATAGCATGTCTAAAAAACAACAAACAAAAAGGGTGTGTGTGTTTTGCAGCGCGAAAAGAGCCATAGTGGTCTTACGCGCCATTTGCAATAGATGGTGACGATTTTGCCTTATGATCGGGCGGCGGCAGAATGGCACGCTTATGAATGGGTGCGTTTGACTCAGGCAGGGAAAACGCCATCTTTTGCCGACGCACAAATTGCGGCGACTGTGGCCGTGAACGACCTCATTCTCGTCACCCGCAACACCGCCGACTTTACCGATTTCGCCGGATTAACGGTTGAAAACTGGTTCGAGGCCTAACATCATCCTACCTTCCCATGTACACCATCACCACCACCTTCCACCCCCACGGTAGCCGCCTTGAAGGTCGTAATGTTACCGCTCAAGGATTAAACGGCCTCTTCTTTAATGTACTGGAGCAGACCGATCCCGCTGGAGGTAAATGGCTCCATGAACATGCGAGTCCGAAACCGTACTCGGTTATCAGCTTTTACACCGAACAGGGGGAGTTGGCCGGTTTGCGTTATGCAGCCGTGACAGAAAACGCGGCCGCGATCATCGCTCAGTCATGGCAAAAGGTGTACCAGCTAGGCGCTCCACTCAAGTTAGGCAGATACCAACAGTTCACCGTCAGTGATATTACCGTGCAACCCGGTCCTGACTGGATGACCCTGGCGGAAAGCCGCCCCATACGCCAGGTTAAGCTACGGTTTCTCTCCCCCACATCTTTCAAACAAGGCCCAGGCGATTTGCCACTCCCTCTGCCGGGAAATGTCTTCCGTACCCCATTTGTGGTCTGGAACAGCTTTGCCCCAGCCCCATTAGCAATCCCCCAAACCTGGTTGGATTGGTGCGGCCGCGAAGTTTTCGTCACCGAGCATCAGATAGAAACAGCCACCATTGCTCTCAGCCGCGAAGATAGTTTTACCGGCTTTGTGGGTGCAGTCACCTTCAAGGCGCATCAGGGAGAAGAAAGCTCCTTATGTATCTGGAACGCCCTGGCCCAACTGGCTGCTTTTTCGGGGGTAGGGCGCAAAACAACGATGGGGATGGGGGCCGTGGAACGAGTGGATTGAGATTCAAGTCGCGGAAGCGTGAATATGGCTAAGAACGAAGACGCTTTTGTATGCCAGAGATGATTGGATATTAACCCTATCACCCTTGGCTGAGGAACCTTTTAGTGAACAGTAGTCAACTTGTCCAAGAAGCCCTGCCCCTTCTCGAACAGCTCACCGCCCATCAAACTACCCTGGCCACAACCAATGCTGTGGCTCATCTTCTGCACAACACCCCGTCTTTACAATCCCGCCTCATTGCCCCTCGCCGCCGCACCGATACAATCGCTCAAGCCAACATTCTCCACCTTTTCCAACAAATCGAGAGCCTGTTTAATCTCAGTGAGGTAAAAGGGATCTGTTTTGCCTTGGGCATTGAGTTTGAAGACCTGGCTGGGGAAGAGAAACAGGAAAAGATACGGGAATTGATTACCTATTGTCAACGTCGCGGCCGCGTGCCCGACCTCGTCCAACACCTGGAATCTGCCCGTCCTCATGCCACCTGGCAAAACAGCCCCCCGTATCTTTATTCAATCAGCAAGGGCTAGAAATCGAATCTCGTCTGCACATTGCGGTGGTCGTGGCCATCAGTCGGCCTAATCTTCCGGGTGTAGCGCATTATCTGGATCGCCTGAACCTTGAAGCCTATTTCGTTGTCTGCCAGAGTAGTCAACCGGACCAACTCCTTACCCCCGACGTTTCCTGGGAAGGTCATGTCAAGGCGTTTGCCGACACGATGGCGAAACTTAAAACGCATTTTGCCGGGGCCAGAACCCACTTTTTCCTGGCCGCGCCAGGGGCCTTAATCTTTACGATGGGGGCGGTTTGGGGGACAGTAGATGAAGCCACGGTGTATCATTACGAGCAAGGCAACTTCTATCCCATTGCTTCCACAGCGCGCCGGTTAAAGTGAGCGGTGTTGGTCGCCGCCACCTGCGCAAAAGTGCCCCAGCGCGGCGTGCTCGGGACTTTGTCTGGGTCTGGTTCACTTGGCGGGTTTGCTGTTTCAGGGAGAGATCGGTATCTTCTTTGGCCGACACGGTCACCGTTTTCTGACATCACTCAGCCCGCGGCCGCAAAGAATGCCGATGAAACCGATTACCCCCTATCGTTACCTGGCTCTCCTTTTCTTTTTGTCTGCCTCTGCACGGCAACCGGCTGTGGGGCTGACCCTGACGTGGTGCAGGCCACGGCAGCCTATCAGATTGCCCAGGCCGTAACGGAAACATTGATGGCGGCCGCGGATCCAACGCCTTATCCCACGCCAACCGCTTACTGGACCACCGCCCCCTATGCCACGCACACTCCTTACCCAACGGCCACAGCCTACCCTCTGGCTACAGCCTATCCAACCGCGTCCCCTTATCCCACCTTTACCGCGGCCGCGACCATAACCCTCACGCTCGTGCCGACGCAACCGGCTAACAACCCCCTAGCAACCAGCGTACCCACTAACCCCGCCAATCCAGAGGTTTTGGTGCTGCAATATCTGCGCCAACTCAGCACAGCTGTAGGGGAAATCACCGGACTTATTGACACGGCCCTGAACAACCGTGGGGAAGTAGATTGTCAAGCTTTTCTCGATCAGCATGATCGGATTCTGGCTTTACCGACGGTGGATGTCTCTGCGGCGATACTGCCAGTTCAAGGTGCCTACGGGGAATACCGAGGCTCGATTGACGAATTTGGTCCGATGGCCGCTGATTTAGCCCAACGTTGTCGTAGCTTATTAGCGGTACAAAGCCCCGCCTCGATCCCTTACACCGATTGGGAATTAATCCGGTTTCAGTTAACAGAATTATTCGAACGTATTGGTATGGCTTTGCGTTTAGTGGGAGGCGGGGCATGAGGCAACCATCACGCGCCTGGTATATCGGGTTGTTCCTATGCCTGCTTTTATCTGGTTGTGGTCCGTCAACAACAGAGATTAACCAAACCCTGGTGGTGCAGGTGGCTGAGGCTGTTCCTGGCACTCTGGCTGCTTTGCCCACCGCGACCGCCTACCCCACGGCTACACCCTTGCCCACCCTAACGGCATGGCCCAGCTATACCCCTCGGCCCACCCTTACCCCGGTTGTAACCGCAACGCCTCAACCCACCTACACCTGGCAACCAACCCTGACCCCATTTCCGACCGCTACGGCTACCCCTACGGTAACCGCAGCCCCCACCCGTGCACCGGTTACGCCTACGCCAGCAGTTAATCACAAAGAGGAACTTTTACTGGAAGTCAATCGGCGGATTTTCTACTATGAGTCCTATGTTGGTGTGTTTTATGCTGAGTGCGACCAGTTTGGTTGTGACTTCGGCCTGGAATGTGATCAGGTCGTTTATTTTTACGACCTGCTAACTGGTCCTTATACGCTGGATATTTCAGGGGCTGACGCGACCGTGCAGGTTGCTTATGAAAAATTGCAGACGGCTATTGCTCAGGCGGCTATGGGATATGGGTGGGCCAATACTTGCCGGACAGCATTGGCGAATGGCACAGGCGTATCAACGCGAGATAGCGGTCTGGGGAATCCGCATCTTACACCGGATGTGATGGCCATGCTGCGCGAGGCCCAAACCATCCTGCAATCACAACCCTAAGACGAAGACGATACATCCAGCGGGGGGGTAGTTTGGCGCAGATGAGAAGTCCGAGGTGGCCAGCCGTACTTTTCACCGGTTTGCTATGAGCGAAGCGATTATCGGACGCAGTCGTAGCAGCCTTGATTTATCATTTAGGTACACCACCCCATTTCTCGCTTTCCGAATGCCTTGCTGCTGCCATTCTGCGCATATTTCTGCGGCCGCGCCCCCCATCAGCAGATCTTGGATCGCGTAAACAAGCGATAAGACTACCGGATGTAAGGGATATAGACGGGTGTTACCCCTTGTACCGCACCTGCACGTCCGCGGCCGCGACATAGCGCATGGCAGTCTGGGCACTCGTCCAGCCAAACCAGGCCATCAGCTCATCCACCCCATACCCCAGCCGGGCCATCTTCGTGGCGCAGTAATGGCGGCAATCATGGGCTGATAATTTTGCCACACCTAATTTTTGACCCAGATACGCCACTCGCTCGCTCAGCCGAATTCGTGACAACGGTTCGGCCAATAACTGCCCGCCTTCACCGTTTTTCAGCAAGCGGCTGGTTGCCAGAATCAGGCCACCAGTCGGGCGTAGGGAAGGGGGGTAAAGATGCGTCGTATAATAGGAAACGAGTTGTCGCATTTGAGGGGTCATTTTATGCGTTGTCCACTCCTGTGATGTGCCTTTCACTTTGGGCCGAAAAACCGTATCTCGCCTGTGCTCAAATTCACATCATCGGCCCGCAAAATAGCGACCTCGCTGGCCCGTAGACCATGATCCAACAACAGGCACATCAACAGCGCATCCCGCCAGCCCTGGGGGGAGTTGTTTTGTATTTGCCTTAATTGTTCGGCCAAATCATCGTCTAAAGCTGTGGCCTGCGCCTTCTTGGTCGAACCCCGACTGACAACCACCCGCTGTTTTTTGCCTTCCGGTTTGTAATCATAGTTGGCGGTCTCTTTGCGTGTCTGCGGCCGCCGGGTATCTATGTTCAATCCGCCCTGACGGGAGAACCCTTTGACCGTTTGAATGAGCAGGCCTTCCTGGCGGTCTACCGCACCCGCTTTGACCGCCATCTGGGCATAGGTGCGCACCGTGGACAGCCGGGCGTTGATCGAAGCAATGGCGTATCCTTCCTGCAGCAGCCATTGGACAAACCCTTTGATGATGCCCCAGGTGACCCCTTGCCAGGCCAGTGGCTCTTCCTGAAAGTTGGCTCCATTGACCAGGGGAATGCGGGCATCAATGAGATACTCGGCAAACAGTTCCAAATCGCGGGCGTGCCGTTTAATGGTGTTGAGGGACTTTTCTTGCAGGTAACGCTGGAAGAGGGATTCGCCAGCGGCCCGGTTCGCGGCCTGACCGGCAATGGCGAGTGGAGTGACTCCGGTTGACTGAATGGCGCGGCCGCGATCGACCACCATCAGCTCGCTACGGGATTCATTCGTTTCTTTCGATTCTTCGCCAAATTCGGGGTTTTGGATCATGCCGGGAATGATAAACGAAAATAAAGATTTTGTACATACGTATAAAGTATGTACGCTTATTTAATTCGTATAAAACACGTTGGTGACGTTGATAATGCCATTTACCGTAACCGATACGAAGAACGCATCCGCCCTGGGTTTACGAAAGTTACGGGGGAATTACTTTTGTAAGAATAGTACTGTAGAATGAAACCAAGAAAACCCTCTGCTTGTAATAGCTCTCGGCCAGCAAAGTAAATGACAAAAAATAGTAGTTTAGATGAACCTCTTTAAAGAAATTCCCACAAGGTATTTGGTCAGACATTAGACCTTTCTGGTAAGGGCAAATATCTCGTGCCCATTACCTTTTTTGCTTTTCTCGTTGCCACCATATTTGTGACCGAAGTCGGCATTATGGGGTTGCTGTTTGTTTTGCCGGAGATGCCGAATATTTATACCGTGTTTTTGGATGGCTTTTTGCTGACCGCCATTTCATTTCCTCTCCTTTTCTTCTTTTACTTACGCCCCATGTTGCTCCAGGTCAAACATCAGCAGCAAAGCGCCACGCGGGCCATTGCACTCCTGGAAATCTTGAACTCGTTACAAGAAGTCAGTGAAGAGTTTCAGTTGTTTCTGGATACCGCCGTACAGAAAACGGCAGAGCTATTAGGCGATGGCTGTATCATCCATCTGCTATCTGAAAATGAACGGCAGCTTATACCAACTGCTTATCATCACGTACAGGGTGATGCCCAACAAGCACTCGCGGAAATTATGCTGGATGGCCCTAGCCCGGTTCAGGGAGGTATAGAAGGCCAGGTGGTGCAATCAAAGGCGTTGGTAGTTCTTCCTTCAGTGAATGCGGAACAGATGCACAACTGCTTTTCGCCTGCATGTGCCACTATTTTTTGAGCGGTTTGGTTTGAAAAGTTTGATGATTTTTCCTTTACAAATGCAAGGTCGTCTGGTGGGGACACTGTTTTTATTTCGCACGCACACCACGAAGCCCTACACAAACGAGGACGTGGATTTTGTGCAAACGGTGGCCTTAAAAGCTGCCCTGGCGATTCATAATGCACGTCTTTATCAAGCGGAACAGCGTTCACGCCAGACCGCCGAAACGTTGGGCGCGGCCGCGATAACCCTCACCCAAACGCTCAAACTCGAATATATTTTCAACAAGTTATTGGATTACCTGGAACTGTTGGTTCCCTTTGATACCGCCTGTCTTTTGTTAGAAGATGAAATGAAGCTGGCCGTTCGTGCCGTTCGCGGCCGCAACATTTGGACAGCTCCGGAGCAAACATTCGACTTAAGTTTGAATAATGGCGCCAATCTCCTGGTAGAAATGCCCCTTCTGACCCAACGCACGCTGTTAATTCCCGACGCCGAAAAGTTTCCCGGTTGGGAAAATGCACCACCTCTTGAAGCCATACGCAGTTGGTTAAGTGTCCCGATTGTGACCGACAACAACGTCATGGGTCTGTGTCTGCTGGGCAACAAGGCGGCCGAGTCATTTACCCCAGAGCACATTCAATGGACAGAAGCCATGCTGCGCCAGGCCGCCGTCGCCATTCAAAATGCCTGGCTCTTTGAACAGGTACGCGCCGGGCGGGAACGGCTGCAATCGTTGTCCCATCGGCTGGTCGAAGTGCAGGAGAATGAACGCCGTTACATTGCCCGTGAACTCCATGATGAAGCAGGGCAAGCCCTCACTTCGCTCATGGTGGGGCTACGGTTGATTGAGCGAGATGCCCACCACCCCGAAGCGGTGCTGGCGGGCGCGGCCGCGTTGAAAAAAATGGTCAACGATGTGTTAGAAAACCTGCATCGGCTGGCGGTCCACTTGCGCCCGGCCAGTCTCGACCATCTGGGTTTAATCTCGGCTTTGCAGCAATACATTGAAGATTTTAGCAACCGGCACAATCTGCTTGTCCAATTTGAAACCTTCCAGCTAGACACCCGCCTGCGGGACGAACTGGAAACGGTTCTGTACCGCATTGTGCAAGAAGCTCTGACCAACGTCATCAAACATGCTCAGGCAACACGAGTAGATGTGCTGTTAGAACGGCGTGGCGAAAAGCTGATCACCATCGTTGAAGATAACGGCATTGGTTTTGATGCGGCCGCGCCGCCTCAGGCCACCATTTGGGCTTGTTTGGTATACGCGAACGATTAGAAATATTGGGGATGTTGCAACTCGAAAGCACCCCGGCCAGGTACGACGCCATTTGTCGAGGTGCCTTATGAAACCTCCAGATTTGATCGCCGATGATCGCGGCATTTCGCGGGCGGGAATCCGTGCTTTGTTAAAAGACGTTGACCAACTTGAAGTGGTGGGCGAAGCGGCCAATGGGGACGAAGTTATGTTGTTAACCGAAAAGTTGACCCCGATATTGTGCTGTTGGATATGAACATGCCCGGCCTGAACGGGGTTGAGATAACACGTCGTTTGCTTGCCATCTATCCGGCCCTAAAAATTCTGGATCCCCTCACTTCGCCTATGAGGATTATGGCCTGGTACGGGTGCCGCCATATAGGGCCGGGGCCGCTGGATATATTATCAAGCGGGCCGCTGAATCCGGAATTGATCACGGCCATCCGCGCCGCGGCTCGTGGCGACTCTACATCCACCCCACTATGACCCGCGCCTAGCTGGAAACGTCCGGCCGCGAACCCCAAAGAGAGCTCTGGTTCTAACCACCTGCGAAATCGAAGTGCTGCGTTTGATTGCCCAGGGGTATACAAACCGAGAAATTGCCGGGGAGTTAAAGATTTGTCTTCGCGGCCGTAGACACCCACCGGGTTAACATCACCGGCAAATCTCCGGCATCTCCAGCCGGGTCGAACTCCTACGGGTCAGCCTGCCAAATGGGCTGCCGATCCTAGCCAGAGATCGCTTTTTCTCTGCGTACACCCCATCTATATCGTTTTGACTCCTACGAAAATAATGAACCGCAGAGACGCAGAGAAAAGAAAAATCGTGAATCTGTGTCATCTGTGGATAAATTCTCATTCCATCTTTGTACCACCCCAACAAATCCTGCAGACCAAAATTAAACAAGACAACCACAGTCCTGTAACTCCAGTAATTTCTAATGGAGTTTTTTATTTAAACTCCGAGGTTGTCCGCCATTTCCAGACACAAAATCCTGATTTCATGGCTGCTTAAAAATCCCTCAAATTCTGTAGTCAAGGCCATCACTCTAGTGCACCCTTTCCCAGGTACTCGTGGCCCGGAAAGGTTAGTTGCTTGACCAATTTTCTGTTCGCTGAAATTTTGAAACGCCAGTCGCGGAACCAACCCTGATCGTGGCGGGTCTTTGCCTCGACCAATACGGGCCAAGCGCGATTCATCCTTTCCATCATGTCTAAACACCCGTTCTTTCTTCCCTTATCAAGTTCCTCCAGCGGTTTCAAGACGATGCACAATGTAAAATCTATTTACATTGAGAGTAGGGATCAGATGGGCAATCTATTGAATAGTTTTCCCCCGAAGAGCTGATGCCTTAAGCAGATCATCCCGGCTTTTTTCGTCTGCTTTATACGCCCTGGTGACAAATTTTCAGTATGCCGAGGATTGACCGATCAACGTTAGCCGCGGCCCCATGTTCACGTCTCGATTGGAAATACGCGCTCCGGTTGCCCGTTGATTTTCGTGCAGGTTTTGAGCCACTTCACCTGCGTGATTTTCGGCCGCATTACGCCAGAAAAACTGGTCTAAGATGGTTAAATTGTCTGATAGGTCCTCTGGTTGGATGTGGCCTGTTGCCGCGCAAAGAACGCCGTGACCCCAGCGATAGAAGTGGTGCGTTCCGTCTGTATGCTCAACCGGATTGCGTTTAGCCAGACCGCAATCTGGAACCAGGCATGGAAGGGCCGCGGCCGCGCAGCCGGAATGGGTGCGTTCCATCATCCTACCCCACTGGTACGAGCAAGGCGGACAAACCCCAAAAATTCCGGGGCAGGCGGCGGGAATACAGCACAAGACGCATTCGCCCAATCCGTTGGCCTTGATGGTGCTTTATCTGCTGCGAGCAATCTCAGAGGTACATTGCCCTGAATTGGCGAACTTGCTCGATGTTTTGGCGCTGCGGCAGGTTTGGAATGAGCAATACCGATCCCTGTGGAAGGCGTGTTGCGCTGGCGTAAAGACACCTGCGCCCATTGCGTCTCTCCCCGTAGGGAAACGATTTTCCATTGAAGAGGTGAAATTAAACCGATAGGCGCCCATTGCCCATGACAAATCTCTTATATTACGCTTTATCCGTTTTCTCGTGCAGTTAGTTGTTAAAACAATAAGCAAGGATGATTTCTAATGAAATTACGCAAATTGTTCACTGTTTTGTTGTTTCTTGCGCTATTTGCTCTCTGCCAGTTACTTCTTAGGGGTAGCAATGGGCGAACGTAAAAAGCGGTTTCCACACTCCCCAATAAAAACACCGGGGATATAACACCTGCCGATAGAGGTTATGCCGCGGCCAATGCCGCGGCAGGGCCCAGGTCCTGAGCGGGGCAGTGAATCCAGCATGATGATGTCCGGCGCAGGCCCCCACTACTATGGCCCTTTCCCCAACTACGCCAACAGCCCCTTGCCCGTCATAACCGGCGCAGTTATTCCCGTTTGCAACCCTCTGGTGCAACGCGTACTCACGCCACGGACTTTGCCTCACCTGCGGTTACACCTGTCCCGGTCTTTGTGGCTGTGCCCAGCGCTGTGCTGCCTGGGATGGCCTCGTACAGAGTTTCCAGACCTTCAACCAAAACCGTCCCCGGCGGAAGCCCCACCGCATCTGAGGGCAACCTGTTCCACGCCTACGTACTGCGGCCAACAGGCAACTCAATGAATACCAGGTCATCTTCGATAGTGGCCTGCTCACTGTGCCACCTCGACCAACCCCGCCGGGCAAGTAGAAACATTCCCAGTGCCCGATATTGCCGTTCAGGACGGGATGTCATCGGCTTTATGGGGCGGGCATTCCTGCGGACATCATCTCCACCGGCACAGACCTCTTCAGTTACTCCGGCCCTACCGCCCCCCTGCAAACAGCACCTCACCCTGGGCGGATCAGATTACTCCCTCTACGGACAGGCACGCACCTATTCGTTCGGAGCCAATGTGCTTGACCTTTCTGGGGAACAACACAATGATTAATAACAGCATTCGCAAATTTGTAGATGGCCGCTCTGGGTGGGCCATCCGGGCCACAACTGGGGCAATACATCCCGGTGGCAATAATCGGATACCACCACCTGTCCCGGTTCGACTACTACGAGATTGCCCTCGTTGAATACGAAGAAAAGATGCACCCGATTCGCCGCCCACCACTCTGCGTGGCTATGTGCAGTCCACCAGCGTCATACCGGGCGACCAGATTCCTTGTTTAACCCGGATGGCAGTCCCATTATGTTGCCCAATGGACAACAGGCCATCGCCGTTGACGAGCCGCATTACATGGGGCCACTGATCGCCGGTGGAGAAGGACAGACCCGTCCGCATCCTGTTCTGCAACCTGCTGCCCACAGGCGAGGCGGGTGATCTGTTCCTTCCTGTTGACACCACCCGTTATGGGTTCGTAATGGGCCTGACATGAATGGCAAGCGTGCGAGATGGAATTTCAAAATCCGATGTGTGGCATGGTTCCCAAGCCCCGCGATTGCTACACCGAAAATCGGGCGACGCTCCACTTGCATGGGGGCATCACGCCCTGGATCAGCGATGGGACACCGCACCAATGGGTAACACCGGCCAACGAAAACACCCCTACCCTGAAGGGGTCAGTGTGGAATATGTACCCGACATGCCTGACCCAGGCCCCGCGATGACCTTTCTTCTACACCAACCAGCAAAGTGCCCGGCTGATGTTCTACCACGACCATGCCTGGGGTATTACCCGGTTGAATGTTCATGCAAGTGAAGCGGCTCGCACTTATCACCGATCCCACCGAACAATCGCTGGTCAACCAGGGCATCATTCCCGCCGACCAGACTTCCTTGGTTGCCCAGGACAAGACCTTCGTCCCCGAAATGGATCAACCTCGTTGTACAAGACCCCACCTGGGACCTCAGCCGCTGGGGTGATTACGGCGATTTATG
>JADJUV010000029.1 GCA_016716885.1 Candidatus Trichofilum aggregatum | reverse complement strand
GAATAATTTTGAACAGGAAAAATTACACCCTCCTCGTGAGTACCCGGTTGAATACATCTTGCGGGACCCGCTTGATCAGGTTGGTTTGATCTGTGTCGTTCACCCGGCATGCACAGCGGATTTTATGGATCTGCTACCGTACGTGATCACTTTTTAGAAAGCAGAACATTCTAGCTCAACAAGCATTGCAACCAGCTTTGACGCGGGACTCCTCTATGAAAGCACAAGGCTATCACCTACATGGGCAATGGTGGAAGAGCACGTGTTGTTACCAATGCCGGTCGCCTTAAGCATTTCCTTTACGTCACTTTTAGTAAAGCATGATTTACAGCCTACAGCGCACGGGTTGGCCATTACGTATATTGGCATGGTCGGTTTGGCGCGAATGCTCCCTGGAACGTATTGAAGGCGCAGAAGTTACCAGACTGGTGTCTTAACTGGTTAGAAGAGATTTTTGCCGATGTTTATGGAGCGATTGTAGTGGGGCCGCCCATTGCTCGCTCATGCCAGGATATTTTGCTTGATAACCTGCCAGAGGAGTTTCTGCTAACGATAAAGAACATCCGGTAACTCCAGTGCAGGCCGCGGATTTATGGCAAAACATTAATGAAATTCAGGCCCATCAACTGTGGGCGGCCCGACTCAAAGAACGTTGGGAAACACAAGAAAACAGGGTTAAAGTCCAATCTGGGACGAAAGGGAACAATTCACAGATGTGAAGGATACAAAATTCTGGTTGTATCAACACGATGGTGATCTTAACAAAAAGCCGCTGAAGGAAGTCATGGATTGGGACAACGATGAAATTCTAGCCCTATATTAACGCCATCTTGCCGTTGATCAGGAGCGAGGTGATACAGGAGGTTTACAGAATCTTAGAAGAGGAAAAGGTAGTTACCCATAGACGGGCTAACGGCTGGACAGAAAACCTGGCTATTCATCCTGAGGATAATATTGCAGAAAAGGATGTCTTGTATAGTCGCTTTGAAACTTACCTGAATGCCTTGACCGGTGAACCCATTGAAGCTGTAGATGGCCCAATACCATTACATGCCAAACAACTGATCGATCTCAAAACAGAACTTCTCGGCACGGTCATTCCACAAGACGAGACGGCTTATCAAGAGTTTGTGGCAAAGTGGACACAATTGGTTGGGTGGGGTGGTTGGATTATTCGTGGTCCAGAAACGTACCCTGATCCTCCTAAACCATAAGCGAAGCGTCAGTATCCCTGAGAAGTCAGACTTTTGGATATCACAGAAAAAGTCTGACTTCTCGCAGTTTGTCCGAGAACGCCAAAAAGTCCGACTTTTGGCTATTAGGCTATCGGTGTGTACACGAGACACAATATCGCCTGAAGATTAAAAGTCGGACTTTTCCGACAGCCAGCTAGTTAATTAAATTGGTCCAGGCGAGTTTTCATCGTGCGACACCACCCTGTGTGGTTTATTTCATTTGCCCGTTGATAACCTTCGGCAAAGAGTTGTTTTGCCTGTTGTGTTTCCAATAAGAAAACATAAATCGCCTAGTTCAACCAGCACATTGAGCAAGATAAGCGGGTCTGGGAGATCACGACTCAAGGTTAAACTCTCCTCACCTAATTTCAGGGCCGTGGCTAATTCTTGTTGTGCATGTTTGACTCGACATAAATTTAGTAAGGCCATTACCAAGCCTCGTCGAGCACCAATACGGCGCAAAATGGCGAGACTTTGGCCGAGCAAAGTTTCCGCCTGAAACAGTTTTTTTGTTCTAATAAGGCACTGGCTAGCATACTAGAGCCAGGGCATGCTCTGCTCATGAAGATGTGTTTTGCTCAGGTCAAGTGCTTTTAGGCGATATTGGGTGGACAAGCTCCAATCTGGTGGTTGCGGCCCAATCACGATAACAGACAAGAGGCGTAAAGAACAATTTGACCCTTAAAATCACCGATTGTTTCTCTTTTTCTAAGGCGATATAAGCCAGTCTCTTGGCTGATTCATACTCACCGCGCAGATAGTAAACCGAGCTTGTTGATGGATCGCCTCGGATTCCCCCTTCTCGTCGTGAATTTGTGTACGCGATTTTGGCTGGATGAAAGAAGGTGCAAGGCTTTCTGGAAATCGCTTTCAGTCTGAATGCTCTCTAACCGCAGGCTTGATTTTAGGATTTGACGCTTGCCCGGCCAAATCATTTTGTTGGCGAAAAAGCTCAAGACTTTGATCCACCAGTTGTTCCGCCTGTTGATTATCTGATTGTTCCAGGCAGGCCTGTGCCCAACGAAATAGGTTCTTGGCCTTTAGCTTCTCATCAACCACAGCAGCCGCGGCCGCCACCGCCCATTCATACCCCTGCCGTGCTTCCGTGTAGCGGCCGCGGGCAAACCATGCCTCTGTTAACGCCTCACTATACCCCAACACCTCAGCCCACATCTCCCGTTTGTAAGCCGCTTCCATCCCCGCCATCAAGTTTTCCCACTCCGGCCTTAAGGCATCGTAATCCCGCCCGTTTGCCTGGGCTAAAACGAGATAAAACTCAACCAGCCGCCGATCTGCCTCTTCGTCGGTCAGGTGTTCGCGGGCAAATTCGGCCAGGAGCGCGTGTTGTCGGTAACGGCCATCGGCCGTAGGTGTTACCAGGCAAAGCGCGTTGAGGGCGAATAGTTGATCCTCGGTTTCGTAAGGATCGCGGTCGGCGATGGCGATCAAGGCGTCCACGGTGAAGGAGCGTCCAGCAAAGAGGCCCAGAAGGGCAAAGGACCGTTTCTGCCTGTCGTCCAGGGCACGCCAGCTTACTAGAAACGAGACCCGCACCGCCTGTTCCTGTTCATCCAAGGCGGATAGGCGGCTCTTTTCCCGTTGCAGGCGGGCTACCATGTCGCGCAGGTGCATCTGGTGGCGCAGGGCCAGCCGTTGGGCGGCAATGTTGAGGGCCAGAGGCAGGTTTTGCAACAGGGTGCAGAGTTGGTTCGCGGCCGCAAGCTCACGCCCCACCCGTTCTTCCCACCACCTGCCGGAGTAAGGTCAGGCCATCGCTGCTGTCTAGCTCTTCCAGGCGAAACCGGGTGGCTTTCAGATGAAAGGCGACATCTTCATCACGCGTGGTGAAGAGAACTGTGCCAGGGAAGTTATCCGGGAGAAGCGGCCGCACCCGACTTACGGAATCCACGTCATCCAGAATAAGCAGCGCCTTTTTGTCCTTGAGAATATCACGCAACGCGGCCGCGCGGCTGGCCTCGTCCGCTACGGCCCGAAAATCACAACCATACGCCTCAGCCCAGCGGTCAATCAGCCCAATGGGGTCGTCATGGCTCACATCCGCCCACAAAACCCCATCAGGGAACTGATCTCGTATCTGGTGAGCCAGGTGGATGGCAAAACTACTTTTGCCCATGCCGCCCATACCGATTACCGCGAATCGTCCGGGTTGGCTAGCGATGGCGGCTTTTATTTGGGCCAGGAGGGTTTCCCGGTTGACAAAGTAGGGCAGGTCGGGCGGGGGTTGGAAGGGGGCCGGGTGGGCGATAGGAATGGGGGTGGCGGTGGGTTGCGGCCGCAGTAAATCGTGCCTTATCTGCTCCGCCAGACGCACCGTTTCCAGCCCTGGCTCTACCCCAAACTCAGTCGCCAGAATGCCCCGGCATTTCTCAAACTGCTCCAGCGCCGCACTGCGCTGATCACTCAAAGCCAGCAAACGCATTAAATCCCGATGTGCTTCTTCACGCCACGGATCCAGGCGGAGCAACTGCTTGGCATACGTGATCCCCTCCGGGTACCCTTTTTGGGCCAACGAATAATTGACCAGTTGCGCCAATGCCTGAAGCGCCATCTCACGTAACCGCTCCCGTTGCCCCACCAACCAATCCTCAAAATCAGGGGCATTGGGGACAAAAACCCCATCCAGAAATTCCCCCTGGTAAAGTGATACGGCTCGCCGCAACTGTTCCGCGGTAGGACTCTTCGCCAAATAGTGGCTGAACTCTTCCACATCTAACCAATACCGCGTGGTCTGATTAAACGCCAAAGAAGAGCGTTTGATATGCAGGCAGCTATCGAGGCGGCCCGCCGTGCGGGCCAAATCCGTGCGTAAACTGGTTCGTGATTGTTGGGTAGTAGACTCCCCCCACAAAAGCGTCGCCAGCATCTCCCGATCATGTTCCCCAGGGTTCATCACCAAATAACACAACAAAGCCTGCATTTTCAAGGGAATAACGTCGCGCTCCCGCAAGGACACGCCGCCCAGGTTGATGATAGGGCGTCCCAAGAGTGCCAGATGTAAATCCTGACCCGTAGCAGATTGACCTTTCATAATGGTGATAATAAAACGACCTGAACTGAACGTTTGCCCAGAACAGGTAGGTCAAATTAGCGATCAATTAGCGCATGGTTTGATATTGTAGGTTTATTAGAGCAAAGACGGACGAAGGAAAAATTCGACTCATAACGGGTTGCCGGGTGAGATTATCGGATTGTCCAGGCAAAAGCAAGCATATAACACCTGTAGGCACGCCTCTCAGGGTCCCAGTTGCCCTTCTGGAGAAATTGAAATGAACCAAATGTCTCAATCAGCCTGTTACTATATTTATCTCCTTAAGTTGTGGCCTGAACGTAGCCAGGACAATGGCGAAACGCTCAGTTGGCGCTATAGCGTTGAGGACCCTATTACGGGTCTACGCAAAGGGTTTGCCCAGCTTGAAGATTTCCTGACCTACATCCAGACCCAAATTGCCGAAATTATCACAGCGCGAAACTCTGCGGACAGTTCAGAAACAGGGTAGTAACGGGGCAGTGCATCTCGGGTTTTCCCCACCTAACCCCGCCCCCAGGGGCGGGGGAATGTTATATCGTGTCGTTTTTTGAGGCGTATGCCCTCAAAAACGACACGAATAGTTGCCCCTTCCCTTCGGAAGGGAGGGATGGATTGTTCATTTTGGGGAGTATGCAATCTCCTGGGAGTAACGGTTTTACCTGGCAGATGGAAGGCAGAGGGCCAGAGGGTGGGGCTTGCGCGATAGCTATTTGACGTACAGCGTGTTCATAAAAGGAAGTGTGTGCCATGAGAAATAACGGATTAACTCAGCAGGATGTAAAAACGTTGCCCCTGGCTAGCTTATTTCACCATTGCCAGGAAGAGACGAGGCGTTTTTTAAGCCGGGAGACGTATGACCCGGGTTTTGGATATGAGTTATTTCGTCGGGCGGCTTGTGGTGATGAGGCGGCCTGGGAATGTATTTACCAACAATACACCCCGTTGGTGGCCCACTGGATTGAGCGAAACCCGGCTGTCCTGTACAGCGATGAAGAGGTGCAATATCTGGTCAACCGCACGTTTGAACGGATGTGGCGACAGATTAATCCCCTCACATTTGACCGATTTGCTGAATTGAAACAATTACTTCGTTATCTGGAGCTATGTGCTCATAGTTGTCTGTTGGACTTTAACCGTCAGAAAAAAGGACGCCAGGAAACCTCATTGGAGATGGTGGAGTACGGACATCCAGCGATTCGGGTAGAGGTGGAAGCGGATAAGTGGATGGATGGGCAACGGACGGAGTTATGGCGGGTTTTGTTGCAGTTGATCACGGATGAGGCGGAACGGGTCGTTCTGGTGGCCTCGTTCATCCTTAATCTGAAGCCGGGGCAGATTCAAGAACAGTATGCCCAGTATTTTGCCACGGTGGTAGATGTTTACCGCATCAAGCAGAATATTTTGCAACGGTTGCGGCGAGCGCCTCAGTTACAGCAGTTTATCTTGTAGCAGACGGTTCAGGTGGTGAACCAGTGCTGGATGAGGGGAACCTGGAAACGGTAACCTTGTTCACTCTGCTCAATGAGTTCACGCTGGAGTAGGGAAGACAAAACCTCTGTGGGGGTTATCTCGACAGAGGTTTTGTGCTGATGCCACCAGTGGGTTATCTGATGGGGGGCCGCGGCCGCGCCCTCTCCTTGTCTGGCTAACCAACGCAAAAAGTGCAAACCCGGCCCATCCACCTGATTGCGCTCAATATCGGCAAAGAAAAAACTACCGTGGGCCAAAGCCTGCGGCGCGGCCGCGTTCACATCGGCCACCTGCGCTAACCGCCTGACGGCTGGCGCTTGTTCATTTTTAAGGGCCACGATTTCGGCACAGAGGAGTTGCACCAGGAAGGGGTGCCCTTTGGTGAGATGGAGCACCCGCCGGGTCGCGGCCGCGTCGTAGCGCAACGCAAAATCCTGCACCGGCCGCTCCACTAATTGCAGAGCCTCTGCTTCATGCAAATACCCAATCCGTACCACCTGCACATTAATCAAATAGCTGGCCCATTCCTGAAACGTCTCCAGCGTGTGCGAACCGGCTAACAACACCTTAAACCGGGGTCGGTGCTGAATCAGGTGGCGCAACATCCCCAACACCGACTCCTCGGCAAAACGCCCCTGGCGAATGGCCTGATGAAGGGCCTCAAACTCATCGAGCGCCAGCAAAACGGTGCGCTGCCCGACAATGTGCTCTACCTCATCTAGCCATTCATCAAAACGAGTAAACGGGTCAGCCGTTAAGGTTTCTCGCGCCAGCGTTGGCAGGGCCAAACCCCGCTGTCGCTGTGCTGAATCACCCATGCCCCGCGCCATGTTGTACAAAAAACCAGCATGATCACTGGCCCATATGACTGGCCCCTGCAAGTCCACAAACAAGGGCACAATAGTGCTAGGTAGCAACCGCCCCAGGTTGTTGAGCAGACTGGTTTTGCCCATGCGCCGCTGGCCGTACAGGAACAACGGAGGTTGCCGCCGGTCTAATAACAGTTGCTCTATGCGGCCGCTAATATCCGTGCGCCCTACAAAAATTTCCTGCTGGTCAGTCAGAGGCACGCCAATGACGTAGGGGCTATCAATTTCCTGGCGTAATTCGGCTGTTTGGGTTAATTGGGCTACCTGGTGGGCCACGATCTGCCGCCACCGGACGATAACTGTCTGGAAACGGTCGGCATACGGCTCACTACTGCGGGTCAACTCGCGTACATATCCATCCAGACGGTCTTCAATGGTGCTGAGAGCTAACCGTTGGTTATAACTGCTCTCTTGTTGCAGGGCGGCTTCTATGTCCCGGCTGAGGCGGCTGAGGCTACGCAGAAGGGCACTGGCTGGCCCGGCGAGTTCCCCGGCGGATAGCCGATGATGGGCCTGGGCAATCGCGGCCGCGTTGTCACAGCGCTCCAACTCCCGGGCTTCCAGCTCTACTTCTACCGCCTGGGCCGCCCAGCGCTGCCGCCCGGCCAGCAGGTAGGTTAAGGCTTTTTGCCCCTCGGCCCCATCACGCCCCATCACCAACAGAAGGTGTTCGTCCAGGTTAACCAGTTGCAGCCGTTGGAACTCATCCCAGAAGGCTGAGTGCCAGCGGAGAAAGTGGGGGGAACGCGGCCGCATTTCATCGAGTTGCCACAAGAGGCGGTGCCACACGGCCAACAAAGGGTAGAGGACAATAGGTCGCCACCAGGCCAGGGTTAACCCCAGCAGCAGCCCCACGAGGGTAAGAACCAGCGCTGGCCCAAAGCGGCCAATGCCGCTGACAAAAAAGAAAAAACCGGCTCCACTGCCCAGAGACCCGGCCAAGGCACCTGACCAGGAGCCAGCCAGCCGTTCGGCCAGGACGTAGGGCAAGGCGAAGAGAGAAGCGGCTAATGTAATCAGGATTAAAGCCCCACCCAGGCCAAAGGGAGGTAAGATGGTGAACAACCCCCCTGTTACGGCCAGGATCGCCAGGATGAGTCCGGCAAAGAGGCCCTGTTTCCAGTTGTTGGTGCGCCAGCCAACCGCCAGACCAAAGGGTAGACCAATGCTGACGCCGACGACGAGGCTGCCACTCAGGCGGCTGGTTAACCAGCCAGAGGTCAGCCCCACGAAGACCCCCACCACGACGCCACTGATCTGGCGGGTGAGAGAGTAGTTCGTGTTGCGGCCGCTGCCGGGCATTTCACCCGCAACGCCGGTGGCTACGGCAAAGGATAAGCCCCCCGCCACCCCACCGGCCAGCCCCAACAGCATACCCAACGCATCATCGGCGGGTAAACCGGGGGGTAGCAGGAACGGGCTGAGGATAAAACTGCCGCCTACGCCGACAACAACCCCGACGGCTATCCCGACGGCTACGCCGATGGCGACGCTCCCGGTGAGGCTGGCGGTGAAGGCAAGTAATACCGCGGCCGCGATGCCTACCGCCACTCCAAAAAGCAAATTTTCCCCGGCCAAATTAAACAGGCTGAGGATACCCGCCACCAGCAAAGCCACCAACACAGGCCAGGTAAGCGAAGTAAGTAAAAGGAGTCGCCATAAGGCTTTGTTGCCCCAATAACGCCGCTTCAACTGCATAAGCGAAAAATCAGGCGGCAAATCGGGGGCGATACGGGCCACATGGTTACGCCAGGCCGCCGGGTGAAAAAAAAGCCAAAACAAAACTTGCAGACTACCCAGCAGTAAATTGTGTTGTAACGGTGGTGTATCCGTGTAATAGCCCCTCATAAAGTCAAATTCCCCATTCTGTTTTCGCCGGTCAAATTGCTACTACAGCTTTACAGAAATCTTTAGTAGATATACCGGGAAGACCCATCCCCCTGCCCCCTTCCCAGAGAGAAGGGGAAAAACCTCAGATTATGCCCGTTGCCAGTAAATCTTGCGATGGTGTGCTAGTGAGCCTGATAAACGGGCAGAAAAATACGGAAGGTCGTTCCTTTGTCAACCGTACTGTCCACTTCAATCTGTCCTTTATGAATGTCTATAATTTCTTTCACAATAGCCAGCCCTAAGCCCGTGCCGGGAATTCCTCCCTGCCGGTGTTGGCTGCCGCGATAAAACCGCTGAAAGAGATGGGGCTTATCTTCGTTGGGAATACCAGAGCCGGTATCACGTACATCCAACCTTACCTGCGCTTGTTCGGCATGGTAATCGGTACTGATTTGCACATTCCCCTTGTTTGTATAGTTCAAGCCATTGGTTATGAGATTGGTCACCACCTGGGTCAATTGTTCGCGATCCCCCAGAATAAGGGGTAAATCATTGTCTGGTGTAAAAACGAGGGTTAACCCTTTCGTCTGTGCGCGCAATTGATAGGCTGTAACTACCTGGACGATTACCTCATTGAGAGACATAGGTTCCAAGGTGATTTGTTCTGGCCCCAGCTCCAGCCGTGACAGGTCCAAGATGTTTTCAATCAAATCCTGCAACCGTTCTGTCTGCATGTGCAAAACGTGCATATATTTTTCGCGGTTTCCCGTGGGGTTCCGTTCTAGCAGGTCAAGATAAAGTTTCAGGCTACTAACTGGTGTGCGCAATTCATGAGAAACATCGGCTACGAAGCGGGATTTCAGGCGGTCAAGCACAGTCAACTGTTGATTGGCGTGGGCCAATTCTTGGGTGCGTTCGGCGACGCGCTGCTCTAGCGTTTCGGTGTACTTTTGTACTTGCTCATAAAGACGGGCATTGTGGACGGCACTGGCTGCCTGTCCGGCCAGTAGCGACAAAAGCCGCACATCATTTTTGTTAAAACGGCGATTGCTGGTACCAATTTCTTCAACTAAGAGCACCCCAATCAATTCCCCCCCATAGATCATGGGTACGCCCATGATGGCCCGGATGAGCAGGTGCTCATAGATTGGGGATCGCCCCTCCCAACTGTGATAATCATCTAACACGATAGGTTGGCGCAATTGGGCTACTCGTCCAGCCAATCCTTGTCCCAGAGCCAGGCGCACCCCAGGGGGGAAGCTACCCCCTTTGGACACGGCCACATCTAAATCGTCATGCGCTGCATCATACAGATAAATGCCACCAGCTGGGGTCTGGAAAAGTTCTATGGTGCGACTCAAAACTGTTTCTAATAAATGGGGTAGGCTCCATTGTAAAGCCAGGTCATGGGTAATCTCATACAAGGCGGCAAACTCATCGGCCCGGTGGCGGGCTTCCAGTTCGGCTTGTTTGCGGTGACTAATGTCTTCAACGGTGCAATTGAAATAGAGGGGTTCACCTATTTGGTTATAACCAACCCTGGCGGTGACAGACACCCACAAGGGGGTGCCATTCCGTTTTTTGAGGCGCATCTCGAATCCGGTGATGCTCCCTTGGGCCAATAGGTAAGCCGAAAACATTTGTCTTTCGGCCGGGTTCATATATAGGTCAGTGACGGGGGTTGATTTGAGTTCACTTTCGGAGTTGAAGCCGAACATGCGCATGAAGGTGGTGTTGGCCATAAGAAAATGGCCGTTTGGCTCGGGTGTGTTGCGATAGACGCCAATGGGCAGGTTTTCGATGAGGCTACGATAACGTTCTTCGCTTTCTCGTAGCTTCTCTTCGCTCCATTTACGTTCTATGGCCATGGCTATCTGTCCGGCGATGGAAGCAAAGAAAGCTACATCTTGTTCGGAATAGGAGTTGGCTTCTTCGTAATGTTGCACCACCATCACGCCGATTGTTTCGTTGGCTGTCTGTAGGGGCACACCTAACCAGGAAGGGGAATCTGTGCCTATAAGTTCGACTTCACCTTCAGCCACTAATGTGGTGAACCGTTCGGCTGTGAGTAAAAGGGGTTGACCGGTGCGAAAAACGTAATGGGTAATGCGTTTGCCTAAGCTATGGGGTAGGGAGGGTGGATCGTATTTGTCTACGGAATACACTTCTTCAAATAAATTGGTTGTTTTGTTATAGAGGGTGATGAAGAAGTTTTCGGCGTAAATGACGCGGGCAATGGTGCGGTGGATCAGGCTGAGGAGTTCAGTGAGGTCGGGCGTCATGACGACACCGCGCATGATTTCGAGCAGGGCTTGTCGTTCAATCTCGATGTGTTTGCGGGTGGTAATGTCTATGAGGAAGCCGTGGAGCGTTGTACTGTTATCAGGGTTGGTTTTGACGCGGACAATGTCATGAAACCAGACTATCCGCTGGTCGGCTGTGACCATGCGGTAGTCGAATTCGTATTCTTTGTGTTTGGCCGCGGCCGCGTGACAATAGTTAACTGCCGTTTCCCGGTCTTCCGGGTGGATCGCCTCAACCCAAAAATTGTGGTGATACCATGACTCTAGGGGATAACCCATAATTTTGACGGCCTGAGGCCCCACATACGTGAACTGGTAGGTCGCCCCATCCGCTTCCCAAGGAATAATTTTGGTGGATTCGACGAGTTCGTGGAAACGTTCTTCGCTTTGGTATTGGGCTTGTTCGGCTTGTTGACGCCGCGAGGTATCGGTGATGGAAGCAATGATAAAAAGGCCGGTAGAGGTGTTAATGGGGTTGAGGCCCACTTCTACCGGTATTTCGGAGCCGTTGTGGTGACGGGCAAAGATTCCATTTGCCGTACCCATGTTGCGCGTTTGCATTTGTTGCTGAAATGTGGCCCGGTACTCGATATGAGCCTGGTGAAACCGTTCAGGTATCAGTTGCTCAACAGGCATGTTAAGCAACTCTTCGCGGCTGTAGCCCAAGAGTTGTTCGGCTGCGGGGTTGGTCATTGTGATTTGACCACGGCTATTGACGAGGAGAATGGCGTTGGGAATGTAGCCAATGAATTCTTTTAACTTGCGTTCGGTAATCGTTGGCCGTGTATTGTTTAGGGTTTGATCTTGGAAGTGAGGCATGGACCCCCCATCAGACATTATCGAGATTAATATTATGCCATGCTAAGACGCCGGGTCAACGGCCTTTGTAATCCTAACCCGGCCCGTTTTACGGCCGGGTGGTCTGGGTGGATAAACTAGAGTTTAGCGGCAATAAGAAATCTCACACAAAGAACGCCAAGTCGCCAAGAGAAAACCTTTGCGGATTTTGCGCCTTAGCATGACATCATGTTAAGGCCAATAAGGTCTACTAATTCGGCTGAATACTTGTGTTTTTTGTTAAAAGGTAACGGTAGGGGAGCATTTGTTGTTGGGCTTCGCTGCGCCAATTGGTTGTGGTATCCCCTTCTTCATAAGCAAGCAGGCGTTCGCGGCAGAGAAGCTGGAGTAAGATGGGCCAGCCGCCGCTTTGTTGGATGATCCAGGCCACATCATCGGCGTGGAAGGGGCGAGGGGAACTGGCAATAAGGGTGTGGGCTTCGTTTTCGGGCAGGGGGCCAAGATTGGCGGTGTAACCGAAGATGTTGAAAAAGGGAGAGCCGAGTCCGTGCGCGGCCGCAAGCTCACCCGGTTGGTTATCTGAAGCCAAGATAAAACCCAACCGTCCCCCTACGTGGTTTGTTGCCAGAGAGCGCAGGCTTTCCCAAAATTCCTCATCTAGCTCCGGGTAGCGCCCCAGGGCCACCCCAATTTCGTCTAGCAGGATGACCGTTCGCCCCTTCATCTGGTCAGCTACGGTATTCATGAAGGCTTCCAGGTCACAGGGTTCAGGGATGGGCAGGTTCATCTGGTTGAGCAGGTGACGAAGAAAGCCTTCACGAGTGCCCAGCCGGGGGTCCTGAAAGTCGGCGAAGACCCAGGTGTAAGGCTCCTGGTTGGGCCAATCGTATAGCTGGTCGGAGCGGGGTGACGCGGCCGCGGTGATGGCCGGTAAAAAGTGCAGCAAAGAGGTTTTGCCACTGCGGCGTGGCCCAATGATGGCGGCGTTTTGTAACGGCAGTCGCTTGATCAGGTTCAGAATGCGTCGCACTTCCCGTTCCCGGCCAAAAAAATGCTCCGGGTGGCTAATGGGTGGGCCAACGATAAACGTGGACATTTCGGCTGAAGCTGAGGTGGGTTCCTGCAAGGGGCTGGGGGTGGGCCGAAGGGGAGCCGATTCTTGAATAAGAGGGTGGTTTGAGGTGGGAGGGGTGAGGGTTCCGGCACGTATCTGCTCAAAGAGGGTTTGGGTGACCGCACCTGGTTGTACCCCAAGCTCACGTTCCAGGATGTGGCGGCAACGTTCAAACTGGGCCAGAGCGGTGGTGCGTTGTCCGCTCAGGGCAAAGGCACGCATGAGTTCCTGGTGGGCTTCCTCGTGCCAGGGTTGGTGCTCCAGCAAACGGCGTAAGTCATCTATCGCGGCCGCGTACATTCCCCTGGTTATGCCCATTTGGGCCAGATCAAACCAGCCCTGTATGGCCTGGTTATGCAGCCGATTGCGCTGTTGTGTTACCCAATCCTCAAAAGCTGAGGCGTCACGCACATAAAGCTCTTGCAAAAAATCCCCTTTGTACAGCGCCATGGCTTGCCGCAAGGTCGTTTTCTTCATGCGGGTTGCGCAAACCTTGTTCAAAGACTTGCACGTCTAGCCAGTAGGGGCTTTCTTTATTCAGAGACACTGTTTCATGGCTGATAGTCAAATAGGGATCGAGGTGACGCCGTAACTTGGAGAGAGAGACGCGCAAATTGTTGCGTGCGTCAGCGTCGGGTAGTTCCCCCCACAACAGACTGGCCAGGCTGGTGCGGGCGTGAGTTTGCCCGGTAACTGCCAGGTAACAAAACAGCGCTAATGATTTGCCCGTGAGAGTGTTGAGGGATGACGCGGCCGCGTTCAGGACAAGTTGCGGCCGCCCCAGCAAGTGCAAGTAAAGCATTTTGAATTGTAGATGACTAATCATGAACTGGAGTTAAGGGTTCCCTATCATGTCATTCTTAAACAGGAATATCATAACTTAATCGCAAGTATACACAAAGCGTCCCGGATTTCTATTAGGGTCATAACCTGGGTACGGCTTTTCCAAAGTCCGATTTTTAGCGCTACGCCATCGTATTGGGCATTTTCCCCCACCCTAACCCCGCCCCTTGGGGCGGGGAATGTTATTTTGTGAGCGTGTATGCCCTCAAAAAACGACACTAATAAGGTTTCCCCTTCCCCCCGGGAAGGGGGATGGGTCTTCAGACTAACCCTGCAAAAGAGTTGTGTAAAGCTGTACCATAGCTTTCAAGAAAAAGATTCTGTTTGTAGTGACCGCTTTAGCGGGCTAGCACCCGCCCGCTAAAGCGGTCACTACGTACAAAACCATCTAATGATTATCTGAGCAACTCATTTGCACAAAGGAGATAAATTAGCTTCAATAGTACTATGGTACTGTTTAGTAAAAATAATCCCGGTTTCGTTCATAACATTACATAGGTAAGCAACGCAATTCCTAATTGTCGTACCCAACCAAATAGGCATCTAATGCCCTGATTAGCATTTCCCCTGGGGTTCTTCATTGCCCTTCACTTTTGTATACCTTCCGGGGACGGTCTATTAAAACGGCTCATGTGGGAGGGCTTGTAATGAAGTGGTTGTTTTTGACGACTGTTATAACGGGCATGGCCGGGGTAATGTCCTGTGCCAGCCTGGAGCTTCTAAGCTCGGCAGGGACGGGGGGCCAGCCTGTCGCGGTTTCGCCAGCCGATAATCCCACCGCAGGCCATGCGATCACGCCTAATCAATTTGAACTGAACAGAAGCATTGAATGGCTATGGGATCAAAATGGGGTTTATTTGCTTGATCCTGGTTCCAGTATTGCCCGTGAACTTTTCATTGATGGGATTAATGCCCCTATCCCCAATTTACAAGGGGTTACGTTTAGTTTGCATGGGTCCGGTTTAGAAAATTTCTACGTCTGGTTGTGGACGCCGATTGCCGTATACCGATATAGCGATGATGGAACATTAGTGAAGGTCCAGGACGCGGCCGCGAAAGATATCTCTGGTGTGCAAAACATCATGGCTATTCCTGGCCCGGAAGGTAAACAAGATGCCGTTTTGTTGTGGACAGCTAACAACTTCAACTCTGGTGGTCACTGGTGAGCCAACCCAATTTGTTCCCAGCTCCCAGGCTGTGCCAGGTGTGCAAACCATCAAAGCCTTACCCAATCCCAATTACGTCCTGCTTTGGAACGTCTCAGATTTATACCTGTATGACTTGAACGAGCATCTGCTCTACCCAATCAACAATCCGGCTGGTTCCAGCCTAACCGGTGTTCAAGGTGTATGGGTTAGACAACCGACCGCAGACAACAATCTCCTTTATCGTCTGGGTTTGGAACGATATAGACTTTTATCGTATCAAATTCCCGTGTCACGCCGCCACCTGCACCGACACCTTACCTCCGAACCAACGTCAACCCTGTCCCCCCCTGCCCGGCAGCAGAAAAATAGTGAATCCGATGGGTGGGGGATTAACCAGTTCGAGGAATTACCGTTCCTTGTGGGCCAAGGTGTTGATGCACTCATTTGGATATGGACGGTTGATAGCCTGTATTATTTGCCCACCCGTGAGGCTGTTCAAACCGAAGCCGTTTCTCTGGTGGCTGGGTGATGTGATTGGATTCTATTGCGGCTGTGACGAATTGTCCGCATAACGGTTCCCCCATCTATGTGTGGAATGCTCACTATCTGTTTGAGGTGAATCCCCATTACAAAACCGTCAAGGTAATAGTTCGCCCTGATGGTTTAGCGACGCAACAACAACATCCGCCAGGTGGTTGCCTGCCCCACACGTGCTAGCTCGCAGAGATCTCCCTGATGATGTCTGGTGGTGGGATGATCATGGGATTTACCAATGGGTTAATGTGAGTTTCCTGGCCAGGTCCATTCTGTATGAGGATAGTTATGTCCCGAACGTTCGTGGGATGATGGTTGGTTTGTATCCGGGTGGGCAAACCTTTTGGTTCTGGAGTGATACCCACGTGTACCAACTGCTGCCTGATCAAATGAACACGAAAGAGATTTTTGCCCCGGACGGTTTGCCCCTGGTCAATGTGTGGATGGTTTTGATGCGCCCGGACGGTAATGAATCTGTGACCGGCTACACCGTGCTGATCCGTAATGAGCAAGGTGCGTTTCAGCATATGGAAGGAAATGACCGGGTTTCGGTCTTAACGGCGGGTACCAATGAGAAAGCGATTATTTCGCCCGCTTATCAGCTCTCAACTCAAGGGATGGTTTTGGTGGGAGAAAGCGCTTTACTCACGGGTAAAGGTGACCTTGAAACAACATTTACGATGGTGTTGCGGGCAAGTGCGGGTGACGCGGCCGCGACCATCCTTATCCCTCCCGGCCGTTGTGAAGATATGCCCTCCGGCTGTGAATAACAAACTCGACTTTGGCGAAAATAAGAACGTTCTCGGGAAATCTCTCAGTCTCTGAATCTCTTAGTCTCCAGAGGTGAGATTAAAAACGCCCAACTCCAGTAATAAAAAAAGCCCGGTTAATCACCGGGCTTTAGGAAAAGATAAGGTTGGGGGCGGGCTACTTAACCGAAGCGGGGTCAATACCCGCCGCTTTGAGGGCCTTGTTGAAGGCCGAGGTCCGTTTGGAATTTTCGATGCGTGCCCGGCGAATCTCTTCCGGTGACATACCCTCGGTAATTTCAATCAAATCAGGTTTGCCGACATCAGAGACAGCCTGGGCGGCGGGTTGTGGGGTTGCGGGCGCGGCCGCGACTGCTTCAGCCACAGGTTGGGCGGCTGGCATCATCACCCCTGAGGCTTTTAATGCTTTGGCCGCGGCTGATTTAGCTTTGGAGTTGGTTATGCGGGCTTTACGAATTTCATCAGGGGACATGCCATCGGTGATGGCGATTTCTTCGTAATGGACACCGGCTACCGGTTCCATGCTGCCACCAGTCATCATTGGAGCGGCGGCGGTGGGCGTTGCGGCCGCTACCCCAGCTCCGTCGTCCATCACCACTTCCGCCACTCCGGCCCCAGATGCTTTGGCTGCTTTCATCGCGGCCGCTTTGGCTTTGGAGTTAGCAATAATCGCTTTACGTTTCTCTTCCGGGGTCATGCTATCGGTGATGGCAATTTCTTGATAATCAACACCCGCACGTGGTTGGCTGGAGCCAGCCGGTTGGGCCGCGGGGCGAGCTTGGGCCGTTGCCGGTGCGCCAGCTACGGCCGGTTTCGTCAGGCGATATTGCAGGCCGTTCCAGGTGTGGAACATGGCAATTTTTGTGGCCGTTACCGGGTCATTGTTCACCCCTTCGGAAGCTGACCGCAGTTTGTCTGCCGGGCCTTCACCCTTGGGACGTATCTTCATATTAGCCCCACGGGGCAGTTGGGCCGCCTTTTGGGCCGCCAGATTTTGGGCCTGAGCTATCTGGTCCGTCGAGCTGGCTTGCGGCATGATTTTGTGACCAGCCGTAACACGAGGGTTATAGCCTGATTTTTCCTTTTCCAGGACGGTGTTGTTGGCCGAAACCATGTTTCCGGCGCTGACAAACAAAAGAGCCACTAAAACACCAACCACGATAGTGAACAAAATGATAATGCTGGCAACAGTTACAATATTCATGGACGCTTCCTTAAACGTAAGGCGTAGGGTGTATTGCAGGACAAAGCTGGGAGGCGCGGCCGCAATACGAGACAGAGTTTTCAGGGCAATACACAACTCCTGACAATGGATATTAATTGGTCAGGTATGAGTTGGATGGCACCGATTATACTTGTGCCGTTTTTCTCAAGCAATTACTCATTGGCTATAAATAAAACAGCCCAGGTTATTGGCCTGGGCTGTTTATTTTCTAATGCCGAAGGTGGGACTCGAACCCACATGAGCGTAAGCTCACTACGCCCTGAACGTAGCGCGTCTGCCAATTTCGCCACTTCGGCTGAAGTGTTGGGCATTTTATCAGTTTGCCTTAAAAAGTCAAACCAAATGCTCTGGCCCAGCACGGCTTTCAACCGTAAGGCGCCCACTCCCCCTACCCCCCCTTGACGCCGAGCCGCACACGACCAGTATCTGAACAGCTATATAAAGCGAATTATGTTAGCCAGATGATGAATCCTGGCTGGCGCGAAGAGCCAATTGCCCGGCTTCGCGAAGTCCGGGCAATTGTTTGCTTTCATCCCCTTTGGCATTGATCCAGTACACAGAATATTGTTTAAGTAAGCGGTCTAGCTCCTGCCATAAATCCTGGTTGGCAATGGGCTGACCATCTTTCTTTTGCCAGTTCTTTTTGCGCCAGCCATGAAGCCATTGCGTAGCTCCCTGGAACAGATAGTCGGAAGTGGTGAAGATTTGAGCCGCTGATCCGGGGGGGAGAAGCTGAAGGGCGGCGATTGCGGCCGCGATCTCCATCCGGTTGTTGGTCGTCTTGTTTTCTCCACCACTGTTCTGGCGCGTCTCCTCACCCATCTCCAGCACCACACCCCAGCCCCCAGGCCCCGGATTACCTTTACACGAGGATCGCAAGTAGAGGCGTGGCGTGTCGGGTGAGAGTTGTGCTTTGGGGGTGATTTCCAGCCGGGCTTGCCGCGCCAATTGGTCTACCCGTTCGTTCATGGGGTCGCCGGAGTGCCCTTTCACCCAATTCCAGTTGATCGTGTGTTGTTTAACCAGAGGCAGAAGCTGTTGCCAGAGATCGGCATTGGGGGTGGGTTTACCCTCTTTCTGCCACCCTTTGGCGGCCCACTTTTCGGCCCAGGTGGTAATTCCCTGACGTAAATACTCTGAGTCGGTGTGGAACTCGATCTCGCCAGGGCGTTTCAGGGCTTGCAAGGCGGCCAGGGCAGCCTGCAACTCCATACGATTGTTGGTCGTTTGGGGGTCGTTGCCGGTGAGTACTTTTTCGTGCTCACCGTAACGCAGCACCGCCGCCCAGCCGCCAATGCCGGGGTTGGGGTCGGACCCCCATCACTGTAGATAATAATTTTGGGGTAGGACATCAGTTATGCCTGGGGCGTCCGGTTGTTCAGCCAGCGTTCAATGTCCTGATAACTTTCTGCCTGCCATAAATAGGTTGCCAAAGCTTCAAAATCATTACGGCTGAAATCCCTCAATCGCTCCTGAACGTTTTTGGGGGAAAGATTGAAGCGTTGACTGATCATACGAGCCAGGATGCTCAATTCACCTTGTTCGATGCCTTGTTCGATGCCCATTTCGATAAGTTCTTGACCGGCTCTTGTTTGTTCCAGAGGGGTAAGTTGTAACATGTTGTCAATCTCCTGTCGGGACAATTGGCTAAACCGTTGTACAACAAATTGTACCAACAATTCGACCAGACGATTTTGTATCCGCTGGTCTAGCTCAGGCGATTGCTGAATTTCGCTGATCCATTCAGCCGCTTTTGTCTCAATAATGGTGGTCGAACTAACAATAAGGGGTTGTAAGACGTTTAGGGCAGCTGACGGTTTGGCTACTTTGGATAGTAAATCAGAGAGGACACCTGTTGTCAACCAGGGCATAAGGCCATGATTGAGGTCTCCCAGTGTGTCTGGGCCAGGATCGTAGGTAGCATCTAAAAACAGGAGAAAGGCATGCCAGCGAGTCCGATTTAATTCCGGTTTGGGGGCATGGAAACGGCCAATTTCTTCGACGAGTCGCCAATAAATGCTTTCATCTGGATATCCTTGTAGTTCAAGGAAGTAGCGCGGATGGCCCGGAACGTTGGGTTCAAGCAGACCATCCATGCGCCGCTCGCTTTCTTTAAGAACAGGGCTGGTAAACTGGTAAGCGCAACCAGGGTTAATTTGGAATAGCTCAAACAAAGTTTGGGGAACCAGTTGGAAGTATTCGTGGAAGAGTTTGTCCGTTTTCATTGTTCAGATAACGGTTGGAACGGGGGTGAGACTGCCGTACTTCCCGAATCTATGGCAGTCTTACCCTGGTTGTCTTTGATTTTTGAGGGGAAATACCCTGTTTAGGCTATTTTTTGCCAATCGCGGCCGCAATCTCTTCCGCATGGATAAACTTAACCCGTGGTCTGCCTACAGCCTGCCCATTCGCGATTTCCATCTCATCGGCCTTGAGCCAGTCAGCATAGGAGAAGAAAGCGGGTTGTTGGGTAGCGACGAAGGCCGCGGCCGCATCGCGGTCAGGTTGTTCTGGTGACAAAATTACGCCCTTTTCCAGGTCGGCCAGCATACATTCCACCGTTTCCAATGCATCCGGTTTGTTGGTGCCAATGACGCCACTGGGGCCGCGCTTAATCCAACCGGCCGTGTATTCGCCAACCACCGGCTCCTGGGTGGTTTCGTCAATAACACGCCCTTCGCGGTTGAGGATGACCCCCCACTTGTGGTGGAAGGGTACACCGGGCAGGGGCACGCCGTTGTAGCCGATGGAGCGGAAAACCAGCCCCACAGGTAAGGTTTCGTATTCGTCGGTGGCTTGCGGCCGCAGCGAACCCGCATCTGAGGCCACTAATTTGTTCTTCACGATTTTCATTGCCACGACCTGCCCCTGTTCGTCACCAATGAGTTCCACTGGAGAGACCAAAAACCGTAAGGTCAGGCGGCGTGATTTGCCGGTGGGCTGACGGTCAGCATAACTTTGCAAGATTTCTACCTTACGAGCGGTGGCCCGATCCGCGTTGGCGGCCATAGCTGCTTCGCTCAGTGGGTCCAGCTTGACTTCATCCGCCCGTGTAAAGGCATCGGTGTCGGCCATTTCGCCCAACTCTTTGACTTCCGGATTGGTGAAGGCGGCCTGGGCAGGGCCGCGCCGACCCAGAATATATACTTCTTTTACCCGACTGTGACGCAGTGCTTCCAGGGCATAATCGGCGATGTCGGTTTTGATTAACTCTTCGGGGGTACGGCAAAGGATGCGGGCTACGTCAACGGCCACATTACCCACACCAACGACGGCTACCCGCTCCTGGGACAAATCAAACTGGCAGTCGCGAAAATCGGGATGGCCGTTGTACCAGGCTACAAACTCGGTGGCGGGGTGGCTACCCTGTAAATCTTCGCCAGGAATGCCCATCCGTTTGTCTGTTTGGGCACCGGTGGTGTAAATGATCTGGTGATAGTACTGACGCAAATCGGCCACACTGAGGTGTTTGCCTAGTTCGACGTTGCCGAAAAAGCGGAAACGGGGGTTGTTGGCGATTTTATCAAATACTTTGGTGACGGATTTGATTTTCTGATGATCAGGGGCGACACCATACCGTACCAGGCCAAAGGGTGTGGATAGACGCTCAAACATATCTACTTCGACAACAACCTTTTTCTGGTCTAGGAGATGACCGGCAGAATAAAAGCCGGTGGGACCGGCACCAATGATGGCGACGCGCAAAGGATTTGATTCGGTTCCAATGGGGGACATAGGGATTTCCTTGTACTGGTTGAAGATTGGATCAATCTCTAGCGTGAACCAATCTAAGTGAGCATCTAAAAATAACTTCCTGGTTTAGACCTGACAGGTTTTCGGAAACCTGTCAGGTCTGGGTGGAACTTATTTTTGGACGATTACTAAGCTTCATCAGCTAATAATTGCATCTCCAGGGTGTTGACTTCACCCCGGTAAGAATCACGTTGGGCTTTGGTGATGTCGCCAATGGAGACCATGCCAATGAGTTGACCGTCTTCCATGATGGGTAAATGGCGGAAACGATTTTCGGTCATGACGTGAGCGACGGAGTAGATGTCATCTTCCGGGGTTCCGGTGATGACCCGTTTGGTCATCACTTCGTTTACGGTCTGGCTGAGGGGCTGTTCGTGATGGGTTATGGTACGAATGATGTCCCGTTCAGAGAGAATGCCGACAACTTTACCGGCTTCATTGACAACAACGACGGCACCGATGGTATGTTGGGTCAGTAACGCGGCCGCGTCCTTGAGTGTTTTCTCGGGCGTAATGGTGATTACACCCTGTGCTTTGGTGGCTAATATGCGTTGTACTTTCATGATTTACACCTCTGGAAGAACGCTGGAGTCCTGTCCGTAGCCACGATCAGTTCAATCTTAACCTTTAAACCAATCGAGTGATGGGAATAGGGGGAGCTTGGGGTAATGATAAGGAACTTTGACGCCTCTGGTTCAGTTGCGAGGCAGTTGTTATTATAAACCTACCTCATTGGAGTACAAGCAAAGATTGGTACAATTACTTTATCTACAAATAACCAACCGTAAACAGTAGACAGTCAACAGTTCAGCATGAACAATGTCACTGTTTCCTGTTAATCTTTCTCTGTTTACTCTAAAAGGTGTTACCTATGACATTCCCTGAAGCTGTGATGACCGAAAACGCGGCCGCGACCGGCGCACGAGTTGGAGGCCTGGGTGAGATGCAGGTTTACAACAGCATTATCGAAACGATAGGCCATACGCCGCTGGTGCGGTTGAATAGCACGGTGAGCAACTTGCCTTGCACCATTTTGGTGAAGGTGGAATACCTGAACCCGGGTGGTTCGGTGAAGGATCGGATTGGCCCGGCGATTATTGAGGATGCGGAGCGGCGCGGGGTACTCAAACCGGGTGGCACCATTGTGGAGTCTACATCGGGCAATACGGGCGTGGGGTTAGCCATTGCGGCCGCGGTCAAAGGCTACCGTTGTATCTTCGTCATGCCCGACAAAATGTCCGAGGAGAAAATTCGCCTATTGCGAGCCTTTGGCGCACGAGTCGTCGTTACCCCCACCGCCGTCGAACCAGACGACCCCCGCAGTTACTACTCCGTGGCCCGCAAACTGGCCGCCGAAACCCCCAACGCCATCCTGGCTAACCAATATCACAACCCCGTTAATCCTCAATGCCACTACGAGAGCACCGGTCCAGAAATCTGGCACCAGACCGCCGGACGCATTACCCATTTTGTCACGGGCATGGGCACGGGCGGCACTATCTCGGGTACGGGTCGTTACCTCAAGGAGCAAAACCCGGCGGTGCAGATTATCGGCGTGGACCCCATTGGCTCCATTTTGTATGAACTCCATCGTAGCGGCCGCTACACCAAAGCCGAAGGGTACAAGGTGGAAGGTATTGGCGAAGATTTTCTACCCAGCACCACTGATTTAAGCGTGGTAGACTCCATCGTCCAGGTGACGGATCGGGAATGTTTTTTCTGGACGCGGCGACTGGTGCGTGAAGAAGGCATCTTTGCCGGGGGTTCGGCGGGCGCGGCATTGGCGGGGGCGGTCAAATACGCCAAAAATCATAGCCTCGGCCCGGATGATGTGATGGTGGTGATTTTGCCTGATACGGGGGCACGTTACTTGAGCAAGGTGTTTGATGATGAGTGGATGCGGGAGAATGGTTTCCTGGAGCGGGCCTGGGTGGATTATCGGGCACGAGACATTCAGGAAGCCAAACCCACTGATCAACTTATTTCGGCTCGCCCCACCGATTTAATGAAAGATGTGATTCGTTTGTTGAAAGATCATAACGTGTCCCAACTGCCAGTACTGACCCCGGAAGGGCGACTGTTGGGTATTGTCACCGAACTTGATCTGCTCAATCATATGTTTATGAGTGATCATCAACACTCGGCGGATGAGACGATTGAGGCAGTCATTAACCGGAATGTGCCAGTGGTGCGACCTAACACACCCCTGGAAACGTTAATGGGCATTTTTAGTAATCACAACGTCGCCATTGTGGCTACTGGGGATGAAGTACAGGGAATTCTGACCAAGATTGATATTTTGGACTTTCTAGCGGCCCAAATGAAGTAGTGTCTAGGGAGTGCCTGAAAACAGAACTGAAAAGTTGGCTCAGTTTTGGTTTCACAGAGGACTCTTGAAAGGTCAACTGTCACATTCTCCTCCTGATGTTAACACCGTCCGCTGTCCAACGCTATGAGTTCACATATCGATAAAGACGAATAATGATAAATCAACAATCAGAACAAGTAGTCGCCATTGTGCGGGAGGCGGGACAGGTGGTGATGCAGTTTTTTCAGGCCTCGTTTACGGTGCGGGATAAGTCGCCGGATAATCCGGTAACGGAGGCTGATATTGCCTCGGATACGTTGCTGAAGCGGCGGTTGGGTGAGCTACTGCCGGAAGCGGGCTGGCTGAGTGAGGAGACGGCGGATAACCCGGCGCGGCTGGAGAAAAAGTATCTCTGGGTGGTAGACCCGATTGACGGCACGAAAGAGTTTGTCATGGGCATCCCGGAGTTTTCGATCTCGGTGGCGTTGGTGGAAGATGGGTTGCCGGTGCTGGGAATCGTGTTTAACCCGGCGACGGATGAGCTATTTGTGGCGGAGAAGGGGCAGGGTGTGTGGTGTAATGGGGCGAAGGTGGGGGTTAGCGGCCGCGACCAACTCCAGGGTGCTCTCATTGACGCCAGCCGCTCGGAAATCAAGCGGGGGGAGTTTGATCCATTCAAGGAAGTGGTCGAGTTACGCATCACCGGGAGCATCGCCTACAAATTGGCGCGGGTAGCGTCCGGGCAGGCCGATGGAACCTGGAGCCGTGGCCCCAAACATGAATGGGATATTTGTGCCGGGGCTTTGTTGGTACAGGAAGCCGGGGGTGTTTGTGTTGACCTGGATGATAACCCGTTTTTGTTCAACAAATCCTGGCCGAAAGTAAACGGTATCATTGCGGATAACGGCCATTTGCATAAAGAGATCGCGGCCGCGCTGGCCCCCCATCGAGCCACCGCCCGCACCGGCAATCAATAGCTCCACGAGGAAGAGAAAGAAGTTACACAGAGGGCACAGAGAGGAAGACACAGAGATGCACAGAGAAAAAGCAGGCTATTTTTACGTCTTTGTGCCCATTTTTTGGTTCTGGCATACTCCGGCCAGGAGTTTTGTCAGGTGTTGATGATTTGTTGGCGGAAGGTTTTGACGGCCTGGAGCCGGGGGCCGTGTAGGGGGTAGAAGTACAGAGCAACGAGAGCCAGAAGGCACGCGGCCGCGGGGGCTAAGCTCATATATAACTTGAAACCGGTGGCTACGGTGTCTGGTTGCACCGCCAGGGTGGAATCGTAGCCATAGGCTGGGGGGAGCCAGCGGAACACCAACGCTACCAGGGCAAAACTCAGACTGGTGATGAAGCCATTCATACCAAAATACATGCCTTCGCGGCGCAGGCCGGTGTGCATCTCGTCCTCATCGGCAATATCGGCCAGGATGACGTCGGTCATGAGGATCATGCCGGACAGACCAACGCCAAATAGCATCGCGGCCGCGACCGCTCCCTCAATGGTGTCTACAAAAAACAACAGGGCCGCTCCCGCCGCCATAATTAAAAAGGCTAACATCATCGTCGTGCGGGACTCAAAACGGTGAGCGATAAACTGCCGCCAGGGCCACAGCAGGACGCCCGCGGTGACAAAGGCACTGGCAAGAATGGCGGAAGCCAGGGCGTCATCCACCTTGAGGCTGTACTTGATGTAGAACGGCACACCCGTCGCCAGGGTGCTGATGGCGAAGTAGCGCAGGGTGTAGGCGATGACGATGGTGGCGAAGCTACGGTTGACGAAGGTGGCTTTGAGGGAAGGGAGCAGGTCCAGGGCGGGGCGGTCGGCGTATTCGGGACGTTCAAACATACCAGGGATACCGGCATACATCGCGGCCGCGCACACCACGGCAAACGACAACCCCATAGGAACCCAACCAATCCGGCTGTACAAAATCGGGGGCAGGGCCACGCCAATCAGCAGGCCGATGGTCTGGAAGATGTTCATGCGCACGGCCACATCGGTGCGTTCGGCGTAGGTGGTGAACATCTCCGGCAGTAGGGCAAAGTAACTGGTGCCGATGGCCGTGCCACACAACTCCCACAATACCAACATGACGGCAAACCAGCCGATGAGCAGGCCGGGTTGGGTCAGGCCATCAAACGGGGCCACCCAGATCAGGGTAAAGAATATCGCCATGGGGGCCGTGCCGAAGAGGATAAACGGGATGCGCCGTCCCCAACGGCTCCGGGTACGGTCGGAGAGGTAGCCGATGAGGGGGTTGTTGGCGGCGTTGTAGAAGGCGAAGAGGAACAGCAGGTTGCTGACCCAGGCGACGGGTAATTTTTTGATGTCGGTGTAGTAAAACTGGGCGAAGGGCATGGCCTGGTAGGGGATAACCGTCGCCAGGTTAGCCAGGCTGTAGAGCCAGCGTTGTTTGTTGGTGGTCACAATTGCTCCTGAAAGGCAGGGGGATAAGGGCAATTGTACTCAACAAAGTGGAGGGGGCAATGTAAGGGTTACATCAACGGATTGGGGAAAGGAACGGATTTATCGCCGCAATTCTCAACGTAAACATTGGCTTACGTGTCAACTTCTTGTAAAGAAGGCAAGAAGATCAGCCACGAATTTCACGAATTGACACGAATTATTATTTTCCCATTCGTGCTAATTCTTGAAATTCGTGGCAAAAATTTCTGTCCAGGTTAGGTATTACGCCAGACGCACCACGTTCATTCTCGTCGCACGGCGGGCAGGTAAATGGTCTGGAATTGTGGGTCGAGCATGGCGTCCTGAGTGGTGACGGTATTGGTGATGATGGTGATGTTGGTGAAGGTGGTGGTGAGGTAGCCCGCGGCCGCGATCGTCATCGTATATGTCCCCACCGGTAAGGTCGTGGTGTAGTAACCGTTGTTATCGGTGGTGACCTGGTAGCTGTGGGGGCCGTCCAGGGTGATGTTGGCCGAGGGGATGGGCGCGGATGTGTTCGCGGCCGCGACATGCCCATCCAACATCCCCGTTTCCCCCTGCACCAGACAACCGTTCATGTGGGCAAACGTGCCCACCGCCGCCCGCACAAACTCCGTGAAATAATCAATATCCGTATGATCCAGCGTATCCTGGACGGTATGGTAATACGGGTTGAAATCCCCCGCGCCATAATAATCCTCAATCGCCAGGATAGAGGGATAACCATATTGCCAGAATGGATAATGGTCACTGGCCCCCGTGCCACTGGGGATGATTTGCGGAATCAGGTCCAGGTTATAGGTGCTGACCACATCACTAAACAGTTGGGCCAGGCTGATGGTTGCCGGAATGGACTGGTTGGCGTGCAGGTCAATATCGGGGCTGCTGTTGGCGGTGTTCCAGGCGATCATATCCAGATTCAACACCCCCAAAATGTTCTCCCCGGCATAATAAGAACGCTGGGCATAAGCGGAACTGCCGAGAAGCCCCTGCTCCTCACCGGTAAAGAAGACAAAACGCAACGTACAATCCCAACGATATTGGGAGAGAATATCGGCGGCGATCATCACCGCTGTCGTGCCGCTGGCGTTGTCATCAGCACCGGGCGCGGCGCCACCGGAAGGCATATCGTCTATGTGGGCGACAATGAGGTAAATATCTTCGGGGTTTGTTTCACCATTCATCTGGCCGATGACATTGGGGGGACGGCTGGCGTTCCAGACATGATATTCGATGTCTAGCCCCAGGTTATCCATGTGCTCACCGACATATTGGGTCGCCTTTTGGATGGGGACGCCGCTGTAGGTGTGGCGGGTGGTGATGGTGTAGGCACTGCCGCCAATGGTGACGGGCCATTCGCCGCTCAGACCGCCATCATACTGAACGACGGTGGGGCTGATGACCTGGCTCATCATGGCTTGAATGGTGGGGTCGGGGTCGAGCACCTGGGGATAAACAATATCCGGGCGGAACTGGCGAAATTCGGCGGGGTCGTTGGCTAACACTTCCGGGGCAATGACAAAATCATCGAGTGGGCCAATGGCTTTGGAGATGGGGGCGGGGGATGTTGGCCCGGCGAGCAGAACGAGCACCAGGGTCAGACACAGAACGAGGATAAGGGGTACAGGGCGACGTGACATGGCAGACTCCTTCGTGAATGGACTTCACTCCAGGGCCGGGCATAAATGGAGAACTGAAAAAAGAAGTTTTTTACCGCCAAGACGCCAAGAACGCCAAGTTACCAGAAAAAAATTCGTGATAATTCGGACAATTCGTGGCTTCTTTTATAGACGTAGCAACGTGCCAGGCTCCGGGCGAAATAGGTTAAGGCAACCTGTAACGTAACCCCGCCTGCCACAAGGTAACAGGTGACAAATGTCACCCAAAACGGGGGAAAGGATCACTATTCAGGGGAGTTGGTTGAGGGCGGAGAGGAGATCGGGAATGCGGCCGTCGCCTATTTATCCAAATCCCGAATCGCTCGCCAGCCCAGGACATGAACCCCGGACGCCTGCACATATTCCCGCCAGGCCGGGTTGAGGAACAGTTTGTAATCTTCTACCCGCGCCCGCCAGTCCGGGGCGATGGTGCGTAGTTCCGGGGTGTCCACACTAGGATGAAAAATAAAGTAATGCACCCCCGGCCCCAACGAGTCCAGTAATTCTTTGGCCTGCTCCAGCCGGTTGTCCGGTTTGTCCAGCCACAGGCCAGTGATGCTATCCAGGAGCGGCAAGACCTGCTCTTCGAGCAGGACCACCTGCTCGGCCAGCATAACGGCAGTGTCGGCGGGGAAGCCCATGGCCTGCAATTGGGCCGCATCATAACGGGCCAGCAAGGCAGGAATGCCAAACTGTTGGGCTACCCGGAGATAGGCGGGCAAAAACTTAGGATGGAAGACCGTGCCCATGTGGGAATCAAGGTGGGTCACATCAATACCCGCCGCCAACGCTTTCTGTACCTGAGCGACGGCTTCCTGGAGCACGGCTTCGGGGCTGGCCTGGGCTTGCACGGCCTCGCTGGTGCGGTGGAGATAGCCTTCGCTATCGAGCAGGCCGGTAGCGGTGTCGCAGGTGGAGAGCGGCCCCCAGCGGTAGTTGTCCCATTCGCTGGTGAGGGTGAGGTGAACGCCCAGGTCGGGTGGGGTGGGGAAGGTGTGGGAGAGCGCGGCCGCGTGCGGGAACCAGGCGCAGGGAGTCATTGCGGCCGCGGAACTCATCAGGCCAAACTCCAACAGCTCCTGGTAAGCCGCCACCGAAGCCTGGCACATGCCAATATCATCGGCATGAAAAATCACTGCCCGATCATGGTTACTAAGGCCGAGTCGTTTGAGAAGAGGGTTGGGGGACATAGGAACTCCTGATTGACGATTGACGATTTTAGATTGGCGATTGATCGTAACTAGTACATCTTTACGAAAGTAGAGCTTATGTTTTAGGACAAGTCTCGCTCTCGGTTTGTTGCCGGAAACCCCCACCCCTAACCCCGCCCCCAGGGGCGGGTAGGCGGTTTTCGGGGCATTCGCCCCGAAAAGGGAATGGTTCCCTCCGCCCGCTGGAGGGGGCGGACTGGGTCTTGCAGATTAAACCTACCAAAGACTTTGTAAAGCTGTACTAGCGGTGTTTAGGCATAGACGTGTACGGCAACATCTACTTTAAAGACAAAAGTTTCAACAATCGTAGCAATCGGATCACGCCTTGGGTCTTCATCGGGTGGAATAGGTCGTAAATATGGGAGACCATCCTCTATGGAGCCTTCCAGGTGTAAACTGGCGGCTTCGAGGAGGGCTGTTTTGGCTGTAGCCACGGTCAAACCAAAGGAAGCAACGTCCAATTCTGGGCAAAGGGAACTGAAACCTTTTTGTTCTCGCAAAATAATGCCAGTGAACACAAACATAGTTATTACCTCATCTACTTAAGGGGGTCTAAAGGAAATTATACGGGATTTGATGGAAAGAGGTGGATAAGAATTAATTCTAACGACCAAAGCGTCGCGGCCGCTGTCGTTACCCAGTAGCATGACAACTATTTGCCATTTGTCGGGTCCAGGTTATTCAGGCGAGTCAAAAACTCTGTATAGAGTAAGTCTATTTTCTCATGCAGATGAGCAATCTCCATTTCCGCATTCCGGTTAACCGTGTAATCAATCTCACTGCGCAAGCGGTCTTTGGCTACCTCCCGATTCTGGCTGAGAAGCACAAACACAGACAAGATAATAGCTTCCAATGACACCACCATGGTCAGAAGGCCAAACGGAAAGGGGTCGAAGGGTTCCACGGGTGAGAAACGGGTGTTGAAGAAAATCCATAACCCAAACCAGACCACATGGATCATGAGGAAAGGGATGCTACCACTGAAGGCAGCGATCTGGTCGGCAATGCGTTCAAGGAGAGTGGATTGCTGCTTAATCTCCAGGTTGACATTGCGTGATGCGGTGCGGTGAAGCATTGTAGCTGTTCGTCGCAACCGTCGCCCCATGGCCTCTAGTAAGTCAAAAATGGCCGAAGGATGTTGTTGTAAGAGAAGTTCCAGGTCTTGGCGGTCCACCAGCAAGGCTTCCACATCCGTGGTAGCTATGACAGCCGTGGTGCGCGAACCCCCATCCAACAACGAAAGCTCCCCAAAAAAATCACCCACAGTGGGTCGCGCCACGATAATTTTTTTGCCGGTGATGTCTTTAATAAACTGTTCGACGGTTCCCGAACGTAGGATGTACATGGCCCCGCCGGGATCCCCGTAGTTGAAAATAGTTTCCCCTGCCGGAAAACTTACTTCTTCAAGTTGGTTAGCCAGGAAGGTACGCTCATCGTCGTCCAGCAAGGCGAAAAAAGGAACTTCGGCAAGGAGTGAGGCGTGAGTTGACATAGACGCTCCTGGGGGAAAAGCTAGTCAGCCGGTCAGCTAGTCAGCCGGTCAGCTATAGCGCTCAAGAAAAAGATTTTGTTTGTAGTGACCGCTTTAGCGGGCTAGCACCAGCCCGCTAAAGCGGTCACTACGAACTAAGATCCCAAATGTTTATCTGAACAGCTATAACAAGCTGAAATGCTGACCTGCTGAAATGCTGACCTGCTGAAATGCTGACCTGCTGAAATGCTAAATCACAGAGTCCCACGCATCTTCATTCTAGAGCGTGATCTCCAATACGGTTGCCGTCGGGGTCGAGGATGACGGCTTCGTAGTAGCCGTCGCCGGTCCAGCGGGGGCCGTCTATCATGGGCACACCGGCCTGGCGTAGCCGCTCGGTGAGCTGGTTGACGGCTTCCACGGAGCCGGTGGACAGGGCGAAATGGGTGTAACCGCTGGCCGGGTACGCGGCCGCATCCCCTAACCCCTCTTTGCTCATCAATTCTAACCTGGCCCCGCTGGCAAAAGTCAGGAAGTACGAGGCAAACCCTTTCGCCGGGTTGATGTATTTGGCGGCCGCGGCCGCGGCAAAATGTGTCTCATAGAACGTCTTTAACCGTTCCAGGTCGTTTGTCCAAAGGGCGATATGTTCAATATGCATGGGGCGAGTTTCGAGTTTCAGGTTTCGAGTTTCAAGTTTGGAACCGACACAGTCTCCCAATCTCTCAGTCTCTTAATCTCTCAATCTCCCCGCTCCCCAAGTTGTCGCTGCAAAAAAAGAGCCTGTTTCTGCTCGCGGGAGAGGCGGGCGATATGGGCGGCTTGTTGGATAAGGGGGATGAGCGGTTGCGGCCGCACCTCATCCCCTGGCCTAAACGCCACCACCTTCACCTGTTGCCCCCCTGAAGTCAGCAGGTCATCCGGGTCGGTCATCAAGTAACCATGCTCAAACCCCAACACCACCCGGCCCGGTTGCGGGGCCACAAAACCGACATAGCTGGACCGTTTGCCATTTGGCACACGGTAGCCGATGAGCTTCCAGCCAGGATAAACGGCTTCCTGGGCGTCTGGCAAAGCTGTTTTGACCACCTGGCGCAAGGCCTGGGCCAATCGCTGGAGTTCCTCAGGGTAAGCGGCCAAAAATTGCTCTGGGGTGGGGGCTGAATCGTTCATAATGGGTGAGGATGGGATGCGATGGCTTTCAAGAAAAAGATTTTGTTTGTAGTGACCGCTTTAGCGGGCTAACACTAGCCCGCTAAAGCGGTCACTACGAACAAAGAAGAAAGGAAGGGATTAAAAACGACCTCTGGAAAATCCGTTTGTTTCCTAATCCGTTGATGTAACCAACTGAAAGGTTACGTTTAGGGTATCGCATCATCTGTGCCGGTTATATCATCTATGTAAATGATACCCGTGCTGGCCTGCTCATCCGGTGAGCCATCTAAAACGATGGCCTGCAACCGTACCGGGAATGTCAATTTTTCGTCGTCTGTGCCGCTGATGTGCTGGTTGGGCCAGCCGCGTTCCTCATCAAACCAGGCCGTCACCTGCCGCCAGCCCTCAAAGTTTATCCGGCCAAAGGTATATTGCCGCACTTCATTGTTGGCGTCCACAATCCACAAATTGAGAAAATGGCCGGAGTTGTCACCATAAATCCAGGCCCGCACACCGGTGGGTTCGCCGCCGATAACGAGGGTGGGTTGCGCCAGGAAAACGACGAAGTTGTTGACTACGGCGGGAAAATCATAGCTGAGTTTGCCCGCTGAACTGCCCCCGTGAACCTGTTCGGCGGAACGAGTGAACTCGCCGTGAGGCTGATCGCCGCGCCGCCAACTGACTGACCCGGATTCAAAGTTGTAAATGACACCCGGGCTGGATGGCACCACCAGGGTGGGTGTAGACGTGGGGCTGGGCGTGCGGGTGGGCGGTGGTGGTGTGGGTGTGGGGGTATCGGTGGGCGGCACGGTTGAGGTAGGCGTCGGGGTGGCTGAGGGGGTGAAGGTAGGGGCCAGGGTTGGGCTGGTAAGGGGTTCCGGGGTGGATGTATTGTCCGCGGCCGCGTCATCGGTTGGCTCCTCATCTACAACCGGGGTCGCTCCCTCATTTTCCTCTGACGGTTCCGTTATCGCGGCTATCAGTAAAGCGGTGGTTGGGGTGGCGGCGATCTGAGATGTGGGTGTGGCCGTAAAAAAGCCGCTGGCAAACAGATAAGAAAGGGAGAATGCTCCTACCAACACCAGTAAAAAGACAGCCCCCATGAGAATCAAAGGGCCGCGGCCGCGTTTGTTCTCCTTAATGGGCACTACAGGGACAGGGGGTTTCATCGTGGGAACGATGGGCGCCGTCTTAAGCGTGGGGGTGGCCCTGGTCGGATCGAGCAAGGCGGCTACCATAGCGCTGGCGGTAGTGAACCGTTGATTTGGGTCTTTAGCCATCGCCTGGTCAATCACATCCTGCACATAAGCGGGCAAACCGCTGTTGGCTTCCAGGATACGGGGGGGCGGAGCCATGGCGTGTTGCATCAACACTTGCAACGGCGTTTCGGCTTTGTAGGGCATCAACCCGGTTAAGATTTCAAACAAGATGGCACCCAGCGAATAAATGTCACTACGTCCATCAACCGCTACATTGCCCTGTACTTGCTCCGGGCTGATGTATGCCGGTGTGCCAATGATGGAGCTACCGGTGAAATTAACCTTGGCTTCCAACAACTTGGCAATGCCGAAATCGGCCAGATAGGAAGCCCCTTGTTGGTCAAAGAGAATATTGCCTGGTTTGAGGTCCCGATGTACCACCCCATGCCGATGGGCATAATCCAGCGCAGAAGCGATACGGCCCAAAATAGCTCCGGCTTCAGCCAGAGGAATCGGCCCGTTGTCAATGCGGTCAGCCAGTGAGCCACCCGGCATGAGGCGCATGACCAGAAATAGCTGACCCTGGTCTTCGCCAAAATCATAAACAGGGACGATGGCCTGATGTTCCAGTGCCGCGATGGTACGGGCTTCACGTTGGAAGCGGCCGCGCGTGTTTTCATCGGTGCTATATTGCGGCAACACCTTAATGGCTACATCCCGACCAAAACGGGGGTCGTGAGCCAGATAAACGGTTGCCATACCCCCCCGCCCCAGTTCCGCTTTTATGCTGTATCGGTCAATCTGTTTCAAGGTCATGCAACATCCCCATGATCAAGCACGATTGTTTTTAGGTGCAGAAAACAAGGTGGGTGACGCCTGTGCTTTATTCGAATATTCCCCCACAAGAGAACGACAGAGGCCAATTATACGCCCTTTTACGCCTAATTTCTGTACCAATGCGTCATTGAAATCGTCGTGATAAAATCTCGCCCTGATTGCATCACTGCCACCTCAAATGACAGATGAAGTTTCCTGTTTTTTCGGCGTGGTTCAAAGTCGGCAACCTGTGCTTAACAGGTTGTAGGGCGATTGGTTAAGGGGTGTGTTTCAAAAGAGTTGAGCAATGAGTGCCTGGCACGGGGCAGACAAACCTGGGCTTAACACCATTCGCCGCCCCGTGCCAGGCACTGGATGAACGTCAACCGAAATGAAACACACCCTTCGTTAAATCGTCCTACAAATTTGTAAAGCTGACCTGAACCATGTTTTTTTCCTACCCGACCCTGGCAAAAATTTGGATGACCCCTGGAAATCTCTTAATCTCTCAGTCTCTTAGTTTCCCCCGGTCAGTCCATTAAACGCCAAAGTCGGGTTTCTTATTTACCCCACCCCTGTGAGATGCCTTATGGTTAATCCTTATCTGCAAAAATTAGGTTTAGGCCCGACGGATCGGGCGGTAATTTTTCATGCCGACGATATTGGTATGTGTGAAGGGTCGATCAGTGCGTACCGGGACTTGATCGAGTTTGGCCTGCTTTCATCCGCGGCCGCGATGACACCCTGCCCCTGGTTCCCTGCGGCCGCGGCCCTCTGCCGTGAACTGGCCGACCGTCCCCATCTAGACATGGGTATCCATCTGGCCCTGAATAGTGAGTGGTCCGCCTTCCGCTGGGGGCCACTCTCCACCCGTGATCCTGCCTCTGGTCTAATGGACGAGTCGGGTTACTTTTTCGACAACACCGACATGACCCATGCTCAAGCCACCGTTGAGGCTGTGCGCCAGGAACTACAAACCCAGATAGAGCGGGGTTTGCAAGCGGGCATTCAGGCGACCCACGTGGACACCCACATGTTTTGCCTGTTTCAGCCCCGGTTTTTACCCATCTATCTGGATGTAGCCCGGCAATTTGGGCTGAACGCCTTCGCCTTCCACCCCGAATCGGCCATCTGGCGGTCCTGGCACAGCCCCGAACACTCTTCCACCCGTTTGCTCCACGACGCGGCCGCGGCTGGTCTGCCCCTCATGGATAGTTACGAAATGATGTCCCTGACCACCCACGAAGACCGGCTGACTGAGGCCAAAACTCGACTAGACGGGCTAACACCGGGTCTCCATTATTTCCTCATTCATCCGGTGAAAGACACCCCCGAACTCCGGGCCATGGCCCCAGACTGGCGTTGCCGGGTGGCCGATTATGAATTGTTCACCAGTGAAGCCTGGCGGAAAACGGTTCAGGATTCGGGTGTGCAAGTGTTGGGCTGGAAGGATTTACGCTTGTAGATTTGTATCTATACAGCCCCTCACCCTAACCCTCTCCCACCGGGGAGAGGGGACAAACTTCCTTCTCCCTCACAGGGAGAAGGGCCGGGGATGAGGGTGAATAGTTATATAGATTTCTGTTTTTAGATGGATGGTTGAAAGCAAAATTGTCCATCTAAAATCGTCACTTGGAAACAAAATGCGCTATTTTTTAGGTGTAGATGTAGGAGCCACGAAGAGCCATGCCCTGATTGCCGATGAGACGGGGCAGGCATTGGGGTTAGGGACGGCTGGGCCGGGTAATTGGGAAACGGTAGGTTGGGAGCAGGCGGGCCGGGTGTTGCATACCATTGTGAACCAGGCTTGTAGCGCGGCCGCGATCTCACCCACCCAAATTGCCGGGGCTGGCTTTGGCCTGGCCGGGTACGACTGGCCGGAAGACCGTGAACCAGAACGCCAACTTATCGAATCTCTAGGCTTGTCCGCCGTCTATGAATTTGGCAATGATACCCTGGTGGGGTTGGTCGCCGGAGCGAAGGCCGGTTGGGGCGTTGTGGTGGTAGCCGGAACAAGCAATAATTGCCGCGGCCGCACCCCGGATGGTCGCGAAGGGCGCAGTATAGGCAGTTCAAGTTTTGGTGAATACGCCGGGGGTGGTGAGTTAGTCGCCAAAGCCTTGCAGTCGGTGGCCCTGGCCTGGACCCGCCGTGCGCCCGCCACCCGCCTCACCGAGGCGTTTGTCCAGGTGACCGGGGCGACGGATGCGGCAGATTTGTTGGCCGGGCTGATGCGCGGCCGCTACCATGTTTCGGCTCACCATGCGCCGCTCATTTTTGCGACTGCGGCCGCAGGTGACGCTGTGGCCCAAGAGTTAATTACCTGGGCCGGTCAGCAATTGGGCGACATGGCGAATGGGGTTATTCGCCAGCTTGATCTCACCGAACAGGCATTTGAGGTGGTTCTGGCGGGTAGTTTGTACAAAGGTGGCCCCATGCTTATTGACCCGATGCGCCAGACCATTCAATCCGTGGCCCCCAAGGCTGAATTGGTGCGCCTGGACGCACCACCGGTGGTGGGTGGGGTATTGTTGGGGATGCGGCTGGTGGACTGGGATGCGGCCGCGTGCCGAGAACACCTTATCGCAACGACCAATCAGTTGCTCGAACACAACCCGCCCTCACCCTAATCCTCTCCCAACCAGGGCGAGGGAACGGACACCCTCGCGTGTCTGGCTCCAAAATCAGAACGTCTCTCGATAAGTTAGATCGAGGGACGTTTTTGTTTTCTATACCATCGTAAATTGAGTCGGAAGACCCATCCCCCTAACCCCCTTCCCCGGGGGAAGGGGGAACCTTAGCGGCGCGGTTTTTCGGGGCGAAGGCCCCAAAAAACTGCGCCTAGAAAAGTTCCCCGCCTCTGGGGGCGGGGTTAGGGGTGGGGTTTCCGGCGACAAACCGAGGGTGAAGCGGGTCATAAAAACGTCGGTCTGACTTTCGTCATGTGGGACCCGTCCCCAGTCTCCTGTAAGTTACTTAATTCTCATTCCTAAGACACTTTAGCGGGCTGACGCAGAACAACTAAAGTCGCATCTATCGGGCAGGAGCCATAGCCAACGGTCAAATTCGCATTATAATCAGCCTGACAAATCTTCATGGACATCGGTAAATGAACTATGCGTACACCTGCGGGCAAAGAATGCCGTTTCTACTACCAAAATTTCCACCGCGGCCGCGATGATCAAGAGTGCCGCCTTATTCAAGCCAACCGCCAATCCCCCCCCTGGGAACCCCGCGATTGTGCCAATTGCCCGGTTCCCGCCATCCTGGCGGCCAACAACAGCCCTGAACTCGTTCTGGAAGGGATGGTCAAAAAGGGATTCCTGGGGTTGGTGGGGCGTAAGGTTGAGGTGCGGACGTGGTGCAGCAAACACGTGATTGATGTGCCTAACCCGTATGTGGGTTGCCCACAATGCGCCGCCGAAAAGCCAGGTTTCCGTGAATTGTTTGGGGAGTAGTACCTTCCAAGTCAACTTCTTGTCCAGTCGGCAAGAAGTTTAACCGCAGATTGTGGGGATTAACGCAGATTCTTTAATCAGCGAAAATCGGCGTTAATCTGCGGATAAATTTTCTGGTTTATCCAGGTTAGGGGGAGATAAGACGTAATTGCGTGATGCGTGATGCGTAAAGACCCTTTATGCACCACGCACCACGTGCCAACACCACTCAGGCAGTAACTCATGATAAAAGCCATTCTCTTTGATCTGGATGATACCCCTTTTTGGGGAACAAGATGGATTCATTCTTGCCCCAATATTTTCGTTTATTGGGTCAGCACGCGGCCGCGTTGCTAGACAAAGAACATTTTCTGCAACACATGCTCCTGGGAACCCGGACCATGATTGCCAATACCGACCCAACCCGCACCAACCGGGAAGTATTCTGGCAGGCGTTTCAGCAAGGTACGGGCCTCGATCCGGCCGTGGTTGAACCCCATTTTGACCTGTTTTACCACGAGCAATTCCCGACCCTTCAGTCCGTTACCGAACCGATGCCGGGAGCGGTAGACCTGGTGCAATGGGCCTTTGCACAGGGTTTGCAGGTCGTCGTGGCGACAAATCCGCTGTTCCCGCGACGCGCCATCGAAGAACGACTCCGCTGGGCCAATCTGCCCCCGAGTGAGTACCCCTTTGCTCTGGTCACTAGCTATGAATTAATGCATGCCACCAAACCCAACCAGGCTTATTACCAGGAAATTCTGGCCCATATTGATTGCCAGGCTGAACAGGCGTTGATGGTGGGTGATGATTGGCAAAATGATATGGTTCCGGCGCTGGCTTTGGGCATGCCCTCTTTCTGGCTGACCGATGGGTCGGCTGAGGTGGGGGATACGAGCCAGGTTACGGGGTACGGCTCTCTGGGGGATCTGGCGGCACGTTTACAGGCGGGTTGGTTACAGGAGATTTAATGCACGATTCAGACCCTGTTCCCACCTTGCTTTTAGAATTGGCCCATTTTAAGGAGAGATGCTGATTGCGGCCATCAGGCGCGGCCGCGGCCCTGGATTGGCATTATCGGCCTTCCCTACAAGAGTGGTCTCTCACCGAATTGATGTGTCACCTGCGTGATGTTGAACGTGAGGTTCATCAGGTCCGCTTTCGTGACCTCATCACCACCGATAACGCTTTTATTGCTGGAGCTGACCCGGATCGCTGGACTGAGGAGCGGGGGTATCAGCAACAAGATGGAGAGAGGGCACTGGAGGCGTTCGCGGCCGCGCGCCAGATCACCATTACCCTCTTGCAAGATTTACCCGAAGCCATGTGGCAACGACGCGGCCGCCACGCCTTTTTTGGCCCCACCAGTATGCACGAACTCCTGCACCTGGTGGTGCAACACGACCGCGCCCATTGGCAACAGGTGCAACTAATCATGCATTAGGCGGCCCGGTCATCTAGCGCTTTGACGAGTCAATTTCTTGTCTAGTGCGCCAGAAAATTATCCACCGATGGCGGGGATTAATACTGATTTTCGTGCCTATTCAGGTATCAGAACGCATTCCTACTACAACTTTATAGAACGCTTGGGTAAATTTAGCCTGAAGACCCAGCCCTCTACCCCCTTCCCGCCGGGAAGGGGGAAACCTAACGGCGCGGTTTTTCGGCGACAAACTGATGCCAAGGCTTGTCATAAAAACATAGGCCCACCTTTGGTAAGATGTAGTACGCTCTGCGTTCTGCGCGACGCAGAGCGTCGAAGGGAGCATTCCACGCGGAGCGTGGAACGAGAACGTGAATTGGCATGAATCTTTATTTGCCTATTCGTGCCAATTCGTTTAACTCGTGGCAAAACCTCTTTAGCTCTGGCACTATGTTTGCACTTTTTCTTAAACGGCAAAACGCTACCCTAAACTTGTCATTCTGAGCGTACCCACGGGCGGAGTGCCCGTGGATACTCTCAGCATGACAGGATGCAGTTGATCAAGGCATCCATACCAAAACTGCAAAGATAGTGCTCTGGCTTGTCCAGACCATGAGTGGAAAATTGCGGGTATGTCTTCCTGGTTATTTCAAGGCCTACTTTGGCGAAATTTACAGAAACACTGGTAAACTATCAGCCAGATTCCAGGTCTGGCCATAAAACATTCCATCCATCCATGCATAAAGGAGTAAACCTAATGAAGAAGACCCTGGCCCTTATCGTGCTGTTACTTTTTGTCCTGGCAGCGTGTTCAACGCCGACGACAGAATCAATAACTGACTTGTTGCCTGGTGATGATGAACCAGGACCAACGGAAGTGACGACCACAGATGAAACGCGAGCCGAATCCGAAGAATCGGCCAATGAGGAAGCAATCACCTGCGATGTTGCCGATATTCCCGCCCCAACGGCAGGAAATGTGATGCTCCGATTCCTCAATCTCAGTGGTGCTGAGATTACGGCGGTATGGCATGATACGAACCAATCCCCGCCCGTGCTCACCCCTTATTTCCAATTGGAAGACCGTGAAACACACGACCAGGAAACGTCTGTAGGCCACGAGTGGTTGCTGATGGAGCATGAGAACACGTTGCGGGATTATGTCGCTTCGGCGGGGGAGAAACAGTGTGTGGTAATTTATCCGCACTTTGGGTATGAAGACGGGGAACCGGCAGAATGGGCTGAACTGAGTGACTATTATGAAACGTGTGGTACTGGTCAGGAACAGTCGCCGATCGATCTAACCAATGCCGCCGTGACTGATTTGGCGAATATCGTTTTTGACTATAAGGAAACGACCGTCAATATTATCAACAATGGGCACACGGTTCAGGTCAATGTCGTTGCCGGTAGCCAGATAGTCATCAACGGCGGAACGTACGAATTGAAACAATTTCATTTCCACGCCCCCAGCGAACATACCGTTGAAGGCCAGGACTATCCCATTGAAATGCATCTGGTCCACCAGGATGCAAACGGGAAGTAGCCGTGGGGGGTATTTATCGCCGAGGGGCGGAAAATACGGCTTTACCTCGGTTAGGGATCATTTACCTGAAGAGCAGATAGGTATTATTGCCACGGGCGCGACCGTACAGGTCGCCGATTTGCTGCCGACGGAGCAAACGGTCTATCGCTACAGTGGTTCATTAACCACGCCCCCTTGTTCCGAAGAGGTTATTTGGTCGGTTATGAAAACCCCGGTTGAAATGTCGGCGGAGCAAATTGCTGACTTCAACCATATCATTGCGGGTAATAACCGCCCCCTACAACCAGTCATTGAGCAAGGTTTGCAGTTAGACGGAACACCGTAATAGCGGTTAGGTGAGCCTGTATGAACGGCCGTTTGTCTCACGGGGAGGTGGGACAAACGGCCGTTTGCTTTCAGCCAGACAACCCCACGCGCCCCGGCCACTTTGCACCCATTTATCATCTAAACTGGACAACGCGGCAAATCAATCACTTGATTAGATGCGGCGTCAATCCCTGGGTGTTTTATGGTTCGGGAAAGGGGATAACGCGGCCGCGCCTATCCACCAGTTCTATCCCCTGCTCCTGACACCACAGCCCAATCGCCCGTTCCATCTGCTCAAACACCTCATCCAACGAACCAAACGGCTCATCGCTATACCAGGCGGTGTCCCCCCAGACATAAACACCCCTGCATGTGGTTCCTCACGATAGCTAGACGACCGACCGATCCGAATCTCCCCATCTCGTACCCAACTGGCAATAAAGGGGTATTTTTCTTCTAACGTCATCACCTATTTCTCCATGAAGTCATTAGTAGGGGCGGGGCAGGTGGGCCAGATGTTGGTCAAACGGGAAACCCGCTTCCCACCTGCTCGCCCCCGTGTCAGGCCAGGGGTTTATCTGGCAAAGGGTGTGTTCCAATGAGTTGGAACAATGAGTGCCTGGCACGGGGCGGTAAAATTTGGTCTGACTAGGCTTTTCTGCCCCGTGCCAGGCACTGGACGAACGCTCAACCGAAATGAAACCACCCTCTGGCAAACCGGAGTGAGGCAACCGGGAACCAAGCCTTCTTGTTTCTCCCACCCTTCCCCCTGGTTGCCCCACCCCTACCGCTCACTGGTGACTGATAACTGCTGACTGTTTCCGCTTTTTATAGGGGTAAGGTGCGAATTTGATTGAGCCAATCTTCAGGTTCGCTGGCTAACCAGATGAGGAGAAGTTCTTCCGCTACCTGTGAAACAGGCAGTTTTTGCGATACGATGATGAGGCCTGGGCTTTCTTCGTTCTCGATAAAGTTGGCAAAATGATGGGGCATGGTTCGTAAATCGTGGGAAACGAGAATGCGGTTATCTTGCGCGGCCGTGTGCAACACCGCCCTATCATCCAAACCCGACAACGCGGCCGCGGTCGCCGTCTGAAAATCAATGGTCGGTTCCAGGCGCAAGGTAGCCCGGACGATAATCTGGTTCAAATCAGCGTCGGCTTGAAAACGAATACGCATGATCAGGCGAGTTGATGTTGGCGGCGGGTCTGAGCCAGCTTACGGGCGAAAGCGGGATCATGGGTAGATTTTTGTAAAGCGGCAAACTCTGTTTCACGCCGTTTGAGGTATGTGTCTACCTCTTGGCGATGGCTCAAGGTAGTAAGTGATCGCGCCATAAACCTGCTCCAGCGAGAGGGTAGGGAAACATTCAGCGGCAATCGTTTCAGGCGCAAGGCCGTCCCGGAAGGCCAGCACCACCGAAGCCAGAGAGACGCGGCTGTTGCTGATCCAGTAATCTTGTTCCCGTTGTTCTACGTAGGTTGTGTCCATAAATCTGCCCTCGTTTTGGTTCTGGCTAAACCATACCCTTGATTAAATGGGGCGTCAATCCCTGTGTGTTTTATGGTACGGGGAAGGGGATGGTGCGGCTATCCACCAGTTTTGTTCCTTGTTCCCAACGTCTCAATCCAATCGCCGTCAGCAAATGTTACCTATTCTGAAGCGACTCGGTAACAATTTCTCTCAAGGCTTTGTCAGCTTCTATAACTTCTTTTTCTTCAATACTTTCATTAGCCCGGATTCGGTTGATAAGCAACTCAATTTTTATGGCTCTTTCAGAAATCCACTGGAACTTAGCAATGGTCCGGCTAGTTTCCTCTCTATACTCAGTAAATTCATGCACCTCTTCCGGTATCACACTGCGCAATTCGGTAATAACCGCACCAAAGCTGTTATTGAACCAATTCATAGCTTTCTGAAGGTTTACCATGTCTACATCTTTAACTGACAAGTCATCTATTGTTCTCGGATGGGGTTAGACTGTCGCGTTTCTTTATTGCAGAAAGAAATTCATCCCAACCGCTACCTCCTCCCCTATCTAGCTTGGATTTGAGCGCAAATAGCTCGCACATTATTTGATAGACAAACACTACCCGCATTTTAAGTTGAACTTTTTTTCTGGCGGGCTTTACACCCCGTTGTCTTGAACGTTGTAATCCATTTCCGTGAGTGCAGCTCTCTTTATTTCAGATAAGACAACAGTTGGAAAGTCTTGCGTTGTCAGCTATTAATGAGACGTTTGCTAAAGTGTTGATAACACCTTCAAAAAATGCAAAAGCGGATCTGAATGCACTACGCCTTTCACATTGACCGTCCTGTTCATTTAAAGTTTGGACTGACCGCATAAGATCGCCGTGAAGTTGAATATAAACATTTGAAGCTTCGTTAAATGCATCTTGAAGTTTAAGGCGTTGCTCGATCCCCTCACGGACAAATAATGGGAATAGATGACCAGCCTGGTTATAAAAATCACGAAGTTGAATTTTCTTTGGGGTATCCATCGGATAATCCTCTCCTTCAAAAAATATTACCAAAATATACGGCACTTCACTTAACACGGATGGCAGAAACACGGATAAAGAATGGGGATACTATAGGCTATTTTGGGGATTTGCGGCCGCGAACCGCCACGGTAGAGGTAGATTGAAATCTACCGCTGATACATCAAGTACGCTAAAGCGCACTGGAGAACCCCTCCCCAGTCCACTTCCAGTGGACTTTGTTCTATCAGCCGGGGGTTTTAACCCCTGGCGGGGGTGGGCAAAGCGGGTGAGACAGGTGGGAAGGTAGGCTCTCCGTTTAACCTTGATTCCGTCCCACCTGTCCCGCCCTATTCCTCACTATTCACTGCATGACTCCGCGGCCGCAACGCCCGCTTATTCTCCAACCACTCCGCCCGCTCCCGCTCCGCCAGCCGGTAAAGCTGATTGCGGCCGCTCCAATATTGTTTCGGCCATTGGATACCGCGATAGTTGTACAACGCGGCCGCGTGCAAGGTAAAGTACGGGTCGGTGAGATGCGGCCGCGCCAACGCCACCAGATCCGCCCGCCCCTGCAACAAAATGGTGTTCACCTGATCCGGCGTCGTGATGGCTCCCACCGCCATCGTGGGAATACCCACTTCCAGCCGGATTTTGTCGGCAAAGGGGGTCTGGTACATGCGGCCATAGATAGGTTGTTGGTCGGGTACGGTCTGCCCGGTGGACACGTCCAGCAAATCTACACCGGCGTTTTTGAGCAGGGTCGCGGCCGCGAGCAACTCCTCACCCCTCAGCCCCCCCGGAAACCAGTCCGTCGCCGACAGCCGCACCGACATCGGTTTGTGGGCAGGCCAGACAGCCCGGCAGGCGGAGAAAACTTCTAGCGGGAAACGCATCCGGTTGCCAATGTCACCCCCGTATTCATCCGTGCGTCGGTTCGTCAGCGGCGAAATGAAACTCGCCAGCAGGTAGCCGTGGGCCATGTGGATTTCCAGCATGTCAAACCCGGCGGCCTCGGCATACTCGGTTGACCGCACAAACTCGGCCACAATCCGGGCCATGTCCGCCCGGCTCAGTTCGAGGGGTAGCTGGCTGTCCGGGTAGTACGGGATGGCCGAGGGGGCCACCACCGGCCAGTTGCCATCGGGCAGGGGATGGTTCTCGTCTTCCCAACCCACCTGCGTAGACCCTTTGCGCCCGGCATGACCCAACTGCATACAAATTTTGGCCTGGCTGTTCTCGTGGACGAAAGTCACCATCCGGGCGAAGGCGGCACATTGTTCGTCGTTCCACAACCCGGTACACCCCGGCGTAATCCGGGCGTCCGGGGCGGGGCAGGTCATCTCCACAAACAGCAGACCCGCTCCCCCCACGGCGCGGCTCGCCAGATGGACGAAGTGCCAGTCGTTGGGAACCCCATCCACCGCCGAATATTGGGCCATCGGCGAGACGACGACCCGGTTGGTCACGACCATCTCGCGCAGGCGGAACGGGGTGAACATGGGGGGCGTGTTGGCGGCAACCGGGAACCCCTGTTGGCGCACTTTGTCGAGGAACCAGTTCTGGATGGGACGGGCGAACTGTTCATCGCGCACCATCAGTTCATCCAGGGTGATCTGTTTGGAGCGGGACATGACGCCAAAGGCGAACTGCTCCGGCTCTAGTTGCCAATGCCGTTCCATGGCCTCGAACCATTCCAGGGAGACGTTGGCCGTGTGTTGGGTCTTTTCCACATCCTCACGGCGGGCGGTGTCGTAATGGTGCAGCGCGGCCGCGACTGAATCCGTCCCCCGCAACGCTTCCAACAGGGCAATCGCATCTTCCATCGCCAGCTTCGTCCCTGAGCCGATGGAGTAATGGGCGGTGGCTTTGGCGTCCCCCATCAGGACGATGTTCTCCTTCACCCAGGTGTGGTTGGCGATGGTGGGGAATTGCCGCCACAAGGAGCGGTTGTTGATGAGGGGATGCCCTGCCAGTTCTTCAGCAAAAATCTGCTCCAACACCGGGATATGCTCCCCATTCAGCGCATCCAGTTTGTCAAACCCCCAACCCAACCAGGTAGCCGGGGGCATCTCGATGACCCAGGTGCTGGCCTGGGGTTCGTACTGGTAACAATGGGCCACCATCACCCCATGCTCCGTCTCGCGGAAAAAATATTCAAAGGCATCAAACTCGCGGCTGGACCCCAACCAGCAAAAATAATCCTGGCGCAAATCTACCGTCGTGCCAAAATGCGCTTTGTGCGCCTCACGGATTTTGCTGTGGATGCCATCGGCGGCCACGATGAGGTCACTGTCGGCAAAGGGGGGCTGATCGAGTTGGGCTGGCTCCAGGTCACACTCAAACTGCATCTTGACGCCCAGTTCGCGGCCGCGTTCCTGCAACAACATCAGCAGGGACTTGCGCGAACAGCCGGCAAACCCATTCCCGGCACAGCGGAAATTGCGCCCCTTAAACCAGATTTCCACATCGTCCCAGTAAGCAAAATTGCGCCGGATGGCCTCGTAGGACGGCCGATCATAATCCCGGTACGTCCCCAACGTCTCATCGGAGAACACCACCCCAAAACCAAAGGTATCATCCGGCTTGTTGCGCTCATACACGGTGATGTCGTACTCCGGCCATTCTTTTTTCGCCAAAAGGGCAAAATACAACCCCCCCGGCCCCCCGCCAACGATGGTGATTTTCATAATGTGCCTCTTTGTGGGTGAATAGTGTTGTGGAAATGTGTTATATTTTTACCCACGACCATTTTGTTAGCAAAAACCCTTAAGCGTCAATCAAGAGGTTTTTATGAGTTACGACTTTCTCTACGATGTTGCCGAAGGGGTGGCGACGATCACCTTTAACCGGCCAGAGGTGCTGAACGCCCTGACCTTCACCGTCTATGCCCAGTTCCGGGATTTGTTGGAAGAACTGCGCTATGACGATAAGGTGAAGGTGGTCGTTCTCACCGGGGCGGGCAAGGCGTTTTGCTCCGGCGGCGATGTGTATGAGATTATCGGCGAACTGCTGGAGCGGGATGTGAAGGGGCATCTGGATTTTACGCGCATGACCGGGGCGGTCGTCTACAACATGCGTAACCTGGAAAAACCGATCATCGCCGCCCTGAATGGTATGACTGCCGGAGCCGGAGCGGTCATCGCCCTGGCCTCAGATTTGCGGATCGCCTCGGAGAAGGCCAGTTTTCGTTTCCTGTTCACCAACGTGGGTCTGACCGGCGCGGACATGGGCGCGGCTTATCTCCTGCCCCGTGTCGTGGGCATGGGGCGGGCCACGGAAATTCTCTTTTTCGGCGAGAAAATCACGGCGCACGAGGCCGAACGGATGGGCCTGGTGAATAAGGTGGTGGCGCATGAGGAGTTGCTCGCGGCCGCGCAAGCCTGGGCCTCTCGTCTCGCCAATGGCCCCAGCACGGCCCTCGGCCTGACCAAACGCCTGCTCAACAACGAATGGAACATGGATTTGGCCTCGGCCATCGAGTCCGAAGCCCAGGCGCAGGCCCTCATGCTCATGGGGGAAGATCATCGGCTGTTTTTTGAGGCGTTTCGGGAGAAGCAGACGCCGAAGTTTACGGGAAGATAACGGTGAACTGGTGAACTGGAAATGGGAACTCTGAACTTTGAAGAGTTCCCCTCACAATTCACGATCAGTTCACCATTCACAATCCTAAATGTTTCTATGTCTAAACAAATCATCAATCCCCCCCAATTGGCCCCGCCGCGTGGGTTTAATCATGGTATTTTGGTCAAACGCGGCCGCATTCTCTTTCTGGCTGGTCAGGATGCCAGTGACGCCAACGGGCAGATCGTCTCCCCTGGTGATGTGGTGGCCCAGTATGAGCAGGTGTTGAAAAACTTACAGGCGGTGGTCGCGGCCGCGGGCGGAACCATGCCCGACATCGTCAAACTCAACATCTTCGTCTCCAACCGGGACGATTATGTGTCCAAGTTAGAAGAAATCGGCCACATCCACAAACGGTACTTCGGCAACTACTACCCGGCCATGGCTCTGTTTGAAGTCGCTGGCTTCTTCCAAAAATCCGCCCTCATCGAACTGGAAGGATTCGCGCATATTGAGTGAAGAGTTTGCGAGTAGCGAGTCTGCGGGTTTGTCACCCACTCGCCACTCGCCACTCGCTTACTCGCCTCCTGAACATTATGAATTTCGACCTCACCCCCACCCAACAAACCACCCAACAACGCGCCCGGCAATTTGCTCAGGAAGAAGTTGCCCCGCTGGCAAGGGAATACGACGAAAGCGGCGAGTTTCCCTTGCATTTTGTTAAACGCATGGGGGAACTGGGTTTCCTCTGTGGTCCCATCAGCCCCGAATATGGCGGCTCTGGCCTGGATTACCTCAGCTACACCCTTATCTCCGAAGAGCTGGGCCGGGCCGACTCCTCGGTGCGGGGATTTTTGGCGGTGCATGGTAGTTTAGTGTCGCTGTGTCTTAACGATTGGGGGTCGGAAGCCCAAAAACGGCGTTATCTGCCCCGTTTAGCCACCGGTGAACTCATCGGCTGTTACTGCCTGACCGAACCCAACGCCGGTTCCGATGCCGCCAGCATGGAAAGCACCGTGCGCGAGGAAGCTGACCATTATGTCCTTAACGGCGAGAAAATCTGGATCACCAACGGGGGTATTGCCGATGTGGCTCTGGTATTTGCCAGCATTGACCGGAGCCGAAAGCACAAAGGGATTTGCGCCTTTATCGTGGAGACAAACACCCCCGGTTTTGCCTGGGAACCCATGCCCGGCACGGAGTTAGGCCACCGCTCGTCCAGCCATGCCCACATCACCTTTGCAGAGATGCGGATTCCCAAAGAAAACTTGCTTGGTGAGGTGGGGGGTGGTTTTAAGGTGGCGATGAGTGCCCTGGATCATGGCCGCTTGGGGGTGGCCGCCGGGGCGGTGGGGATTGGGCAGGCGTGTCTGGATGCGTCGGTGGAATTTGTGCGCTGGCGGCGGCAGTTTGGGCAACGCATCGGCGACTTCCAGATGATCCAGGCCACGATTGCCGATATGGCTGCGGAGTTGGACGCGGCCCGCCTGCTGGTGTACCGGGCCGCCTGGTTGAAGGAGCAGGGGCGACCTACCACCCGTGAAACCTCAATGGCGAAACTATATGCCACGGAAGCGGCCGCGCGCGCGGCATCTGAAGCGGTGTTGTTGCATGGCGGCCGCGGTTACAGCAACGAATACCCCGTCGAACGGTTCTACCGCGACATCAAAGGGTTACAAATCTACGAAGGCTCCTCCCACATCCAGCGCATCGTCATCGCCCGTGATGTCATCGGCCGGGAATGATAATTACGGTTCCACCGGATCGGACGGGGTGAATCAGGAGTAGAGGCTTTAGCCGGTCGAGACGTTCCGACTAAAGTCTCCACTCCCTTCGCTAAACCCGATAGAGCCAAAATTGCCCGGAAGAGTGACGTTTTTGACGCAACCGATTGAACAAAGCTTTTAGCCACAGATTTCACAGATGAGTCTACGGAAATAACGCACGCAAAGACGCCAAGAACGCCAAGTCATCAGAGAAAAATTCGTCTTAATTCGTGTAATTCGTGGCTTCTTTTAGTTCACTTACAGATTGACACAGATTTCTTTTCTCTGCGTACTCCGCGTCTCTGCGGTTCATCATCCTTTTGAGATAAACAATGAAAACAGCCGATCAGACCCTCGCCGAAGGCATCTTGTTCACCGATATGTACCAGCTAACCATGGCCCATCTTTATTTCCGGTTGGGTCTGCACGAGCGACCTGCCCAATTTGACCATTTCTTTCGCAGCTACCCAGACTACGGCTCACACAAGGCCGGTTTTTGCATTATGGCCGGGCTGGAATGGTTATTGGACTGGATGGAAAAGGCGCATTTCCGTGATGAGGAGATAACCTTTTTGCGCCAACAAACCGGCCAGACAGGACAACGCCTGTTTGATGAGGATTTTCTGGATTGGCTGCGTGTGCATGGCAACATGGCAGGCATCACCTTACGGGCCATCCCCGAAGGGCGAGTGGTTCATCCCAATGTGCCTTTAACCACCGTGCAAGGCCCTATAGCCATGGCCCAAATTTTGGAAACACCCCTTCTGAACCTGCTTAACTATCCCACCCTGATTGCTACGCGGGCTGCCCGCATCAGCCAGGCGGGGCGGGGTCAGCTTCTGATGGAATTTGGCATGAGACGGGGGCAGGAGCGGGGGGTCAATGCTGGGGCACGAGCCGCTCTTATCGGTGGGGCCGATTTCACCTCGAACGCGGGCATTTCCCATGTGTTGGGGTATCCGCCCAAAGGAACCCATGCTCACAGCCTGGTGCAGTTTTTCCTCTCCCTGGGTGGCACGGAAATAGACGCCTTCCGCGCCTATGCCGATGTGTATCCCGATGATTGTTTGTTGCTGGTGGATACCATCAATACGCTAGAGAGTGGTTTGCCCCATGCCATCACCGTATTTGAGGAGCTACAACGGAAGGGCCACCGGCCGATGGGTATTCGGCTTGATTCGGGCGACCTGGCCTATCTTTCGGTGCGGGCGGCCCAAATGCTCAACAAGGCCGGTTTTCCTGACACCAGCATTGTGTTGTCCAATCAACTCGATGAGATGACGATTTTGCAGATTTTGGCCCAGATTCAGGAAGAAGCGCCGCGTTATAACCAGGATGCGGATCAGGTGATACGGCGGCTGGTTTATGGGGTGGGCACTAATTTGATTACCTCGGCGGGTGATGCGGCGTTGGATGGGGTTTTTAAGTTGGTGGCGACAGAAAATGATCAGGGGCAATGGCAACCGGCCATCAAATTATCAGAAAACCCGGTGAAAACACCCAACCCTGGTTCCAAGCAGGCGTGGCGGGTGTATGACGAACGAGGTATCGCTACAGCCGATTTGCTAAGTCTGGATGACGAAGACCCCCACCAGATGTCGCCATTGTGGCTCCATCATCCCACCGAGCCGGGTATCTCGCGCTCATTGGCCCAGACGGAGATGACGGCGATTGAACCCTTGCTCGTGCCTATTTTGCAGGATGGTAAGCTCGTCTATGAGTTACCCACGTTGGAGATGATGCGGGAACAGCGGCGGGCAGATCTGGCGCGATTGGATGTGGGTGTGCGGCGGTTGTTGAATCCGCATATTTACCACGTCTCCCTGACCCCCAAGTTGTGGCAACTGAAACAGGATTTGATTGCCTCGTATAGAAATCAGGGGCGTTAGTTTTGTATCTTTGTAAGCAAAATGGACATTATGGGCTTACGTAAGAAGGATTGTAATCTAGATTTGATATGAATATAGTGCCCGGTTTATAAATTGTGGTTAATCCCTTGCTAACCGCATAAAAAACCGGAGTGAGTGCCGTTGCAGTTGCCCGTTTGTTGTCTCACTTTGTTTGGCCTGGTGTAGAAGTGAATCATGCTAGACTGGGTATCGCGGCCGCGAATACCATCATCCTTGATCTAAGCCATCGGTTAGGAGGAAAGCCATGTTCAAACGCCTGGGGTTGAAAACCTTATTACCCTCATGGAAAGGTAGAATTGCCCTCATCGTCATCCTATCTCTCATCACAGTATCCATAGTCTTTGCCGATAACCCAGCTACTGGGTTGACCACCACAGGCCAGGAACTCAACATCTTCATTCAATCACCTACAGATGGTTCAACGGTTAATGTCTGCAATCAATCGCTGGTTGTGACCGGACAAACCGCCATCGGGGATCTTAACCAAAGCGCCAATGTTTCCTACATCATGGACGTTTCTGGTAGCACCACCTTTGTTACCAACATGGACTGTAATGGTGACGGTATCCCCGGTAATGCAGGCGATAACTTTAATGGCGACATTCGCAATGGTGACATTCTCGACTGTGAAATCAGCGGTGTGATTACCTTGAACGAAAGCCTTTCCACAGCCAATGCCGAAGCCAACATCATTGGCTTCGGCACGACTGCCGTCATTGCCGATATTGCGCCCACAGCAGGCCAACAAATATTCATTAGCCCCCTGCTGGCTGACTTAAACAATAATGGCCTGGTTGATGTGGCCGAAGTGGCCCGTTCGACATCTTCAGGGTGGCCTTCTGGTTCTTCTTTTATCAACCTCTTTACCCCCTTCTCCTTTGGCGGCTCCACAAACTTCAATCTGGCTTTAACCTCCATGAACACGGCGTTTGCTTCACAGCCAGTCGGGGAGATCAACGTGGCTTTCTTCCTTTCCGATGGTGATGCCACTTTGACCACCGAGGGTGGTTCACCCGTACAGCAGGCCGCCGATGCGGGCACGATTGTCAATACATACTCAATTGGCAACGGCGCGGCTGGTTGCTCTCCCACCGACAGCCTTCGACGGATTGCTGACATTACCGGGGGAACGTGTACCGAAGTGATTGATCCCACGGACCTGAGCGCTGTCTTACAAGGCACAACGCCGACTGATCTGGAGTGGGTTATTGTCAGCTTGAATGGTGAACAATTCCAATATGCTACTCTGAACGCCTTAGGTGGCTGGACCGCCACATTCCCTGAATTAGACCTGGATCAGGAATACTTGATTCAATCGACGGTGCGGGCTGAAGACGGCACGATGGTGACTGCCGATCTTACCATTCAAACCGATGCATTCTGCCCGACGGCCACACCAACTCCCACCAATACACCTATCTTCACGTCAACACCTACACCAACTAATACGCCAACGAATACACCTACCAACACACCCACCAACACGCCAACCATAACCAACACACCAACCAATACACCAACCAGCACGCCAACCAACACACCGACCAACACCGACCAACACGCCAACCAACACACCGACCAACACACCGACCAACACACCAACCAACACACCGACCAACACGCCAACCAACACACCGACCAACACACCGACCAACACGCCGACCAACACACCAACCAACACACCAACCAACACACCGACCAACACACCGACCAACACACCGACCAACACACCGACCAACACGCCGACCAACACACCAACCAACACGCCAACCAACACGCCGACCAACACACCGACCAACACGCCGACCAACACACCGACCAACACGCCGACCAACACGCCGACCAACACACCGACCAACACACCGACCAACACACCGACCAACACGCCGACCAACACACCGACTAACACACCAACTGGCGAACCGACCAAGACACCATTGCCAACGAAGACGCCATTACCGACGAAAACACCATTGCCAACGAAGACACCTTTACCAACCAAGACACCGATGCCTGGTACGCAAGGTTGTACACCTGGATATTGGAAGCAGGAACAGCATTTTGATTCTTGGGTGAATTACACACCAGATCAAACGTTGGAAAGTGTATTTGATGTGCCGGATACGTATGGACTGGACAACAAGACGCTCTTACAGGCACTCAAGTTTAATGGCGGATCTCTGCAAACGGCAGCCGCTCGCATTTTATTGAAAGCGGCCGTTGCCGCCATGTTGAATGCGGCCAGCCCTGATGTGGATTACCCGCTGAGCGAAGCTGAGATTATCAGTGATGTCAATACGGCTCTGGTAAGCGGCCGCAACGCCATGCTCGCCTTAGCCGATGAACTTGATATCTACAATAATCTGGGGTGTCCGTTGAATTAGCGGCTAATTCCTTCTCCTAAAGTCGTCAAAACGTCAGAGGTCTCCCCGGCCTCTGACGTTTTTTGTTTCCGTCCGACCATCACGGACTGCCAAATTGAGAATTGCTATTTGTTTGTAGTGACCGCTTTAGCGGGCTAACATCAGCCCGCTAAAGCGGTCACTACGAACAAAACCCTTCAGGATTATTTGAAGTTATGTACCCGCGTATACTTTTTTGACTCTTTGGCGGGAAAAGGCAATGGATGTGTTTTATTTTGATTGATGTTTCCAGGTAGTGCCTGGCACGGGGCGGCAAGTTGCCTTATGACCAGGTTTGTCTGCCCCGTGCCAGGCACTGATTGCGCAACCCATCGGAAACACACCCGAAGGAAATCAAGAGGTGACGTTATTGGGGGACGCATACCTTGGCCTGGCACACAGGTAAACAAAAAGCCCTGCCGTTGGTTTACCCGGCAGGGCTTTTTGTTTACTGCTAACTTAGTCCGGGGCTAATCGGTCGGTGGAGCCACGGCCCATAGCCCATCAGTAATCGTTCGTGAATAAGTGCGCTAGATTGCGGCAGTCTTCAAGACTGCCGCAATCTAAAAACCGCTAAGCTAATTGCGAACGATCACTAAGTTTTATTGATTTAACATAAGCGGCAGATAGAGGTACAGATCATCCGGCGGGGGCGGCGGGGGTTCCTCTTCCACTGTTAGCTCGAGGGAGACCGTTACCTGAGGCATTGTCACGTCATCACTAAAGATGCAGAGGGTTCCCTGATACACACCAACGGGTAAACCAATAGCCGACAAGGTGACGTTGACATTGACGCTACTATTCGCGCCCACGGTTCCGCTGGTGGGGGTGAGGGTGGCCCAGGGTATGTTACCCGGTGAGCAACTGGTATTGGCGACCACAGCAATGTCACCCAGGCGACTTATATTACTGCCATCGGTCAGGTTGCCGATGATGGTTGTGGCCCCGGTGGCTGTGTTAATGGTACGAAGTTGTGAGACAGGCCCAGGCTGTAGCGCGGCCAGATAGAGCGTTCCGGAGCCTTCGTCAAAGTCCAGCCCCTGACCATTGGCGGCGTTGTAACCCAACGGGCCGACGCCGGTTCCGCTGGCGGTGCTTTTGTTGATGCTGATGAACTGATCGCTGTTTTCATCAACGCCAAACATCTGACCGTTGGTGTTAATGGCGATGTCGGCAATACAGGCGCCGTTGCTAATGATGCCAATTTCGCTGGCGATACCAGTGATGACATCAACGGTAAACAGCCGGGAGGTGGTGGTGCAGTTGGTGGCGCTGGCATAAAGCGTGCCGTTGGTGGGATCGGCGGCGAAACCGGACCAGAAGAAGCCAGCAGGTGGCAGAATGGTGCCGATTTGGGTGGAACTGGCATCTACCAGGCTGAGTTTGACGAAGCGATTGGCATTGTCAATGGCGTATAGGTGGAGAGGATCATCGGGCAAGATGTCCGCGGCCGCGAAGTCGGTAGACCCTATTGGCCCCAACGGGTACAGGGGGTTCGCCAGACTCGTGTTGAATACCATCAGCCGATCCGTGTTCCCGTCTGGGCCAAAGACCATCACCCCGGAGCCAGCGGCATTGGCGTTTGTACCCTCTTCCAACAGATACCAGTTCATGGGTGTGAACCCCTGATTCGTGATGGTTAAGGTGACATTGGTGGTTTGGCTGAGCAAAACCGTGGCCGTAACCGGGTTGGGCGTGACAAAAATGGTGGGCGGCGAGGTTACCGTCATCGTCACCGGTATCTCGATAGTGGGTTCATTGGGATCGTTGCTGTTCAGGCACAGATTACCCGTGAAGGTGTTGCCCAAGGGTAAACCCGTGCTATCGAAGCTAATGATCACTTCCTCACTGCCAGTCGGGGCTGTGGAGCCGCTGGCAGGTGAGGCACTCAGCCAGGTAATGTTACTGGGAGCCGTACAGGTTCCGGTGGCTTCGCTGAAGTTCCAGTTTAATGTATCCGTGCCTGTGCTGTTTATGGTTACGGTGCGGGTGACAACCACATTGTTTAACTGGGTTGTACTAAGGTCGGTGGGGGTGACATTGACGTTGGCTACAATGGCTTGCAGCCAGATGTCATCATAGGAGTAGCCGTCGCTTGTGAAGGGCGGTTCGGCAATGGCGAAATTGTCTACAGACTGGAACTTGATCAGGAATGTGCTGGTGAAATCCATGCCCGCAGCAATTACCGCATCGGTCAGGTTCAGGTTGACCAGTTCATACGGGAACCAGACATCGGGAGCCGGGTCATAGATTTTGGCATAGGTTTGTCCACCATCGTCGCTGATGAAGATACCATCCTCGGGATTGTCTTCATCGGCGTGACCCCGCACCCAGAAGGTTAAGGCTACATCGGGTGCGCCTGTGAGGTCGGCGACGATGATGCCAGCCTGCCGGGTTGTGCCTGCACCTGTGCCGGATGGATCATTGGTGTCCAGATCAAAACCGAAAGCGCTGGCATGGGGGTAAAGATTGGTTACAGCGGCCCGCCCGGTGTTGCCGTTGGCCTGGGTGGTTTCCGTGTACATGTAAGCGGGCAAAGTGCCGGTTTCAAAGGTGGTACAAGAGGGGTAATCGCTGGCTTGTGAGGTGACGACGGTGGTGCTGGTGTCTACCAGGACTGGCTGGGTGAGGCTGGGTTGGTCAATGGTAGCCGTGTTGGTGATGACGGTTCCGGCCGCGGCCGCGACCGTCACCGTAAACGATACATCCACCTGCCCATTGGCTGGAACGGTGCCCGTCCATTCAATCCGGTTGAGGCCGCTGTTAAACGTGGCCCCATTGGTGGCACTGCCGGGCACGTAGCTGGTTCCTGCCGGGATGGGATCAACCAGGGTGGTATTGGGCGCGGCCGCGGTGCTGAAATTATCCATCGTCACCGTGTACGCTAACGTCTTGCCCGTTACGGCAATCGGCAACGCCGTTTTGGTGGAGAAATCGAAGTTAGGTACTGGTTGAGGCACACAGTAGTAGACCCCCACGTCATCCAGATACCAGCCGTCATTGTTGATGGACTGGGTGGAGAAGAAGTCGAACTCCAGGTTTAGGTTACTGCCCACATACGGTGTCAGGCTTTCGATGTGTTGGGTCCAGACCAGTTCATCGGCCCCGGCTGAGTTGTACACCTCATTGCCGTTTAGGAGCACGCGGCCCACATCAAACAGGTTGTTGTTGGTTTTGAGATATTGCCACCACATCAGTTTGGCATTGGTGGGTAATCCGGTGAGGTTAATCGATTGGGTCAGGTCACTAGAAGCACCAAGATTGTTGTAGTAACCGTCCAAGACGGTGGCCCAGAGGCGATTGCCGCTATGGGCATGTAGGCCAACGGGCCAACTGGGAATGCCATGTTGCCAGTCGTTGGTGGGGGTGAATCCGCCATTATTGCCTTCAAAATCGTAGAGGGTGAACTGATCGGCCAGGATGGTGGTGTAGGGGAGAAGGATAGGCGACGCGTCCGCGTCCGGGTCGGTAATGACGGCCGTATTGGCTACCACATCACCGCAAGAACCACCCACTGGGCTAACGGCATATGTCACCGTCACCTGAGCGCCCTCCGCTACACCCCCAACCCAGCGGATTTCGTTTTCGCCAGCGTCATAGGTGCAGGTTGTGGGTGTGCCACCTACACAGGCGACGCTCCCTGGCACATAGGTTGTGCCTGCCGGAATTGTATCCGTCATCACTGTGTTGGTAGAAGCCATATTGCCCGCATTGGTGATGACAATGGTGTAAGACAGATTGGCACTGGGTTGGCTCAGGGCCGGGCCAAGTTTGTAGGAGTAATCAAAGCGGGTGGCAAACTCGGGATAATAAAACTGGACGGCGCTGTTGTTGCTGAGCGAACTGGTCTCATTACAGGCATAGACCAGTCCATCGGTGGCATTACTATTTTCGATGCCCGTGGTGGAGCCGGAGCCAGCTTTGGCCCCTACATCTTGCATCTGTATCACAATGTCATTGTTATCCAGCAAGATAATTTCAAAGGTTAAGTCATCGAAGGGGGGAATAGGGATCTGATCGTAGTAGGTGTTTTGCCATTGGGCTACAAAACAGGCCCCCGGATAACCGTTGTAAGGACAGCTTCCCGCCGCAAACGCTTGATAATAACCAGTCCCATTAGGCGCGGTAATTGCGGCATTCAAGCTGTCCCAAATACCGCCAATGACGTTCTCATTGCCATTTTGACTGGGGAGTTGGCAATCATTACTGTTATCAACCGCAGGCACGTCCGTCCCTACTGTCAGCCAGCCCTCACTGCCCAGCCAAACATCGGTGTAGTCGGTGCCGTAATAATTAAAGTTGAAGCCCAAGGAGAGCGGGCCGTGGGTGGTTTCATTACCAATGCCCGCATTGGTTCCAGTGGTACTGATATTTACCCAACTGTAGACAGGGCCGTCGGGTTCAGCCGAGTCACGGAAGGTGTAACCGAAGGTGTCGGGACCCCCGGTGTCTGTTGGCCCCAGCGATTCATTTTCGGCCAAAGCTGAGGTATGGGTGGGGGGGGTATGGTTGATAAGGTAAAAAACGACGCTCAAAAAAAGAAGCGTCAGGAACAAGGGGCGGCCTGGCCGAGTAAAATAAGCCATAGTTTTCTCCCATCTACATGAGTTCAAGGGTTACAAGTTGATGACGATTGCTGGATGGTGATCGTAGAGCGCAATAATACAATCGTCAACTTCAAACTGACAGCGTTACGTTAACAGATGAAACTTAAGATTACAATCACGATTAAATTAAAGGGAAAGATTGGTGATCGAGGCATAAAAAAAGGCGGCCGCGTCGCGGCCGCCTTTTCTGTGTGATTGGGTCAAACTGGGGTTTATTGGTTGACTGGCGCTTCGTTCTTCGGCCCGTTGCCGGTAGCCAGCTCCATTAGTTGCTGGATGCGCGGTAACATGGCGGTGGGGTTGGGGTGCAGACCTTCTTGCACCAGAGCGCTATCAAACAGTTGCTCAATTGTGAGGTCAATGACCGCGGCCGCGGGGGTTGTGTCAATCAAATGAGCCAGATTAACGATGATGGGGTGCGCCCGGTTCACTTCCAGGATTTTCTTGGGGACGGTAAACTCTTTGTCCAGGAAACGTTGAATCCGTTGCATATCCCGATTGGCTTCGTTTTCGGGGGAAACCAGGCGAATGGGGCTGCCTTTGAGGACTTTAGACGGGCGCACTTCGGTGACGCGATCTCCCAGGGTGGTGACACACCGACCAACAAGCTGGTTGAATAAGGGTTCGGGCAGGGTGTCGGCGCTGGCAGTTTCGGCCGCGGCCGCGTCATCCGTCTCCGGCAATTCTAGCTCCGCATCATCCACGTTTTTCAGCGCTTTACCCTTATACTCGTTCAGCATCGGGGTTATAAACGGGTCGAGCGGGTCTACCATGTACAGCACTTCTAACTGATGGGCCTTGAGCGGGTCAAGGTGAGGGCTGTACTGGACGGAGTCCAGGCTGTCACCCAAGACATAATAAATCGCTTCCTGCCCTTCACTCATCCGCTCAATATAGTTGTCCAGAGAAGCTAACTCCGTGGGGGCATGGCTGGTATGGAAGCGGAGCAGGGGCAGAATGTCCTCTTTGGCTTCGTAGTCGGTGGCTAAACCCTCTTTTAGGGTGCGGCCAAATTCATTCCAGAACTGATTGTACTTTTCCGGCTCTTTCTCAGCGGTTCGTTTAAGTTCGCGCAGAACGCGGCCGCGCACCGTCTTGGCTAACTGTTTCATCAACCGGGTATTCTGTACCGTTTCCCGGCTCACATTCAGGGGCAAATCTTCCGAATCTACCACCCCATCCACAAAATCGAGCCACTTGGGTAACAGGTCCGTGCAATATTCCTGAATCATCACATTGCGGGTATACAGCTTAACCCCCGGCTCCTTGCGCGCCGCCAGAATGCTTTTCTCCCGTTTGCCGGGCACAAAAAGCAGCATCCGCACATTCACCGGCGCATCCGCCGTTGCGTGAATGGTGGATAGAGGGGCTTCAAAATCCATGGTCAGTTGTTGATAAAACTTCTTGTAATCGTCAGCCGTCACCTCGGAGCTGTTTTTCCGCCACAGGGATTCCCGTTGGTTGGCCTGATTCTCACCCACATAGATGGGGAAATTGACATAATCGGAATGGGTTTTGATAATCTGGTTGAGTTTCCATTCGTTGGCGTACTCTTGGGCATCTTGGCGTAAGGTGATATGGATTTCGGTGCCCCGGTCACTTTTCTCTGCCGGTTCCACATGGAAAGTGGCATCCCCTTGAGAAATCCACGCGGCCGCGGCCGCGTCTGGATGATAACTGCGCGACACAACCCGCACCTCTGACGCCACCATAAACACGGAATAAAACCCTACCCCAAACTGGCCGATAATTTCACCCGCCTGAGAGGTATCACTCTCCTTAACCGTTTTCAAAAAGGCTTTAGCCCCAGATTGAGCAATCGTGCCCAGGTTCTCCACCAACTCCTCAGATGTCATACCAATACCGCTATCTTTGATGATAATCTTCTTCGGTTCAGCCTCATCTTCGCTCTTAACGACCTCAATATGGATCGCCAGTTCCGCTTCGGCATCAACAATATTGGCGTTGGTCAGACTCTCAAAATGCAACCGGGTAAGGGCATCCGAAGCATTGGAGATAAGTTCACGCAGGAAAATGTCACGCTCTTTGTAAAGAGAATGAATGAGAATATCAAGGAGCTGTTTGATTTCCGCCTTAAAGGTGTAATCTTTGGGGGATGGTGTTTCTGTCGTCATAAATGTTACCTCCAAAATGAGTCGTAAAATAGTGTGGTGAGTTGTCTATCTATGTCACCCTGGAACTTCGTTTGTTTTATACTGGCAACGGGCATAATCTGAGGTTTTTTCGCCCTGTCGCCCCCTCGCTTTGTCGCCGCGTCGCGTATAAACGGTGAGACTGGTTCGGTTGTCAAGTCTGAACCAACCAACAAAGTCCACAATTGGGGTAGAACGATACCGCTTTTGGCCCAATCGTGCATGTATGGAAGCTCCATCAGGTTCAAGTGACGTCAAGATCATACCCGGCAAGTGTAAAAGGAATATATGATTTTTCGTTACTTAAAGTGTAAGCAAGCTGTGTTATAGATTACAGGTGTTAATGAGACCACAGATGCCCGCCATTCACTTTTCAGGTGCATAGCCTCATGGGACTGAGGGCATGTGCCCCCATTAGCGGGGAATTCAGTGTGAACAATTACTGAGTAGAAACAAAAACGTGAATAGCCTGCGTTGTTGCTCATGTGTTAATCTATTCTCAATTTACTCGGGCAACCAGGCATATTCTCAAAATTCAAGGACGATAGTACCTGAGACAAGGCGGTAACTTTAAGTTGTTTCTGGTATAGTTGATAATCAGTAACTATTGCCTTATTCTAGATATTGAACCTGGATAGTTATATTCGGGGTATCAAATCCATACTGCCATTATCGATCTCCTGGTTGCCGTTTATTCACTTCCTTTCTCTATATAGCATAGAATAGAGCTTCAGGTGAGCATAAACGTGTAATGGGGAAGCAATAAGGCCACGGCAAAAGGAAAAAGACGTGAGTTTAAGTGTTTTAGTAGTTGACGATGAAGAGATGACCCGTAATTTATTGCGCTTGATGCTTTCCCGTTCCCGATACACGGTTTTAGAGGCGGGGGGTGGGTACGAGGCTCTGGAGATGGTTCAGGCGCATAAACCTGATCTGGTGATTTTGGATTTGATGATGCCAGACCTGGATGGGTTTTCCGTTTGTGAACGGATTCGTAAAGACCCGGAGACAGCCAATATTCCCATTTTCATTTTGAGTGCCAGGGCGGATCATGAAACGATAGCCCGGGGCCTGGAATTGGGGGCGACGAAATATTTGACTAAACCTGTGGGTTATAAAGATTTATTAGCCCATATACAAGACGTTTTTGTTTCGCAAACGTAAGCCGATTAAGGGTTTTGGGCAAATAAAGAGGCCAAGGATAGGCATTTACCTGTCCTTGGCCTCTTTTTGTTTGCCTGTGGTAACGCTACAGGGTCTTCAGTATTTCAGGATGATGTTGACACCCCTTGTAGAGGCAACCCTTGTGGCTGCCCTCTCCGGGACAAACTCAATCCCGGCCGTTAGCCATCCCGGGAATCGCCCCAAGCGACGTGCATTTTTAGACAACCCGGCGGCGGGTGGCGAAGGCCACGATGCCAGCCGTCAGAATAAGCCCTAAACCAGCGAATAAAATGGTGTTGGAACCCGCGGCTTCGTTGGCCGTGCCGGTGGTGACGGTGGGGGTAAGGGTTTGGGCGGTGATGGCTGGGGTAGGTGGCGCAGCGGTGGGCACGATGGTGCTCGCGGCCGCGGGAACTGTATTCGTGGCTACGGCTTCAAGGGTAGACAGGCCACTGGTGGGGCTGGGGGCCGGTGTGTTGGTAGAGGTAGCCGTGGCGGTGGCTGAAGCCGTGGGTGAAGCGGCAAGTGTTCCTGTGGGCGTAGCCGTGGGGGTAGCGGTCGGCACAACCGTACAGACCGGATTGGGGGTGGGGTTCCACAACGGACCGGGGGTAGGCGTAGCGCCATTGGGGAGAGCGGGTGCGGGTACTTCAGGAACCAGCCCGGTATAACCCTGTACCTGTATCGCCAGATTGGCTACCCAGGCCAGCGTGCCATCGCCTAATTCAATAAGCCACCATTCGGCGTTGGCCGCGCGGCCGCGGATGGGTCGCACTTCCAAATACTGCAAACTCCCCAACGCTTCATAATTGGTTCCGGGGCCACGCCGCACAAAAACATTGCCAGTTGAGCGCACCGTAGGTGTGGTATCACAGGCCTGGGCGGTGGGCAGATAACCGCCTAAGGGTGTGGGTACAGCAGTTACCGGCGCAGAAGGTGAGGTAGGTGTTGTACCGATGGTGGTAGCCACAGGGGTGGCTTCACTGGTTCCGCCCCCACCCCCACCGCCCCCACCGCCGCCGCCTCCACCACCCCCACCGCCGGGGTCGGGCGTGTTTGTAGGATCGCCAGGGCCAGAGTCGGGTGTGCGGGTGGGTATGCTAATCTGCTTACGGGGACTGCCATAGACCTGATGGCCTGGGGCTACCAAGATAACCATGACGAAGCTGGCTAGCAGGAGAAGAAATAACCATTGGGGAAGAAGTTTTTGTTTATTCATAAGCCATCACATAGAAGATAGTGGGTATGGGCGGTTTTTGTGCTGACCTCTGGAGACTGAGAGATTAAGAGATGTTCAGAGGTCGTGCTAATTTTCGCCACACTCCAGTAGGTCAGTTAGCGGTAATCAACCACGATGTTGGTGTCACGATTTAGTAATAACGTAAAAGTAAGGATAGAGCCGTTGGTTTGTTGCGGGGCAGGTGTGGCGGACACAAAGGTATGTTCGGGTGGTAAGGTGAGGGTGATGGTGAGCGGCCGCGGCCGCGAACCAGCCTGTTTCATCACCTGTAAGCTATAGCGCCGGGTGCCATCCGCCTGCACCTGAGTAATCGTCGCCGGTAATGCATACTGAAACAACATATCGGCTGATTGACCATAAGGAATAAGGGCAAAATTTTCGAATAGCGTTAACCCGGTGGCATCGGTGCTCATCGTGGCCTGACCATTCCAGGCCTGGTTGTGGCTAAACGCCCGGGCGGGAGCCGGGTGGCCGGAGGCGGCCAGGAGTTGGCTGTCTGTGGGCGCATAAACACGCAAATAACTCCAATAACAGAGATGAATCATCTCATTGTAAGTGATGCCGGTTCCATAACCACCCACACCTTGAACACATTCGGGGTTAATGGCCTGATTGCCGGTATGGGTCTGGTTCACAGTTAACTCGGCCAGCCCACTGCCATCCGGGTTCAAGACAATCTCATAGGCGAGTTGGGTATCCAGCAAAGCGGAAGCTTTGTTGTAACCCATGTTTGTATCTACCAGGAGCAAAAAATCTTGCCCGGCCGGATTTTCCACCTGCCCATCAAAATTAACGGCGTCCAGCATGTCGGCGACGATGGGATCACGCATGTAAATTTGTAAATGTTTTTCCTGAACCGCCGCGAACATTGCCTGGAGAAAATCGGGCCAGTTCACCTCACCGGGCTGGTTTTCTAGTTGATTGCGCAACGCGGCCGCGAGAAAACCAATAAAATCCTTGCGCGTATAAACCCATTCGGTCCGGCTCTGCCCTTCAATCCCTTCCCAGGCCTGGCGCATACTCTCAACCGTATTGTCACCCGTAACCACCAGATTGTATTGATCCAGGGAAATGGGGCCGAGAGCACCAACCACCAAAGCCACAAATTGCTGGTCTACGGCGATCACGCCATCCAGAGGCACACCCCGTCCATAGGTGTACAGGTTCATCATGTTTTCGGCCGAGGTAGGGAAGTCGGGCCAGAAGTTGGCGTCACGAAAGAGAAATAGCTCTAGCCCCATGAAGGTATAAATGGGTTGTGGGGGAAAGTCGTAAGGTTTGTTAGCCCAGTCATCAATGACATTGGCGTCAATGAATTCCAGGCCCACGATCTGACCACCATTCAGTTGCAGGAGTCCTACACCGCTGATGAAACCACCAGTGGCCCGCAGTTCATCTTCGTTTTGGGCCACGATGAGGTAGGTGCGTGGCCCTGCCTGCCCCATGATTGCCGGGAAAACCTGCATGACGCGCAGGCCATCTTGGGCCAGGGGCAGGTTTTGGTCGAGCAGGCGCAGGAGTTCTTGCACGCGGAAGGGCAGGCCGCTGGTGTCGCTGATTTGGCGGCGCGCGGCCGCGACCCGGTCTATTTCGATGGCAGCCTGGATCAGTTGCGGCCGCGCCTGATCAACGACCTGCACCATCTGGCCGATGGGTGAGCCACCTGTACCGGGATTATTAAGCACGGCTAATCCCGGTTTCAGCCCTTGCACCAGATACACCGCCGCCAATGTGCCCGCATCGGCCATTTCTATCAGTTGGGGAGCGATATCCAGCGTGGGGCCAATTTTATCCAGGCCGCTGAACAGGCCCCGCAAGGGCATAAAAATGGCCGTTTCCCGCTTGAGGGCCACCACATCTTCCCGTAAACCCAGCACCAAATCTTCGGCCTGATCCGGGTTGATGCGGGTCAAACCGCCAGCCATCATCGTTTCGGCCTGGAGTTGGCGGGCCTGAAGCGATTGGGCAATTTGCACCACCCGCACAACTTTTAGCCCCAGCCACAGCAGAAGCAGGATGATGCCAGCTAATAAAATATAGAATGGAAGGCGGTTACGGGTTGTTTGACTCAAGATCGGGTCCGTCACACGTTATGGTTTGTGGTTGATGAATCGTGGCTTCACACACAAGCAGGTGGCGTTGGTTTTCCCGGTGAAAACGGGCCACCTCATCTTCTTGTAAGGCAGTGAGTTGGGGATAAAGCCGGGCCAGACGTTGGCGATACCAGTCAAAGGCGAAGAGGTTGGTATCCACCAAAATCAAGTCGGGCCGTTGTCCTTCCCCCTGTTGTAAAGCCCATAGGGTGAAAAGGGTTTCATCGCCTGGGACTAACAACACGGCTCCCTGGGGCATGGCCTGGAGCAACTGAATGGCTTGCGGCCGCGGCCCCACCTCATTCCGCAGGTTAACCGCCCCGAAGTTTAGCGCAACCAGGGTGAGAGGCAAGACCCAGCCCCATTTTCCCAGCGTTTGTAAGCCAAAGGTTAATAAAATGCTTAAAAGAAGCAAGGCCGGGAGCAAGAAAACAATGGCGTCAACGCTGGTGTAGGTGAAGGCGTAGAGGGTGTAGGCGAGGGTGGTGAGGAGGAGGGGTGGTGGGCGTGGTGCTGGTGCGTGGGGGGGGGGGGCGGGCCCGGGGGGGGGCCCGGGCCGCCCGTCGGGGGGGGGGGGGGGGGGCGCCCGGGGGGGGGGGGGTAAACCCCCCCCGGGGGTCCCGTTTTTTCCCCCCCTCTTTATCCTGCGTGATGCGTGTTGCGTGATGCGTGGTGCGTAGGGGCGGGACAACCGGGGTGGATGTTGGCAAATCACCAACTACGGGGTTCCCGGTTGTCTCGCCCTCTTGGTCATCATGTTCGCCCAACCCGCGTAAGACGTAAAGGCCATAAAAGAGCAAGGGTAAACCCAGAATGGTGAACTGGCTGAATGGACGGAGACCCCATTCAGCCAGGCGGGTGGGCCACTGGGCCAGTGGTAGGGCGAAGACATTGCTGGCAAAGACGCGGCCGCTAACTACCCAGAGCCAACCGCTCACCGTAGACGGATCACCCCAGACCACCGGTGTGGGGTTTTGCGCCAACAAGGGAATAAGCAGATAAGGAGTGAGACCGAGGAGTAGACCAGAGAGTAAATGAGGTACGCGGCCGCGGCCCACCCCCACACCGCCAACGGCACCATCAACCCGGAACTCAAATGGGTAGTCAGGCTCAAACCCAGGGCCAGCCCCACCCAGAAGGCTGGCCGGTGGTTCAGGAGTAACCACAAAAACAAACCCAGACAGGCCAGATTCAGCGCGTAGACTTCGGTGATGACCGCCTGACTCCACACTAATTCGGCGAAGGCGAAGGTGAGGCCGGTGAGGAGGGGGATGGAGACTGGAGACTGAGAGACTGGGAGACTGAGAGACTTGAGACTCGAAACTCGAAACTCAAAACTCGAAACTCGAAACTCCCCCGCGCTGGCGGTAACGAACGCGGCCGCGGTTGCCATACACAACGCCGACAACAGGTTAAAACGGAAGGGCAGGGTTCCCAGGGGTATGAGGCTGATCAGGTGGCCCAGCAGGGTGTAGGTGGGGTATCCAGGTGGGTGGGGCACGCCGAGGGTGGTCGCGGCCGCGATCAACTCACCCCCATCGACGCCAAAATAGGCCCAGGTTAAATCAGGGGCCAGGGTGAGCAGGTAGACGCCTAATGCCAGGAGAAAGGTGATGAGGGGTGCCACAGCCGGATGGGGAACGGAGAATTTGGTCACAAGTGGTTAGGTCTGGAGCTAGAGCTAGAGGAAAGAGCTAAGGGGATTACTCTGGAAAATCCTCTAGCTCTAGCTCTGAACTCTAAACTCTAGTTAGGTGAACGGGGAACGGACCCCTGTTATACTTTGGCGGATTATAGTGCATTTACGCTTGACGATTTTAGATTGATGGGTTTTCACTGAGGTACTCTATGACAGCTTTAAGCCGCAGGCAACGTCTGCGTGATTGGGTGTTTCACCCTGAACGGCTCAACTTTGTGCGGGATTATGCCTTGATTATCATTGGCACAACTATTCAAGCGGCCGCGATGCACCTGTTTTTTATTCCGGGGGAACTGGTGGCGGGGGTGTCAGTGGCACGGCCCAGCTCATCTATAAATACACCGGTTGGCCCATCGGCACCATGATCCTCATTGGCAACATACCCCTGTTTTATTTGGGCTGGCGCTATTTGGGTGGCCGCCGCTTCCTCTTTCGCACCATCTTTGCCGCCTTTGTCTACTCTGCCGTGGTGGACGTGTTGCCCCTGTTCCTGCCCCGGGATGGCCTGACCCATGATTTCCTGCTGAATGCCCTATACGGCGGTGTTGTCGGTGGTGTAGGAGCCGGGCTGGTATTTCAGGCCAAAGCGACCACGGGCGGCACTGATATTTTGGCCCGACTGTTGGATCGCAAATTTGGCATTCCCCTGTCGCAGAGTTATATGTATACCGATGGTCTGGTGGTTTTTCTGGCCGCGCTGGCCTTTAGCTGGGAACACGCCCTCTACGCTGTTATCGCCCTGTACATCGGCGGGGTGGTGATGGAAACGGTGACCACTGGCTCTAATGTGGTTCGGGTGGCTACGATTATTACGAGTAAACCGGAGGCGGTCGCGGCCGCGATCATGCGTGATTTAGTGCGTGGTGTTACCAATTGGACCGGCAAAGGGATGTACAGTGGGCAAACCCGTGATGTTCTGTTTTGTGTGGTTAGCCGGGCCGAAATTGTACCGCTCAAGGCCATTATTTATGAGGTGGACCCGGATGCGTTTGTGGTGATTGGTCAGGCGCAAGAGGCCTTGGGTGAAGGATTCAGACCTATGGGCGATCATTAATGGTTCCCGCTGAAGCGTTCACTCCGGGAACAAGTTCCGGAATCGAGGTTTTGGGCGGTAAAAACAACCGGTCATGAACCCGCATCTTGTTTGTAGTGACGGCTTTAGCCGGCTCCCGGTGGTTCTTTTTTTTTTTAGAAATTCCCCGAAAAGTTAATCCCCCCCCCCCCGGGGGGGGGTTCCGTGGGGGGGTTTTTTTTCGGCCGAAAAAAATTGGCCCCCCCCCCCCCCCGGGCCCCCCCCCCGGGGGGGGGGTTTTGGCCGGTAAAAACAATCTATTATGGCGCAATTGTTGACCGCTGTTCTCTGGTTTGTGGTGAGTTTGCCACTGGTGTTGTTGACCCAACGGTGGATTCATCGCCATTTGCATGGGCTGGCCCTGTTCATTACCGGCAAACCAGGCTGGGCGGTGGTGTTGTATAGCCTGGTGCTATTTCCCGGGGTGCTGTTGCATGAAGTAAGTCATTGGCTGAGTGCCAAATTGCTCGGTGTACGCACGGCCGGGATGTCGCTTCTGCCCAAGATGAGCAAGGATGGTTCGATTCAGTTGGGGTATGTGGAGTATTACAAGACCCCGGATGTGGGGTCGGTGCGGGAGAGTTTGATTGGGGGGGCACCATTGTTGACGGGCGCGGCCGCGATCCTCATCATCGCCTATAACATTTTCGACTTGCCCGGCCTGGCGAGCCTTCTACCATCCCTCGATCTGACCGGTTTCCTCATCAGTTTACGCAACCTGCTTTATATCGAGGATTTTCTGGTTTGGCTTTATCTCTTTTTTGCCATTAGCAACGCCATGATGCCTAGCGCGTCCGACCGGCGTGCCTGGCCCACCTTTTTTCTCATCCTGGGGATTGTTTTTGCCGCTATTTATCTACTAGGGCTGGCCGATGTCATTTTCAACGAACTGCTGGCCCCCGCCACCGCCATCTTTTCCTACCTGGCCCTGGCCTTCAGCCTGACCACCCTCGTCAACTTGTTGTTTATCCTGCTCATTGGCAGTCTGGAATGGCTGGTCGGCCAGCTACGGGGCACGGAAGTGGTCTACCGCAGACCGGGAGAGAAGTGATTTTTATTTTTTTTTTTTTTTTTTTGTTTGGGGGGTAGGGAAAAAAGGTTGCGGGGGGGTGTTGGGGGGGGGGGGGGGTGTTTTTTTTTTTTTTTTTTTTTTTTTTTTTTGATTGGGTTTTTTATTGGGGGGGGGGTTTTTTTTTTTGGGTGGGGGGGGTTTGGGGGGGGGGGGTTTTTTTTCCCTTTTACCTTTTTTTTTTTTTTTTGTTTTTTTTTTTTTTTTTTTTTTTTTTTTTTTTTTTTTTTTTTTTTTTTTTTTTTAAATTTCCCCGGGGGTTTCAAAAGCTTTTGATTGTTGGTTGCCTTCTTTTTTTTTCAGGGTGCCCCTTTTTTTTTTTAATTTTTCCCCCGTTTTTTTTTTTTTTTTCTTTTCCCTTCCCCCTTTTTTTTTTTCCTTCTTTTTTTTTTTTTTTTTCCTGGTGGTGGTTTTTTTCCCCGGGGGTTTTTTTTCCTCCCCGCTTTTTTTCCTCCCCGGGGGGGGTCGCCGCTGGGCCCGCGGGCCGCAGGGGGCCCCCCACCCCCCGGCTGCCCCCCCCCCCCCCCCTCCCCCCCCCCCCCTCCCCCCCCCCCCCCGGCCCCCCGGGGCCCGGGCCGGGGCCCCGGGGGGGGGGGGGGGCGGGGGGGCCCCCCCAAAAACCCCGGTTTGGCGGCGGGGCCGCCGCCGCCCGGCCCGGGGGCCGGGCCGGGGGCCGGGGGGGGCCCCTTTTCCCGTGCCTCCCTAATCCCTTTTGGTGGCCAACGGGGGGCGGGGGGCGGGGGGGGGGGCGGGGGGCTGGGGGGGCCCTCCCCGCCCGGGGCCCTGCCCCCCCCCCCCCCCCCCCCGGGGCCGGGGCGCCGCGGGCGGGGCGGGGCCGGTTTCCCCCCGGGGGGGGGGCCCGCCCGGGCGGCGCGCCGGCGGGGGGGGGGGCGGCGGGCGGCCCCGGGGGCGGGGGGGGGTTGGGGGGGGGGGGGGGGGGGGCGCCTCGGGGTTTTTCTTCCCCTCCCCCCCCCCCGGGCCCGCGCCTTTTGCGGGCGGGCGGGGGGGGGGCCGGCCGGGGGGGGGAACCCCCCCCCCCTATCTCTGTTTTTATTCATACTTCAACGCTTTTACCGGTTCCAGGGTGGCGGCGCTGAGGGCCGGGTAGAGGCCAGAAAGCAGGCCGATGAGGGTGGCGAATACCACGGAGAAGAGAGGCAACCAGGTCGGTGTGGAGACAGCCACAGTGGGTGGTGGCGCGCCGGTTTCGACGGATTGTCCGGCAAAGTAGGCCAGGGCCAATACATTAACCACCTGCCCCAAGGCCCAACCAATCGCCACCCCACCTACGCCGCCAATAAACCCAATCCCGGCGGCTTCGCCCAAAAAGACACTCAACACATGCCGGTTGGTCGCGCCCACGGCTTTCATTAAGCCAATTTCGCGGGTGCGCTCCAGAATCGCCATAGCCATAGTGTTGGCGATGCCGATGGCTGCCACCAGCAGGGCAATCGCCCCGACCCCCCCAAAGACCACCTGCAACACGGTGTAAAAGCCGGTGATACCCTGCACAAAGGATTGTGGTGTATACGCCTGATAGCCCAGATCGGTGATGCGTTGGGTGACATCCAACACATCTTCCACGTCGCCCACCCGCACGATGAGGGTGGCGTAGCCATCTTTTTCCCGGTTGGGTCGTTTGCCGTTGGCCCAGGTCAGATAGGATTCCATGTCGCTCATGGGCATGTAAATAGACCAGTCCGGCTCGTCGCGCATCTCGTTGATGACACCCACGATTTTGACCCGTATCGTTTTGCGGGTTTCGGTGCCGTCGCTGGCCCATTTGATGAGGGTGATTTTGAGGGTTTCGTCCAGGAGTTCGGGGGGGCCATCCATGCCTTGGCCGGGCCGCGGCCGCGGATTATAAAAACTCTGGTTGACACTCGCCCCCACAATAACCGTGCCCGGAGCCAGGTCCAGGGTTCCTTCCCTGGCTGTTACCCCTAGCTGGCTCAAATTATCCACTCCTATACCGAGCAACTGGCTATACCCTTCCAACTGCCCCACATTTAGAATGGTGCCGAAATAAAACGGGTCCTGGGGAATCACCACACTCACCCCTGGAATCGCCTGAATGTCGGCAATGCTCTGGCTGGTGAGAGGCGTTACCTGGGGTTCCTCGTTGATGGCGACGGGACCCCCGCCTCCACCGCCGCCCTCGCCAAAATCATACATCGGCCAGACGCTAATCTTGGTCAGGTCGCCGATGCTGCCGAGTTGTTGTTCGGCATTTTGTTGTAGACCCACGCCCAACGACACCAGCAACACCACCGCCGCTGTGCCAATGACCACGCCAATGGCGGTCAAAGCGACCCGCGCCTTACGTCGGGACAGGTTTTCGATTATCAGACTGAGGAGATCCCAGGTGCTCATAGTTTCGAGTTCCGAGTTTCAGGTTTGAGGACTTGATAAGGTTAGGGGACGGGAACGGGAACGCCCTCGCCTTCAAAGCCACCTTCGATGGGGAAGCCGCCGTCAATGGGCATACCACCTTCATCAACGGGGAAGCCACCGTCCTCAACGGCCGGTTCGGGGATGCCGCTATCCAGTCCCAATAGCCCTTTGATGAAGCGCAAAAGTTTGTCCCAGAAGGTTTCTTCGACGGGTTCGGTGGGGATGCCCTCTTCACCGGGGATACCCCCTTCTTCACCAGGAAAGCCGCCACCACCCTCGTCAGGGAAGCCCCCTTCACCGGGGAAACCAGGGTCTACAAACCCTTCTTGCACTTCGATAGGCAGGACTTTGGTGATCGTTTGGGCCTGGTTGAAGTCGTCGGTGTAGCTGACACTGACCATCAGTTCCAATGTGCCCGGCTGTTCGGGGGTGATCTGAGCGTCCAGCGGGTAAAAACCGCCCGGCTCCAGCGCACCCACAAAGATGGTGTTGTTGAAAAGCTGTGCTCCGGGGGCAGTGACGCTGAAATTGCCAAAGACGCGGGAGTTGGCCCCGGTGTTGACCAGTTGCAGAGGCAAAGAACCAGGTTGACCGACGAAGAAGGGGCCGGCTTCGATGTAGAAGCTGATGTCTACCTGCGGCCGCGAAATCACCAACAAGGTAATCACCTGATCATCCACGTAGTTGGTGTTGCTGGCATCATTGTAGACAAACGACACCTTGATGGGGTACGCCCCCGGTTTTGTCGTGCCATTGACGATGAGTGTCTGGCTGGCCTGCATCGTTTCATTAATCGTCAGCCCACCCAGGAATTGCACATTGGATGAACCTACCGGAGCAAAGTTGGTGAAGTCGCCACTGCCGCCGGATGTGCCACCGGTACCGTCTCCACCTGTCCCGCCCGTGCCTGTGCCCGTGGAGCTAGAACCGCCCCCCAGGATCATGGTAATGTTACGGGCGTCGGCACTACCCAGATTTTGCAAATCGAGGGTCAGGGTAAAGGTGCGACCCGGCTCCAGTTCCACGATGTCTGTTTCATAGTTAGTGACCAGGATTTGCGGCCGCAACTTGGGTAAGGGTGTAGGTGTCATCGTCGGGCTGGGGGTGGCTGTCGCTGTGGGCGTGGGCGTAGCCGTGGCTCCTGGCCCACTCACCACCCGCCTGACCGGAAAGGTCAGATTGAAGGTTTCCGTGTAGGCCGTGCCGTAGATGTCGGTGTAAGTCACTTTAACCGGCAGAGTAGCGATGCTGTTGCCGGAAATGCTGCGGCTGGCGGCCAATGGTTGCCAGAACCGGTTGGTCTCGCTGGGATTGAGCGTGCCAATGGCCCGGACGCCGCCGGTATTGCGCGGGGTAAAATCGCCGGTCTCGAAAGTGACAACCACATTGGTAGCCGCGATCTGGCCGCTGTTGACCAGGGTCATCTCAAAATCCAGGTTTTCGCCCGGCACGATTTCGGCGGAGCTGGCCCCGTATGATTGCACGGTAAGCAGCGGCCGCACAAAAGCCGTCGGTGCAGGGGTGTTAGTCGCCCCCGGTGTATTCGTTGGCCCCGGCTGATCCAACACCCTCAGCGCATCAGGCAACGAGGCTGAGGTGGCATCCGGGTTGACCACGGTGACGGTGTAGGTTCCGGGCGGAATGTCGGCGGGCACGGTGGCGCGTAGGACGTTGACACTGACGAAGGTGGTTGTCAGCGCACCGTAGCCATCGAGAATAACCACGGCTCCATCTACGAAGCCACCCCCCGTGATCACGAGTTCCGTAGGCGCACCACTGGAAATGGTATCGGGCTGTACCCCAGTGGGGCCAGGGGCCGAGCGATCAGAAGGGGACGCGGCCGCGTGGTTTCCACCGCTCAAAACAAACGTGGTTAGCAGAAGCATCAGCCCCATTAACAGGGCCATTGGGCGAAAAAAGTTAAGCCGTTTCATCATTTTTACCTATTGACTCTTCATCTGTGAAAATCTGTGTCATCTGTGGTTTATTCGTTAATTGGCGGCCATGGCGTGGTATTCTGCCTCGGAGACGATTTGCCCGTCGAGCATGTAAACCGTCTGGGTGGCGTAATGGATCATGCGCGGATCATGGGTGACGACGAGAACGGTGCGGCCGCTGCCATGAAGTTCTGACAAAAGTTCCATAATGCTGTTGCCGCTGGTGGTATCCAGATTGCCCGTGGGTTCGTCCGCCAGGATGAGCCGGGGATCATTGACCAGGGCACGGGCAACGGCTACCCGTTGTTGTTGCCCCCCAGAAAGCTCCGTGGGCCGGTGATGAATGCGATCCGCCAGCCCTACCCGCGCCAGCAATTCATAGGCTTTGATCAGCCGTTGGCGGCGGGGCACACGAGCAAAACGCATGGGGAAAGCCACATTTTCTAGCGCCGTCAGGCTGGGAATCAGGTTAAACGATTGGAAAATAAAACCCACCATGCGTTGCCGATAATGGGCCAGGGCGTTTTCATCCATCTCTTGAACGGCCTGTCCATCTACATCAATCTCACCCCCCGTCGGCCGGTCTAGCCCACCGAGCAGGTAAAGCAAGGTACTCTTACCCGAACCGGATGGCCCCATGATGGTACAAAAATTCCCCTCAGCCACGGCTAAATCTACCCCAGCCAGGGCATTGACCCGTTCTCGACCCATGATGAACGTTTTGCTCAGATTGTGGATGTTGATGAGAACGTTAGACATGGCAGAAACCCAAAACTCAAAAAGTTAGCTCGCCCGGCGGTCGAACCGCCGGGCTAAACATACCAAGCCCTACGGGCTAAAGCGTTAGGCCAACGGCCTTTGTAATCATAGCCCGGCCCGTTTTACGGCCGGGCGGTCTGGGCAGAATAACTAACTCGACTGAACGCTTACCCTCAAAACTAGAAGAACGGCCTGATAACCGTTAGATCACTAAATTGGGCGGCGATGAGGGCAGGGGTGGCCCGGATCAATTGCACAATGATCAAGGTGAGCAAAATGGCGAACCAGGCTTTGCCCTTGCTGATTTGACTGCTCATGCTCAGGCCAATGCCGGTGAGTAGGATGAACCAGATGAGGTAGATGTCTATATTGCGCAGCAACGCGGCCGCGTAAATAGTCAGCATCCCCTCTTCCGTAGGCGCAAAACCGGACAACCCCGGATGTCCCACAAGCTGGTTGGTCGTCCACATGGTCCCAATCCGCACCACATCCCGAATAACAAAGGGGAGCAAGGCCCAGGCTACTACGTTGAGGGCCTGTCGGCTGGAACCGCGGCCGCCAAAGGTCGTCAGTACCAGATGGAGCAACCAGCTTAAAATGAGCCAGCCCAATAACACACTAATGATGGACATGATGGCTGGGAGCAAATAGACAAACACCGGCCCACTGGTAGCCGAAGCGGCCTGGTAAAATTGGGCCTGTTGCTCCGGGGTGTAATATTCAAAGCCGGGGGGAAGCTGAACTTGTCCACTCGCGGCCGCGGCCGCTTTGATCGATCCCACGACCAGGGTACGTGTCAGGGTAGATAAGATGAACAAAACGATGGGGGTCTGGCTGAGGGCGGTGGTTGCGGCCGCGATCTCCACAAAGGCTTTGCGGGGGCGAAATAACACCGGCAACACCCAATCAAATCGCCATCGGCTGGTAATTTCAGGATAAGGAACAGAGATATTTGTGGTCATAGAATGTCCTCAAACATAAACAAGCACGATAAAGCCTACTAATCGGCTGTGCTAATCCGTTGTCGTAATTCGCTGGCTAACTATAACAGATGATTTAGGCGAATGATTTTCTGATGACTTTCATCTGCCTGACGATTGCCCCACGGCTATTGCGTGGGGTGATTTTTGATGAGACCTCGACAGGTTTCAGAAACCAGTCAGGTCTGGCTCCCTGTGATGCTTATTGCAAATGTTCCGGCAGTAACGTAGACATCACGCGCTCCCCTTTGAACTTTTTCTTGGCGGGGTCCCAGGGGAAGTAGATGATGACGGTGTAATCTACTTTGCGGCCGCTGGCGGGAACACCTAACCACGTGCCCAGGTGCGTGCCGGTGACATGGGCTTCCTCGTACACCCCCTGCGGCCCGATGACGATGTTTTGCAGGTCAAAATGAACGTCGGGGAAGGCGGTGAGTAGTTCGGTGTAGAACGCGGCCGCGCCCTCATGCCCTACCCACCTGTGCCCCGTCTGAATCAGTTCATAGACACAATCTTCGGTCAGCGTACCCAGCAGGCCAGGGATACTACGGCTGTCTTCGGCAATGGAGTGGGCAATCCACTCCCGCCGGATGAGCCGATACTCTTCATTGTCCAACTTACGTCGCATGAGTTCACGCACATTTTCGCCGTGGCGGATGTTTTCTTCGTCCATTGTTACCCTCATTAAGAAGAGACTGAGAGATTACGTCCCAATCTCTTAATCTCTTAGTCTCTCAGTCTCTTAATCTCTACTCCTCTACAAAACCCCTATACGCCGGTGGCGCATTATCATGGTCGTCAATTTCCCAAGTTTTACGCCATAGGGCGTATGCCCCGTCTACTTTAATCGTTTCGCCGCTGATGTACGCGGCCGCAGGCGAGAGCAAAAAAGTGACCGCGGCCGCGCATTCCGCTTCCGTGCCCATGCGTTTCAGCGGAATGTCCTTCTTCATGGCCTGGATAAAGGGCAACATGCCTTCGCCGTACTGCAAAATGCCATTGCCCTCGATGAGGCCAGGGGCGACGGCATTGACCCGCACCCCGGAACGTGCCCACTCAACGGCCAGTGTCTTGGTCAAGTTTTCCACGCCAGCCCGCGCCGCACCCGTGTGGGCCATGCCGGGAAACCCCCGCCACATGTCGGCGATGATGTTGACAATGTTGCCCCCACGGCCACGGAAACAGCGGTTGTACGCCTCGCGGCACATCATAAACGTGCCGGTCAGGTTGGTATCAATAACGGCATGCCACCCTTTGTTGGAGATAGATTCAGCCGGACTCATAAACTGGCCCCCGGCATTGTTGATCAGGGCATCTACCTGACCATACTCGGCCAGCACGGCTGTAAACAGGGCGGTGATGCTCTCTTCCTGACGGATGTTGCATACCTGGATAGAGACGGAACCGGCCGCGGCCGCGATCCTCATCGCGTGTCACCTCTAACTTTTCCAGCTTCCGCCCCGCCAACACCACCCGCGCCCCCAACGAGGCCACCTCATGGGCAATCGCTCGCCCAATCCCCGACCCCCCACCGGTCACGATGATTACCTGCCCTTGCAACAAATCTGGTCGAAATATAGATTCATAACGCATTATTCGATCCTTACATCAGAGACCACACAGATGACTTTCGCATTTGCAATCACTCAATCTCTTAATCTCCATCGCTCACACCAGTAAACGCCAGACGAGACTTTTTATCGCATCTTCTTGCTTTCCAGATTGGCATGGACATTCAAGTAGCGTAGCCAACCCTTGACGCTGATTTCGCCGTACATGTTATGGCGTATCTTGCGCTTTGTTACCCCCGCCTTGTCTAGTTCATGGGCTAAAGCCGTGGTTTGGGCACGTGTCTCTGTGAACTGCTGTTTGAGTGTAGGCCAATCACTCTCTCGTGCCGGGCGATAACCATTGTATTCATCCGGCACAAAGGCATCCCCCAAAGCCACACGCAGGCGGCTCTGACCCCACCGCTCAATGCCAATGATGTGGTTTAGCACCTGCCGATTGCGCTCATTATCGGCCAACTGCGCAAAACGCTGGCTCAGGGCTATGCCACTCCGCTCCAAAGTTTGGGCCATCTGGCGCACGGTGTGCCGCCGGGCAGGCCATTCCAAAAACAAAAATGAACCGATTCCCATACTCAACTACATCCTTTTTTGAGGAAAATAAAACAGGCGTAGCTTAACAGAAATGAGCCGATTTTGGTAAATCTGCGGGCGGTTTTTGCTGGCTTACATTCAGGCGAGCCGCCGATACTCCTCTTCTAAAATGCTCATGGTAATGGCACTGTAATATTGCCCTTCCCACAACAAAACATCACGGCGAACCCCTTCGCGCACAAAACCGACCTTTTCATATACTCGTTGGGCACGGGGATTGAACTCATACACTTCCAACTCAATCCGGTGCAAATGGAGGCTGCGAAACCCGTAATCCAGGATGAGGCGGGTTGCTTCCGTGCCATACCCCAGCCCAAGGAGAGCCTGTTGCCCCAGGGCAATGCGAAAATTGGCGGTGCGATTAAGCCAGTCAATGTTGTTTAACACGACCTCGCCCATGTAAGTGGGGTCGCCCTTGAGGGTAATGGCATAATCTGCCCGGTCACCGGCAGCCATAACCCGACGGCAAAATTGTTGCACGGCGTCATAGGTAAACGTTTGTTGTGAACCGGTCAGGCGCAACATTTCGCGATCATCCAAGGCGGCAAACATAGCCGGGGCATCATCTTCGGTAATTGGGCGCAAGATAATCTTGTCACCCATAAGGATTGGTTTCTCAATCAAGGTTAATATCCTCAAGTTACTAAAACGGGAATTGCCAAGGCGAAAAGAGCGCAAACTTAAGAAGTTCAAAAGAATATTGTGCTCTCCGTTGTTCAAAAGGAAAACGGACACATTGAGCACGTGTAGTCGTTATTGAGCCACAACAAAAATTCAGGGTTCAACCTGCCACAAAGTGATAGTCTGGGGATTTTGTGCCGCCATAATCTGTCCATTCGGGGCAAACAAAATGTCCAATATCACTTCTTCACTAACGAGGGTGTAAAGTTTGCGGCCATCGGTCACGCCAAGCTGTGATACTGTCCAAGGTAGCCGTGAGTACGCTTTTTCCATCTGGGGCAAAGATAATGTAGTCTGTGAAAGTGAACTTGGGGAAAAGGCCCCCCTAGCGTTCTGAGCAAGCTACCATCGTCGGTTCGCCACAATTGCACCTTGTCACCTGACGGCCCAATTGCTAGCAAGGAACTATCAGGGGAAAAGGCTACAGCCATGGAAGTGTGCGCGGCCGCAACCTGAAATGTGTATAAAAGTTTGCCATCATTCACACGCCAGATGTAAACCTTGCCAGTCCAGTAGTCAACCGCAGCCAATAATCCCCCATGCGGACTAAAAATGGGATCCGCCTTAAAACCGCTATAAGGCATTTCCATAGCGATAGTCGCCAGTAACTCACCCGTTGTTGTATCCCAATAATTTACGTGCAGCTCATCCATAAAAGCGCCCATCACAACGGTTTCATCTGCGGCAAAGAAAAAATCAGAGTGTTCATTCATGGGGGTCAGGTTGACCCATAATTGTTGTGCGGTTCTACCACCGAGTTTCCATAGATAAACATCCCCATTCATTGATGCGGATAGCAATAAGCGACCCGTTGGTGAAAAAACCAGACGGGTTACTGATGTTTGGGGGGTATCCAATTGTGTTAACAATTCACCATCATGGCTACGACGCAAAAAGATGTGACCATCATCAGCAATCGCCAGGGTGGAGCTATCTGGCGAAAAAACCACACTTCCGATCCGTTGCGGGTGGGTAATTGTCGTATAGGTAGGCTGACTCTGATTTAAGGTAAGTAGATAAGCCATTAGCAACGGCAAAATACCGGCTATTGCCATAATCCCGCCCCATTCCAGATGTTCAGTTAGGTTAATGCGACTTGTAATAGGTTGTTTAATGGGTATCGGGAGTTGGTAAGTTCCTATACCCGAACATTTTTGCACAACTTCAGCCATCTTGTCCGCATAACCAGCAAATAACCAGGCTTGAATCGCCAGATTAAATGTCAGGAAAAGAAACCCCCCTATCAAAAGAAGGAGAGAGCCATTCACCACAGAAATGATAAACAAGGCGACCAAAACAAGTAAAGACGTCCAGGGCCAGGTGATGATGACACGGACTGTTTTTTCTTCGGGAAACTGTTTGATGGTGCCATAAATCAGCGGTCGCAACCCATAGCGAAATTCATAAAATTTGGTTCTAAAAGCGCACTCCCCTTCGCCCAAAGACCAAAAAAGAATGGAAGGATGCCAAAAGTTACGCCGGAAATGTTCTTCAAGACGGCCGGTAAGAGTAGAAATTGGGACAAGCGCGGGAATGGAATAAGTTCGAGAGATGAAAGGTAAACCCGATTGAAAGTAGGAAGCCGCACCAGAGGCGACTAAAGTCTGTTCAATAATGCTTACCAGAATAAGAAAGATAAAAAATAGGGGGAAAACTAACTCTGAAAATTTCATGAAGCGACTCCAATGGAGATATTGTCTCCCAATTAATTGTCGTCGCCTATGATGCTTTCGTCAGGGGGATGGAGTAGATTAAGGTCGCGGCCGCACTTTCCGTTAAACATGGGGCGTTTCCATTAGAGACTGGTTCAACGCATCTTTTAGTAAACGCCAGTGGGGTAAAAACTTATCCATAAAGGCGTAAAACCGATTGTTGTGGTGGCGTTCTAACAGATGTACCAGTTCATGCACGACGATGTATTCCAGGCATTGGGACGATTTCCTGGCTAATTCCAGACTCAGCCAGATTCGTTTGGCTTTAATGTTGCAGCTACCCCAGCGGGTTTTCATCTGCTTCACCCCCCATTCGTTGACTTTTACGCCCATAATGGGCGACCATTTTTCGATGAGGGGGGGAATGGCCTGCTTTAACTGCTGGCGATACCAGGTTGACAGCACTTTTTCCCGCTGCGCGGCCGCGCTCCCCACTGGCACCATCAGGTCAAGCGTTGACTGGTTACGGACGGCCACCCTGGGTGGGCCTGGTTGGTAAATGACATTCAGCGTATAAGGTTGACCGCCAAAATAGTGGATTTCCCCGGTAACGAATTCTGGTGGTTGTTGTTTGGCCTGCAACGCAAATTTCGCTTGATGCTTCTTGATCCAACCCAATTTAGAGAGGGCAAACGAGCGGATCGTTGCCTCATCTGCCCGTAAAGGCACGGACATCCGCACCTGACCATGCGGTGGGTACAAACCAAGATTCAAGTTCTTGATTTTCTTACGAACGACTTCAATTTCCAGATCGCCGACCATTATTTGAGCCATAGCTACGGTTTTCCTTATTTCTTCGTGAGTATAGCCCATTTTAAATTTCTGAAACCGCGGCCGCGTCGTCTGTTCGCCCTGCGTTTGCGGCCATTCTTCATTTGAAAACCTGTTGATTTCGCCCTGGGCTGGTGCAATGTAGGCTGAATCGGTTAGAATGTAACGACCTGATCTAACAAGAAAAACAGGTTCAAAGAAAGGAGTAGGCGATGTTTGGACGGCAAATTTATATGGATCACGGGGCGACGACGCCGCTGCACCCGGCGGTGCTGGAAGAGATGTTGCCTTATTGGACCCAAGATTACGGCAACCCGGCATCCAGCCATCATTTTGGCCGCATGGCTGAACGGGGGTTGGAAAAAGCGCGTCTGGAAATTGCGCAACTGTTGGGCACGCGGCCGCAATCCGTCATCTTCACCGGCTGTGGCTCCGAAAGCGATAACCTGGCCATCCGCGGGGTTATGGCCGCCGCCCGCGCCAAAGGGCGGGGCAACCATCTCATCACCTCAACCATCGAACACAAAGCTATTTTGGGCACGGCCAAACAGCTATGTGAGTATGACGATTACGAACTGACCGTTCTGCCTGTTGATGAGTGTGGGCAGGTGCGACCGGCCGATGTCGCGGCCGCGATCCGGCCCAACACCGCCCTCATCAGCATCATGGCCGCCAACAACGAGATTGGCTCCTTTCAGCCCTTCCTGGAAATCGGGGCCATCGCCCGCGACCATGAGGTGCTGTTCCACACGGATGCGGTGCAAGCGGCCGCGTACACCGCATGGAACCTGCGCGAGATGCCCATTGATTTGTTGAGCATCGCCCCGCACAAATTTTATGGCCCCAAGGGCATTGGCATCCTGTACCTGCGTGAGGGGGTTGATTTGCTCTCCAGCCAGACAGGTGGGGGGCAGGAGTTCGGCATCCGGGCGGGTACGGTTAATGTGCCGTTGGCGGTGGGCGCGGCCGCGGCCTTGCGCCTCGCCCTGCAAGAGCGCGAAAGTCGCACCGCCACTTACCGCCAACTCAGCCAACGCCTCATCACTGGGGTGTTAAGCCAGCTTCCCGCTGAGGATGTGATCCTGACCGGCCATCCCACCGACCGCCTGCCCCACCATGTCAGCTTCGCCTTTCGGGGCTTGCGGGGCAATGAGCTGATCATGCACCTGGACTTGGCCGGTATTTCGGCCAGCAGTGGCTCCGCCTGCACCAGCGGCGACCCCAAACCTAGCGATACGCTCATCGCTCTGGGGCTGGCTGAGGAATGGCAAAAAGGGGGGATGCGTTTCACCGTGGGCAACCAGAACACCCCCGACGACATAGATTATGTTGTCAGCAAACTGTTAGAGGCAGTTCACAAACTGCGCCAACTCAGTTTACAATATGCGTAGTAATTGTTCAGAAACAAGTTCATGGTCAAAAAGGAGACTGGAGACTGGAGATTAACCAGTCTCCAGTCTCCCAAACCGCATATCATGATGAATCATAACGAGAAGAAACGAGTGGTGGTGGCGATGAGTGGCGGGGTGGATAGCTCCGTCGCGGCCGCGCTGCTCAAACACCAGGGGCACGAGGTCATCGGCCTCATGATGCGGCTGTGGAGTGAGCCAGGCATGGGCGCGGCCGCGCCGCATAACCGCTGTTGCACCCCCGACCAGATGGCCGATGCTCGCCGTGTGGCTGATAAGCTAGACATCCCGTTTTATGTGCTGGATACTCAGGATTATTTCCGCCACACGATTGTGGAATTTTTCCTGGAAGAGCATCGCCGCGGCCGCACCCCCAACCCCTGCATCGAATGTAACCGCAAAGTCCGTTTCGACTACCTGCTCAACCAGGCCATGGCCTTGGACGCCGACTATCTGGCGACCGGGCATTACGCTCGTGTCCGTCACACCGACCAGGGCTATCAGTTGCTCAAGGGCTTAGACGAAGCCAAAGATCAATCCTATGTTTTGCATGTGATGGGGCAAAACGAACTCAGCCGGGTGTTGTTCCCCATCGGCGAATATGAAAAGAGCCAGGTGCGTGAGTTAGCCCAGCAGTTTGGCCTACCCGTGGCGAGCAAGGGGGAGAGCCAGGATTTGTGTTTCCTGGGGGATGGCGATTATCGCCGTTTCCTGCGTGATTATGCGGCCGATTTGTCCCAACCCGGCCCCATTGTGAACACCGCTGGTCAGGTGTTGGGCCAACATGAAGGGCTGTCCAACTACACCATCGGCCAGCGCAAGGGGTTGGGTATCAGTGCCCCGGAGCCGTTGTTTGTGTTACGCAAAGAAGCCCCAAACAACGCCCTTATCGTGGGTACCAAAGAAGAAATGGGACAATCAGAGTTAATCGCCCACACGGTTAACTGGATGTCCGACACGGTTCCGGATGGCCCTATTCGGGCTGAGGTGAAAATACGGTACAAGGCCCGACAAATACCGGCTACGATTACTCCATTGGAGCGCGGCCGCGCCCATGTCCAGTTTGACGAATACGTTCATGGCATCGCCGCCGGGCAAGGGGCCATCTTCTACCAGGGCGACCTCTGCCTGGGCGGTGGCCTCATCGCTGATGCGGTGACAGAGACGGAAAGCATTGTTTTGCCTGTATTAATGTGAGAGGTTATTAGTGACCGCCATGCCAATAGGGTGTGTTTCCTCTCAATTGAGACAAAGAAAATAATTAATCGGTGAATTTGTGAACTATTGAATGATTAACGAGGGAAAGCGTCTACTCTTTCATTAACCATTCAACCGTTCAACAGTTCAACAATTAATTATTCAACTCATTGAAAACACCCCCGTGCCAATATACGAGTAGACCAATAACCCATGATCCCACAAACAGAAACCGAATTTGTAGTGATTGGCTCTGGGCCAGGGGGGGCGACGGTGGCCCGGCAGTTGGCGCAGGCGGGGCGAAGGGTGTTGTTGCTGGAACGCGGCCGCGACTGGCGTACCCACCCTCTCTACGGAACCTACCCCGGGGCCATGCTCTACACCAACGGGGCCTCTTTCCTCTACTCCCGCGAAGGCATCAACATTATCCGCCCCATGATGTTAGGGGGCGCGACGAGCATGTATTGTGGCTGTGCCACGCGGCCGCAACCGTTCTGGCACGATTATGGCCTCAACCTGGATGCCTACGCCGAAGAGACCATGACCGAACTGGGCATTGCCCCATTGCCCGCAGAACAGCGCGGCCGCGCCTCCACCCGCCTGGCCGAATGTGGCTCCGAATTGGGGGGCCAATGGCAGCCGCAAGACAAATTTTTCCGGCTGGACCAGGGGTGTGAGCTAGATTGTGGGGCTAAATGTATGCTTGGTTGCCGCTGTGGCGTGAAATGGAACGCGGCCGCTTACGTGGATGACGCTGTTTCCGCCGGGTGTCAGGTTTGGACCCAGGCCAAAGTGGAACGGGTGTTAAGTGAACGGGGGGTGGCTTGTGGGGTGACAGGCACACGGCAGGGGAAACCGTTTCAGGTGAATGCCAAAGTGGTTATCGCGGCCGCGGGGGGCATTGGTACGCCCATTCTCTTACAAAATAGCGGCCTGACCAGGGCCGGGCACGGCATGACCCTGGATACGACGGTGATTGTTTATGGGCATGCGGGCCAGGAAAAGGGGAATGGCCTGGAACCACCCATGACCTGGAGCTACGCCGATGATGAATTAGGGGTGATGTACTCGACGTTGGTGGACCCGTGGCTCATGTACCCCATCATTACCTTGCTCAAGGGGCCAGCTTATCCGTTGACCTGGTATCGTTGGGGCCGAACGTATGGGGTGATGATTAAATTGCATGATGAGGTGAGTGGTAAGGTGGAAGGTCGCGGCCGCATTCACAAAGGCCTTACACCAGCGGATCAGCATAAACTGACCCAAGCCAAGGCTTACGCCCGGCAACTTCTCATTCGGGCCGGTTGCTCTCCCGACACCATTTTTGCCACCCCCGCTCGGGGAACTCACCCATCCGGCACCGTGCGTGTGGGTGACATGCTCTCCCCCCAACTAGAAACCGAAATGGCAAACCTTTATGTCTGTGATGCCAGCGTTTTCCCCCGCTCCCTGGCTCGCCCCACCGTCCTCACCATTATCGCCCTGGCGCAATACCTGAGCGATCATCTCCTTTCTGCCTAACCTGGATAAACCAGAAAAGTTGCACAGAGTACTAAAAGTTGGAACTCCCTCATCAATCCCCAACCGTTGCGCTGAGGTCTGTCCTCGCCGTTCCCGCTGTCCATATTTTTCTAGCCAGTGGGCGCGGGCGGTCTCAATATCTTGACTGATGTTCATCCAGTCGCCGCCACATAGCAGAAGGCCGTCGTGCCGGGTGCCAAACAAATAACGAGGGAACCATAAGCGCCGCCAACGATAACCCGGGGGAACCGATTTGAGTTGAACGAAGACCCCGGCCGGGCCATAAAGCGGCCGCAATAATGCCTTCTCCCGCCAGTTCAACTGTTTATATGAATAGTGCTGATCCATGTGTCCGGCAGTGACCGTATAAATGGTGTCATAGCGGAAATTAAGGTGCCACAAGGGGCCTTGCAGGCGCAAGCCGTTCGGTCGCACTTTCAGACTGCCCCGGCGAAACAAAATAGCATAATAAAACCAGAGCACGAGAAGAATACCGGCAGCCACCCAGGCAAGATACCAGAGGTCACCCAGGAATGTGGTGTAATAGTCGGCGATCGCGGCCGCGAGAGTTATTACCAATAGCCAAAAAATCTTCCCGCGTATGCGGCGGCTGATTAGCTCGAACAGGTGCAACTTATGTTTCTTCATGTTGTTCACTAGCGCGAGGCAAGAGAGGGGGTGAAGGATGTGGCTAGAACTGGAACTTTTCCCGGAACGGAACCAGTTTGTAATCGAAATCGGTTACAAACTCTAACAACTGATCATTGAGCGTGTCCCAGGTTTCCGTGCGCATGGCCCGTAAGGCTGTTTCTTTGTCGGCCGCGACAAACATGACCAGACGATTGGGTACATCACCATAGGTTGACTGGTAGGCGTCAAACATTTGTAAACCCAGGGTTTGTAATGTCGGCACATAACGCCCCATAACAAATTGCCAATATTCCTGAATGGTTTCTGGTAAAACATTATAGGTCAAAAGTAATTTGACCGGCCCCATTTCATACATAACTACTCCTGGTTGGCAGAGGTTTGTCCGGTCGCCAATGGTATCGTAAAGCTAAAGGTACTGCCTTTACCATATTCGCTTTGAAAATTAATCTGCCCACCCTGGGCTTCAACCATCATTTTGACGATAGAAAGACCCAACCCCCAACCGGCCTGAGTGCGTACGGCTGAGTCTTCGGAACGGAAAAACTGACTAAAGAGCTGTTTTTGCTCGTCTTCTTTGATGCCGATACCGGTGTCAATCACGGCTACGTGGGCGAAACCGTTATGTTGATTGACATGAACCGTAATGCGGCCGCGGTCTGGCGTATATTTGTGGGCATTACTGACCAGGTTGGTCAACACCTGACCAATCCGCGTGCGGTCAGCATACACTTCCGGCAACTGGGGTTGCAAATTCATTTCATACGCCTGCTGCCGGGCTTCCATGGCCTCGCGCAAACTGCCCACCACATCCTTCACCACCAGTTGCAAATCAAACGGCGACATCTCAAACTTCATTTTACCGCTTTCGATGTGATTAATGTCGGACAGGTCGCGGATGAGAACGCTCATCCGGTCCAGGTTACGCAGGATCACGGCCAGGAAACTTTGTTGTTGCTCATTGAGCGGTCCGGCCAACCCTTTGTTCATCAGGTCGGCGTACCCTTTGATAGAGGTCATCGGTACGCGCAATTCATGGGCCACTAACGAGACAAACTGGCTTTTGGCATCGTTGACCCGGTGGATTTCTTCGTAAAGGCTGGAGTTGTTAATGGCGACGGCGGCACGGTCTGCCAGTCGGGCTACGAAGGCGATGTCTTCCTGGTTGAAGGTGTTGGTTGTGCCCTGGTTTTCCAGGGTGATGAGGCCTGTCACCTGACCTTCCCGACGAATGGGCACGGCTAACTGGGTCGCGGCCGCGGAGCCATCTATGCTTTGTTCAGTATCCGTATTGTTGAGTGAAACAAACTGACCTGTTGCCAGCACCTGCGCTAACACCGGGTGACTCACCGGCACACGCTCATGCGGTTTGTGATCATCCACTCCCCGGTGAGCCAATACGCGCAAATACCGTTCCTTGGTCTCTTTATCTTCCGTGATCAGCCCAATCGAACCGGCATCTGCCTTGGTTAACTGAATAGCCCAGTCCAATGCCTGACCCAACACCCGGTTCAGGTCCAGCGATTTATTGAGTTCCTGGTCAATCAACTGGAACAGGCTCAACTCGTCTACGCGCCGGGCCAGAGCCTGATCCGTTCGTTGGAAGAGGCGGGCGTTGTCTATGGCCATGGCCGCCTGGTTGGTAAAGGCGACCAGTAAATCCAGGTCGGGTTGAGAGAACACGCCGGTGAAGAGGCGATTATCTACATAAACAGCGCCAATGACGCGGCCGCGTGCCCGCAAGGGGGCACACATGATCGAACGCAACTGATACCCCACCACACTCTGATTACCGGCAAACCGATCATCTTCCTGGGCATTATTCGTCAAAATCGAGTTGCCCGTCGTGGCGGCTCGTGTCAGTACCGTGCGGCTAATCTCCATCGAACTGCCATCCAGCGTCTTCAGATCCACATTTCGGGCGGCAACCGGACTCAGCTCACCGGTTAACTCATCGTAGAGCATCATAAAACCCCGCTCAGCCCCGGTCAGTTGAATGATGGAGTCCATGATTTGGGTGAGCAGTTCCTGCAAATCCAAAGTATTTCCCAGCCGGGCGCTCAACTCATACAACGCTCCCAGGCGATCTTGCTGTTTCGGGTTAACCTGTTGTTCCATATTTTTTGTCCGTACTGGTTACTCTGTTTGGCTGATTGATTCACGCTTCAGGTGAAATTAATCTCGACTAAAATTAGCCTGACCTCGGAAACCCCCCCCCCCCCGCCCCCCCCCTCTATGTTTGGGCGGCATAAGCACAAATGATGGACAACACACAAACGGCACACCGTGGCTGCCGCGCCTGACACACTTCACGCCCATGCCGGATGAGATTCAAATGCAAGGGATAAAAGGTGATAGGATTACCAGCATTTTCTAACAAATCGTGGGCTTTGTCAGCCGTGACATTGGTCTCAATTAGGCCTACCCGCTGACTAATGCGATGAACATGGGTGTCTACCGGAAAAACGGGGCGGTTGAAGGCGAATAACAAAACGATGGCCGCTGTTTTGGGGCCAACCCCCTCAATGCTTGTGAGCCACATTTTTGCTTCGCTGAGAGGCAAATCGGCTAAGAAATCCAGTTCCATTGTACCACGCCGTGTCCAAATGGTGCGTAGGGCTGCCTGAATACGGGGTCCTTTCTGGTTAGCCAATCCCGCTGGTCGAATTGTTTCTACAATGATCGCTGGATCGGCGTTCATCACTTCCTCCCAAGAGGAGAAACGTTGTTGTAAGGCGGCAAATCCTTTGTCCCGGTTGATATCTGAGGTGGCCTGGGAAAGAATCGTATTGACCAGTTCGGCCACCGGATCAAGGCCCGGTTGCCAGGGCGGTTCTCCATAAGCGGAACTGAGTAGCGATTGCACTTGGTGTAGTTTTTCGACCCTGGCCTGATCTTGTGTTGGCAGCATGGGGAGATTATAGTCGTTCCTGTTCTGTGAGTCAGTAATCCTGGCGTGAAATGACGGTGATTCCTACAGTAAACCCAAAATCCACGTAACTTCTCTTGTGGCACAGTGTTTTAGCCCTCAGTTGTCCTTGACAAACAAGGCATTCCTCTTAAAATTGCCTTGTTGAACTGCCTGGCTTGTTCTGGCACAACAAAAAACCAAAACAAAACATCCCTGGAGGATTTTCAATGAGCGATGTACAAGAACGTATCACCAAGATTATCGTGGATTTATTGGGCGTAGAGGAAAGTCAAGTTGTGCCAGCGGCGCGCTTTCGTGAAGACCTGGAAGCGGACTCTCTCGACTTAGTTGAATTGATCATGGCGTTTGAAGAAGAGTTCAAAAGTGAGATTTCCGACGAGGAAGCCCAGAAAATCACTTCTGTTGGTGAAGCGATTTCTTACATTGAAGCGCGAGCGGCCTAAGTGTACAGGCTTAATTAGCTGACATTTTAACGTGATTGTGAAAAGACGATGTCTGACATCGTCTTTTTTTGTTGCCGCTATACCCGACGCGGCGACAGGGCGAAAAAATATTAAAAAGATTCTGTTCGTAGTGACCGCTTTAGCGGGCTGCCAGCCCAAGCGGTCCACGAACAAAACCAAACACTCTGGTGCTGTTGGCAGTAGCGGTTATTTTCTTACGGGGTTAAAGGTGAGCCACAGAAAGACCGCGGCCGCGACGCCAAACCCTAACCCATTCAGCCAAAAACCAGGGCCAAACCCCATCGGTCGGGCCAGAGCGTTGATAATAGCCGGGCGCATCGCCAGATAAGCCCAGGTGGGCAGGATGGCCCCGGCTAAGGCTATCACGGCGAGAAGGGGGGGCAACGCGGCCGCGATCTTCCCTCTCAGCCCATGAGTTGCCACCGCCACCAAAACCACCATTCCCACTAGAACCAGCCGTAATAACCATTCCGAGCGAGGTTCAAAACGGATCGCGTCCAGCGACGGAAACGCCAGCCAACTGACGGCGATAGCCACCAACCGGACAAACCACGTTTGCCAGCGGTTGGGCCAGCCGACGGTGACAAGAGCCACCAGCAGGCCCAACAAAATGGGTGGCAAATAAAACAAGTCCCGCCCGGCACTGATCTGTCCGGCCCGCACTTCCGGTAAAAACTTGACCCATTCACCCATCTCCAGGCCGATCAGTTGCAACCCAGCCACGGGTCCCGGCAGCCAGACAAGCCAATAAGCCAACAAAATGGCCGTGAAACTCGCGTAGAGAATGGTTTGTTGGCGGGGTGAGAAGTTCATAGGGGGTAGTGGGGGATAAGATTGGTTTCAATCTCGAAGATTGAACCAATCTGGGAAGTGGTTAGGATTCGTCCAAAAGTTTCCGTACCTGGCTGTCTTCTTTTTCTTGTTCCACAAAAAATTGTTCCAGGGCGGGGCTTTGGCGCAGGCGCAGGGATAATAAACTAACGGCACGGACATCTTCGGGGGTGACAACTTCACGATCATCCGCGGCCGCGTGCGCTCGTGCCGCTTCAAACAGGGTGATCTCAGCCCGGTGGGAGTCAATGCCCATTTGTTCAACTAAATCCAACCCGAGTTGCCGGGCGTTAGCGTTGACCGTGACACGAGGCAGGCGATCCCGCGCCGCCTGGATTTCGGTGGCCAGGGCGAGGGTGGCTTCGGCATACGCGGCCGCAAACGCATCCGGGTTTTGGCGATAGGCGGCGGCCTGTTCGTACACGAGAAACCGTTCGTCCTTGTTAGTGAGGCCCCGCACCACGGCCCGCAAACCAAACCGGTCCATCAGTTGCGGCCGCAGACGCCCTTCTTCCGGGTTCATGGAGCCAACCAGAAGAAAGCGGGAGCGGTAGGTACGTTTGAGGGGGCCACGACGCACGGTGTAATGTCCTTGTGCGGCCGCGTCCAAAATGGCATCGGCAATAGAATCATCCAGCAGGTTGACCTCATCAATGTAGAGTAAATTGTTGTCGGCATGGGAGAGAAGCCCCCGGTCAAAGCGTACCCGCTGTTTTTCTAAGGCGTGGCGCTCATCAATCCCCCCCACCACATCTTCCAGACGGGCATTTAGCGGCAATTCCACAAGGTGAGCCTGCATCTCTTCGGTGAGTGGTTCGCCGTACCCCACCTTTTTGGCACAATCAGGGCAAATAGCGGCCATGCCCCCGGCTGCCAGCATGGCTTCGGTGCAACCGTGGGGGCATAAGCTCTGATGCGCATGGGGTAACAGGTCTACGAGCGAGCGCACGGCTGTTGTTTTAGCGGTTCCCCGTGGTCCCACCAGTAGTACCCCCCCGACACGTGGGTTGATGATGGCCAGGAGCAGGGCCAGTTTCATCTCCATCTGGCTGACGATGGCGGCGAAAGGAAACGGTTCAATGTCGGCAATGCCCAGGTCTGCATCTGGGGCAGTGATGACCTGGTGGGCGGGGCTGCTGAGAAGCAAATCGAGAAGTTTGGAGGGGGGCTGGGTCATAAATTGCCTTGTTTTCTCTGTTCAAGACGATAAGCCTGGCGCGCGGCCGCGCGTTCATAATTTTCCCGTTCGGCGTCCGTTTCACACAGGATGGGGGGTACAGGAGTAGGCCGACCGTTTTCATCCAGGGCGACATACAAGAAATAGGCGGTGTTGGTGTGGGTGGTTTCGCCACTGATAACATTTTCGGCGGTCACAACCACCCTGGTTTCGATGGAGGTGCGCCCTGTCCAGGTCACTTCGGCCTGGACCGTTACCAGGTTGCCCAGGTGAACCGGGGAATGAAAGGACATGGAATCCACAGCGACGGTTACTGAGGGTCGGCGGGCATGTTTGGTGGCGGCCATACCGGCGGCTTCATCACACAATTTCATGATTAAACCACCATGCACATTGCCCATGATGTTGGCATCGGCCATGCCCATCAGGACGGTTAAAGTTATACGGGAATCACGAACGGGTTTGGGTTCCATAAGGGTGTTGGTTGCAGGTTGCTACTGCGGCAGATTGGTTCAATCTCAAAGATTGAACCACATCTCAAAAACCCAATCAGAATCAAAGCGGATTAATCCATATCCGGTCTGGTTTCGGAGATGTAGGAGAACCGGTCAGGGAACTCTTCAAACATATCAATGATGCTGTAGGGTAGGGCACGGAACATGGGTGGCAGGGGGGCACCAGAAGGGATATCAGGGCGTTGCGGCCGCGAAGGAATGGGCAACGTTCGGGGGTCACCTATTAGAGACCGCTTGCGCAACATCCGCTGATCATCACTCAAAAAGGCCAGGTAATGACCGTTAGGCGCAAACACCTCACGCCCTACGACAAAACCCAGCCATTCACCATCGGTGTTGAAAAGATGACCCTGCTGAAACACAGCTACCCATTCCCCGTCCGTGCGATAAATCGGAATCGTCATCTTAGTCTCCTGCGGGATGAGGGATGAGGGATGAGTACTGAGTGCTGAGTAAATACACACCCACTCGCCACTCGCCACACTCACCCCTCTCATCCACCTTACTGAGCACCCTGCTCCTGGGGAATATATTAGCGTATTCCCCCTAAATTGAGAAACAGGCATATTTGCTATAGCTCGTTATAATCTACTATAAGACAATTATCTAACGAATCACAAAATAGTAGCACCATTTTATGAATAACCTCGAATTTGCGGTAGAGACTGGTCACCGGACAGACCAAACGACGCCCTTGCGCTGGGTCTGGTCGCATATCCGGCGACAAAAATGGCTCATCTTTATCTTGTTTATTGGTGCATTTGGTAATGCCGCTTTGGCGGCGCAAATCCCCATTCTCATTGGTCGGGCCTTTAATGCCGCCCAGGCTATCCCGGCACAGTTGCCGATTATTGGTGTGGTGGCCGTGTGGATCATCATCGGGCAGGCGGTGCGGGCCGTTTTGCAGTTGGGGCGTAATTTTTCGGCTTCGGTTATTGGTGAGAGGTTGGAGCGGGATGCCCGTGAAGAGTTGTACCTGAGTTTATTGGGCAAGAGCATGACCTTTCACGGGCTGCAACCGGTGGGTGATACGATGGCTCGTGCCACCAATGACGTGCGGGAGATGAACCTGATGGTTTACCCGGGCCTCAATCTGGTTATTGGTTCGGCGAATTTTATCCTCATGCCCATTGTCACGGCCCCCAGTTATCATCCGCAATTGCTCCTGGCTCCCCTGTTTTTCACGATTACCTACATTTTTGCCCTTATCCGTTACATCAACGTTCTCTCGCCCATTTCTGACCGGGTGCGCCAATCCTTTGGGCGGTTGAACAGCCGTCTGGCGGAAGCGATGGATGGGATTGAGACGGTGAAGGGCGCGGCCGCGGAAAATCAAGAGGTCGTGTTGTTTGCCACCAACGCCCAGATCCTGCGCGATGCGGTGGTAGAACAAGGGCGTGTCGAGGCCCGATTCTTGCCCCTTTTGCTCCAGGGTATCACCACGGCCATTGGGTTTACCCACGCCCTTTTGCTCTATCAAGCGGGGCAGTTAACCGTGGGGGATGTCATAGCTTACATGGGGTTACTCTCCTTGTTTGGCTTTCCCACCTTTGTGTCGCTGACAGCGTATTCCCAGGTGTCACGAGGTATGGCAGGAGCACGGCGCATCCTGGAACTGATGCGCATGGAGACAGAGCTAGGCGAAAACCAGGCGGGTCATCATGACACCATGGCCGGACAAGTTCGCTTTGAGCATGTTTCTTTTGGATACGTAGAAGGCACGGAAGTTCTTCACGATGTTTCGTTTACGGTGGAACCGGGAGAGACTGTAGCCATTGTAGGCCAGACCGGCTCCGGGAAGAGTACGCTGGCGAAGCTGATAAACCGCACCTATGAGGTGAGTCAGGGCAGTGTGTTGGTAGATGGTGTGGATGTACGAGACTGGCATCTGGCTTCATTGCGCCAGCAGATTTCCATCATTGAGCAGGACATTTTTCTCTTTTCGCGCACGGTGGCCGAGAATATTGCTTTTGGGGTGCAGGATGCCACGCCTGAGATGATTGAAGCGGCCGCGAAAGCGGCCCAGGCCCACGAATTTATCCTCAATTTTGCCGATGGGTATGATACGGTGGTGGGGGAACGGGGCGTGACCCTTTCGGGTGGGCAGCGGCAACGGCTGGCGCTGGCGCGGGCTTTCCTGACGCGGCCGCATATCCTCATTCTCGATGATTCTACCAGTGCGGTGGATAGTGCCACGGAAGATAAGATACAGCAGGCGATTGCCCACGCGGCCGCGAGCCAGACCACCATTCTCATCACCCATCGCCTTTCCCAGATACGCTGGGCGGATAAAGTGATTTTAATGCGCCAGGGTAAACTGGTAGCGGTGGGTAACCATGATGCGCTCATGGAATCGTACCCGGCATATCGGCGTATTTTTGAGCAGTATCAAGATGAATGAGATGAGGAATCGTGGTGCATGGTGCGTTGGCAGATTCTCACGCACCCCGCACCACGCAACACGTAACCGATCATGAAACCACTTGTTTACTGGTGTCGTTGGCACGGGGCGACCTTGCGGCTACGCGGCCGCGAGCCGCAGGCTATTTGGGGGGAGTTGGTTTATGCTGACCACACCGAGCTATTTCGCTTTGACTTGCAACAGGCCAGCCTCACCCGTGGCGAAGGTGAATCAGCGATTACGGTTCTGCTAGACGAAATGGGTGTGGAAACAAAGCCCGAGTCACCTGAGTGACCAAAACTAACTGGACACACCAAGCATGATCTGGCTTTTCTCTGTGAATCTCTGTGCCTTCCTCTCCGTGCCCTCTGTGTAACTTCTTATTGTGGCGCAATGGGTAGGCGCACCGTGAACGTCGTACCTTCCCCTTCCGTACTTTGCACTTCAATGGTGCCGCCGTGTTTTTCTACCCCTTCTTTGACCATGTGCAGCCCTAACCCGGTGCCAGCAATCCCCTTTTCTACCGCACTTTGTGCCCGGTAAAAACGGCGAAAGAGATTAGGCATAGCCTCTTTAGGGATGCCAATGCCATTATCCTTGACCCGTACCTGGATCATCTTGCCATCCAGTTGCGCTTCCACCCGCACTGTCCCCTTCAACGTAAACTTAATCCCGTTTTCCACCAAATTCTTAAAGATCAGATACAAGGTTTCTTCTACCCCTTGGATGGGGGGCAAATCGGCCTGGATACGCTGGACAAAGGTCAGGCTCTTCTCTGTAGCCTGATCGGCCATTGGGGGCAGAAGCTGGTCGAACAAACGGTTGAGGTTTACCAGCTCCGAACTGCGTTGAATCTGGCTGGCCTCGAGCTTGGCTAACTGGAGCATTTGCCGCACCATCGTTTGCAGACGGTCACTTTCCCGTTCGATGACACCCAGAAAACGGTCGGCTTTGGCCTCGTCGTCTTTGGCCCGACCTTCACGTAACAGATGGGTATACATCAGAATGGTAGCCAGCGGTGTGCGCAACTCGTGGACAATGCCGTGGAAAAAGTCGTCACGCATCCGTTCCACTTCACGAATCTGGCTTAGGTCGCTAAAAACAAAGATCGTTTCATACACCTCATTGTCGTCATTAACAATGGGGGCGCCACTGATGAGGACGGGCACATGGGAACGGCCATTGCCGTTGAGGGTTATGTTGCAGGCCAGTTGGGGGAATTCGTCACTGGATTGTAGCACCTGTTCCATGAAGGCTGAGAAGCCGCTTTCCGCGCTGATATGGATGGCTTGAGAAGCTTTTTGGCCTACCAGGTCGTTCATATCCTGATGTAAGAGAGTCAAGAGAGATTCGTTGGCGGCCGTGATCCAGCCTTCGGCGTTTACCGTCAACATACCTTCGGCCATGCTCTCGAAAATGGCCTTGACCCGGCGTTCTTCGGATAGGACGCTGGC